>NZ_NMQT01000061.1 GCF_002234405.1 Amycolatopsis thailandensis | reverse complement strand
AGGGGGCCTTCACGTACTTCAGCCTTAATCGCTTGACGGAGTGAGCACTCACTCCGCACACTGGACGGCATGACGGAAACCACCGCCCGGC
This sequence comes from Amycolatopsis thailandensis, assembly GCF_002234405.1. Taxonomy (GTDB): domain Bacteria; phylum Actinomycetota; class Actinomycetes; order Mycobacteriales; family Pseudonocardiaceae; genus Amycolatopsis; species Amycolatopsis thailandensis. The sequence goes on along the minus strand of NZ_NMQT01000061.1, from coordinate 59,227 downwards.
GGAGAGCGCCGGGAATGAGCCCCGAAGAGCGACGGAGGATGATCGTCCAATCCGTGCTGCCCCTGATGGTGGAGCACGGCGCCGGCGTCACCACCAGCCAGATCGCCCGCGCCGCCGGCATCGGCGAAGGCACGGTCTTCCGCGTCTTCAAGGACAAGGACGAGCTCTTCGCCACCTGCTTCGCCGAAGCGCTGAAGCCCGACCAGGTGCTCGACGCCATCGCCGTGATCGACCTCGAACAGCCACTCGACGACAGGCTCGTCGAGGCGGCCGACGCGCTCAGCGCGCATCTCCAGCGCATGGGCGCGCTGATGGCGGTCATGCACGGCTCCGGCAAGCGGCCCGAGCACCGCCACGGCCCCGGCGACGGCAGGGACCGGCGCAAGGAGTCGATGACCGCGATGCGCGAGGCCATGGCCGAGCTGTTCGAACCGGAAAAGGACCGGCTCCGGCTGCCCGCGACCCAGCTGGCCGCGCTCTTCCTTTCGCTGCTGTTCAGCGGCCGGATGCGGTTCGACGCGAACGGCGACGAGCCCACCACGATGGAACTCGTCGACGTCTTCCTCAACGGCGCCGTGGGGGCCGCGTGATCGGCCCGCCCGGGGGAGGCGGCATGGAGATGCTGCTGGCCAGGGGCGGCAGGCGGCGCCGTCCGCCGTCGACGGTGCCCGACAGCGGGCTGACCGGTCCCGTCGACATCCCGGAACCCGAACCCGACGCCGTCCCGAAGGACCTGAAGTCCCGGCTCGGCCGCATGTGGATCAACGTCGCGGGCACGGTCCGCGGCCTGCCCAAGGTCGCGAAGCTGACCTGGCAGGCGAGCCCGTTCCTGACCATCACGATCACCGTGGTGACCCTGCTTTCCGGTCTGCTGCCCACGGCGACCGCGTATGTCGCGAAGCTGCTGATCGACTCCGTGGTCGCCGCGATCCAGGGCCACGGCACCAAGAGCGCGATCGTCGGGGTCGCGCTGTTCCAGTTCGGTGTCCTCGTGCTCACCGCGCTCTCCCAGGCCCTGACCACCTACGGCCAGTCCCTGCTGCAAGAACGCATGACGCTGACCATCCGCCACCAGGTGATGGAGCATTCGAGCAGGCTGCATCTGTCGTACTTCGAAGGTTCCGCGTCCTACGACATGCTGCGCCAGGCCGCGCAGGAGGCACCGACCCGGCCGCTGTCGATGATGAACTCGGCGTTGGGCCTGGTCCGGACGGTGATCACCTTCGGCAGCATGATCGCGCTGCTCGTTTCGATCAGCCCGCTGCTGGCGCTCGTCGCGCTGCTGGCCCCGATCCCCGCTTTCATCTCGCAGTCGAAGTACGGCGCCCGCGCGTTCTGGCTGACGGTGATGATGTCGCCGCTGAAACGGCGGATGGACTATCTGTCCTCTTTGGTCACCACGGACACCTACGCCAAGGAGACCAAGCTCTTCGGGCTCGGCCCGTACTTCGTCGACCGGTTCCAGCGGCTCGGCCAGGTCTTCTACGACCGTCAGCGGAAACTGACCCGCAAGCGCAGCGTGAGCTCGACGTCGTGGGGGCTGCTGAGCACCGCCGCCGGATCCGCGATCGCGCTGTACATCGCGCTGGAAGCCGTCGGCGGCAGGCTCACCCTCGGCGATCTCGCGCTGTACACGGCCGCCGCGGCGTCGGTGCAGACGTCCGTCCAGGGCCTGTTCACCGCGTTTTCCGGGATGTACGAGAACAATCTCTACCTCGACACGCTGTACCGCTTCCTCGGCACGAAACCGGAGATCGTCGCGCCGCCGGAACCGCGCCCCGTTCCGTCCACTGTGGATGGACATATCCGGTTCGAGGAAGTGTCCTTCACCTATCCAGGGGCGTCCGAACCCGCCCTTGACGGCGTGAGCTTCGAGATCCGGCCGGGCGAAACGGTCGCCGTCGTCGGGCGCAACGGCGCCGGGAAGTCGACGCTGTTCAAACTGCTCTGCCGCCTGTACGACCCGACGGGCGGGCGGATCCTGCTCGACGACGTCGACATCCGCGAGTACGACCCGGTCGAGCTGCGGCGGCGGATCAGCGCGATGTTCCAGGACTACGTCACCTACCAGGGCACGGCGGCCGAGAACATCGGGCTCGGCGACCTGACGCACCTCGTCGACCGCGAACGGATCGAAGAGTCGGCGAAGCGGGCCGGCGCCGACGAGCGGATCGAACGGCTGCCCAGCGGATACGACAGCCCGCTCGGCCGCTGGTTCGACCAGGGCGTGAGCCTTTCCGGCGGCGAATGGCAGAAGATCGCGCTGGCCAGGGCGTTCCTGAGGGAGGCGCCGATCCTGATCCTCGACGAACCGACGTCCGCGCTCGACGCCCAGGCCGAACATGATCTCTTTTCGCGCCTGCGGGAGCTTTCGGAGGGGCGGACGACGCTGTACATCTCGCACCGGTTCTCGACCGTCCGGCAGGCGGAGCGGATCTTGTTGCTGGAGAACGGAAAGGTCGCCGAATACGGCACGCACGACGAGCTGATGGCGGCGAAGGCGGGCTACGCCGACCTGTTCACGTTGCAGGCCGCCGCGTACCTCGACGAGGCCGTCGGCTGACGACGGACCGGCCCCCGATCCGGCGACCCCGGTCACCGGATCGGGGGTTCGGGAGCAAAACGGGCAAGCCGTACGTTGTCCGGGTATGGCTGTCGCGTTCCTGCTCTATGTCGTCGCCGAGATCGCCGCCGTGTGGGCGGTGGGCTCGGCCATCGGTGTGCTCGGCACGATCGCGCTGCTCTTCGCCGGTGCGTTCATCGGGTCCTGGCTCGCGCGCCGCGAAGGCGGCCGCGCCTTCCGGGCTTTCGCGGAGTCCGCGCGGCTGGGCCGCCCCGCCGACGCGGAGAAGGAACTCACCGACGGCATGCTGATCGGGCTCGGCGGTCTGCTGATCCTGCTGCCCGGTTTCGTCAGCGACGTCATCGGCCTGCTGCTCATCCTGCCGCCGACGCGGAGTGTCGCGCGCAAGGTCTGGCAGAAGCGGATGCAGCGCCGGGCGGTCAAGTTCGCCAACCGCGCCCGCGGGCCGGTGATGGTGGTGGACAGCGAGGTCGTCATGGACACGCCGTCCGCCGAGGCCGTGAAGAAGCAGCCGCCGGTGATCGAAGGCCGCATCGTCGAGGGCTGACCGCCGTCCTAGCTTAGACACTAGCTTCGCCACTGGACTCCAGTGTCTAAGCTAGTGTCTAAGCTAGTGTCTAAGCTAGGACGGCGGCATGCTCCACGACGAACTCGCCGAGATCATCGCGAATCTTCGCGATCTCGGTGGCGACCACGCTTTTGTCGAGGCCAAACGAGCTGAGACCAAGCTGCCGAAGAGTGTCCGCGAAACCCTCTCGGCGTTCGCCAATACCAACGGGGGCATCCTGATCCTCGGCCTCGACGAAACCCGCGGGTTCGAGGCCACCGGAGTTCGCGACCCGGCGAAGATGGAAGCCGATCTGGCGGCGTTGTGCTCGGAAAACCTGGAGCCACCGCTACGCCCGCTCATCGGGACTCACCGTTTCGAGGGCGCGGCTCTGGTGGTCGCGGAGATCCCCGAACTGCCGCCGGGCAGCAAGCCTTCGTGCAACCGCGGCACCGGCATGAGCTTCGTCAGGGTCGCAGACGGAGATCGCAGGCTGAGCCCGTACGAAGTACAACTGATGCTGGCGAACCGAGGGCAACCTCGGGACGACGAGCAGCCTGTCGCGGGTACGACCATCGCGAATCTCGACAGCGCCCTGGTCGACACTTTTCTGAGCCGGCTCCGACGCCACCGCAGCAGGGCGTTCGCGAACTTGGACACCACCGGGGCACTGCGCCGCGCGAAGGTTCTCGTCGGCACCGAGCTTTCCCTCGCGGGGCTGCTGGCACTGGGGGAATACCCTCAGGAATTCTTCCCACAGCTCATGCTGACTTTCGTGCACTATCCGACGAAATCGGGTCCTGACCCACGAAACGGGACGCGGTTCATCGACAACGTCGCGGCCGAGGGGCCGATTCCGGTAATGGTGGACGAAGCGCTCATCGCTCTCCGTCGCAATATGAAACGGCGATCCACCGTTCGCGGCGCCGGTCGGGCCGAAGCTTACGAGTACCCCGAGACCGCGCTACGAGAAGCAGTCGTGAACGCGCTGGTGCACCGCGACTACTCGGGCCCTTCCCACGGGACACAGGTGCAGGTCGAGATGTATCCCGATCGCCTGCTCATTCGTAACCCCGGCGGCCTCTACGGGTCGGTCCGCGAAGAGAACCTCGGCGTCGAGGGGACTTCCTCGGCTCGCAACGCGACGCTGCTCAAGATCCTCGAAGACACGCCGTTACCCGGTTCGGATCGTCCGATCTGCGAAAACCGCGGCTCCGGGATCCCGGCGATGCTGACCGCGATGCGCGATGCCAAGCTCAGCCCGCCTCGGTTCGCCGATGACATCTCCACCTTCACGGCGACCTTCCCGAACCACACGTTGATGGGTGATGACGCGGTCCATTGGATCGCTTCACTGGACGAGCACGGCCTCACCGACAGCCAATGCCACGGCCTCGCGATGCTGTTCCACGGGGAGACGCTCAACAATCAGGCCTATCGAAACGCCAACGAACTCGATTCGAGGGTGGCCACCGAGGAGCTCGGCGATCTTGTCGCGCGGGGGCTTCTGGTCCCGGCCGGTGGTCGCCGATACGCGCACTACACGCTCGCCGAAGACGCGGCTCCCGCCCCTGCGGACAGTCCCACACCTCCGAAACGCCGCGCCGACCGGCGCGAAGAAATCCTTGACGCACTGGGTGACGATGAGGCGACCCGCGCCGATCTGGTGGCGGCGACCGGGCTGCACGACCGCACGATGACGCGATGGTTGACCGTCCTGCTCCGGCAAGGACTGATCGAAGCCACCGAGCGAAATCTGCGGAGCCCCAACGTCCGTTATCGCCGCACGTCCAAGCGAACTCTCGATGAGGACTGAAGGGACTTTCCCCGCATCGCACGGGGCGAAAGCGCCCTTCAGCTCCCGCTCGGCTTCGGGATGTCGAAGTACCCGCTGAACCGGACGGCCGGCGCGTACTCGCCCTTCACCTTCACCTTGCCGGTCACGAACATCGCCGCCACCGCCGCGTTGCCGGTCGCCATCCGGATGAAGTCGTCGACGGACAACGTGATGGTGGTGTCCGGAGTGCGCGCGAGATCGGTGCTCGAAACGCAGACCCCGTCCTCGATGACCGTTTGAAAACGATCGAAACCGTCTTCTCCGTCGCCATCGGTGAAACGCCAAGCGACGACGAAGTCGACATGCCGCGCGCGTTCCGGAACGAAATGGTCCGACATTCTGCGGAAAATCTCGTCGAGGAACGCCGAACGCAGTTCCGCGTGATCGGCGATCGCCTTGAGCTGCTCTCGTGACGCGCGTTGCACGACGTCGACGAGCACCTCGGTCTCCAGTGAGCTCAGCTCGATGCCCGCACCGGTTTCGCCCAGCATGTGCAGGGTTTCCAGCACCTGGGTGAACTGTTCGGGACTCAGCTTGGCGAGCTCCAGCTTCTCCGCGAAAGCGTTGATGACGTGCTCGCCCGCGGTGCGTGTCTTGTGCAGCCGCAACGGACGGGAAAGGCGAACCTTGTCCCGCCAGCGCCGGTTCGGAGAATTTCGGGGCACGGCACGGAAGTGTATCTGCTCGGCCGGGTTCAGGACGGTTCGTGCGTTCTGGGAAGGTCGAAGAAACCGATCAGGCCCGCCGCGAATGCCAGGTCACCTTTTACTTTGATCTTTCCGGTGACGAATAGCACAGCCGGGGTCGCCTGATGGGTGATGAGCCGGAAGAAATCGACGGGCGCGATCGTGATCGTCACCCGCGGCTTCTCCCGCATGTCCCGGTCGACCGTGCACTCGCCGTGCGAGATCACCGTCTCGTAGCGGTCGTAGCCGCCTTCGCCGACGCCGCCGGACAGCCGCCAGTGGACGACGGCGTGCAGTGTCTTCGCCCGGTCCTGCCGGATGTGAGCGCCCATGCGGTCGAAGATCTCGCGCAGCACCCGTTCGCGGAGCGGCCGTTCGGCGACGACGCTCTCGAGCTGCGTGCGCGAGGCTCGCGCGACGAGGTTCGCGAACCGGACCGGGTCGACCTTGCGAAGGTCGAACGCGGGCGCGGATTCCGCGAGCCGTCCCAGCGCGGTCAGCAGCCGCCGGACGTCGTCCTTGCCGAGGTCCTTCGGGTCGATGGCGCCCGCGACCTCGTTGACGTCGAGAGAGTGCGCCTCGGCCGAATCCGGCTCGATCCGTTCCAGCGCGTCGACCAGCGCGCGGCCGGTCAGCCCCACGATCTCGGTCATTTTCCCTCCAGCTCCGCCTACCAAGGCGTAAGGCTACCCGCCAGTAGGTAGGCGGGCAAGCGTGCCGAAATCACCTTTGCCCGAAGGGGCCCGGTAGCGTCTTACGCGACTAATGGGAGGTCCTGAGTGTCCGAGGAAGTACCGCGTCCCGCCGAACGCGCCAAAAGGCTGCCGAGAGCGGTGCGGGAACGCCAGATCCTGGACGCAGCGGTCTCGGTGTTCTCGCGCTACGGCTATCACTCCGCGTCGATGGACGAGATCTCCGAGGTCGCCGGCGTCTCGAAGCCGATGATCTACACCTACCTCGGCTCCAAGGAAGACCTCTTCGGCGCGTGCATCCGCCGCGAAGCCACCCGCTTGCTGGAGGCGGTGCAGGACGGGATCAAGCCCGATCTGCCGCCCGACATGCAGCTTTGGCACGGGCTCCGTGCGTTCTACCGGTTCGTCGCCGAGTACCGCGAGTCCTGGACGGTGCTGCACCGCCAGGCCATGACCGTCGGCGGCGCCTTCGCCGCGGAGATCACCGACATGCGCACCCGCGCGATCGAGCTGGTCGCCGCGCTGGTCGTCTCCGCGGGCACCCGCAAGGGCCTCGGCGAGCAGGCCGAGTTCTCCGGCGCCGGGCTGTCCGCCGCGCTGGTCGGGGCGGCCGAGTCGCTGGCCGACTGGGCGCTCGACCACCCCGATGTCTCCGACGGCGTGCTCGCCTCGTGGCTGATGAACCTCGTCTGGCTGGGGTTCAACGACCTCGTCGAGGGCGAGATCTGGAAGCCGTCAGAGAGCGACGACTGAGCCCTCCAGATGCGGCTTCGGCTTGCGCGCGTTCCACAGCTCGAAGGCCCAGCCGTCGCCTTCGCTCCACGAGGTGAAAGCCACCTTGGCGGGCAGCAGGACCGGCTGCTTGAACTTGACGTCGACGGTGAAGGCCTCCGGAAGCCTGCCTTCGAACGCGGCGAGCGCGTGCGCCTTCGTCCACATGCCGTGCGCGATCGCGGCCGGGAAACCGAACGCCTTCGCGGTGATCGGGTGCAGGTGGATCGGGTTGCGGTCGCCGGAGACCTCGGCGTAGCGACGGCCGATGTCACCCGGCACGGGCCAGATCGCGTTGGGCGACGGTTGCGAGAGCTGACCGCGCGAGGTCTTCTCGCCGCTGCCGCCACCGCGGCGCAGGTACGTGCTGACGTCCGTCCACACCGGACTGTCGTTCACGAGCAGCTCGCTGACCACGTCGAACTGCTTGCCCTTTTCGTGCGGGCGCAGATCCTCGGCGCGCACGCGCAGGGTGAACGATTCGTCGAGCCGCAGCTGACGGTGCTGGGTGATCCGGTTGGCGACGTGCACCATGCCCAGCAACGGGAACGGGAAGTCGGCCTCGGTCATCAGCGCCATCTGCAACGGGAAGGCGAGGATGTGCGGATACGTCGCCGGGAGCACGTCGTCCAGCCGGAATCCGCACACCTGGTTGTACGCGGCGAGGTGCGCCGGGTCGACGACGACGCCCTCGCGGACGAACTCGGTCGACGGCAGCGTGCTCCCGCCGCTCTTGCGCAGCGAGCCGAGCAGCGCCTTGGGGTACAACGAAGACAGACTCGGCGACTCGTGGAGTTCCTTGACGCCCATTCTCACGCCCCCAGCAGTGCCTGGCCGCAGACGCGGACCACGTTGCCGTTGACAGCGGCCGAAGCCGGGTTCGCGTACCAGGCGATCGTCTCGGCGACGTCGACCGGGAGCCCGCCCTGGCCGAGACTGGACAGCCGCCGCCCGGCCTCGCGGATGAACAGCGGCACCGCGGCGGTCATCTTGGTCTCGATGAACCCGGGCGCGACGGCGTTGATCGTGCCGCCGTATTCGGCGAGCGTCGGCGCGCCGACGTTCACCATGCCGATGACGCCCGCCTTGCTGGTGGCGTAGTTGGTCTGGCCGACGTTGCCCGCGATGCCGGCGATCGAGGAGACGCCGATGATCCGGCCGTTGTCGTGCAGCACCTTGTCCGCCAGGAGCTTCTCGTTCACCGCGAGCTGCGACGCGAGGTTGACGGAGATGACCGAGTCCCAGCCGCCTTCGGTCATGTTGCCCAGCGTCTTGTCCCGCGTGATGCCGGCGTTGTGCACGACGATGTCGACGCCGCCGTGGCGCGTGGTCAGGTACTCGGCGAGCTTCTCCGGCGCGTCGGCGGCGGTGATGTCCAGCTGCAGCGCCGAACCGCCGACCTTGTTGGCCACCTTCGACAGATCCGCGCCCTGGGCGGGGATGTCGAGCGCGACGACGTGCGCGCCGTCGCGGCCCAGCACCTCGGCGATGGCGGCGCCGATACCGCGGGAGGCGCCGGTGACCAGTGCGACCTTGCCGTCGAGGGGTTTGGTCCAGTCGGCCGGGGCCGAGGCGGTCTTGGTCTCCGTGCCGACGCGGATGACCTGCGCGTCGACGAAGGCGGACTTCGACGACAGCAGGAAGCGGAGCGTGGACTCAGTGGCCTCTTCGGCACCTTCGGCGACGTACACGAGCTGAGCGGTCGCGCCGCGCTTCAGTTCCTTACCGACGGAACGGACGAAGCCTTCGAGCGCGCGTTGGGCGATCCGCTCGTGCCCTTCGGCCAGTTCAGGAGGCGTTCCGAGGATGACGACGCGGCCCGAGGGCCCGACGCTCCGGATCACCGGGTGGAAGAAGTCGTAGACCTCGCGAAGCTGCTTCGGGTCCTTCACACCTGTCGCGTCGAAGACGAGCGCGGCGTGCTTGTCGGCCGCCGTCGAGATGACCTCGATGCCCGCGCGGTGCAGCTGAGCCTCGATCACCTTTTCGAGGCGGCCACCTGGCGCGGCGCCGAGAAGTGCGGGACCTTCGAGAGCGGGCTGGCCGGGCTTGTACCGGCGAAGCGTCGCGGGGTTCGGCAGGCCGAGCTTCGGCACCACGAATTTCCCCACGGGGGATTTCGTGAACTGCTGGTACCTGTCAGCCATCTCGTGCCTCCCGTGCAGTGAGCATCACGTCGCATTCTAACCTACCCGTGAGTAGGTTACAGTGTGAGAGAGCCTACGGAGGAGTGGAAAAATGGCCACGAAAAGGACGGCACCCGTGCGCAAGGTCGCGATCATCGGCGGCAACCGGATCCCCTTCGCCCGTTCGAACGGTCCGTACTCGAAGGCGTCGAACCAGGACATGTTCACCGCCGCCCTCGACGGCCTGGTCAGCCGCTTCTCCCTGCAGGACGAGGTGATCGGCGAGGTCGCCGCCGGCGCGGTGCTCAAGCACGCCCGCGACTTCAACCTCGCCCGCGAAAGCGTCCTCGGCAGCAGGCTGAACCCCGCCACCCCGGCGTCGGACGTGCAGATGGCCTGCGGCACCGGCCTCCAGGCGATCGTCAACGTCGCCAACAAGATCGCCCTCGGCCAGATCGACTCGGCCATCGCGGGCGGCGTCGACACCACGTCCGACGCGCCGCTCGCGGTCAACGACGACCTGCGCCAGATCCTCGTGCAGCTCAACGCCGCGAAGACGCTCCCCGAACGGCTGAAGCTCGCCGCGAAGCTGCGCCCCGGTCACATCGTCCCGGAGATCCCGCGCAACTCCGAGCCGCGCACCGGCCTTTCCATGGGCGAGCACGCCGCGCTGACCGCGAAGGTCTGGGAGATCACGCGCGAGGCACAGGACGAACTCGCCGCGACCAGCCACCAGCGTCTCGGCGCCGCGTACGACAAGGGCTTCTTCGACGACCTGGTGACGCCGTACCTCAAGCTGGCCCGCGACCAGAACCTGCGCCCGGACTCCAGTGTCGAGAAGCTCGCGAAGCTGAAGCCCGCCTTCGGTGGCCCCGAGGGCACGATGACCGCGGGCAACTCGACGCCGCTGTCCGACGGCGCGTCGACGGTCCTGCTCGCGACCGAGCAGTGGGCGAAGGCGCGGAAGCTGCCGGTGCTGGCGTACCTGACGTTCTCGCAGACCGCGGCCGTCGACTACGTCCACGGTGACGAAGGCCTGCTGATGGCGCCCGCATACGCCGTCCCGCAGATGCTCACGCGCGCCGGGATCACCCTGCAGGACTTCGACTTCTACGAGATCCACGAGGCCTTCGCCTCGCAGGTGCTCGCCACCCTCAAGGCGTGGGAGGACCCGCAGTTCGCGAAGTCGAAGCTGGGCCTCGACGAGCCGCTCGGCTCCATCGATCGGGCGAAACTGAACGTCAACGGTTCTTCGCTGGCGGCCGGGCACCCGTTCGCCGCGACCGGCGGCCGTATCGTCGCCACCCTCGCGAAGCTGTTGAACGAGAAGGGATCCGGCCGCGGCCTCATCTCGATCTGCGCGGCGGGCGGACAGGGCGTCACCGCCATCCTCGAGAAGTAGCCGGTTCGCCTGGAGCGGATCGGGGAAAAACCCCGGTGCCTTTGTCGGCGCCGGGGTCTAGTTTGTCCGCATGTTCGCAGTTCAGGCGAAAGCCCTGGTCAAGACCTACGGCTCCACCCGGGCGCTCGACGGGGTCGATCTGTCGATCCCGACGGGCAAGGTGCTGGGCCTGCTGGGGCCGAACGGCGCCGGCAAGACGACGACCGTCCGCATCCTGACCACGCTGCTCCGCCCGGATTCGGGCGAAGCGGAGGTGGCCGGGCACGACGTGCTGGCCCAGCCCGACGCCGTCCGGCGGTCGATCGGGCTGTCCGGCCAGTACGCCGCCGTGGACGAGAACCTCACCGGGTTCGAGAACCTGTACATGGTCGGCAGGCTGTACGGGAGCAAGAAGGCCGCGGCGAAGTCGAGGGCGCGCGAGCTGCTCGCGCGGTTCCGGCTGGAAGACGCGGCGGACCGCCCCGCCAAGACGTATTCCGGCGGTATGCGGCGACGGCTCGACCTCGCGGGAGCGCTGGTCGCCGAGCCGACGGTGGTGATCCTCGACGAACCGACCACCGGGCTCGACCCGCGCGGCCGGATCGACACCTGGGAGGTCATCAAGGAACTCGTCGCCGACGGCACCACCGTGCTGCTGACCACGCAGTACCTGGAGGAGGCCGATCAGCTCGCCGACTCGATCGTCGTGATCGACAAGGGGAAGGTCATCGCGCGCGGCACCGCAGACGAGCTCAAGCAGGAAATCGGCGGCGAACGGCTGGAACTGGTCGTGGCCTCCGCCGACGACCTCGCGGCGACCACGCAGGTGCTCGCCGAGGTCGGCTCGGGGACGCCGTCGGTCGACGAGCACACCCGCAAGGTCGACGTCCTGGTCGAGGGCGGGCCGAAGGCACTGATCGAGGCACTGCGGCGGCTGGACGCGCAGGGCGTCGCCGTCCAGGACGTCGCGCTGCACCGGCCGACGCTCGACGACGTCTTCCTTTCGCTGACAGGGCACGCCACGGACGAGGGGGAGAAAAAGTGAGCGCGGTCGCGAAGGCCTTTTCCGACGGTGGCGTGATCACCTGGCGGAACCTGAAGAACGTCCAGCGCAACCCGGACTGGCTGATGGCGGCGACGCTGCAGCCGATCATGTTCGTGCTGCTGTTCGCGTACGTCTTCGGCGACGCGATCGGCGGCGAAGCGGGCGGCCTCGCGTATCGCGAGTTCCTGATCGCCGGCATCTTCGCGCAGACGGTCGCGTTCAACTCGGCGTTCACCGTGATCGGGTTCGCGAACGACCTGCAGAAGGGCATCATCGACAGGTTCCGGTCGCTGCCGATCTCCCGGCTCGCGGTGATCTTCGGGCGGACGACGTCCGACCTGGTGATCAGCGTCGTGGCGCTGGTCGTCATGTCGCTGTGCGGGCTGCTCGTCGGCTGGCGGATCCGCGGCAGTTTCCTCGACGCGGTGCTCGGCTACCTGGTGATGCTGATGTTCGCCTGGGCGCTGTCCTGGGTCGGCGCGTGGATCGGGCTCGTCGCGCGCAGTGTCGAGGTGGCGCAGAGCGCCGGGCTGATGTGGATGTTCCCGCTGAGCTTCATCTCGACGGCGTTCGTCCCGGCGGACAAGCTGCCGGGCGTGCTGAAGGCGATCGCCGACTGGAACCCGTTCACCGCGGTGATCAATTCGGCGCGTGACCTGTTCGGCAACCGGTTCGGCGTGGCCCCGACGGGCTGGCCCGCCGAGCACGCCTCGCTGTACGCGATCCTGTGCTGCATCGCCATCATCGCGATCTTCGCGCCGCTGGCGACGGCCCAGTACAAGAAGGTCGCGAGCCGCTAGAAAACTTTTGTGCGGAAATGTCGAAGCGCCGTCGAGCCGCTCGACGCGTCGTTGAAGGCGAGGTAGAAACAGCCCCGCCAAGACACTGAGGAGCAGCGATGCGGTTTCTGATGATGCACCGGCTGGACGAGAGCGCCCCGGAAGCCTGGAACCCCAGCAAGGAGTTCATCGAGCAGATGGGCGCCTTCGTCGAGGACTCGTTCAAGAAGGGCATCCTCATCACGGCGGAGGGCGTGCACCCGTCGGAGCGGGGCGCGAAGGTCCGCAAGGCGCGCGGCGGCAAGATCACCGCGACCGACGGCCCGTTCACCGAGACCAAGGAGGTCATCGGCGGGTTCGCGCTCATCAACGCGAAGGACTTGGCGGAGGCCGTCGCTTTCGCGGAGACCTACGCGGCGCTGTTCGACGAGATCGAGGTCGAGGTCCGCACGGTCGTCGAGATGGAAGACATCGAGGCCTTCACCGGGTGAGCCCTCGGTCCCGTAAATGTCATGAGGGGTCCCCATAGGACACATTTCGTCCTATGGGGACCCCTCATGACACTCTCTGGAGCCGAGCTACTTCGTGATGGCCTTCTCGGCGCGCTTCGCCAGCTTCTCGGCGCGCTTCTCCGTCTTGGAAGCGGCACGCTTGGCGCGCCAGCCGAGCGAAGGCTTGCCGGCGGTGTCCGCAGCGGCGAGCAGCAGGCCACCGGCGAGACCGGCGTTCTTGATGAACTGGATCTGCTGCTGCTGACGTTCGGCCGGTTCCTTGACCTCCCAGAACCGGTGCGCGGCCAGCGTCGTCGGGACGAGGCTGCCGAGCAGCAGCAGCGAGGCCAGGCGTGGCGCCTTGCCCGCGGCGAGCGCCACCCCGACGCCGACCTTCACCGCGGCGTCGATGCGGACGAGGGTGGCCGGGTCGCGCGGCACCGATTCCGGCACCACGCCTTCCAGCTTGTCGAAGGACTCGGTGAGGAACGGCTCCGCGGCCTTGGCGTGCCCCTGGGTGTCCCTGAGCGCGCCGATCCCACCGGAGATGAAGATCGCGGCGAGGAGCGGACGTGCGACGCGACGGAGAATCACGGTCGTAACCTTTCTGGATCCGGGCCCGGGAAACAAACCTATCCCCAGTCTTCCCGCCCGCCACCTCGCCGAACCGCGCTAACGGAGTATCCTAAAATATTTCTCTGGCGCTAGACGACGCTAGATTTCACTAGCGGGCCGGATACGCCCTCGGCAGCTTGAAGCCGCGATCGGCCGCGACCTCCCGCAACCGGTCCGGGTAGTCGGTGATGATCCCGTCGACGCCGTCGTCGATCAGCTTGTGCATGGTGGCCGGATCGTCGATCGTCCACGGCACGACCTTGATGCCCGCGCGATGCGCCTCGGTGACCAGCGCTTTCGTCGTGAACGGCTGGTAGCCGGGGTCGCCGACCTTGCCGCCCTGCGGGTTGCCGTGCACCGGTGAAAGAGCGCTCACGCCGAACGACTTCACCGCGCGGACGGGGCTGCCGCCGAAGTCGTCGATGTCGAGCCCGCCGAGCCACGGCGACTTGCCGGTTTGCCCGACCTGCAGGAACTCCGGCTGGGTGAGGGCGACCGTCGGAATCCACGGCGCGACCTTCCGCAGGAGCATCAGGGCGCCCCAGTCAAAGCTCTGGACAGTGACGTTGTGCGCGAATCCGCCACGCAGGATCTCGCGCACCGCCCGCCGGACGAACTGTTCGCGCGGCGCGGTCTCCTGCGGGGCGGCGGCCTCGACCTTGGTCTCGATGTTGAACTTGATCCCCCAGGCGCGGTGGTCGCGCGCGAGCTGGAACAGCTCGGCGAGCGTCGGCATCTTGGCGCCGGGGGAGAGCGTCTGGCCGGGGTGGGCGGGCTGCCGGATCGAACCGCAGTCCAGCGTGCGGACCTGCGCGAACGTCAGGTCCTTCACGTATTTGCCGACATACGGGTACGCCGGGTCGCCGGGCGTGGCGGGCGCGGTGTCGCGACACTTCGCGGCTGTCGTCTTGCGGTCGTGGGTGATCACCTCGCGACCGTCCTTGGTGATCTGGAGGTCGAGTTCGAGCGTGGTCACCCCCAGCTCCATCGCCTTGCCGAACGACGCGAGCGTGCTCTCGACCGTGAGACCGAGTCCGCCGCGGTGGGCCTGGATGTCGAAGGAGCGACGCGGATGCGCGTCGGCGACCCCGGCCGTGCCGAGGGTCAGCGCAGCGGCCATGACCAGCGCGAATGTCTTCATCCGGGAACCATGCCACGGCCGGGTGAACTTCGATTGACTTTGACGCAACGTCAACCTCTACCTTCGTGGACATGCCGAACGAGAAGGAGTGGTCGATCCAGGACATCGCCCGCTCGGCCGGGACCACGAGCCGCACGCTGCGCCACTACGGCGACATCGGGCTGCTCGAACCGAGCCGGGTGGGGAGCAACGGATACCGCTACTACGACCAGGACGCGCTGGTGCGGCTGCAACGGATCCTGCTGCTTCGCGAACTCGGGCTGAGCCTGCCCGCGATCGCCGAAGTGCTCGAAGGAGAGCGGGACACGACGGCGGCGCTGCGCACGCACCTGGAGTGGCTGGAGCAGGAGCGACAGCGGCTCGGACGGCAGATCGAATCGGTCAGGACGACCTTGAAGAAGACGGAGAGAGGTGAACGACTGATGGCAACGGAAGTGTTCGACGGCTTCGACCACACGAAGTACGAGAAGGAGGTCACCGAGCGCTGGGGCGCCGACGCCTACAAGCAGGGTGACCGCTGGTGGAAGTCGCTGAGCGCCGAGGACAAGAAGGCGCACCAGCAGGAGCAGAAGGACATCGCGGCCGCGTTCGGCGAGGCCCGCGCCCTGGGTCTGCCCGCGGACGGTGACGAGGCTCAGGCGATCACGCGGCGGCTGTACGAGTGGCTCCGCCCGGCGGTGCGAGCCGTCTCGAAGGGCTACTTCGCCGGTCTCGGGCAGCTGTACGTCGACGACCCGCGCTACGGGCAGTACGACGAGAAGCACGGCGCCGGCACCGCGGAGTACATCCGTGACGCGATGGCGGTCTACGCCGAGCGCAACTTGCGCGACTAGGAAGGTGGACGGGGCTGCAGACCCGTCCCCCGGCTGAACCACGAGGTCTCCCAAAGGGCGCTCAGCGCCCGACGGAGACTTCACGTCGCGCGCGGCTTTTGGCCGAAGGCCACGGAAACGCGATGAAGGGGCGCCATTTTGATCAAGGTGAGCGCAAACCGGAACTGCGCCTCTTCGGCGCTTTTCCGTCAGCGCGACACGCCGTAGGCGAATATCACCGAATATCGGGTCCACGCTAGAAACGCCGATAGCGTGTGAGAGTGGATCCCATCCGCAACCCCTTCGCTCCGGGCGCCGGTCAACGGCCGCCCGAGCTGGCAGGTCGCATGCGCGAGCTGCAGGCCTTCGAGGTCGTGCTCGAACGGGTCGCGCGAGGAAGACCGGAGCGCAGCCTGATGCTGACCGGTCTGCGCGGCGTGGGGAAGACAGTGCTGCTGGGCGAACTGCGCTCGAAGGCCATCAAGCATGGCTGGGGCGCGGGCAAGATCGAGGCCCGCCCGGACACCGAACTCAGGCGGCCGCTCTCGGCCGCGTTGCACCGCGCGATCCGCGACCTCGCGGTGCGCCATCGTGCGCCGGACCGTGTCGAGCAGGTTCTCGGCGTGCTCAAGGCGTTCGCGCTGCGCGCCAACAAACCGGACGCGAAGCTCCGCGACCGCTGGCAGCCCGGCATCGACGTGCCCGCCGCGCAGGGCCGCGCCGATTCCGGCGACATCGAGATCGATCTGGTCGAGCTGTTCACCGAGGTCGCGGAACTGGCCGCCGACGTCGGCACCGGGGTCGCGCTGCTGATCGACGAGATCCAGGATCTGCTGCCCGAGGACGTTTCCGCGCTCTGCGCCGCCTGCCACGAGCTCTCGCAGTCCGGGGCGCCGCTGGTCGTGGTCGGCGCGGGACTGCCGCACGTGCCCGCTGTCCTTTCGGCGTCGAAGTCATACTCGGAACGCCTCTTCCGCTACGCGCGCATCGACAGGCTGGAGCGCGAAGACGCCGACCTGGCCGTAATGGCGCCCATCGAACGCGAGGACGCGGGCATCGAACCGGAGGCGCTGGACGCCCTGTTCGACGCGTCCGGCGGCTACCCGTACTTCATCCAGGCGTACGGCAAGGCGGCCTGGGACGCCGCGCCCGCGGATCCGATCACCGTGAAGGACGTCCACGTCGCCGCCCCGGAGGCCGAATCGGAACTGGCGGTCGGCTTCTTCGGCTCCCGCTACGAGCGCGCGACGCCCGCCGAACGCGAGTACCTGCTCGCGATGGCCGAGCTGACCCAGGGCAGGGACGAGGCCGCCGGCACTGCCGATGTGGCCGTCTACCTGGGGCGGAAGCCTTCGTCACTGTCGCCGGCGCGGGACAGCCTGATGAAGAAGGGCCTGGTCTACTCCGCCGAGCGTGGGCACATCGCCTTCACCGTCCCGCATTTCGGCCACTACTTGCTCGGGCGGGACTAAGCCTCTCTCAAGCTTTATAGCGTCAAACCTAGAAAGCCGTAGAGAGCCCTACGCGCGCCGATGAAACCTCGGCGCGCGAGCCACGGGCGCCCCAAACCTCCGGTCGACAGCCCTGAGCTGCTCCAAACGGGTGTACGCAGCCGTCCGGAAACGCCGCCAGAGATGCTCAGCGTTATCAAGAAGTGACCGGCGACACCAAATCTCTCCGGATTTCACCTCTCGTTGCCGATGATTCATCGGCAGGTGTGCCACATCACCGGATAATCGTTGGCTTCCTTGTGAAAAAGGGTGCATACTAGAAGCACAGCCACCGAGACACAAGACCCTCAAGGGGATGACTTAAACCGATGAACAACATCGCCGCCAAGCTCCGTGCCCGTCGCGCCGAGGCTCGCACTCGCCGGGCCCTGAACCGGGCGATCGACACCGCGGCCACCGCGACCGTTCGTCAGGAGCTCATCGCTATCTCCCAGGCGCATCACACGCACATGCGCTGATCCGACAACAACCGTTGTAGGTGTCGCCCATTCGAGTGACCTACGACACATAGTGCGTGAGGTGTAACGCCGCGGAACGCGGCGTCGATACCCACTACGACCCCGTGATGCTGGCGGACCCCCGACCTGGCAGCATCACGGGGTTTCCATATGTCCACCCCCGAAAGATTTCGCGACGTCACCGCTTCGCGAAGTAACACTTGACTTGGTCAACGAATCTGTTGAGATAGTCAAATGACTCGCGCAGCAGACCGGGTGGCCACCGTCCGGGCCTTCAACCGCCTGTACACCGGCGTGATCGGCATCCTCGACGAAGGACCGGCCGACGCCGAGTACTCCCTGAGCGAGGCCAGGGTTCTGTTCGAGCTCGCGCAGCAGGATCCGACCCAGGTCACCGACCTGCGCAAACGTCTCGACCTCGACGCCGGGTACGCGAGCAGGCTGCTGGCGCGACTCGAAGAACGAGGTCTTCTCACGCGCGAACGCAGCGACGAGGACGCCCGCCGTCAGATCGTCAGGCTGACCGAGAACGGCCACCAGGCCTTCGCCGTCCTCGACGCCCGCTCGGTGGGCCGGATCGGCTCGCTGCTCGGCCGGTTCGGCGACGACGACCAGAAGCGGCTGCTCGGCGCGATGGACACGATCACCTCGCTGGTCGGCGAGCGCCCGTCGGATCCCACGCTGGTCCTGCGCCCGCCCCGCCCGGGCGACTTCGGCTGGGTGGTCCACCGCCACGGCGCCCTGTACTCCCGCGAGTACGGCTGGGACGAACGCTTCGAAGCCCTCGTCGCCCGTGTCGTCGCGGAATACGTCGACAACCGCGGCGAACCCCGGCAGGCGGGCTGGATCGCCGAACTCGCCGGAGAGCGCGTCGGCAGTGTCTTCTGCATGCCAGCCGAAGACGGTGTCACGGCCAAGCTGCGGATGTTGATCCTCGAACCGTCGGCACGGGGGCGCGGCGTCGGGAAACGCCTGGTCACCGAGTGCGTCGAGTTCGCGAGGGCGGCCGGCTATCCGGCGATGGAGCTCTGGACGGTCTCGCTGCTGGAGGCGGCGAGGGCGATCTACCAGAAGGCAGGCTTCCGGCTGGTGAGCGAAGAGACGATCCCGGGCTTCGGCTATGAGCTCACCGGTCAGACCTGGCGGCTGGAGTTTTGACCGTCTTTCACCACCGGCGTCGATTTGCGGCGGGCTTGTTCGTCTAGGGACCATCGATCCCAGGGAGGACGCCATGCCGAACTACATCGGTTTCATCCGCGCGACGAAGGACTCGCACGAACACCTAGGCCCCGACGAAGCACAACGCGTGCTCGAGAACTACATGGCCTGGGCGGACGAGCGCACGAAGGAGGGCCGGTTCGTCAGTGGCGGCGGCCTGTCGAAGCGCGGCCGGGTACTGCGCGGTTCCGGCGGCGAGGTCGGCGCGACCGACGGGCCGCATACCGAGGCCACCGAAATCGTCGGCGGCTACCAGGTGATCGAGGCCGCGGACCTCGACCAGGCGGAGAAGATCTTCGCGACGCATCCGCATCTGGAGTTCGGGCCGATCGAGGTGCGCAAGATCGGCGAACGCGGCTGCGAGGACTGATGCCGAAGTTCGTCGGTCTGATGACCTTTTCGCAGGACATCTCGTCGGCGGAGCCCGCCGGTGACGGCATCGAGCGGTATTTCGCCTGGCAGGACGAGCTGCGGGCGTCCGGCAAGCTGATCGCGGCCGCCGGCTTGGCCCCGGAATCACGGGTGGTGCGCGCCGGGACGATCACCGACGGCCCGTTCACCGAGGCCAGCGAGATCGTCGCCGGGTATCTCGTGGTCGAAGCCGCTGATCTCGACGAGGCGGCGAAGCTGTTCGAGACGCATCCGATCGCGGTGGACGGTGCCGGGATGTTCGTGGTCAGCGAGATCGCGCTCGATCTCGACACCTCACGCGAGGAACACCTGAGCCGCCTCGGGCTGTCATGAGCCGCCCGGCCGGCGTGGTGGAGCATCTGTTCCGGCACAGCGCCGGGCGGATCGTCGCCACGCTGGCCAGGGCGCTCGGCCCCGAACGGCTGGACCTGGCCGAAGAGGCTGTCGCCGACGCTCTGGAGCAGGCTTTGCGCACCTGGCCGCAGTTCGGGGTGCCGGACAACCCGCGGGGCTGGCTGTTCCGGGCCGCGCGGAATCGGGCGATGGACGTCGTCCGGCGTGAACAAACGCTGCGCGCGCTGCTGCCGCGGCTCGTGGAGCTCGGCGGAATCGAAGACGACCAGCGCACGGACGACGAGCTCGTGCTGATGTTGCTGTGCTGTCATCCCGCGCTGCCGATGGTGTCGCAGGTGGCGCTGACGTTGAAGACCGTCGGCGGGCTCGGGGTGAACGAGATCGCGGCGGCGCTGCTGACGAAACCGGCGACTGTGGCGCAGCGGCTCGTGCGGGCGAAGAAGTGGCTGCGGGAGTCCGGGAAACCGCTCGCGCTCCCCGGACCGGACGCGCTTGAGTCCAGAGTGGACAGTGTGCTGGCCGTGCTCTATCTGTTGTTCAACGAGGGCTACGACGCGACGACCGGAGCGGTCGCGGTGCGCGGCGAACTGTGCGGCGAGGCGATCCGGCTGGGACGGCTGCTGCTGGCCGGGCCGGAAACGGATCTGCCGAGGGTGCGGGCGCTGGTCGCGTTGATGCTGCTCCAGGCGAGCAGGCTGCCCGCCCGGGTCGACCGGGACGGCGATCTGCTGCTGCTCGACGAGCAGGACCGGGCCCGCTGGGACCACGCGATGATCGCCGACGGAAAGCGGCTGTTCGAGCGGGCGTGCACCGGGCCGGAGATGTCGGCGTACCACGTCGAGGCGGCGATCGCGTTGTGCCACAGCACGGCTCCGCCGCCGGATTGGCGCCGGATCGTCGGCCTGTACGACGACCTGCTCGCGCTGCGCCCGTCGCCGGTGGCGCGGCTGAACCGCGCGATCGCGCTTTCGATGGTGGAGGGCGCCGTCGCCGGGATCGCCGAACTCGAAGCCGTCGAGGCCGATCTACCGGACTACACGCTGCTGCCCGCCGTCCTCGGCGCGCTCTGGCTGCGGGCCGGCGACCCGGCACGCGCCGCGGTCCACTACCGGCGAGCGCTCACGCTGCCGTGCTCGGAACCGCAACGCCGCTTCCTCACCCGGCGCCTGACCTCCTGCGACCCAGCCTCCTGAATACGAAAAGGGCCGCGTCCGAACCGGACGCGGCCCTCTCGCGGAACTGACTAGTGGACGCCGATTTCGCGGAGATCCTTGTCGTGCTCGTCGGCGTGGTAGTCCTCGGGCGCGGTGTCGTCCGTGCCGTTGAAGACCTTCATCCGCCGTGCGATCACCGTGAAGATCACGGCGACCAGCAGGTTCGCCACCAACGCCACGAACCCGACGTAGATCTGCACCGGCGAACCGCTGAACGGGTGCCAGCCGAAGATCGACAGCTTGTCCAGCGCCAGCGCGGAGCCACCGAAGTGCGCCTTGCCGGTCGCCGGGTTCGGGATGTTGTAGAGCATGATCAGACCCCAGCCGATCCCGACCACCCAGCCGGCGATCAGGCCCCACCGGTGGAACCACCGCGTGTAGAGCGAGATCGCGACCGCGGGCAGCGTCTGCAGGATCAGCACGCCACCGATCAGCTGCAGGTCGATCGAGAACTGCGGGTCGATGAACAGGATGAACGCCACCGCGCCGAACTTCACGATCAGCGAAGCGAGCTTCGCCTGCTTCGCTTCCTGGCCCGGCGTCGCGTTCTTCTTGATGTACTCCTTATAGATGTTCCGGGTCCACAGGTTGGCCGCCGCGATCGACATGATCGCCGCGGGCACCAGTGCGCCGATGCCGATCGCGGCGAACGCGATACCGGCGAACCACGACGAGAACTGCGTGTCGAACAGCACCGGGACGACGGTGTTCGTGTCGGGCTTGCCGGTGGCGTTGTTGGTGATCGGCTTGACCGCGGCGCTGATCGCCACGTAGCCGAGCAGCGCCAGCAGGCCGAGCACCAGCGAGTACGCCGGGAGCGCGACCATGTTCCGCTTGATCACGCTGCGGCCGCGTGAGGCGAGCACGCTGGTGAGCGAGTGCGGGTACAGGAACAGCGCGAGCGCCGAACCGAGCGCCAGCGTGGCGTACTGCAGCTGGTTGTTGGCGTTGAGCAGGATGCCGTCCGCCTTCGACGGCGTCTGGTCGAACTTCGCCTGCGCCGAGTCGAAGATCGCCGACCAGCCGCCGAGCTTCGAGGGCAGGTAGATGATCGCCACGAGGATCACGATGTAGATCAGGATGTCCTTGACGAACGCGATCAGCGCGGGCGCGCGCAGCCCGGACTGGTAGGTGTAGACCGCCAGGATGATGAAGGCGACCAGCAGCGGCAGGTGGCCGACGATGCCGGAACCGTTGATGCCCATGGTCCGCAGCACCGCTTCGAGGCCGACGAGCTGCAGCGCGATGTACGGCATCGTCGCGATGATCCCGGTGATCGCGATCAGCAGCGCCAGCGTCGGCGAACCGAACCGGCCGCGGACGAAGTCGGCGGGCGTGACGTAGCCGCGGACCCGCGAGACCGACCACATGCGCAGCGCCGGCATCAACACGATCGGGTAGACGATGATCGTGTACGGCAGCGCGAACAGGCCCATCGCGCCGGCACTGAACATCAGCGCGGGGACGGCGACGAACGTGTACGCCGTGTAGAGGTCACCACCGAGCAGGAACCAGGTGATCCACGAGCCGAACTTGCGGCCGCCGAGGCCCCATTCGTCCAGGTGGTCGAGGGTGTTGCCGGCCTTCCAGCGGGAGGCGACGAAGCCGAGCACGGTGACCACCGCGAAGAGGATCGCGAAGATGATCAGCTCGGGCCATTGGATCTCGGTCACTTGACGTCCCCCTCGTCGAGCTCGTCCACGGACAGCCGGTCGGGACGGTCACTGGTCGGCTTGTCCTTCGTCATCACGAAGACGATCCACGTGCACAGGACGCCGACCGCCACGAACACGAATTGGAACCAGTAGAAGAACGGCATCCCGAACAGCCGGGGGCCGTCCGAATTGAACAAGGACGTGACCAGCACCAGCAACGGGATGATCAACAGGAGGTTCCAAGGGCTGAACTGAAAGCCCCTCACCTTCCCGTCTGCCTTACCTGACGCCATCGGACCTCACCTAACGTTCCCGTACCCCGGATGGACCCGATGACCCTAGAACCTCTCGCCCATCCGGGTCACGCCCGCCGGATATCGATTTGATCAGCGACGCCCCATCCGACGAAGGGCGGTTGCCGTCCCGCTCTTCGCCGGATATCAATAGCCGCAGTCGCGAACGGAACTTCGCACGCAAGATCAAAGGGGCATCGGATGAAGAAACTCCGCTATGCGGTGGTGATCCCGGCTGTCGCCGGCACCATGCTGGCCGGGTTCACTCCTGCGTTCGCAGGACCGGAGGCTGCCAAACAGCAGCCTCTGAACTCCACCAACATTCCTGCGCAGTACGCGAACCAGAAGCTCGACTGGCACAAGTGCACGGCGAACGAGCTGCCGTCCGCGCCGCCTCCCGGCGCCGAGAACATCGAATGCGCGACCTACCGCTCGCCGCGCAACTGGTACAAGTCCAACGAAGGCATCGACCTGACGATCGCCGTCAGCCGCCTCGCCGCCACCAGCGGCAACGCGACGGCCAGCGTCATCACGAACCCGGGTGGCCCCGGCGCTCCGGGCCGTAACTTCCCGGCCCGTCTGCGTAACCAGACGAAGCTGCGCGCGAACCAGGAGATCATCGGTCTCGACCCGCGCGGCACCGGCAAGAGCACCAACATCACCTGCGGCAACGCGATCGGCACCGGTTCCGACCTGGACCCGCGCGACCGCAGCCGGGCGAACCTCAACCTGATCCTGGACGCCACCAAGTACGCGGCGGACTCGTGCCAGGTGAAGTCCGGCGAGCTGGGCCCGCTCATCAACACCGCCCAGACCATCCGCGACATCGACCTGCTGCGTGTCCTCCTGGGCCGCGACAAGATCAACTGGGTCGGCTACTCGGCGGGTACCTGGCTGGGCGCGCACTACGCGCAGCAGTTCCCCACCCGGACCGGCCGCTTCCTGCTCGACTCGTCGACCGAGTTCACGACGACCTGGCAGAACTCGTTCGACGGGCAGCCGCTCGGCTTCGAGCGCCGCTGGCGTCAGGACTTCCTGCCGTGGATGGGCAAGTACGACAAGGTCTACGGCTTCGGCAAGAACGGTGAAGCCGCGCGTCAGAGCTACGAGAAGGTCCGCTTCGCGCTGACCCAGAACCCGGTCGAGGTGGACGGCGTCCCGGTGTCGGCCAACGCGCTCGACTCGACCATCGCCTCGTACCTGTACTCGAAGCGCAACTTCACGGCGCTGGCCGACTACCTGGTCAACCTGAAGACGCTGACCGAGGGCTCCGGCTCGCAGCAGCAGAAGGCCACGGCCGCGCAGAAGGTCAAGGCGGAGACCGTGGACGCCGACGGCGTCATCGGCCCGCAGCCGCTGTTCGTCCCGAGCGACGGCGACGCCTACAACGCCAGCTTCTGGTCCATCCCCTGCAACGAGGGCCCGTGGACCGGCAACCGGCAGAGCGTCATCCGCCAGTCGCAGAAGCTGATCGACCGCGATCTGCCGCTGCTCGGCGCCGGCTGGCTGATCCAGCCGTGCATCTTCTGGAAGAACAAGCCGGTCGACCTGCCGAAGCTCGACGGCCGCGGCGTCCCGCCGGTGCTGATCGTCCAGTCGGTGCACGACCCGGCGACCCCGATCGAGGGCGCGACCCGTGCGCACCGCGCGTTCGCCAACTCGCGGATGATCACCGTGACCGGTGAGGGTGACCACGGCATCTACGCCGGCGGCAACACGGGTGTGGACAAGGTCGTGGAGGACTACCTCGTCGACGGCAAGGTGCCGAACGACCAGAGCCTCCCCGGACTCCCACTTCCGGTGCCCGCGGGCGGCTGAAGCCCCTAGGGATTGTGGCCCCGTCGAGTTTCGGCTCGGCGGGGCCCTGCTTTTGAACGGTCCACAGACCTGTGCACAGAGTTGTCCACAGGCTGGGGGTAACTCTGTGACAGGTGGGTCGTGAGTGGCGATTCGGATTCTGGTGGACCGGTATTTACCTACCCACGCCTGACTGGGCGAGAGTGGTGGTTCAGCGGCTGCCAGGGCGCGACGATGCGGGAATGGGGACGTTGAACGTCCCAATTCCTTCACCGTGGGGTGGCCGACGAGGTGACAGGGGAAGATCCCGGACGCTCAACGGCCGGAATCCTCCCCCGTCGACCACACCACCATCCACCACCACGACGAAACAGGGCCCCACCGACGACAGAACCCAGGACGTTCACCGCCCCGACTCCCACACCAACCAGACCGAGCGTGGAAGAACCGGGACGTTGAACGTCCCAAATCCTCCACAGTCGCCGGTCACACAAGTGGGCAGGCAAAGACGAGTCGACCAGAACCCGAATCGCCACTCACGACCAACGGGACCGGTATTAGTATTGGACCCATGGTGCGAGTGCCGTTGACGGACGAGGAACGCGAACGCGGCGAGCGGCTGGGGCTGGCGCTCCGGGACGCGCGCGCGTCGGCGTCGCGGAGCATGGTCGAGGTCGCGGCGGAGGCCGGGATCTCGGTGGAGACGCTCCGGAAGATCGAGACCGGGCGGATCCCGACGCCCGCCTTCTTCACGGTGATGGCGCTCGCGGACGCCGTCGGGCTGCCGCTGGACACGCTGAGGGCGGTCGCCGAAGGCAGTGCCGAGGACGTCGCCGAAGCGAGTTAGGCCGATCTCGTGTGATCAGAACCCGCACTCGCGTGATTGAGCACGGAACTCGCGTGATTGGGGGCGGATCACGCGGGTCAGGGGTGCAGGGTGGCCAGGGCGTGGGCCCGGTCGTTCAGGTAGAGGAAGCCGTCGATCGGCAGGTCGAAGCTGTTCAGCAGGCTTTCCAGGGTCGCGTATTCGTCCACGGAGAGCCGCAGGTTCTCGGCCATCGCGTGCGCGACGAGGACGTCCGCCAGTTCTTCCCATTCGCCCGACCAGTGCAGGGTGCGATAGAAGGCCAGGACGTCCGGCGCGACGCGGTTGCCGAGCTGGTCGAGCAGGCTGTCGCCGAAGAAGCTGATGCGGCCGGCGGCGAGGTCGGCGACGGTCGGGTTCGCCGGATCCGCCGCGGTGTCGGGATTGCGGACCACGCCGGGGCCTGCGACCGGGTAGCCCGTCTTGACGTTGCCGTTGTCCTCGACCAGCACGATGAGATGCACGCCGTACCGTTCGCCGGCACAGCGCCAGCGGCCGTTGTACTGTCTGCGGCGCGGTTCACTCGGATCGTTCGCGACGTCCTTGATCACCGCGATGATCTGCTCGTCGGTCCAGCCCACGGGGAACTCGCTGGTCGCCCGCCGCCCGTTTCCCGGTGCGTGCCCGCCGCCCACTCGTGCTCCTTTCGTCGCATCGAGGGTAACCCGCGTTCGGCCTATCCGAATGATCCGAACGCGGGAACGGGTGACCTCAGCCGATCACGCTGAGCAGCACCGAGCCGACCACCAGCACGTCGACGCCCCGCATCGCCTGGAGAGCCGCGCCGCCGCCGCTGACGTCGTAGTTCATCGGCGGCCGCGTCGCCGTCCGCAAGGCGGCGACCACGGCGAGCGGGACACCCAGCCACACCGGCCACGCCGGGGTCACCCCGAGCGTCAGCGTCACCAAGCCGAGCAGCACTCCCCAGCCGAGGCCGAGCACGGCCACCACCAGCCCGTTGACCAGCCGCAACTCCCAGTCCGACGCGCCGAGCCACCGCCTACGGCCGGGATTGCGCCACAGTTCACCGAGCCCGCCGACGAAGGGCACGAGCGCCGCGTACGCGCCGACCGCGAACAGCGGCCCCGGCGGAACGGCGGGGAAGGCCAGGTGCCCGACACCCACCAGGCACGCGATCACCACACTCGCCGACGCGTAACGCAGGCGCCCGAACACCCCGGCCAACGCCAGCCGCAGCGTCGTCGGAGGTCGCAGCGAAAGCCACGGCACCGGCTTCGACTCCGGGATCAGCAGCATCGGATCCATGAACACCGCGGCCATCGCCCGCAGCAGCCGCGCGTTCCAGCCGTCGACGAGTTCCTGGCGCCCGACCCCGGACATCGGCTCGCCGCCGAAGGCCACCGCCACCGCCACGACGAACAGCACCCCGGCCAGCACCTCGATCGCGATCGGGCCCAGCCCCGCGGCGGCCACCGCCAGCCCGGCCAGCGCCAGCACGACCGGCCCCGCGGTCTCCCCGCGGATCGCCGTCCGCCGCGCGGTGACGGCCGCCAGGATCGCCCCGGACGCGGTCAGCGCCGACATCGCGATCCATACGTCCTTCGACCCGCCACCGATCGCGGTGACCAGCGCCCCCGTGTAGCCGACCACCAGGACCAGCCCGAGCCAAAGGGTCCACATCCGCTTCACGACGACGCGGCGCCTGTCGACGCTCGCGAAGTCCATCCACGTCAGTGCCGCCGGTTCGGCCCAGACGAAACCGCGGCGCAACAGGCTGCGCCAGAACATCGCGCACAGCACGACCAGCAGACCGAACACCGCCGGGAAGTCCACAGAGGACAGTCCGAAAAGGAATGAACGCAGCTTCGGGAGGTTCTCGAACGCGGTGAACAACGCGCCGAAACCGAACAGCGCCAGGAAAGTCTGGTAGTCCCCGTTGAGCAGCCCGCCGAATCGCTGTCGTCCCGGAACACGCGTGGGGGCCTTGGTGCTCACCACAACTCGAGGGTCGAGTCGGCCGCTTCGAGCAGCGGGGGATGATGCGTGGCCACGACGACGGCCGCCCCGGCTTTGGTCGACCGCGCGATCAGCGACGTCAGCCATTCCTTCCCGGCGACGTCGAGCGCCCGTTCGGGCTCGTCGAGCAGCAGCACGTCGTGCGGCCGCGCCGTCGCGCCGAGGAGGAGCAGCCGGCGGCGCTGCCCGGCCGAGAACTTGCCCGCGGTGACCTTCGCGCGTTCCGACAATCCCGCGTCGGCCAGCAAAGCCTCGTGGTCGCCGAGATCGGCTCCGAACGAACCCTCCAGCAATTCGAGATGCTGGAGCGGGGTCAATTCGGCGAAGAAATCGGAATCGTCGAACAACACGGAAACCTTGCGGCGAAAGGAGACATCGCGTTCATCGGGCTTTCCGCCCGCGACGACGACCCGGCCCCGCTGCGCGGCCTGCGTCCCGTAAAGGCACCGCAGCAGTGTCGATTTCCCGACCCCGTTCGGGCCGACGATGACCGCGCATTCGCCCGCCTCGACCTCGAAATCGAGGCCGTCGAACAACCAGTGCTCCCCGGCTTGGACACCGAGCCCGCGTACGTCGATCATCGGCCGCGCAACAACTCGATCACCGGCGCGAACGCGTCCATGTTGTGCTCCAGCACGGTGAAATAGCCGAAGCCGAATCGCTCGCGATGCGCCAGGATCTGTTCCGCGATCTGCTCGTGCGTGCCGACCAGGGCGGTCGGCAGCTCGGCGAGCTGTTCGACCGTGAGCTTGCCGTCGAGCAGCTCCCGCAGGCTCTCCAGCCCCTCTTGCCGGTCTTCGACCACGGCGATGAAGTGCGGGAGGATATTGAATTCGGCTTCGCGGCCGTTCAGTTTCCCGCGGACGAAATCCACCCGCTCTTCGATACCGGCCGCGTCATCGGGTACGAGCGCGCCGCCGTCGGGAACGGCCGCCGTGCCGGTGAACCCGATGATGTCGGCGTGTTCGGCGGCGAGCGTGAGCAACCTGTCGCCGCGGCCGGCGATCATCAGCGGCGGGCCCGGTTTCTGCACCGTGGGCGGTTTGTGTTTTTCGTCGGCATAGAGCCGGTTGAGCTCTTTGATGGTGTTTTCGAGGTGGTCGACGCGCTTTCCGGCGCGGGGGAACTCCATCCCCGCCGCCTCGAATTCGGCCTTCACGTAGCCGGCCCCCAGGCCGAGCTCCAGCCTGCCCTCGGTGAACTGGTCCGTGCCGGTGACGTCGCGGGCCAGCAGCACCGGGTTGTAGAACGCGGTGTTGATGACGAAGGTGTTGAGGCGCGGGCGGCTCGTCACCTCGGCGGCGAGCACGAGCGCCGGGAACGGCGGTGCCATGCCGAGGTGGTCGGCCGCGCCGATGACGTCGAAGCCGAGATCCTCGGCCTTGCGGCATTTGCCGACCCAGGCGGCCCTGGTGTCCGGGACGACCATGTTGACGCCGAATTTGACCATGCGCCCACGGTACCCAGCGCGAAAGAGTAAAGCCTCATCCCCAGGAACGACCCTGGGGATGAGGCTTTGCTCCGGCGTTCGTACTAGCCGAGGCGCTGCTTCAGCGCGTCCAGCTCGTCACGCAGCGAAGACGGGACCTTGTCGCCGATCTTCTCGAACCACTCTTCGATCAGCGGCAGTTCCTTGCGCCACTCGTCGGCCGAGACGTCCAGGGCGGCCTGGATGTCGGCCAGCGGCTCCGCGAGGCCGTCGGTGTCGAGGTCCTCGGCGGACGGGACGAAACCGACCGGGGTCTCGTTCGCGTTGCCCTTGCCCTCGACGCGGTCGATGACCCACTTCAGGATGCGCGAGTTCTCGCCGAATCCCGGCCACAGGAAGCGGCCGTCGTCGCCACGGCGGAACCAGTTGACGTAGAAGATCTTCGGCAGCTTGTTCGCGTCGGCGTTCTTGCCGAGGTCCAGCCAGTGCTTGAAGTAGTCACCGGCGTGGTAGCCGAGGAACGGCAGCATGGCCATCGGGTCGCGGCGCACGTTGCCGACCGCGCCGGCGGCGGCCGCGGTGGTCTCCGACGACATGGTGGCGCCCATGAACACGCCGTGCTGCCAGTCGCGGGCCTCGTTCACCAGCGGAACGGTGGTCTTGCGGCGGCCGCCGAACAGGATCGCCGAGATCGGCACGCCCTGCGGGTCGTCCCACTCCGGCGCGAGGATCGGGCACTGCGACATCGGCGTGCAGTAGCGCGAGTTCGGGTGCGCGGCCTTCTCTTCCGACTCCGGCGTCCAGTCCTGCTTCTTCCAGGAGGTGGCGTGCGCGGGCTTCTCGCCCATGCCCTCCCACCAGACGTCGCCGTCGTCGGTGAGCGCGACGTTCGTGTAGACCGTGTTGCCCTTTTCGATGGTGCGCATCGCGTTGGGGTTCGTGTGCCAGTCGGTGCCCGGCGCGACGCCGAAGAAGCCGAACTCGGGGTTCACCGCGTACAGGCGGCCGTCCTCGCCGAACCGCATCCACGCGATGTCGTCGCCGAGGGTCTCGGCACGCCAGCCGGGGATGGTCGGCTGGAGCATCGCGAGGTTGGTCTTGCCGCAGGCGCTCGGGAACGCCGCCGCGACGTAGTGGACCTTGTCCTCCGGCGAGATCAGCTTGAGGATCAGCATGTGCTCGGCCAGCCAGCCCTCGTCACGGGCGATGACCGAGCCGATGCGCAGCGAGTAGCACTTCTTGCCCAGCAGCGAGTTGCCGCCGTAGCCGGAGCCGTAGCTCCAGATCTCGCGGGTCTCGGGGAAGTGCGAGATGTACTTGGTGGTGTTGCACGGCCAGGAGACGTCCTTCTGACCCGGCTCCAGCGGCGCGCCGACGGAGTGCAGGGCGGGGACGAACGAGCGCTCGGTGCCGTCCTCGGTGACGAACTTGTCCAGCGCGGCCTGGCCGGCGCGGGTCATCACGCGCATGGAGGCGACGACGTAGGCGAAGTCGGTGATCTCGATGCCGAGCTTGGGGTCTTCCGCACCGAGGGGGCCCATGCAGAAGGGGATGACGTACATCGTGCGACCGCGCATGCACCCGCGGTACAGCTCGGTCATCGTGGCCTTCATCTCGGCCGGGTCCATCCAGTTGTTGGTGGGACCGGCGTCTTCTTCGTCATCCGAACAGATGAAGGTGCGCTCTTCGACGCGGGCGACGTCGTTGGGGTCGGAGGCGGCCCAGTACGAGTTGGGCTTGGCGTCGAGCTGCACGAACGTGCCGGCGGAGACCAGTTCGGCGTTGATGCGCGCGGCCTCTTCGTCGGACCCGTCGACCCACACCACGCGGTCCGGAGTGGTCAGTTCGGCGACCTCCCGGACCCAGGACAGGACGCCACTGTGCGTCGTCGGCGCTTTTTCCAGTCCAGGGATGGCGACTGCGGTCATCTCTACTCCTGACTTCCGACGGCAGAAGCCCACATCGGGAACGACGCTGTTCCGATGCGGGCTTCGATGCCGGCGACCGAATGGCTTCGCACACCGGCGGGAAGACCGGTGTGCAGGTTTTGGGATTCCCCGAGAGTAGCCGGATGACCGGCAGGTAACCGAGAGCTGACCTGTCGGTTCTCTCACAAGAACGATAAGGGAATCGATTCAGTATCACCGGAATGGGCCATAAGCAGAAATTCTTCCGGTGATCGAAGGCACAACCTCGGGGCATCCGCAGCGCGAATCGGACATGAGAAAGCCCGGCACGAGGTCTCGTACCGGGCTGTTCTGTGACCAGGATTACACGAATTGGCCCATCGAAATGGACTAAACCATTCTTCTATTGGTTTAGTCCATTTCAGGATTTAGTTGGGACTGATCCACTGGCCGGTGGCGGAATCGATCTTCGCCACTCCTTCGAGTGTTTCGGTGCCCGCGCCGCCCCAGGCCGCGTCGCCCGCGGGGTCGCCCTCGGCAGCCGCCGGGGTGTTCGCGAAGGCCGAGCCGATGTCCTCATTGACCACACCGCTGCCGGTCTCGGTCCACTGGCCGGGTCCGGTGTGCTCGTAGGTCTTGGAGTTGCCGGAGGCGTCGGTCTCCACCGCGATGTCGGCGTTGCCGTCACCGTCCTTGTCGGTGAAGGCGATCGTGCGACCGTCCTGGGTCTGGACGACGGCGGTGTCGGGATTGCCGTCACCGTCGGTGTCGATCGTCGCGGGGCCGACCTCGACGTCGCCACTGGGCATGTCGGCGTGCATGGTGCCGCTGGTGCCCGCGTCCGAACCGTCGTCGTGGCCGCCGCCACCGGCCTCGACCCAGGCACCGGAGGCCTCGTCGTAGACGGCCTCCTGGACGACCTTGCCGTTCTCGTCGAGCACCGCGTACTGATCGGCCTCGCCGTCGCCGTCGGTGTCGACGAACGCCTGGCCGGTGCCGTCGTCGTGCTGGATGACGGCCGCGTCGTTGACGCCGTCCTTGTCGAGGTCGTAGTTGAGCTCGGCCTGGTACTCCTCGCCGTCAACGTGGACCGTGACCGCCTCCGTGGAGCCCGCCTCGGTGTCCGTGCCGCCGCTCTCGTCGACCCACATGGGATAACCCCCTCGTTGACCTGCTGGTGTGTCGAAGCTTATGACTCACCGTAGGCCCGTTCGGTTCCGGTGGCTACTTCGTGAGGACGACACCGATCAGGAAGACCAGTCCGACGACGAGGACGAAAATCCCGACGATGCCGAGCAGGACTCCGAGGATCAGCTTCTTGCGGCGCCTCGGATCACGAACGGCCTCGCTCAGCCGTTGCAGCTTCGCGGGAAACCCCTTCTGAGGCGGCAGCGGAGGGAACGGGCTTCCCGCTGGTCCCGGCGGCGGGAACTGCTGCCCGAAGGGCGGCTGCTGTCCGTACGGAGGCTGCTGCTGTCCGAAAGGCTGCTGTGGTCGCTGGGGAAAGGTCACGCTTGATTGTCGCGCAGTGACCGAATGCGACCGAGGAGGGCTTCGGCGCGGTCTCGGCCGTCGGAGACGTCCTTCAAGCGCTTCGCGACGATCGAGATCTTCTTCGCCCGTTCCTGCGCGCCCATCTTGATCGTCTTGTCGACTTCCTTCAGCTCCGCCTCGATCGCGTCGATGCGGCGGCCCAGGGCTTCGTCGAGCGCCATCGACAGCTGCTGTTCGGCTTCGATCAGCTGCTCCGCGACGAGCTGGTCCAACGTGGACCGCGCGTCGGCGATCGCTTCGACCAGCCACTGCTTCATGTGCTGCTTGTCCGACGCGTGCTTGCGGGTCCGCGCCATCCACCAGCCGGCGCCGAGGCCGATGATGATCGTCGCGGGCAGGATCACCGGGTTCAGGATCGCGACGCCCGCCAGCGGCAGCGCGGCGACCTTCCCGGCGCCGAGACCGCCGGAAACCCCCATGAAGATGAGCAGTTTGTCCTCGGCCGTCGGCGGTTTCTTGTCCGGCGGGCGCAGGACGACCGGCGGGCCGCCCGCCCTGGCGAACTGGCCGCGGATGATGTCGAGCTCCTCGGCCGAGAACAGCTCGGCGAGCGCGACGTTGGTGACCTGGTTGAGCCGCTGGGAGAGCAGCATCGAGATCCGCTGCGACGTCGTCTGCAACGCGATGTCGACCTGCTGGGGCAGCGCGGCGAGATCGTCGCGCTTCGAGCCGTCGATCCGCTGCCGGAAATGCGTCGACGCGTCGCGCATCTGCCTGCTGGTCTCGTGCCCGACCTCGACGCGGGTCCGCTGGATCTCGGCGCGCAGTTTCAGCTGCCAGCCCCGGGTCGAAGACCGGCGTTCGGTGCTCAGGTCGTCGCGACGCTGGCGCAGCTGTTCCGCTTCGGCCTCGCCGGCGGACAACGCACGGCTCTCCGCCTGCGCCTTCGCCTTGAGCTCGGCGAGCGCGCTCGACAGCGCTCGCAGGGTGTTGGCCTCGCCCAGCATCGCCGAGCGGCCGACCAGCATCTCCTGCAACGCGCCCTGGAGCGCGGCGATCCCGGCCTTCTCGCGCAGCATCATCGCCATCTGCTCGTTCGGGGCCTTGGCCGCCGTCTCGAACATGCGCGCGGACACCGGGTGGAACACCGCGTCGGCGAACCGGGGCGCGTGCTCGGCGAGCAGCCGCCGGTCGGCTTCGAGGACCTCGCGCCAGCCGCGGAACTGGTCGGTCTTGGTGAGGGCGAACAGCACGGTCTCGACGCGCTCGCCCATGTCGTGCAGGAATTGCAGCTCCTGCGCGGTGAACGGCGACGAGGCGTCCACGACGAACAGCAGCGCGGTGGCGCCGGCGGCCGCCTCCTTCGCCAGCTCGCCGTGCATCGAGTCGAGCCCGCCGACGCCCGGCGTGTCCACAATGGACACACGTTCGAGCAACGGGACCGGACCGGAGACCTCGACATAGCGCGGCGGGATCTGCCCTTCCGGCAGTTCGTGCGCGGCCGAGACCCAGTGGATCAGGTCGTTGAGGTTGATCGGCACCGGCGCCAGCTGGCCGGGGTAACAGGCCTGCGCGGACCACTGCTCCGCGTGCTCGAAGACGAGGTACGTCGCCGTGGCGACGTCGGCGTCCACAGGGGACAGTCCCGGCATGGACAGGAGCGCGTTCACGAGCGAGCTCTTGCCGCGGTTGGTCTCGCCGACCACCACGACCGACGGCTTCTTCGGCCGCGCCTTCCGGATGTCCTCGACCCATTTCGCGGCCTGAGGATCGGCTTCGCGGACGACGGTGAGGAGCTGTTCGCGCGTGCTCTTGACGAGGGCCGGCAGGTTGGCCGCCGCGCTCGGAGCGGTCACTGGGCCTTCTTCGCGTAGACGATGACGATCGGCGCGCGCAGGACACGGTCGTG
The DNA here is from genome assembly GCF_002234405.1 of Amycolatopsis thailandensis. Lineage (GTDB taxonomy): Bacteria > Actinomycetota > Actinomycetes > Mycobacteriales > Pseudonocardiaceae > Amycolatopsis > Amycolatopsis thailandensis. Next base: position 25,228 of record NZ_NMQT01000061.1, on the reverse strand, counting down.
ATCGGCGAAACCGACGACCTCCGTCTCCGCGACGAGCCCTTCGAGCGCCGGGTCCTCGGTGGCGACCGCGCCGCCCGCCTCGTGCACGGCGGGATCGAACCGCTCACCGTCCGGACGCAGGGCACGGACGCCGATCCCGGCGAGACCGTGTTCGAGCCGCTCGACGACACCGCCGCTGCGGGCGCGATCGAGGGCGTACAGGCAGAGCTGGATCAGCGCCTGCCTGTCGGCGAGAGCCTGTTCGAGGTCGGCCGGACCCGTGGTCGTGGACTCCACATCGGTGTTCGACGCGGCTTCGGCGGCCTCGGTTCCCTCGGGCGGCGAAGTCTCCCCGTCGACCTCGGCGATGATCGCCGCGATGTTCACCGCGGAGATCTGGCCGGTCGGCACGTCGTCAGGATTCTCCTCTTCGACCGCCTTCTTGCGCAGCCAGGCACCCACCGAATCGACCCCCGTTACTGGTGTCCCGGGCCGACCGATCAGCCCGGGGAGATTTCACCAGTGTCGGACACCCGGCCGCCCGCCGGGGGCGAAATCGGCAGAACGGGGCGGAGGAATCTGATGAGAAGCACCTTCAACACCGCCAGTTCCGCGGCCGGGTCGAGGTCCGGCTCCAGAATCACGCGGGAGAGCGGCGCGTCGATCAGCGCGACCAGCCAGCTGGCCGCCGTCTTCGGGTCGAGGCCGGGATCGATCCGGCCCGCGTCCACCGCCCGCCGTACGAGGCCGATCAGGGCGTCACGCAGGGCTCGGTCGTTGCCCTGGACGAGTTCGGCCAGCTCGGCGTCGCGGGCGCACTGGGCGGCGACTTCCAGGACGAGCCTCGCCGCCATCGGGTTCAAGAGCTGTTCGGAGACGGTGAAGAGGACGTGGAGGATCGCCTCCCATGGATCTTCGAGCTCGTGAGCGGCCGCGATCAGGGCCGCCGTCTCGTCGCCGTCCTGCTCGAAGATGCCGACGAACACCGCGCGCTTGTTCGGGAAGTAGTGGAACAGACTGCCGGTGCTGATCCCCGCGGTACGGCAGATCTCCGCCGTCGTGGTCTTCTCGAAGCCCTTCTCCGAGAAGCACCACGCGGCGGCGTCGAGGATGGCGCGGCGTTTCGCCTCGTGCTTGGCCGGGTCGACCGTCCTCATTTCACCGCCGGCGGTTCCGCGTGCCAGGGGTAGCCGTGCTCGGTGAAGGCCTTGGCGACGGCTTCACGGTCGACGTCCCCCTTCTGCCGCGCCAGTTCGCGGCCGTCCGAGGCGATGAGGACGAGCTCCTTGCCGTCGAGGAAGACCGCCTGGAGCTCGGCTTCGTAAGCGCGGCTGCGGCCCTTGGTGGTCAGCGTGACGCGGGTCGGCGTCACCTTGACGATCAGCCGCTCGTGCGCCCAGACCGCGGCGAACGCCAGGCCGAGGGCCACGCCCACGCCGAGTCCGGTGACCAGGCCCCAGGGGCTGGGCATGTCCGAGACGAGCTGGAACGGGCCCTTGAACGGGACCCAGCTCAGCGAGGCCACCCAGCCCGAGATCGACTGGAGGAACCAGCCGAGGGCGGCGCCCAGCAGCGGGCAGCCGAGCCAGGAGGCCGTGCGCAGCCACTGGGGCTCGTCGACGATCGTTTCCATGGTGCCCATTATTAGACCGAGCGCTCGGTTTATCAATCCAGGGGCCTGATTAGGGCGCGTTTCGTCCTCTGGATGCGGTAGTTGGCAACGCGAACTACCGCATCCAGAGGACGAAACGCGGGAGGGGGTCAGTCGCGGATCTGCTGCCAGATGAGGAAGTACGCCCGGTGCACGACGTGCGCGACGCGGCTCTGGGCGGGCGTCGCACCGAAGGACGCGAAGGAGCGCCACCAGCCTGCGCGTTCCAGCGCATGGGCGGCGAGGTCGGCCCGGGGAGCGCCCGGCTTGCCGAGCTGGGCGCCGATGTCGGCGTTGCTGCCGACCCGCAGGACCTCCTCGGACAGGTCCTCGGGCATGTCGACGGCGCCGGACGCAACCAGCGTGAGCGCTTCGAGCAGCCGGAGCTGGTGTGCCTCGGGCTTGGCGAGCAGGACCTCGATCGCGTCGTGGACGCGCTGCCGTTCGGCCGGGTCGCCCGACGCGTGGGCAAGCGCGGTCACCGAAGCGAGCGCGGCGGCCGCCTTGATGCCGTCGGCGCGGGCGGCGAAGACGATGCTCAGCCGCTGCCGGACGGCTTCGAGCCCGGAGGCGTCGAGCAGTTTCCGCCGCAGCGACCCCGCGGTGATCTCCGGTTCCTTGCGGATCGCTTCGACGGCGTACCGGACGCCGAACAGGTCCAGCTTCTCCAGCAGCCGCAGCCGTGTGCCCGACGCGACGTCGCATTCCCAGCTGGTGAAGATGTCCGCCGAGATCAGCATGGTTTCGAGGATGTCGTCGTCCATCTCGGCCAGCTGCCGCAGCGCCTCGGCGTCGCCTGAGGTGAATCCGCCGGACTCGGCCGATTCCGCGATCAGCCCGATCACCGGCAGCACGTCCGCGATGCGGGGCTTCAGCGTCGCGGCCTGCTTCTCCGACAACAGCGTCGCGGCCTTCCACACGTCGCCGCCCGAGCCTTCGACCGACTCGGGCGCGATGGTGTCCGCCTTGTTGAGGACGGCGATCGCGTTGACCGGGCCCGCCTCGCGGCTCGCGGTGGCGGCGGTGAACGCGGCCAGCGCCTGCTGGTCGTCGGCGCGCACACCCTGCGTGACCACGTAGAGCACGGCCTCGGCGCCCGCGACGGCGTTGCGCGAAGTGTCGTCCAGCTCGTCCGAGCCCTCTTCGTCGTCCTCGTCGCCGTCATCGGGCTTGCGGTGCTTCGCCGCGCCCAGCAGCTGCTCGGTCCGCGACACCGAAGCGGCGTCGAGCGACCCGAGACCCGGGGTGTCGATGACGGTCATGCCCTGGAGGACCGCGTTCGTGAGGTACGCCTCGATATGCGAGACCTTGTCGATGTCGATGCCCAGCTCGGCCGGGATCATCCCGTCGGCGGCGAAGGGCAGCACCTGCTTGCGGCCGTCGTTGAAGACGATCTCGACGCGGTCGACCGTGCCGTACTGGAACCGGGTCACCAGCCGGGTGCACTCGCCGACGTCGGTCGGTGCGACCCGGCGCCCGATCAGCGCGTTGACCAGCGTGGACTTACCCGATTTGATCCGGCCGGCGACGGCGACCTGAAGCGGGCCGCCCAGCCTGCGCAGCACTTCGGCGAAGCCGGCCGCGGTGCGCGCGGACACCTGGGGCTGGAGGCGGTGGCAGAGGTTCGCCACCGACATCGACAGCGGGCCGGCGAGACGGCCCTGCTCCGTCGCTGAGGTCACGGCGCCCACACCCTCCCAGTCGTCGAGCAAGCCGACCCGAATCGTGCCATGCCGCTCATCCTCGGGTCGCACCGAAGGTGGTACCGGCGACCGACGCGGGGACGTCCCGGGCCGACATAGTGTTACCAGGTGCGACGGTTGAGCCTCTGGATGCGTGCCCACCCCATGGCGGGGGACAGTCTCATCGCCGTCGTCCTGTTGCTGACCGACCTGCTGTTCTACGTGGCGGCGGTCGAGACGCCGGAAGTCCCGATGCCGCCCTGGTACGTGGTCCTTCCGCTGGACATCGCGATGGTCGCCCCGCTGGTCTTCCGGCGGAAGGCACCGCTGTGGTCGGCGTACCTGCTGCTGCTGATCGGGATCCCGCACGGGGCGCTGGAGCTGGGGGCGGCCAGCGCGTTCGCGTTGATGATCAGCATCTACTCGGTGCTCGTCTACGTGGGACGCAAGCAGGGGCTGTTCTATCTGCTGGCGACCTTCGTCGTCTCCGGGGTCCAGATGTGGATCGACCCGCCGGAGGACATGTGGGTGCTGGTGATCATCGGCGTCTTCTCCGCCGCGCTGTGCTGGACGCTCGGCGAGTTCGCGGGAGCGAGGCGCGCCTATCACGAGGAGGTGGAAGCCAGGTTGCATCTACTTGAGACGGAACGGGACCAGGCGACCAGGATCGCCGTCGGTGAGGAACGCGGACGGATCGCCCGTGAGCTGCACGACGTCGTCGCGCACGCGGTGAGCGTGATGGTCGTGCAGGCCGACGGCGCGTCCTACGCGGTCGACGGGAATCCCGAGATGGCGAAACGGGCCTTGCAGACGATTTCGGAGACCGGCCGCGGCGCGCTCGCCGAGCTGCGGCGGCTGCTGGACGTGCTCCGCAGCGACGGCGACGACGAGCCGCGCGTGCCGCAGCCGGACGCCAGCGCGCTGACTGACCTCGCGGACCGGATCCGCCAGGCGGGTGTCCCGGTGACCTTGGCGATCGGGTCGGACGCGCTGGAGGGGCTGCCCGCCGGTGTCTCGCTCGGCGTGTACCGGATCGTGCAGGAGTCGCTGACGAACACGCTGAAACACGCCGGGCAGGGCGCGCAGGCGGAGGTGCTGGTGCGCCGGGAGAAGGACGTGATCGACGTCCGGGTCACCGACGACGGCGCCGGCCGCGCGAAACAGCTGGTGCCCGCCGCCACGAAGACGGCGTCGCAGGCGGCGCCGCCGAGGAAGCTGTCCGTTCCAGGCGGGAACGGATTGATCGGAATGAGGGAACGGGCGAACGTCTTCGGCGGCACGCTGGAGGTCGGGCCCGCTCCCGGTGGAGGGTGGCAGGTGCACGCGAGGCTCCCGGTTAGGTTGGCGACGTGATACGGGTGGTGGTCGTCGACGACCAGGAATTGATGCGCGTCGGGTTCCGGATGGTCCTGGGCGCGCAGGCGGACATCGATGTCGTCGGCGAGGCGGGTGACGGCGCGCAGGCCATCAAGCTCGCCGAGGAACTGCGGCCCGACGTCGTGCTGATGGACGTCCGGATGCCGGTGCTGGACGGGGTCGAGGCGACGAAGCGGATCGTCGAGGCCGGGACGGCACGGGTGCTCGTGATGACGACGTTCGACCTGGACGAGTACGTCTATTCGGCGTTGCAGGGCGGGGCGAGCGGGTTCCTGCTGAAGGACACCCAGCCCGATCACCTGGTGTCGGCGCTGCGGGCGGTCGCTTCGGGCGACGCCGTTGTCTCGCCTTCGGTGACCAGGCGGCTGCTCGACCGGTTCGTCGGCGGCGGCGGGAAGCCGATGCGGGACGCGGCCGAGCTCGACGTCCTCACCGAGCGGGAACGGGAGGTGCTCGTGCTGATCGCGAAGGGCCTCTCGAACCTGGAGATCGCCGAGACGCTGTTCCTGTCCGAGGCGACGGTGAAGACGCACGTCGGGCGGATCCTGTCCAAGCTGGACCTGCGTGATCGGGTGCAGGCCGTGGTGCTCGCCTACGAGACCGGGCTGGCGCGTCCCGGGGTCACCTGAGCCTCGTGAGTGGCAAGGACGGTTCTAACCGTCCTTGCCACTCACGAGACCCGTCCGGAAAAGTGGTCATTCGGTGAGCACTTTACGGCGGATCCTTCTTCTCAGTGCCACTACCGGAGGAGAAGGAAATGCTGCGAGGTCTCACCACCACCACGTTCTACGCCGACGACATGGCCGCCGCGATCGAGTGGTACTCGGATCTGTTCGGGATCGAGCCGTACTTCGTGCGCGACGGCCATGACGGGAAGCCGGCGTACGCCGAGTTCCGGATCGGCGACTACCAGCACGAGTTCGGCCTGGTCCGCGGCGACTACCGGCCGTCGACGGCCCAGCCCGGTCCTGGCGGAGCCATCGCGAACTGGGCCGTCGACGACGTCGAGGACGCCTTCGCGAAGCTGCTCGAGAAGGGCGCGAAGGAGTACGAGCCGATCATCGAGCGCGGTCCGGGCTTCGTGACCGCGGCCGTCGTCGACCCCTTCGGCAACGTCCTCGGTGTCATGTTCAACCAGCACTATCTGGACGTGCTGGCCGGGAAGAAGTAGCGGTGACGGTGGCGGAAGAAGTGGCGGTGCGGAAGCGCGTCGGTACAGGTGGTCGTGAGTGGTAAGTGTCGTTAGAACGACACTTACCACTCACGACCCACCCAGCCCAGGTCTTCCCGCCGGGGCTCAGCGGTAGAGCGAGTGGTCGGCCGTCGCCGTGTCCTTGCCCGTCTCCCGGACTTCGGCCATCCACTTGCCGAAGTCCGGGCGCGAGCCGTCGACGTCGGTCAGGCCGTACTCGTTCATCAGCGTCCACGACGCCAGCGTCTTGCCCGCGAACCGCGACACTTCCGGATCGGTCGCCAGCTTCGCGACACCCCGCCCGAGCAGCGCCGGGGTCTCGGAGATGGCGAAGTCGACCGGGGCGGCCTTGCCCACCGCGTCACGCCAGGTCTCCTCGGTGACCCCGAAGTAGTCGAGCATCGCCTCCGACCGCAGGAAACCCGGCGTGACGGTCATGCCGACGCAGCCGTACTTCTTCAGTTCGGCGCCGAGCGCCCTGCCGATCGCGCGGATCCCGCATTTCGCGAGGAAATACGGGATTCCCGCGCCGACGTACTCGTCGTGGTCGCCGTCGGTGACCTCGATGACGAGTCCGCCCTCCTGCCGGACGACCAGCGGCAGCAGCCGGTGCAACGCGATCAGATGCGTGTCGATCGCGTTGTGCACCAGCGTGAGCGCGTCGTCGAGACTGGAGTTCCAGTACGCCCCGTCGAAGTCCGCGAGCGGGTCGCCACCCCAGACGTCGTCGATCAGGACGTCGATCCGGCCGTCCACTTCGGACTCGATCCGCGCCTTCAGCGCGTCCACATCGGACACTTCGGTGAAGTCGGTGCGGACGGGGATCCCCCAGCCACCCGCCGCGTCGACGAGCTCCGCGGTGTCCTCGATCGTCTCCGACCGCTTCATCGGCGACTGCTGATCCCTCGTCGTGCGGCCGGTGACGAACACCGTCCAGCCGAGCCTGCCCAGCTCCACCGCGATCGCCCGGCCACATCCTCGCGTCGCCCCCGTGACGACGGCCACTTTCCGGTCCATTCAGGACGCTCCTTTCCACGCGGTCAGTACCGCGTCCACGTCTTGCCCCATTCGGTCGACGATCCGGCCCTTCGGCCGGATCGACCAATCCAGCGCGGCCCCGTTCGCCACCCCCATCAGCACTCGCGCCGCACGGACGACCCCCGGCGCGCCCGGCAGGTCACGCGCCGCGGCCCGCGTCAGCCGCCGCAGTTCCGCTTCCACGGCGGTGAAATGGTCACCCAGCAGGGCGCGGAGGTCCGGATCGCCGATGTCCACTCCCAACTGCCCGAGGTGGTTCGCCGCGGTCTCCGCCGTCCCCAAGCCCTCGTAGATCACGATGACCGCCGCGCGCAGGGCCTCCACGGGGTCGGCCAGCTCGCCACAGTCCCGCATCAGCCCTACGACGGATCGCGTGTTCAACCGGCTCAACGCCTGCAAGAGGCCGTTTTTCGAGCCGAACCGCTGAGCGACCGTGCCGACCGCGACCCCGGCCTCCGCCGCCACCTGGGCCAGCGTGAAACCCGGGCCGACCTTGCCGATCACGGTCCCCGCCGCTTCCAGCAGTCGTTCGTCGGTGATGGAACGGGGTCTCGCCATGCCATTAGTGAACCATGGTTCATTAACCCTGGCGATTCAGGGTCACTCTCAGGGGTGTCACCGATCGCGTACGCCGTCCGGAGACGGCAAGCTACTTCTCAGGTCGGGTACCAGGTTGGCACCTCAGGATGACGCGCTCGGCCACCCACATGGACGACGATTGTTCTCGCAGTCGCCGAGGGGAGCAGACATGATCGAGGCAGCGGGCCTCACCAAGCGGTACGGCAAGACACTGGCGGTGAACAACCTTTCCTTCTCCGTCGCGAGCGGGAAGGTCACCGGTTTCCTCGGCCCCAACGGGGCGGGAAAGTCGACGACCATGCGGATGATCCTCGGCCTGGACAATCCGACCTCGGGTCAGGTTCGCATCGGTGGCAAGCAGTACCGCGAGCTGAAGCAGCCGCTGCGGACGGTCGGCGCGCTGCTGGACGCCAAGTGGGTACACCCCAACCGGTCGGCGCGGGCGCACTTGCAGTGGATGGCGAAGTCCAACAAGATCCCGGCGGGCCGGGTCGACGAGGTGCTCGACGTCGTCGGGCTCACCAGCGTCGCCGGAAAGCGCGCCGGCGGGTTCTCGCTCGGCATGTCGCAGCGGCTGGGGATCGCGGCCGCGCTGCTGGGTGACCCGGAGGTCCTCCTCTTCGACGAGCCGGTCAACGGCCTCGACCCCGAGGGCATCCTCTGGATCCGGAAGTTCATGCACCGGCTGGCCGACGAGGGCCGCACGGTGTTCGTCTCCTCGCACCTCCTCTCGGAGATGGCGCTGACCGCGAGCCAGCTGGTCGTGATCGGCAAGGGACAGCTGATCTCCCAGTCCTCCACCGAGGACTTCGTGGCGCGGGCCGCCGAAAACACGGTCAAGGTCCGGTCGCCGCAACTGCCCGCGCTGCGCACCGCGCTGACGCAGGCGAGCGCCCAGGTCACCGACGAGGACCGCGCGATCATCGTGTCCGGTTTGGACAGTGCGAAGATCGGCGAGATCGCCGCGGCCAACCAGATCGTGCTGCACGAGCTCAGCCCGCAGACCGGCTCCTTGGAGCAGGCCTTCATGCAGATCACCGGCGATTCGGTCGAGTACCACACCGGTCTCGAAGCCGAAGCCGCCGAAGTGGTCGCCGCCGCCCAGTAGCCAACACTGCCGCTCACTCTCTCGAGGAAAGAAAAGCCATGACTCTGCTCGCCGTGGAACGCATCAAGCTGTTCACCACACGCTCACCCTGGTGGTGCGCGCTGATCACCCTCGCGGTCGTGATCGGCTTCGCCGCCATCTTCGCCGGGGCCGCCCCGGCGGGTGAGTTCACCGACGTCTCGAACTCCCAGTTCGGCTACGTCTTCGGCATGACCGTGATCATGGTGCTGGCGGCGCTTTCGGTGACCACCGAATACCGCTTCGGCACCATCCGCACCACTTTCCAGGCCGTCCCGAACCGCAAGTCGGCGCTGCTGGCGAAGACCGGCGTCGTCGCGCTGCTTTCGCTCGTGATCGGCGAGATCGCCGCGTTCGCCGCCTGGGGTCTCGCTTCGATCATGCGGCCGGAAGACCTCATGCTGAACACCACCGCGGAGTGGATCAGCGTCGCCGGTGTCGGCGTCGTGTTCGCGCTCGCCTCGGTGATCGCGGTCGCCGTCGGCATCCTGATCCGGCAGAGCGCCGGCGCCATCTCGCTCCTGCTGATCTACACCCTCGCGGTGGAGAACCTGATCCAGCTGATCCCGAAGGTCGGCAAGGACATCTACGACTGGATGCCGTTCCACGTCGCCGACCGGTTCCTCACCGGTTCGGGTCCCGCCGCCGCGAACGCGCCGTTGAGCCAGGCAGGGTCGCTGGCCTACTTCGCCGGTTTCGCGCTGGTGCTGCTGATCATCTCGCTGGTCGTCGCCGACAAACGCGACGCGTAAGAAACTTCCGCAGGGGAGAAGGCCGGACGTCCGCTCGGGGGAGCTGGACATCCGGACGGGGAGAAAAAGGGGAACAAGGACCGGGCCGCCGATCGGGGGGCAGCCCGGTCCTTTCCCCGTTGGTAATGTCGCAATCCACTGGCGGGAGGGTCGATGATCGAGGCCACTGGACTCACGAAGCGTTACGGCGACAAACTCGCCGTGAACGATCTTTCTTTCACCGCCGAAGCGGGCCGGGTGACCGGGTTCCTCGGCCCCAACGGGTCGGGGAAGTCCACCACGATGCGGATGATGCTGGGGCTCGACAGCCCCACGTCCGGCTCGGTGACGATCGACGGCAAGGCCTACCGCGAGCTGCATGATCCACTTCGGACGGTCGGCGGCATGATCGACGCGGCGTGGCGGCATCCCGGCCGACCGGCCCGCGAGCATCTGCGCTGGGTCGCCGCCACGAACGGGCTGGCCGACAAGCGGGTCGACGAGGTGCTCCGCCTGGTCGGCCTGGAGTCTGTCGCGCGCAAGCGGGCCGGGCAGTTCTCGCTCGGGATGCTGCAACGGCTCGGGATCGCGACGGCGCTGCTGGGCGACCCGCGGGTGTTGCTGTTCGACGAGCCGGTCAACGGGCTCGACCCCGAGGGCATCGTGTGGATCCGGCAGCTGATGCACGCGCTCGCCGCCGAGGGCCGCACCGTGTTCGTGTCCAGCCACCTGCTGCCGGAGATGGCGCAGACCGCGCAGGACCTCGTGGTGATCGGCCGGGGGAAGCTGATCTATCAGGGGACGATGGAGGACTTCGTCGGCCGCGCGAAGGGCCTCGGCGTGCGGGTCCGCAGCCCGCATCTCGCCGAACTGCGGACGGCGCTGACCGAGAAGGGCGCCGAGTTCCGCGAGGAGGACGGCGCGCTCATCGTGTCCGAAATGGACAGTGATCACCTCGGCGAGCTCGCGTTCGCCGCGGGCGCGACCCTTCACGAGCTGAAGCCGCTCACCGGCTCGCTCGAACAGGCGTACATGGAACTCACCGCCGAAGCCGTCGAGTACGGCGCCGGTGTCCCGGAGGTGGCGCGATGAGCACGGCGAACCTGATCCGCGCGGAGCGGATCAAGCTGCTGAGCACGCGGGCGCCCTGGTGGTGCGCGGCCATCGCGGTGGTGCTCGCGATCGGCTACACCGCGTTGTTCTTCGGTCTGGTGCCGCTGGAGGGACAGGCGACCGTCGCCTCGACGCAGACCGCGAGCAACCTCGGCCGCACCGTGGTGCTCGTGCTCGCCATCCTCGCGGCGGCGACCGAGTTCAACTGGGGCACGATGAAGCTCACCTTCCAGGCGGTGCCGTCGCGCGTGCCCGCGCTGGTGGCGAAGGGCGTCGTCGTCGGGGTCTTCTCGGGGCTGATCGGCCTGCTCGTGGGCTTTTGCTCGTGGGGGATCGCGTACCTGGTCAAACCGGCCGCGGATCTCGGACTGCACTCGGGCGCCGACTGGCGCGCGGTGGCAGGCCAGGGACTGACCTTCCTGCTGACCGGTCTCCTCGGGGTCGGCCTCGGCCTGCTGTTCCGCAGTCCCGCGTTCGCCCTCGGGTTCGCGCTGGCCTGGACGCAGGTGATCGAAGGTCTCGTGATCCTGATTCCGCGAGTGGGCGACGACATCTACCAGTGGATGCCGTTCTTCGCGGCGAATCAGTTTTCGGGGCCGGATCTGACGGTTTCGATGCTGAAACTCGACCCGCCGTTGGGGCCGTGGGGTTATTTGGCTTATTTCGGCGGCATCTGCGTGATTGTTTATGCGATCGCGCTGATGATCACCCATCGAAGGGATGCGTGAGCTTTTACCGCGGCCAAAGGAGTTAAGTCCACGTTAAGAGCCTGTGGCTTCTCTCACAGGATGCGGACATACTGTTCCTGACCGGGCGATGCTCGGGATGAGCCGCTTTTTCGGCTCTCGGCCCCGGAGGTGATCCTTGACGGTGGATTCCGGTCAGGGAGTGGAACGCACGATCCCGAAAGCCCGCACGGAAAGTACCCGGCCACGACTCGAGCCCATGCTCGACCTCGAATGGTCCCAAGCGATCGAACTACCCCGAACGGTGGCGTCGGCGACCCGGCCGTCCGATATCCGCCGTGCCTGGGTGCACCGCGCACCCGAAGATCTCGTTGTCGCGCTGTACCGCGCGTCCAGTGGAATGCACGGCGAAATCCCCGCGCCGTGGTGGCTTCGCGCCGTCGTGGAAGGAAGGCTCGAATCGCGGGAACTCGGTTTCCGCATCGAAGATCGGATCTCCGGTCTGCTCGGCAGGCGTCCCGGTTGGGAATTCGTGCCGTGGGCCGCGGACGGTGAATCCGGCTACTGGGAGTTCATGCCTTCCGAACGCGGGGCTTCCGGGCATTCGATCCCGACCACGGTGCTGAACACCAGCCGTCACGACGGCTGGATCGACGTCCTCCCCGCCCATTCCAGTACGACGCCGCCGCCGATCGCGGTCGGCGGATTCGCCGGGCTGCGGTCGCGGCTGGGGGAGTTCGAAGCGGTGCGGTAACCGGCAGGCGGAGCTGAAGGCGCATTCTGGAAATCAGCCAAAAGCCGAACCCGCCCCGGCCGAAGGCCCCGCTATCGCGGTGGCAGGGCGCCCCTCCGACCGAGGCGACGGAGTTTGCCGACGAGCGCCCTGCCGACGTGATCGCGGACGCGGGTTCGCCGGTGAACACAGCCCCCGCGTTTAATGGGCGGGTGGAAAACGAGGACCAGCCACGGATGCGCAGCGTGGTCAGCTATGTCAAACGCGGCGGCCGGATGACCGTCGGGCAGCAGCGAGCCTGGAACGAGCTCTGGCCGTCGCTCGGCCGCACGGTCGGCGAGCTGCCCGAAGGCACGGTGGATTTCGACGACTGGTTCGGCAGGCGGGCCCCGGTCATGGTGGAGATCGGCTCGGGCATGGGCGAGACCACGTCCCAGCTCGCGGCCGCCGCGCCGGAACTCAACTATGTCGCGGTCGAGGTGTACGACCCGGGTCTCGGCCAGCTGATGCTGCGCGCGGAGAAGCTCGGCGTGGAGAACCTGCGGCTGATGCACGGTGACGCCGTCGTGCTGCTGACCTCGCATGTCGAGCCGGGTTCGCTGGCCGGGGTCCGGCTGTTCTTCCCGGACCCGTGGCCGAAGAAGCGGCACCACAAGCGGCGGATCGTGCAGCCGGAGTTCGTCTCGCTGGTGGCGTCGCGGCTCGCGCCGGGCGGGACGTTCCACATGGCGACCGACTGGGAGAACTACGCGGAGCAGATGATGGAGGTCTGCTCGGCCGAGCCGCTCCTGCGCAACCGCCACGCCGCCGAGCCGGGCGGCTGGGCGCCGCGTCCGGAGTGGCGCCCGGTCACGAAGTTCGAGAACCGCGCCGACGTCGAAGGCCGGATCTCGCACGACCTGATCTTCGAACGCGCCTAGAAACGCCTGAAAGGGCCGGTCAGCGGCGTCCCCACGTCGCTGACCGGCCCTTTCTTCACACCCCCGTGCCTTGGGATGCCCCCTGCGCATCCCCGGTGCCCGTTCATCCATCCCCCGACAGAGGGATGACCGGGCACCCGGCTCGTGGGTGGTTACCTCCGACTCCACCCACGAGACCTGCCCGCCCCGGCGTCATGACGCCATTCGGACGAACCTTTTACTCGTCGGCCAACGGCTCCGACTGCACCCGCTTGAGCGCCGGGGTCGAGACGGATGCCCCGAGCAACGCCACCCCGATTCCCAGCACCACGGGCGCCAGCAGCCACGGGCTCAGCACGATCCCGTCCTTCTCGACCAGGCTGTAGAGCCCGATGCCGACTCCGACCCCGACCGCACCCGCGCCGATGGTGGCCACCATCGCGGGCAGGGCCGCTTCCATCCGCAGCGCCCTCGCCAGCACCCGGACCGGTGTCCCGGCCGCGATGAGCGCCCCGAAGGTGCGGCGGCGGTCCATCACCGAACCGGCGGTCGCCACGGCGGCGCTGCATCCGGCGAGCACGCCGGCGGCGATCAGGCCGATCACGGTGACCCGGCGCAGGTCGCCGAGTTCCTGCTGCTGGCCGATCAGGTGCAGGCCGCGGCTGCCGACCTCCTGTCCGGGGGCCGCCCCGACCAGCGCGGTTCGCACGACCTCGCCGTTCTGCGGTGTCGTCGGCACGATCACGTCGAACCTTTCCGGCGTGACCCCCGCGGGGACCAGGGCCGGGTCGATGACGATCGTGCCGTAGGTGTCCTCGTCACTGGACGGGAAGAGGTGCACCGGGGCCTTCGCGTCGAGCGGCGTGCCGGCCTTGTCGTAGTCGTTCGTCACGCTGTAGACCGCCGGGTCGAGGCTGGTCCGGCTGTAGATCGCCGGACCCGGCTGGCAGGTGCCGCCTATGTTCACCCGGAGCAGTTTCGTGGCGTCCTCGCAGGTCATCACGAAAGCCCTGCTCAGCGTCTGGTCACGGGTCCCTGGCGCGCCTGTGGACAGGTAGACCTGGCCCACCGGGATGGCCTTTTCGGTGACCCCGTTGCGGGCGAGGGACGCGTTGGTGTCGTCGGCGATCCGCTGGGCCTGGGTCGCGTCGGATTCGGCGTAGAGGACGTTGTCCTTGAAGGTCCGTCCACCGCCCGCCATCGACTCGAACGAGGGCAGCAGCGTGAGCGCCATCGAGCCGGTGAACACCGCGAGCACGACACCCGCCGTGGCCCGGTACGCGCTCTTCGGGTCGTCGCGGAGCCTGCGTCCGGCCAGCAGCGACGCCGGTTTGCGCCAGATCCGGACGAAGGTGCCGCCGACCGCCGAGGTGACCCACGGCCCGACGATCGCGGCCGACCCGACCAGCAGGAACAGCCCGAGCATCACCATCCCCAGGCTGCCGTTGTCCTGGGTGACCGCGAACAGGAAGAAGGCACCGGCCACGGGGACCGCGAGCAGCCGCCACCAGTGCAGTGGTTTGCGGGCGTGTGCCGAGGCCGCGAACAGCGGCGTCTTCAGGACGCGACGGATGCCGAGGACACCCGCGAAGACGACCAGCAACGGGATCACGACGGCGACCGCGACGGTCGAACCGACCGGGAGGCTGAAGTCCGACGCGAGCCAGGTCCCGCCTGCCCACGGAACGAACGTCGAGAGGCCTTGGAGCGCCGGTGCCACCAGGATGCCCAGCAGGGCGCCGATCACCGCGGACAACGCCGTCTCGGCGGCGACGATCTTCATCACCTGCCCCGGGGTCGCCCCGGCCAGCCGGAGCGCGGCCATCCGCACCTCACGCCGGGCGGCGGTGAGCCGGGCCGAGGACGCGACGAGCACCAGGCTCGGCACGAGCAGGACGATCACGCCGACCCAGGCGAGCAGTTCGAGCATCGGGTCGGGCTTCGCCTGCTTGTCGGGGAAGCCGTCCGCGGCGAGCGCCGTCTTCGGCATCGTCTCCGGGGTGTGGCCGACCACGGCGACCAGCTGCTCCGGATACATCAGGGAGTCGGGTCCTAGCGCGTCGACGAGTTTGCCGAACCGGTCTCCGAGCTGGGCCTGCGGCGCCGACTGGATCAGTTTCCCGAGTTCGGGCGAAACGATCGCCTCGCCGGGGCCGGGCAGCTTCGGGATGCCCGGCGGCAGGCTGAGGATCGGCGAAGTGCCGGTCTGGGCGATGTCGACGCGGATGATCTCGCGGTCGCCCGAGTAGTCCTTGTTGGCCGCCATCAGCAGCGGCGCCGGACGCTGGCTCTCCCCGGACTGGGAGTAGTAACTGCCGATGTCCTGCCAGATCGCCCGCTGCGAGCGGGCCTGCGTGGCACCCGGGAGGGAGGCCAGCAGGAGCACCAGACTGGTCGCGACGGCGACCCCGACCGCGGTGAGGATGGCCGACGTGCGGGTCCGGCGGTCGACCCGGAGCACCCGCATGGCCAGCTGGAAGCTGTTCATCAGGCAGCCAGCCTCGTCGCGATCAGGCCGTCGCGGATGGAGACCGTGCGCGGCATGGCCTCGGCGAGTTCGCGGTCGTGCGTCACCACGATCACCGCGGCGCCGCTGTCGGCGGCCGCCGCGAGCAGCGCGTCCATGGTGGCGCGGCCGGTGCGGGTGTCGAGCGCGCCGGTCGGCTCGTCGGCGAAGATCACCTTCGGCCGGTGGGTCAGGGCACGGGCGATCGCGACGCGCTGCGCCTCACCGCCGGAAAGCTCACCGGGGCGGCGCTTTTCCTTGCCCGCCAAGCCGAGCTTCGCGAGCCATTCGCGGCCGGCCTCGATGGATTCCTTGCGCCCCTTGCCACCCAGCAGCGACGGCAGCGCGACGTTCTCCTCGGCGCTCAGTTCGGCGACGAGCATCCCGGATTGGAACACGAAACCGAACTCGGTGCGCCGCAGTTCGCTGCGCTTGCGCTCGTTGAGCTGATCGACGCGCTGCCCGGCGAGGAAGATCTGCCCGGAATCGGCGCGGAGGATCCCGGCGAGCACGTGCAGCAGGGAGGTCTTGCCCGAGCCGGAGGGCCCGACGATGGCGACCGCGTCACCCGCCTGGATGTCGATGTCGATCCCGGCCAGCGCGTGCTGTGTGCCGTACCGCTTCACCAGCCCCCGGCCCGAAAGCACCGGCTGCCCTGTCCACTGTGGATCTACCACCGTGATTCTCCCTAGTCAGTCACTTGTGTTCCGCTTCGGGGAAGAGCTTCGCGGTGAACCGCCTGTGTCCACTTCGGGCAGACGGCCAGTGCTGATCACGCCCGCCTCGGCCGATCGGCCGAGGCGACTCGGACCGGTCGGCCAAGGTGCGGACGGTGGCGGATCCTCTACCGTCACGGTGTGACAGCAGGTCCATCCCAGAACAAGCTCTACGCACGGGCGAGCGCGCTCACGCGCCGTATCGGCATGCCCGTGGTCGTCCTGCTGGCCGCGTTCGCGTTCGACCTGGCGTTCATCACCGACGCCGCCTTCGACGACGCCGGCCCCAAGGTCATCGACCTGCTGCTGTTCCCCGGCATCTTCGGGATGGTGTTCTGCGCGCTCTGGGCGCAGAAACGCGCCGCCGTCGCCGCCGTCGCGGCTTCGGTCGTGCTGGTGGCCTACACGCTGGTCGTCCGTTACTTCAACATCCCGACCTACTCGAGCGTGCTCGCGAACCTGTCCATCACCGAAGTGGTGGCCGGCGTCGAAATCCTGTTCTACGCCGCGCGCCGGACGCGGCCGGGCGTCGCGTTCGCGGTGATCTCCGGTCTGGTGCTGGCGACGCTGACGGCGGTGTCCGGCCGGTACATGGACGGCATGTCGGGCGGCACCATGGCGCAGGCGATGCTGTTCGGGGGCATCCTGCTGGGCGGCACGCTGGTCTTCGCGATTCCCGGGCGCGACCGCATGACGAATCCGAGAAGCTACGAGAAGCTGCAGAAGCTCAACAAGCTGGTGCTGGGCCAGTGGCCGCTCATCGGCATGCTGAGCGTCGCGCTGATCCTGGAATTCACCTTCACCTACGCCAGCGGGGCGCACGGTCTGCCCATCCTGGTCTGCTCGATCGTCGCCGCGATCATCGCGATCGCGGCGCCGCGGCGGCCGGCCGACGCGATGATCGCGCTCACCGCGGTCATGCTGCTTTCGGCGCTGGTGACCCCGTTCCTCCGGCTCCGCTACGACTACCCGACGCCCGGCGGTGTGCCGGGGACGCAGGTCGTCGCGGGGATGGGCGCGATCGTCACCCTGGTCCGCGCGGTCGGACTGGGCAAGGCCACGTCACGGCTCGCGGCGCTGACCGGGGTGGTGATGGGCGCCTGCGTGCTCAACACGCAGCGGCCGAATCCGCGGCTGATGACCAACCCGGACGACATCGCGGGGTTCGCGATCGCGGGTCTGCTGCTGCTCGGTATCTCGGTGGCGGTCGGCCTGGCGCTGCGTTCGCGGGATTCGGAGCGGACGCAGGTCATCCAGTCGGCGATCAGCGACGCGCAGACGTCGGAACGGATGGCTTTGGCGCGTGAACTGCACGACGTCGTCGCCCACCACGTCACCGGGATCGTCGTGCAGGCGCAGGCGGCGAAGATGATGGGCGAGAAGAACCCGCAGGTCGCGGTCGAGGCGATGGGCCGGATCGAGGACGCCGGGGTGGAGGCGCTCGCGGCGATGAGGCGGCTCGTGCGGAGCATGCGCGGTGACGCGCCCGCCGGGAGCAGCGAGTTCAGCGAGCAGGCCACCACCGATCTCGCCGCCGATCTGCGGTCGCTGATCGAACGGTCGAACCACGGCGTGAAGACGTCGATGAAGCTGGAACTGCCGTCGGACGTGCCGCACGAGGTCGGGCGATCGGCGTTGCGGCTGGTGCAGGAGTCGCTGACGAACATCGGCAAGCACGCGTCGGGCGCGAAGGAGGCGCTGGTCATCGCCGAGGTGGCCGGGAGCGAACTGCACCTCCAGGTGACCGATGACGGACGCGAGCCGGATCGCCGTCCGGCCGGTGGGTCGGGCGGCTACGGTCTGATCGGCATGCGCGAACGGGTCGCCCTGCTGCACGGCCGGCTTTCCGCCGGCCGGGCGCCGGGCGGCGGATGGCGCGTCGAAGCGTGGCTACCACTTGAAGGAGAAGAGTGATCCGGGTACTGATCGCCGACGACCAGGACATGGTGCGGATCGGCTTCCGGATGATCCTGGACGCCCAAGACGACATCGAGGTGGTCGCCGACGTCCCGGACGGTGTCTCGGCGGTCGCGAAGGCGCGCGAACTGCGGCCGGACGTCTGCCTGCTGGACATCCGCATGCCGGGGATCGACGGGCTCGAGGTCACCAAGCAGCTGGCGGGCCCGGACGTCGCCGATCCGCTGAAGGTGGTGGTGGTCACGACGTTCGACCTGGACGAGTACGTGCACACCGCGCTGCGGAACGGCGCGAGCGGGTTCCTGCTGAAGGACGCGGGCCCGGCTTTGCTGATCGAGGCGGTGCGCGCGGCCGCGCGCGGGGACGCGCTGGTGTCGCCGCAGATCACCGTCCGGCTGCTGAAGCATTTCGACGGCGGCGCGGTGAAACGCGAGGTCGTCCCGCCTTCGGAGCCGCTGACCGCGCGGGAACTGGACGTCGTCAAGGCGGCCGCGAAGGGGCTGACGAACACCGAGATCGGGGCGGAGCTGTTCCTGTCGCTGTCGACGGTGAAGACGCATCTGGCGTCGGTGCAGGGCAAGGTGGGTGCGCGGAACCGGGTGGAGATCGCGGCGTGGGCGTGGCGTAGCGGCGTCGTCGACTGAAAGTAAGCTCTCGGTTATGCAACGCCGTTTCCACGCTCCTGTCGTTCTCCCCGCCGACCCCGCTTGCTCGTTGCTGCGTGACGCCGTGGTCGACGTGGACGAGGCGGGGCGTGTCACCCATGTCGGTCCCGTGTCCGAGGCTCCCGAAACGTCCGCTCCCGTGACCCGGTTGAGCGGTCTTCTCCTGCCCGGTCTGGTCAACGCGCACGCGCACAGCCCGATGACGCTGTTGCGCGGGATGGGCGGCGACCTGCCGCTGCTGCGGTGGCTGACCGAGATCATCTGGCCCGCCGAAGCGAAGCTGAAGCCCGCCGACATCCGCACCGGCATGGTGCTGGGCTCGGTCGAAATGCTGCGGCACGGTGTCACGACCAGCGCGGAGATGTACTTCGAAGGCGAGCAGCTCGCCGACGCGGTGCTCACCACCGGTGGCCGCGTGATCCTGGGTCCGCCGATCATGGAACTGCCGGGGATGGACTGGCGCGCGATGTTGAAGGGCATCGAACGCTGGATCGACACCGACGGTCTCCGGTTCGGCCCCGGTGAGCGGATCGAGGTCGGCTACGGGCCGCACTCGGCGTACATGCTGAACGAAGAAGCGCTGCGCGCGACCGCGGAATCGGCGGCCGAACGCGGCGCCCTGGTGCAGATCCACGTGGCCGAGGCGGCACTCGAAGACGTCAAGCAGCGCGAAGCGCATGGTTCGGTGCCCGCGCTGCTGGAGAAGGTCGGGATGCTGCGGGGCCGGACGCTGGCCGCGCACGCCATCCACCTGTCCGACGAGGACATCGCGCTGTTCGCGGCGCGCGGGGTCGGGATGGCGCATTGCCCCGGCTCGAACGCGAAGCTCGCTTCGGGCATCGCGCGGGTCACGGAGCTGCGGAAGGCGGGCGTCGCCATCGGGCTCGGCACCGACGGCCCGGCGTCGAACGACGACATCGACCTGTGGGAGGAACTCCAGCTCTCGGCGATGTTCGCGCGGCTCGCGACCGGCGACTCGACCGTGCTGACCGCGGCCGACGCCTTCCTGCTCGGCACCCGCGGCGGCGCCGACGCGCTGGGCCGGACCGACATCGGCGCGCTGGAACCCGGCCGCTGGGCGGACATGGTGCACGTCGACCTCGACGACCCGGCCTTCGCGGCGGGCCTCGACGTCCCGGACGAGCAACTGCTCTCGAACCTGGTGTGGGCCGCCGGCTCGCGCCGGGTGCGCGACGTGTGGGTGGCAGGCGAGCAGGTCGTCGGCGACGGCGAATCCCTGCGGGTGGACCGCGCGAAAGTCCAGGCCGAAGTCGCCGAAACCTCCGCACGCCTGCGCTCTTAACTCACCTACCCAGCCCCCCACCCGTCCCAGGGGGCGGCCCCGAGGCCAGTCTATCGGGAGTTGGGGGCGGGACCCGGGGGAAAGTGCTGGTGGGGGCGGGGTTGTCCACAACCGTGCGAGGCTGTGGACAACTGGCGCCGAGCGGGTGCCGATGTCCCGAAAGTGGCTTTCGCGACACGTCGGCCTGAGCCGGGGCGCAGCAAGGGTTCCCAATGTCGCATTCGGGACGCTCAGCGACTCAAATGCGACATTGGGAACACGCGGACGGCGCCACCGGAAATGGCGCGTGGCCTTCAGGACAACGGCACGTGGGTTAGACCAGGCCGCGAGGGCGCAGGGTCACTTCGGTCGGGTGCGCGTCACCGGTCGCGGTGACGGCGGAGAGCACGGCGGCCGCGACGGAGTCGGGGCGCAGGAAGCGTTCCGGCTCGTAGGCGCGGCCCTCGTCGGCGATGATCGCCTGCTGCATTTCGGTGTCCGTGCGGCCGGGGTAGATCGACGTCACCCGCAGCGTGGACTCCTCCTCTCGCAGCGCGTCGGCGAAGGCGCGGACGGCGAACTTGCTCGCCGCGTACGGTCCCCAGCCCGGTCGCGCGTTCTGCCCGGCGCCCGAGTTGATCACCACGACGTGCCCCTTCGCGGCACGAAGCGCGGGCAGCAGCTGCCTGGTCAGCGTGACGACGGCGAGCACGTTGACCTCGAAGTTCGCCCGCCAGTCGGCGTCGGTCGTGGCTTCGAGGGTGCCGAGTCGCGCGACACCCGCCGAGTGCACCAGGACGTTCAGTTCGCCGAACTCGGCTGTCGCCGCTTCCAGTGCCTCGGCATCGGTCAGGTCGACCGGCCACGCCCGGGCGCCGGGCAGCGTGCCCGCCAGTTCGCCGAGCGCGTCGGCGTCGCGGCCGCCGAGCAGCAGCCGGTGCGTGGGGGCGAGCGCGCGGGCGACCGCGGCACCGATACCGCGGGTGGCGCCGGTGACGAGAGCGAAGGGAAGATCAGCCATGGCCGCCACGCTAGTACGGCGGTCTCGCGTGCTCGAAAGCGTATCTCGCGTGATCAGAGACGGAACTCGCGTGATTGAAGAGCGATCTCGCGTGATTGGAAGGCGATCACGTGTGATTGGGCGGACGACACATCGCGGGGCGGTCAGGGGGCGCAGGTGACCGGCGGTGTCGCCACCCGCGGGAACCGCACGGAACCGCGCGTGAACGACCCGATGAGGTTGTCCGCGAACCGTCCGGCCGTCAGCGGATCCCGCACGGACGCGTCGATCGCCGCGATCTCCGGGCAGCTGAGCGCCACCCGCGCCGCCGCGACGTCGACGGCGCGGGCCGGGCCGCCTTCGGCGATCGGGAGCCGCGCCGAATTCGCCAGCTCCCACACCGGAGGCAGCCACTTCTGGTGGCCGGGACGGCCATTGGCGAGCGGCGTCGAATGCGCGGCGAACGGATTGGCGAGGCCGTAACCGTCGCGCAGCCGCATGTCGAGCGGGATCAGCAGGCCGAGCGCGCCCATGCTGTCCGCGGCGACGGTCACGTACGGCCGGTCCGTCGGGTACGCGTACCAGCGCCTGGTCGCGTAGTCCTGGACCAGCACCGCCGGGCCGTCCACACCGTGGACGGCGTCCAGCGCCGACGGCATCAGCGGGTGATCGGCGTAATCCTCGGCCAGGATCGGATACTCGTGCCCCGTCGCGCGCGACCAGTACGACCGTTCGTCGGTGATGCCGACGGCACGCGGCTCGGCGGAGTACGGCGGGCGGAGCGACCCGACGGCCACGAACGCCCAGATCCCGGCACCCACCAGGAACACCGTGGTCAGCCTCGTCACCGGCAGGGCCAGCACCGGAAGCAGCAGGCAGAACAGCGCCGGCAGCAGCATGCGCCCGTGCATGAAGTCCCCGCCGACCCTGACCACGTACAGCGAGAGCAGCGCCGCGCCGACGACCGGGACCGCGGTCAGCACCGCGAATGTTTTGTCCACAGTGGACGATACGGTGACGACGGCGGCCGCGAGCAACAGGAGCGGCAGCCAGAGCCAGTACGGCTGGACGAGGTCGACGAAGTACGCCCATCCACGAGCCCAGTTCGCCTCCGAAGCCTCCTTGACCAGGGCGGTGTTCGGCGTCAGCAGACCGTAGTAGCCCATCCGGAACACCTGATACGCCAACGGGAGCGCGGCCGCCACGGCTAGCAAGCCCACCACGCGACGACGTCCCGGCCACGCAAGCACGAGCAGCGCCACCAGAGCGACGGCGCTGAAGAGCGCGAGATCCGGCCGCACCAACGGTCCCAGCCCGGCGACCAGGGCGACCGGCCAGGTGCGCAGATCATCCATTGTGGACATACGGCGGACAAGCAGCCACCAGGTGCCGCCCAGCCACAACGTGATCAGACCGGTCTCCAGGCCGGACGTCGCGAAGTCGCGGAACGGCGGCAGCGCGCAGACCACCAGCGCCCCGGCGGGCGCGAGCCCGTGGAACGCCAGCGGCTGGTAGAGCCGCCGGGCGCCGTCCAGGCCGAAGAACAGTCCGGCGACCGAGAAGACCAACCCGGTGACCACGGAGATCCACTCCAGCGGCACTCCCGGGATCAGCCCGAGGACACTCAGCACCGTCGTCCACAAAGGACTGGTGTTGGTCTCGACCCGCTCACCGATGTTGAAGACCGGCCCGTTGCCCGCGAGGATCTGCCGGACCGTCCGCAGCACGATCAGCCCGTCGTCGCTCATCCAGCGGCGACGCCAGGCGAGGTCGGCGTAAACCATCAGCACCAGGCCGAACCCGAACCACGTCCAGGTCGACGGACGCCGGAACCAAGCGCGCGAAGGCCAGTCAGGCGCGTTTTCGCCCGTGGTCGTGTTCGTCTGCGTCATGGCTCCGCCCGGCTCGGTTGCGTGCGCAGGAGATCAGGCGCGCGGCCCGCGAGTCAAACCGCGCGGGCGGACAGGCAGGACTGGGGTCGCTTCCTCCCTTCCATGGTCAGCCGGGCGGTGACCTCGAACCCGGCCTTCTCCATCAGCTCGGCGACCTTGCCGGGTTCCAGCAGGTACGCGTCATAGGTGACCGGGTGGCCGTACGCCGTCTCCGGGCTCAGACGTTCTTCGCCGACGTGAAATCCGACCAGCAGACGACCATCGTGCGCGAGCGTGCGGCGGAACTCCGCGAACACCGCCGGGAGCTCCTCGGGTGGCAGATGGAAGATCGACCACCAGGCGACCAGTCCGCCCAGCTCGCCGTCCGGGAGGTCGAGGGCGGTCATCGAGCCGGCAGAGAACCGCAGGTCAGGGTACTGACGGCGGGCGACCTCGATCATTTTCGGCGACAAGTCGACACCGGCGACGTCGAGACCGAGCGACGCCAGGTGGGCGGTGACATGACCCGGCCCGCAGCCGACGTCGACGACCGGGCCGCGCACCTGCTCGGCGAACGCGGCCAGCATCGCGCGGCCGATCGGCTCCTGGTCGAAGAGCGATCTGACCCTTACCGCGTAGTCCTCGGCGACGGTGTCGTAGGACTCGCGGGTGGCATCGAGATGTGAGGTGGTCACGGTGGGCGACGCTAGCGCCACCCACCGACAATTCTCACGGCTCGATCAGCCCGGCGTCCCTGGTCAGGTCCTCCGGCACCCCCGGCTCGGCCGGCGGCGTGCACCCGGTCGCGGGATCCGCCGCCGAGTCGGTGCCGTCGAACTTCGCGGCGCCGGACTTGGTCAGCTGCCGGGAACCGACGTCGAAACACACCTGGTACGAGCCCGGAAGCAGGCTTCCGAACGAGTACCGCCCGTCCGGCCCGGTCACGGTCGAACCGATCTCCTTCGCGGAAGCGTCCTTCAGTGTCACCTTCACGTCCGGGACGCCGAGCTCGTCGCGGCCTTGCAGGCCGTCCTTGTCCTTGTCCAGCCAGACGAAGTCGCCCAGTTTGCTCGTCGGCGCGTTGAGGCCGGCGGCGAGCGTCAGGTCCGTTCGCTTGCGAGGGCCGACCGTGGTGGTCGCCGTGCAGCCTGTCGCCGGATCGGCATCGGAGTCCTTCGCGTCGTCACCCGCGTCCTTGGCCGTGTACGTATACGGAAGCGCGCCGATGTCGAAACAGACCTGGTAGATGCCGTCCTTCAGCTTGGTGAAGCGGTACTTGCCGTCGGCGTCCGTGGTGAGCGTGCCGAGCGCCGTGCCCGACGCGTCCTTCAGCGTCACCTTCACGCCCGGGACGCCCGGCTCCGCGGAGTCCTGCAGCCCGTTGCGGTCGACGTCGTTCCAGACGAACTCGCCGATCTCGTCGATCGCGGGCGGCGGGGTGACCTTGATCGTGGTGGTGGAGGTCTTCTTCGGCAGCTTGCCGCTGGAGACGGTCACGGTGCTGACGTGGCCGTTGTCGGCTTCGGTGACGTTCTTGTGGTCGCAGGTGACGGTCGCGGACTTGCCGGCGTCGAGCGCCGCGATCGGTGTGGGCTGGACGTCGCAGTACGGGTCGTCGACCTTGACCGCGGTCAGCGTCGTGGTGCCGTCGTTGGTCACCGTGAAGCGGTAGTTCGCGGTGGTGCCCGCCTCGAGGGTGGCCGTGGCGCCCCAGGCACCGCTCGCCGGATCCCGCACCTCGGCCTTCGCCGAAAACGAGTCGATCCGCAGGTGGACGCAGTCCCACATGACCCAGTTGTGGTCGGTGGCGGCAAAGAACTTCACCGAGTTCGCCGACGCCGGGGCGATCGACGGCTCGAAGTCCTGCCGGGCCAGTTTGCCGTCGGTCTCGACGGCGTGCGCGACCTTGAGCTTGTTCTCCAGGACGACCTTGTCCGACGCGTTGTAGAACCGCAGTCCAGTCTCTCCGACGGCGTCCGCGCGCCGGAGGTTGACGTCGTTCGTGCCTGTCCAGTCGGTCAGCGTGTAGACGGCGCCGGGCACGAACTTCATCGCCGCGTAGGCGGTGCTGACCATCTTGTCCGGCGTCGAGATCAGGGCGTACTTCCCGCCGTCCTGCTGATAGCCGCCCGCCGTCGACAGCCGGGGGTGCTTGCTCTTCGGCGTGCCGGCGGGCACCGGGGCGGCAGGGTTGAACTTGTACCCGGTGGGCGGGCTGCCCTGCTCCACGCTCGGGTTCGGCGCGGCCCCGCCGGTGCAGCCCGACGGGATGTCCACAGCCTGCGCGTGCGCGGGAAAAGCGCCCCCGGCCAGCAGGAGCGTTCCGGCCGTCATCAACACCAGTGCCCTTTTCACAGGGCTGAAGCTAGTTATCCGGCCCCGGTTCCGTAATCGCTGAACCGTGTCGACGAGCGCCCCGATCAGGCAGAACCGAGAGTGACCGGGACGCCGATGCCGTCTTCCCACGGCATCGGCGTCCCGGTCA
>NZ_NMQT01000060.1 GCF_002234405.1 Amycolatopsis thailandensis | reverse complement strand
ATCCAGAGGACGAAACGCGGGCGACCGCCGGATCGCGTTTAGCCCGCTAAACGCAGGTCGGCGCGGGGCAGGTGTCCCCAATGTGGCATTGGAGGCGCTCAGCGTCCCCAATGCCACATTGGGGACATCGGGCGCGGCCCGACACGCCGGGCCCAGGACGTACACCGCATTTAGAGGACGAAACGCGGGCGACCGCCGGATCGCGTTTAGCGGGCTAAACGCGATCCGCCTGCGCGAGGGACTGGAGAAGCGTGAAGGCCCCCTTCCCGAGGCGGAGCCGGGGAAGAGGGCCTTCACGCGTCAAGCGGAGACGTCAGTCCGAGGTCTCGTCGGTGCCGTCGGCCTTGGCCTTGGCGTCGGCCGCCTTGGGCGCCCGGCCGTTGCGCGAGCTGCGACGCGGCTGACGCGGGGCGGGCGGCGGCGGGGCGATCTGCTGCACGGCCGGGCCACCGCCGAGCATCAGCTCCGCGAAGGTCGCCATGGCCTCGTCCAGCTGGCCGCCGATGCGGCGCACGGACTCGTCGTTGCTCTTGCGCACCAGCGTGTCGACCGAGTCGGTGTCCGGCTGCTTCTGGAGCGTGCTCTCGACCTTCGACAGGCCGCTGCGGATCGAGCCGTCGAGGTCGCCGAGGCGTCCGGTGAAGCCGTCCTCGACCTTGTCGAGCCGCTCCGCGAGGTCGTCCAGCCGCGAGGTGACCTTCTCGAGGCGGTCGCCGAGGCCGTCGAGGCGCTCCGAAGCGTCGATCATCTCGCCGGTCTCGGTCAGCGCGGTCTTCAGCGCCTCGGTGTTCGCGGTGAGGCTGTCCTTGGTGGCCTTGTCGAGGTTCTCGACGCGGGTGCGCAGCTCGCGGTCGACGGTGTCGACGCGGTCGCGCAGGGTCGACTCGGCCTGCTCGACGCGCTCGCGCACCGGGCCGATCACCGACTGCGGGAGCGAGTCGGTCTTCACGTCCTGCTTGTCCAGGTGCGCGCCGAGCTCGTCGAGACGGCGGTGGATGTTCTGGAGCTTGTCCTCGAGCCCGTCCATCCGGCCCCCGACGCCTTCGAGGCGCGCGGCCATGCCGTCGAGGCGGCCGTCGAGCTGGGCGAACGGCTTGGCCAGCTTGTCGACGATGCTTTCGACGGCGCGGGTCAGCGCGGCGATCGCGGTGTCCTGCGCTTCGAGCCGCGACATGGTCTCGTCGAGCCGCTCGGCGAGCACGCTGGTCTCGGTGCGGTCGGGCATCTCCGAGAGGCGCTTGCGGACCGCGCCGAGCGAGTCGACCGGCGCCAGACGTGCGTAGATGTCGTCGAGCGCGTCGAAGATCTGCTGCTGTTCGCTCTCACGCACTTCGGCCGCGCGCACCAGCATGTTGCGCATCCGGTCGAAGGACGGGGCTGCTGCAATGTGGTTGTCAGTGGTCACTGCGGTGTCCTTCGTGGGCGGGGAAATGGGAGGGACGTGACGTGAAGCTTATCCATTGCGAAATTGCTCTGCGTATGGCCCCCGGGTATCGGACAATGCCGAGCTCTGACCCTGATGGCCGATTCAGCCGGTGATCGACAAAGCCGAGGGTTAACCGGAGCGCGGGAGTTACCACCATGTAGGGGAATGACAGCCTGGTTACCGTTACGTATGTCCTCTGAAAGCAGCAGACCCCTCGTCCCGGAGGCGGTACTGGCCCGTGCTCCCAAGGTTCTCCTCCACGACCACCTGGACGGCGGATTGCGTCCCGCGACGGTCGCCGAACTCGCCGAACAGACCGGGTACCAGGCCCTTCCGACCGGTGATCCCGTCGCGCTCGGCCGATGGTTCCGCGACGCCGCCGATTCCGGCTCTCTCGTCTCGTACCTTGAGACGTTCGCGCATACCTGCGGCGTGATGCAGACGGAGGAAGCGCTGGTCAGAGTGGCCGCCGAGGCGGTCGAAGACCTCGCGGCCGACGGGGTCGTCTACGCCGAGGTGCGGTACGCGCCCGAACTCTTCGTCGAACGCGGACTGTCACTCGATGCGGTGGTCGAGGCCGTTCAGGCCGGGTTCGAGGAAGGTGAACGGAGAGTGGCGGCCGCGGGCGGCCGGATCCGCGTCGGGACGTTGCTCTGCGCGATGCGCCAGCACGCCAGGGCACTCGAGATCGCCGGTCTCGCCGTCCGCTACCGCGACGCCGGCGTGGTCGGGTTCGACATCGCCGGACCGGAAGACGGATTTCCGCCTACCAGAAATCTCGACGCATTCGAGTTCCTGCGGACGAATAATGCGCATTTCACCATTCATGCCGGTGAAGCGTTCGGACTCGCGTCCATTTGGGAGGCGATTCAGCATTGCGGCGCGGAGCGCCTCGGTCACGGTGTGCGGATCGTCGACGACATCAAGACCGACAGTGACGGCACGGTCCATTTGGGACGGTTGGCCGCCTACGTCCGCGACAGGCGGATCCCGCTGGAGATCTGTCCCACCTCCAATGTCCAGACGGGAGCGGCGAGCTCGATCGGCGAACACCCCATCGGTCTGCTCGCCCGGCTGCGCTTCCGGGTCACCGTCAACACCGACAACCGGCTGATGAGCGGCTGCTCCATGACCAGCGAATTCGCCGCCCTGACCGAGGCCTTCGGCTTCGGGCCTGCCGATCTCGAGTGGTTCACCATCAATGCGATGAAATCCGCGTTCCTCGATTTCGATCAGCGGCTCGACATCATCAACACGGTCATCAAGCCCGGGTACGCGGCCTTGCGGTAGTTAGCACGGACAACTATCGTTCACTATGTAGGAGTTCTATCCCAAATAGTGAAACGGTGACGAAGATGGCGCAGGTCGTGGACGTGGGGATCGGCGGCAAACGGCGCTGGCTCATCCTCGCGCTCGGCCTCGCCGCGCAGACCGCGAGCTGTTCGTTCCTCTACGGGATCCCGTTCCTGGTGCCGTCCATGCAGCGTGCGGAGGGGCTCACGCTCGCCGAAGCGGGAACGGTGGTCGCGGCGCCGAGTCTTGGCCTGCTGTTCACCTTGATCCTGTGGGGTGCGGCCGCCGACCGTTACGGAGAGCGTTTGGTAATGGCCCTCGGACTCGGCGTCTCGGGGTTACTCCTCGTGTACGCGGCCGTGGGCGCCCACTCGCTCGGGATCCTCTTTGGAGTGTTTCTGCTCGCCGGCGCGAGCACCGCGTCAGTGAACGCCGCGAGCGGCAGGGCGGTCCTCGGCTGGTTCGGCCCGGCGGAACGCGGCTTCGCGATGGGCATCCGCCAGATGGCGCAGCCGCTCGGGGTCGGTGTCGCCGCCTTCGGGCTCCCGCCGCTCGCGGATCACTGGGGCTTCCAGGTCTCACTGATGCTGCCCGCGCTGGCCGCGATCGTCGTCGCGGTGCTCGTCGCCTGGCTGCTGGTCGACCCGCCGAGGCCGGACACCGGGACCGGCGCGGGGGAGAAGCCGCCGTCGCCGTACCGGAGGCCGGCGCTCTGGCGCGTGCACGGCGCGAGCGCGCTGCTCGTCGTCCCGCAGTTCACCGTCTCCGCCTTCACCCCGGTGTACCTGGTGACCGTCCACCACTGGACGGCCGCGTCGGCGGGCTGGTTCGTCGGCGCCGTCCAGATCCTGGGCGCGCTGGGCAGGCTCGTCTCGGGCCGCTGGTCCGACCGCGTCGGCAGCCGGTTGCGGCCGATGCGGCAACTGGCGGTCGCGAGCGCGGCGGTCATGCTCCTCGTCGCCGCCGGGGACGCGACCTGGCCGTGGCTGGTGCTGCTCGCCTTGGTCCTGGCCGCGGTGATCACCGTGTCCGACAACGGACTCGGCTTCACCGCCTCGGCCGAGATGGCCGGGCTCGCCTGGGCCGGGCGGGCGATGGGCACGCAGAACACCGGTCAGAACATCGCCGCCGCCCTGACCCCGCCGATGCTGGGCCTGGTCATCGGCGACTCGCGGTACGCGCTGGCCTTCTGCGTCGCCGCGGTCTTCCCGGCGCTGGCAGTGGCGCTGGTACCCGTCAAAGACGAAAAGACCGCGCGCCCCACCAAGTGACCG
Source organism: Amycolatopsis thailandensis (assembly GCF_002234405.1). Classification (GTDB taxonomy): domain Bacteria; phylum Actinomycetota; class Actinomycetes; order Mycobacteriales; family Pseudonocardiaceae; genus Amycolatopsis; species Amycolatopsis thailandensis. The sequence continues at coordinate 130,735 of NZ_NMQT01000060.1, read as the reverse complement.
ACGTGCTCCACCAAGTGACCGAACGTGCTCTGCAAGGTGACCGGCGGACCGTCTCTCGGAAGCGCGCCAGCGCGACGAGAGACTTCACCTCGCGCGCCCTCTTTCGGGCCGAAGGCCCACGAAAACGCGATGAAGGGGCGCCTCCCCGCTCAACGTGACGTTGAACGGGAACGACGCCCCTTCGGCGCGCTTTTCGTCAGCGCGCGACAGCTAAACGGTTCTCGAAGGTCTCGACGAGCTTGCGCCACTCGGACTGCTCGGCGTCGAAGGGAGCGCTCGGCTCGAGGCGCGTGGGGTCCGGCCGCAGCACGAACGACACCAGCCAGCCGAGGCTTTCGTTGGCGGCCAGCGCGGTGTCGACGCTGTCGTCGTCGGCCCAGTCGGCGGCGTCGGTGATCAGCTCGACGGCCAGCTCCAGCTGGGTCGGGTCGATCGCCTCCGGGCCTTCGGCGATGTCGTCGGCGATGCCGTTCAACACGTAGGTGTTCTCGGTGTCGACGTCGATCTCGAGCTCGCCGGCGGTGGCCTTCGTGGTCACCTCGTCCCAAGTGGACACTTGGGCGAGGTCGTTGCCCGCCAGTTCCTTGCCGTCCGCGATCGCGCGGATGAGGGCCTTCTCGGAGGAGAAGACGTCGATCTCGCCTTCGCTGCCGAGGAAGATCGGCTTGTCGTCGAGGTAGCAGCGCAGCGTGTAGTACTCGGCGCCCGAGGTGATGATCTTGATCGGGTCGATGCCGACCTCGCCCCAGAAACCGACGGGCTCGTCGTCTTCGTCCTCGTCGTCCGCGTCGACGTCTTCGAGGTCCTCGTTCTCGGCGGCGGCGGCCTCGGCTTCGGCGGACTCCGCGAGGAAGGTCGCGAGCTCCTCGGCCGTCTGCTCCAGCACCTTCTCGTCGACGTCGGGAACGGTCACCAGGCCGTCGATCGCGTCGAGCACGGTGTCCCACTTCTCGGAGACCGCCTGCGACAGGTCCGCCCACAGGCGCTCGCCGTCGCGGCCGGAGAAGGGCAGCGTGCCCTGGTCCAGCAGCGAGAAGCTCTCGTGCGCGTCGAGGACTTCGTGGACCTCGTCGAGCTCGCACACGTCCGCGAGCGAACGCACGATGCCGATGATCTCGGCGAGCTCACCCAGCGTCCACTGGTCCGGCTTCTCGGCGACCAGCTCGGGGACGCCCACCAGGTCGTAGGTGTGGTCGTCGTCCGGGATCAGCTCGGGCACGTTCAGCGCCGGCACGACCTCCCACGCGGGGTGGTCGAGCAGGTCGTGCTGCTCGGAGGTCCGCACGAAAGCGGCGAGGTGCGCGGCGTCCGGGAAGGCGTACAGGTCCTCCTCGTCGCCGAGGAAGGCTTCCCATTCCTCGCCGTCCTCCCGCCAGCGCGGCGCCCAGAGAGTGACGACGTCACCCTGTGGCAGGCCGAGTTCGATCGGGATGATGTCCTGTGCCATTCCTTAGCCCTCTCGGATTACCGCCTGTGTGCGCGCGGCCGGGCGATGCTTGCCCGATGGGTGCGCGGTACCGCGAAGCCTACGGGTTTCCGCCGATGGGCGCGATCACCCCTGGGCAAGAAGCGACCAACGGATGGCACGATAGGCCTTCTGATGACACTTACAGACCTCCTGCCTGCGGCTCCCGACCCCGACTCGCTGTTCGAAGCCTTCTCGACCTGGACAGCCGAGCGCGGGTTAGAGCTGTACCCCGCGCAGGAGGAGGCCATCATCGAGGTGGTCTCCGGGGCGAACCTGATCCTGTCGACGCCGACGGGCTCGGGTAAGAGCCTGGTCGCCGTCGGCGCCCACTTCACCGCGCTCGCGCACGGCCGCCGCAGCTACTACACGGCGCCGATCAAAGCCCTGGTCTCGGAGAAGTTCTTCCAGCTCATCGAGATCTTCGGCGCCGAGAACGTCGGCATGATGACCGGGGACTCGGCGGTGAACGCCGACGCGCCGATCATCTGCTGCACGGCGGAAATCCTGGCGAACATGGCGTTGCGGTTCGGCGCCGACGCGCCGGTCGGCCAGGTCATCGCGGACGAGTTTCACTTCTACTCGGAACCGGATCGAGGCTGGGCCTGGCAGGTGCCGCTGCTGGAACTGCCGAAGGCGCAGTTCGTGCTGATGTCGGCGACGCTGGGCGACGTCTCGTTCTTCGAAAAAGATCTCACCAGGCGCACGGGCCGCCCCACCGCGGTGGTCACGTCGGCGGAGCGGCCGGTGCCGCTCACCTTCCGCTACGCGCTGACACCGTTGCACGAGACGATGTCCGAGCTGCTCAACGGCGGTCAGTCGCCGGTCTACGTCGTGCACTTCTCGCAGGCGGCGGCGATCGAGCGCGCGCAGACGCTGATGAGCATCAACGTCACCTCGAAGGCGGAGAAGGAGGCCATCGCCGAGATGCTCGGCGACTTCCGCTTCTCGGCCGGGTTCGGGAAGACGCTGTCCCGGCTGGTCCGGCACGGCATCGGCGTGCACCACGCCGGCATGCTGCCGAAGTACCGGCGACTGGTCGAGCAGCTCGCGCAAGCCGGGCTGCTGAAGGTGATCTGCGGGACCGACACGCTCGGCGTCGGCATCAACGTACCTATCCGCACGGTGGTCTTCTCCGCGCTGACGAAGTACGACGGAGTGCGGCAACGGCATCTCAAGGCGCGCGAGTTCCACCAGATCGCCGGGCGCGCGGGCCGTGCCGGGTACGACACCGATGGCTACGTCGTCGTGCAGGCGCCGGACCACGTCGTCGAAAACGCCAAGGCGCTGGAGAAGGCGGGCGACGATCCCAAGAAGAAAAAGAAGATCGTCCGCAAGAAGGCGCCCGAAGGGTTCGTCAACTGGACGGAGAGCACCTTCGACCGGCTGATCGCGGCCGAGCCGGAGCCGCTTACGTCGAGTTTCCATGTCAGCCACTCGATGCTGCTGAATGTCGTTTCCCGGCCGGGCAACGCGTTCGACTCGATGCGGCATCTGCTGGAGGACAACCATTCCGACCGTCCCGCTCAGCGGAAGCTGATCCTGCGCGCGATCGCGATCTACCGCGCGCTGCTCGCGGCCGGGGTCGTGGAGCGGCTCGACGAACCCGACGAGCAGGGCCGCATCGTCCGGCTCACCGTGGACCTGCAGTTCGATTTCGCGCTGAACCAGCCGCTCTCGCCGTTCGCGCTGGCCGCGATCGAACTGCTCGACGTCGAGTCGCCGTCGTATCCGCTCGACGTCGTGTCCATTGTGGAATCCACTGTGGACAATCCTCGCCCGGTGCTTTCGCAGCAACAGTTCAAGGCGCGCGGCGAGGCCGTTCAGGCGATGAAGTCCGAGGGCATCGAATACGACGAGCGGATGGAACTGCTCGAAAACGTCACGTATCCGAAGCCGCTGGAGGAACTTCTGGAAGCGGCGTATTCCCGCTACCGGCAAGGGCATCCGTGGGTCGAGGACTACGAGCTCAAGCCGAAGTCGGTCGTGCGCGACATGTACGAGCGCGCGATGAACTTCGTGGAGTACATCGGTTTCTACCAGCTCGCCCGCTCGGAAGGGCTGGTGCTGCGGTACCTCACCGACACCTACGACTCGCTCCGGCACACGGTCCCCGACGAGGCCAAGGACGAGGGGCTGCAGGACCTCATCGAATGGCTCGGTGAACTGGTGCGCCAGGTCGACTCCAGTCTCCTCGACGAGTGGGAAGCCTTGCGGCACCCCGAAGAAGAGGGCCCGGTTTCGGCGAGGCCGCCGTCCGAGCCGCCCGCGGTCACGCGGAACGAGCGGGCTTTCCGGGTGCTCGTGCGGAACGAGCTGTTCCGCCGGGTCGAGCTCGCCGCCCGGCGTTCCTACGGGGCGCTCGGCGAGCTGGACGCCGCGTCGGGCTGGGACGCGGACGCGTGGGAAGACGCCATCGAGGACTACTTCGACGAGCACGAAACGCTCGGCATCGGGCCGGACGCGCGTGGCCCCAAGCTGCTGATCATCGAGAAGGAGACGGAGATCTGGCGGGTGCGGCAGATCTTCGACGACCCCGCGGGCGATCACGACTGGGGCATCGGCGCGGAAGTCGATCTGGCGGCTTCGGACGAGGCTGGCTCGGCGGTCATCCGGATCACCGCGGTGGACCAGCTCTGAGGCAGGGGCTGAAGGACGCTTTCCCCGCATGTGACGTGGGGAAAGCGTCCTTCGCCGCGTGAGATGCGGTGAAAGTTCCCTTCAGCCCGCGGCGACGGGCCTGAAATCAGGCCGGAAGGGGCGGGAAGCAAGCCTGGGCGTCGTGGCCGTCGAACCACAGCCCGACCATGAACGCCATGGTCGCCTCCATGAGCCGCGCACGGTCGAGCCCGCCGGCGTTCAGTGGCGTGCAACCGAGGTCGCGGACCAAGGAGCTCACCACCTCGACGGCCTCCGGCGGGCCGCAGAGCGGCACCGCGAGCGGGCGGCCGCCGAACACCGGGGGAGTCATCCGCCAGACGTCCACGTGACACAGGTTGAACGCTTTGACCACGTGCGCGTCCGGCGCGGCGGCGGCGATCCGCTCGGCCTGGTCGGGGATCGTCAGCACGGCGCCTGGCCCGACCGCGTTGGTGCAGTCGATCAGGATCTTCCCCGCGAGGGATTCTCCCGCGGCCGCAACGACTTCTGTCGCCGACGGCGCGGGGACCGCGAGCAGGATCACGTCGCTCGCGCGAGCGGTCTCCTCCCAGGTCCCCACCCGGGCGGAGATCTTTTCCGCCTTGGCCCGGTCGCGCGCGGCGACCATCACCTCGTGCCCGGACCACCGGCCGCCGAGGGCCTCCGCCATCCCGCCAGCGCCGAAAATACCGATACGCATTGCCGCTCCCTAAGATCGAGTTACGACACGACCGTAGAAAGCGGCGCGGGTACCAAGTGGTTACCGGAGGTCTCATGGACGACGTCTTCCTCGCCGATTGCCGCGCCCGGCTGGCCTTCGACCTGATGGCGAACACGTGGAACCCGGTCGTGCTGTGGGCCCTGCGGGAGGGACCGTCGCGGCCCGCGGAACTGCGGCGACGGCTGGGCGGGATCAGCACGAAGGTGCTCACAGAAACGGTCCGGCGGCTGGAGTTCAACGGCCTGGTCCACCGGCGCGACTGTGGGCGGACGGCGAAGGTGGAGTACTCGCTGACGGACCTCGGGGCCAGCCTGCTCGGGCCTATCGAGGCCTTCGGCGAGTGGGCCTTCCGGCATGGCGACGAGGTGCTGGCGGCTCAGGACAGGGCGGTCGGGCTCGTGAGTGGCAAGGACGGTTAGAACCCGCTGTGTCTCAGGTACCCGCGGCCGGGCGGTTCGCGTGATTGGACGGACGACACACGTGACTGAGTGGACGACACGCGTGATTGGGCGGCCGACACGCGAGTGCCCGGCAGCGTTCGTCCTCCGAAGGCGCGACGTGGCCCGAAGGCGTCAGGTGGGCGGGCGAGCCTCGGCCAGTCTGAGGAGCGGGATGGCCGCCGCCGCGTCGGTGATCAGCGTCGAGACCATGCCTGAGCGCAGGACGGCGTCTATCGCCTCGGCCTTCGGTTCCGTGTAGCCGAGCGCGATCACCTCGGGGACCGCCAGCAGCTCCTCGGCACTGATGGCCAGCACGTGATGGGCCAGTCCGGTGGACATCGGCGTCCCGTCGGCGTCGAACAGGCGCGCGGAAACCTCCGCTTTGGCACCGCGTTTCGCTATCGCGCTCCGCTCGGTCTCGTCGAGCGCGTCGTAGACGGTCGACTCCTCGGGCTTCCACGCGCCGATGCTGACGACGGCCTTGGTCAGGTTCTTGAACTGCCCGAAGGTCTCCGCGATCCCGGGCTGCCTGCGCAGCGTCTCGGTGGTGCGGCGGTCGGGGAGGACGAGCGGCCCGAAGATCGGGTACGGCTCGCCGCCGGACACCGACGCGACCCGGCTGACCGTCTCCACCGACCGGTCCCGCATGTCCATGCCCGCCTGCACCCCGCACAGCTGCACGACCGGGCATTTCGGCAGCGACTCGATCGCCTCGGTCATCGCGTTCACGGACCGTGCCCAGGACAGGCCGATGACGTCGCCCGGAGTGACGATTTCGGTCAGGAGGCGGGCGGCGAGCGAGCCGATCTTCCGTCGCGCCATTTCGCGGGATTCCGGCTCCGGCGCTCGTTCGAGCACGAGAACGCGGTCGAGCCGATACGCGGAGCGGATTTCCTCCGACAGCACGAGATCGACCGGCGCCGGCAGCCGGAACTCGACCGTGACGATGCCGCTTTCCCTGGCGGTGTCCAGCATTCGGGCGACCTTGAACCGGCTGATCCCGAACTCGTCGGCGATTTCCAGTTTCGAGGCGCCCTGTTCGTAGAACCGCCGGGCCACCGCGGCCAGGCGCAGCGACTCCACCAGTCCGGGACTCTGCTTCTTCCCGCTCATCTGAGCACTATAGCGCGAAATAGACCCGAAAGGTTGACGTAACAACTGGGAAAAGTTCACCATGCCTGAACATGCAGTCTGAAGCATAGGCCCGTCCCGCTCATTTGAGCGGAGAGAAGAGGAGCTGGCATGCGTGCCGCGATCGTGGACAAGCCCGGGGAGATCAGGGTCGGCGAGGTACCCGATCCGAAACCGGGGGATCGCCAGGTCGTCGTCAAGGTGGGTGCCTGCGGGATCTGCGGGACCGACCTCCACATCGCCGACGGGCACTTCCCGCCGACGCCCTATCCGATCGTCCCCGGCCACGAGTTCGCCGGCGAGATCGTCGAACTCGGCGCGGACGTGCCGGGCGGCTGGCAGGTCGGCGACCGGGTGGCCGTCGACCCGTCGCTGTTCTGCGGCTACTGCAAGCCTTGCCGGTCCGGCCGCGGCAACCTCTGCGAGAACTGGAACGCGACCGGCGACACCGTGAACGGCGCTTTCGCCGAGTACGTCGCCGTTCCCTCCGCGAACTGCTATCGCATGCCGGACACGATGACCTGGGAGCAGGGCGCCCTCGTCGAGCCGGTCTCCTGCGCGGTCCACGGCGTGCGCCGGATCGGGGTCGAGGCGGGGGAGCGGTTCCTCGTCGTCGGCGCGGGCACGATGGGACTGATCATGCAGCAGCTGTTGCAGCGCGCGGGCGCCCAGGTCACGGTGGTCGACCGGAACACCGCGCGGCTCAGCCGGGCCATGGATCTCGGCGCTGTCGCGGTCGCGGGTGACGTGAAGGACCTGGACGACGAGAAGTTCGAAGCCGCCGCGGACTGCACCGGTGCCGCTCCCGCGATCGAAGCCGCTTTCGACTCACTTCAGCGCGGAGGCCGTCTGCTGGTCTTCGGCGTCGCGCCGGAAGAAGCACGCGTCGCGCTTTCGCCGTTCCGGATCTACAACGACGAGATCACCGTCGTCGGCTCGATGGCCGTCATGAACAGCTTCGGTACCGCGCTCGACCTGGTCGCCAACGGCGCCGTCGACACCGGCGCGCTGCTCACCGACACCTTGCCGCTGGAGCGGTACCCCGACGCTCTCGCCCTCATGCGCAGTGGCGCCGGTCTGAAGGTGCAGGTAATACCGGGAGGCGAAAGTGCGTAAAGCGGCCGCTCTGCTCGGAGTTCTCCTGCTGACCCTCACCGGATGCGCCGGTGCGGGCGCGCTCGGGACCGGTGACCGGACGCTCGTCGTCGGGATCGTCGCGAACCCGCAGATGAAGGACGCCATCGAGCTTTCCGGCGAGTTCGAGAAGGCGAACCCCGGCGTCACCCTCAAGTTCGTGTCGCTGCCCGAAAACCAGGCCCGCGCGAAGATCACCGCGTCGACGGCCACCGAAGGCGGCGAATTCGACGTCGTCATGATCAGCAACTACGAGGCACCGCAGTGGGCCGCGAACGGCTGGCTCGAAAACCTCGAACCGCATATCGCGGCGAATCCCGCCTACGACTCGGGCGACTTCATCCCGAGTATCAAGGAATCCCTGTCGCACAACGGGTCCATGTACGCGGTGCCGTTCTATGGCGAGTCTTCGTTCCTGGCCTACCGCAAGGATCTATTCGAGCAGGCCGGGCTCCAGATGCCCGCCAAGCCGACTTGGTCGCAGATCGCGGAGTTCGCCGCGAAGCTCGACGACAAGGCGAAAGGCGTCGCCGGGATCTGCCTGCGCGGCAAGCCCGGCTGGGGCGAGAGCCTCGCGCCGTTCACCACGGTCGCCAACACCTTCGGCGCGCAGTGGTTCGACAAGGACTGGAACGCCAAGCTGACCAGCCCCGAATTCAAGGCGGCCGCCGAGTTCTACGTGAACCTCGTGCGAAATCACGGCGAGGTCGGGGCGTCGAGCGCGGGCTTCTCCGAATGCGGCACGCGATACACGCAGGGCCAGGCCGCGATGTGGTACGACGCCACGGTCATGGCGGGTACGAACGAGGACCCGTCGGCCAGCAAGGTCGTCGGGAAGTCCGGGTACGCCCCGGCTCCGGTGGAGAAGACGCAGGCGAGCGGCTGGCTCTACACCTGGGCGCTGGCGATCCCGAAGGTCGCGAAGGACAAGGACGCCGCCTTCAAGTTCATGTCCTGGATGACGGACAAGGCCTACGTGCAGCGCGTCGCCAAGGAGTTCGGCGACTGGAACCGCGTCCCGCCGGGCGTGCGGAAGTCGACCTACGACATCCCTCAGTACCGCGAGGCCGCCAAGGCCTACGCGCAGCCGACGCTGGACGGGATCGCGGACGCCGACCAGCGGAAGGCGATGGCGAATCCGGTGCCCTACCCCGGGATCCAGTTCGTCGGCATCCCCGAGTTCCAGGATCTCGGCACCCGGGTGAGCCAGCAGCTTTCGGCGGCGATCGCGGGCCAGATCACCGTGGACGAAGCCTTGAAGCAGTCACAGGAGTACGCGCAGACCGTCGGCAAGTCGTATCAGGAGGTGCAGTGATGGCCACGCTCTCCGCTCCCGCCCGCACCGAGCCCGCCCACGCGAAGACGGCGGCTCCGAAGCGCGGCACCGACACGCCGTTCAAACGACGGCTACCCCTGCTACCCGCCTTGCTGTTCGTCGTCGCCGTGACACAGCTTCCGTTCGTGCTGACGGTGTTCTACTCGTTCCAGTCGTGGAACCTGGTGCGGCCCGGTTCGAGGCATTTCGTCGGGTTGCAGAACTACATCGACGTCTTCGCCGATTCGACGTTCCTCGGGGCGCTGCTGAACACCGTCGTGCTCACGGTGGTCTGCGTGTTCTTCTCGCTGCTGCTCGGCCTGGGGCTGGCGATCCTGCTGGACCGCAAGTTCCTCGGCCGCGGCGTGGTCCGGACCCTGCTGATCACGCCGTTCCTGATCCTGCCCGCGGCGGGCGCGCTGCTGTGGAAGACGACGATGTTCGACCCGACCTACGGGTTGCTGCACTTCGTGTTCGGCACCGACGTCGACTGGCTTTCGGAGTTCCCGCTGGCCGCCGTGATGGCCCAGGTCGTCTGGCAGTGGACGCCGTTCATGATGCTGCTGATCCTGGCCGGGTTGCAGAGTCAGCCGAAGGACGTGCTGGAGGCCGCGTCGGTCGACGGTGCCGGCCGCTGGCGGACGTTCACCGCGATCACGCTGCCGCATCTGAGCCGGTTCCTGCAGCTGGCGACGCTGCTGGGCGCGATCTACATCGTGAACAGCTTCGACGCGATCTTCCTGATGACACAGGGTGGCCCGGGTACGGCCAGCACGAACCTGCCGTTCTACATCTACCAGCGGGCGTTCCAAGGATTCGACGTCGGGCAGTCGTCCGCGATGGGCGTGATCGTCGTGATCCTGACGATGATCGTCGCGACCTTCGCGCTGCGCCTGATGTTCCGCACGTTCTCGGTCCAGGGAGGCGCGAAATGAAAGGCCGGTTCGGCGCGGGCTCGCTCACGGTCGTGACCTGGGTGATCGCGATCCTGTTCGTGTTCCCGCTGCTGTGGATGATCCTCACGGCCTTCAAACAGGAGGCCGACGCCTACACCGATCCGCCGCGGCTGTTCTTCACCCCGACGCTCGACCAGTTCGCGGGCGTGCTCGAACGCGGTTTCCTGCCGTACCTGTCGAACTCGGCGTTCGTGACCGTCATTTCGACGATTTTCGTGCTGCTGCTGGGAATCCCGGCGGCGTACGCGCTTTCGCTGGCGCCGGTGAAGGGGACGAGCAACGCGCTCGGCTTCTTCCTGTCGACGAAGATGCTGCCGATCGTGGCGGCGATCATCCCGCTCTACGTGATCTCGCAGAACGTCCAGCTGCTGGACAACGTGTGGGCGCTGATCATCCTGTACACGTCGATGAACCTGCCGCTGGCCATCTGGATGATGCGGTCGTTCTTCCTGGAAGTGCCGCACGAGATGATCGAGGCGGGCCGTATCGACGGCGCGACCCTGCCGGTGCTGCTGCGGAAGATCATCATGCCGGTCGTCGCGCCCGGGGTGGCCGCGACCGCGCTGATCTGCGTGATCTTCTCGTGGACCGAGTTCTTCTACTCGGTCAACCTCACCGCGGCCCGGGCCGGGACGGTGCCGGTGTTCCTGGTCGGGTTCATCACCAGCGAGGGACTGTACTGGGCGCAGCTGTCCGCGGCCGCGTTGCTCGCGTCACTGCCGGTGATGATCGTCGGCTGGATCGCGCAGAACCACCTTGTGCGGGGTCTTTCCATGGGCGCGGTCAAGTAGGTCACGAGCACTTGGCCCTGCCGTCCCCAAGGCCGCTCAAGTACATGAAGGCCCCCTTCCTTGCGCCTGGCGCAAGGAAGGGGGCCTTCATGTACTTCGGCGAGGCGTGAAGGTCGAGTTTCCTCGGCTGAGCCGCGTGAAGGAGGCCTTCACGCGGCCTCGATGTGACTGGTGGCGCATCTGGGGCGAACATGGCGACCCGAGTGTCCGTGAAGGCCTCCTTCACTACCCTGAAGGTAGGGAAGGAGGCCTTCACAGACCGGACTCGCGATCAACTGCGGCCGGAATCCTCAGGGGCCCCGGCTTGACCGCCCCCTACGCGAGTGACAAAGCCTGACCAGGGCAGATGTGCACGGCGGTCCGCGCGTTCTCCTCCGCCTCTTCCCCCTCGGGCTCGGCGTTCAGCACGAGGACCGTCCCGTCGTCCTCGCTCTGGTCGAACAGGTCGGGATCGGTGAGCACGCACTGGCCCGCGCCCACACATTTCCCGGTGTCCGCGATGATCTTCATGGCTCCTCCTACCAGGTGACCGGGAGGGCGTGGAGGCCGTAGATCGTCGAGTCGTGCTTGAACGGCAACTCGTCGACCGGAACGGCGACCTTGATCCCCGGCATACGACGGAACAACGTATCGAACACGATCTGGAGTTCCATCCGCGCGAGGTTTTGGCCGAGGCACTGGTGCACCCCGAACCCGAACGCGACATGGTGCCGCGCCCCGCGCTCGATGTCGAAGTCGTCGGGGTTCTCGAAGCCGTTCGGGTCGTGGTTACCCGCGTTGCTCAGGCCGACGACGCCTTCACCCGCCCGGATCAGCGTGCCGCCGATCTCGACGTCCGCCGTCGCGAAGCGTGAGGTCGCCGTCTCGGCGATGGTGAAGACCCGCAGGAGTTCTTCGATCGCGGCGAGGGTCTTGCCCGGGTCCGCCTTGATCTTCTCCAGCTGGTCGGGATTCCGCAGCAGGGTCACGGTGCCGAGCGAAATCATGTTCGCCGTGGTCTCGTGACCGGCGATGAGCAGCAAGAACGCCAGGCCGACGAGTTCGTCGTGCTCGGCTTCGCCCGTTTCCCGCTGTTTAAGGATCTGGCGGCCGAGGAGGTCGTCCTCGGTGGCGTTCGCTTCTTTCTTGCTGACGAGTTCGTCGAGATAGTTTTCCAGCTGTTCGAACGCCACCTGGCGGTCTTCGGGGGGAACCTCCCGGTTGAGCAGCTTGGAGCTGCAGCCCTGGAAGAATTCGTGGTCCGAATAGGGGACGCCGAGCAGTTCGCAGATCACCAGGGACGGCACCGGCAGGGAAAGCGCCTGGACGAGATCGGCGGGTTGAGGGCCCGCGAGCAGGGCGTCGATGTGCTCGTCGACGATCTGCTGGATTCGAGGCTGGAGCGCTTTCATGCGCTTGACCGTGAATTCCCCGACGACGTCACGCCTGGCCTGGCTGTGCTCCGGCGGATCCATCGAGATCAGGGACGCGCGGAACGGCTTTTCCTCGCGGCGGACGGGCCGCTTGATCATCAACGGGAAGTCCGGATTCTGCCGGTCGGAGCTGAAATGCGGACTGCTCAGCATTTCGCGAATGTCCTCGAGCCGGGTGAGCGCCCAAGCGGTCTGCCCGGAAGGGAGGCCGACCCGGGAAATCGGGCTTTCCGTACGAAGCGTCTCGTATTCCGGTGGCGGGGAAAACGGGCATTTCCGCATGAGCGGCAGGTTCGCGGTGGTTTCCTCGACGTCAGTCATCGGGTTTGTCCTTTCCCGGAATGTCGGGTGGGTTCGGGCGATATCGGACAGGGGGCCCCAAAACGTATGCGGATGGTTGCATTCCGCTTATGACCCCAAGGTACTCAAGTGGAGGCGGGTCGTCCACTCGCGAAGGGGTGGTTTCCCGGGAAGCGTGAAGGGAAGGCCCTTACGTGCGAGAATCACGGCCCTGAAGGACCTTCGAGAGGCGAGGACCATGACAGCCGACCCCGAGACCCGCTTGCGTGCCGACGCGCGCCGGAACCGGGATCAGATCCTGGCCGCCGCGAGAGCCATCTTCGCCGCGCAAGGCGCCGAGGTCCCGATGGAGGAGATCGCGCGCTCGGCGGGCGTCGGCGTCGGCACTCTCTACCGGCGGTTCCCGGACCGCGACGCGCTGATCAGGGCGGTCGCCGTCGACAACTTCGACAGGGTGCTCAGGGACGCGAAGGCCGCGAAGGACGAGGAGCCTTCGGACTGGGACGCCCTGATCCGGCTGCTGCACCAGTCGATGGAGCTGCAGCTGAGCATCCAGCTCGCGATGGTGTCGCCCCGCGCGCTGGTGATCCTCAGGAATGATCCCGCGATCAAGGCCCTGCGTGACGAGCTGCTGGTGGTGCTCGGTGGCTTCGTCCAGGGCGCGCAGGCGGAGGGCAGGCTCCGCGAAGACGTCGGCACCGGGGACGTCGCGATGTTGTTCGCGACGTTGCTGCGGCAGATGCCGGGGAAGGGCGAAGAGGTCGCGCGGATCGCGATGCGGCGCTGTATCGGGATTATGATCGACGGCCTGCGGGCGGGGAAGACCGAGCCGCTTCCGGGCAGGGCGTTGACCGGATCCGACCTGGACCCCTGAGACCGGATCGCGTTCAGCGGGCTAAACGCGATCCGGCCCCAGCGCATTCAGAGGACGAAACGCGGAGGTCAGACGCCCAGCGGGTGCCAGACGGTCTTCGCCTCCAGGTACCGCCGCAGCCGCGAGATGTCGGCGTCGGCCGTCCAGTCCGGCTCGGCGTCCGGCACGGTCAGGACGCGCTTCACGGTGCCGGCGGCGTCACGCGCCAGGTCCGCCCGCGCGGAAGGCTCCGCGCCTGTCGGATCGAGGGCGTTGACGTCGCCGTGCGAAGCCAGCCACGAGCCCAGCTCCGACGCGCGTCCGGTCAGGATGTTCGCGACGCCGCCGGGCAGATCGGACGTCGCCAAGACCTCCGAAAGCGTGATCGCGGGCAGCGGCCTGTCCGCGCTGGAGACGACCACCGCGGTCGAACCCGTCGCCAGCACCGGGGCCAGCACGCTCACCAGACCCAGCAGCGACGACTGCTGCGGCGCCAGCACGCCGACGACACCGGTCGGCTCGGGCACGGTGAAGGAGAAGTACGGCCCCGCGACGGGGTTGGCCGCGCCGAGCACGGTCGCGATCTTGTCCGTCCAGCCCGCGTACCAGACCCAGCGGTCGATCGACGCGTCCACAATGGACTGTGCCTTCTTCGTCGCGACGCCTTCGGACGCGGACACCTCCGCGACGAACTGCTCGCGGCGGCCTTCCAGCATCTCCGCGACCCGGTACAGCACCTGGCCGCGGTTGTACGCCGTCGCCGCCGACCAGCCGCCGAAAGCCTTGCGGGCGGCGGAAACCGCGTCGCGGACGTCCTTGCGGGACGCGTGCGAGGCGTTCGCCAGGAACTTGCCCTTGCTGTCGGTGACCGGGTACACGCGGCCCGACTCCGAGCGCGGGAACTTGCCGCCGATGTAGAGCTTGTAGGTCTTGGCTACCGAAATACGGTCAGACATCGAGGTAGGCCTCCAGTCCGGTGCGTCCGCCTTCGCGGCCGAAACCCGACTCCTGGTAGCCGCCGAACGGCGCGGCGGGATCGAAGCGGTTGAACGTGTTGGCCCAGACGACACCGGCGCGGAGCTGGTTCGCCATCCACAGGATGCGCGAGCCCTTCTCGGTCCAGATGCCGGCCGAAAGCCCGTACGGCGTGTTGTTCGCCTTGGTGACGGCCTCGTCCGGCGTGCGGAAGGTCAGCACCGAAAGCACCGGCCCGAAGATCTCCTCGCGGGCGATGCGCATCGACTGCTGGACGTCGGAGAACACCGTGGGGGCGAAGAAGAAACCACGTTCCGGAACCGGGCACGGGCTGGTCCAGCGCTCCGCGCCCTCGGCGTCGCCGGACTCCACCAGGCCCTTGATCTTCGCCAGCTGCTCGGCGGAGTTGATCGCGCCGATGTCGGTGTTCTTGTCCAGCGGGTCGCCCAGCCGCAGCGTCGAGACGCGGTGGCGCAGCTTTTCGAGCACCTCTTCGGCGATCGACTCCTGAACCAGCAGGCGTGAGCCCGCGCAGCAGACGTGGCCCTGGTTGAAGAAGATCCCGTTGACGATCCCCTCGACGGCCTGGTCCAGCGGGGCGTCGTCGAAGACGACGTTCGCCGCCTTGCCGCCCAGCTCCAGCGTCAGCTTCTTCGCGGTGCCCGCGATCTGGCGCTGGATGGCCTTGCCGACCTCGGTCGAGCCGGTGAAGGCGACCTTGTTGACGTCGCCGTGGCCCACCAGCGCGGCACCGATGTCCCCGGCGCCGGGCAGGATGTTGACCACACCCGGCGGGAGTTCGGCCTGCTGGCAGATCTCGGCGAACACCAGCGCCGTCAGCGGCGTGGTCTCCGCGGGCTTGAGCACCACGGTGTTGCCGGTGGCCAGCGCGGGCGCGATCTTCCACGCGAGCATCAGCAGCGGGAAGTTCCACGGGATGACCTGGCCCGCGACGCCCAGCGGCTTCGGGTTCGGACCGTAGCCCGCGTAGTCGAGCTTGTCGGCCCAGCCCGCGTGGTAGAAGAAGTGCGCGGCGGCCGTCGGCACGTCGGAATCGCGCGATTCCTTGATCGGCTTGCCGTTGTCGAGGCTTTCCAGGACGGCCAGCTCCCGCGACCGCTCCTGGATCAGGCGCGCGATGCGGAACAGGTACTTGGCGCGTTCGGAGCCCGGCATCTTGGACCAGACACCGTTGTACGCCTTGCGTGCGGCCTTCACCGCGATGTCCACATCGGACACCGACGCGGTGCCGACCTCGGCCAGCACCTCTTCGGTGGCCGGGTTGATCGTCTTGAGCGGCTCACCCGAGCCGTCGACGAACTCACCGTTCACGAACGGCCGGTAACGCGGTTTGAGGTTCGCGAGGTCGCGCGATTCGGGCGCGGGCGCGTACTCGAAGATGCCCATGGATCAGTCCACCGTGACGTAGTCGGGGCCGCTGTAGTGGCCGTCGGCCTGGGTGCGGCGCTGCAGCAGGAGGTCGTTGAGCAGGCTGGACGCCCCGAACCGGAACAGATCCGGGTTCAGCCACTGCTCGCCGGCGACCTCGTGCACCGCGACCAGGTACTTGATCGCGTCCTTGGTCGTCCGGATGCCACCGGCCGGTTTGACGCCGCGCAGTTCACCGGTCTGGACGAACCAGTCGCGGACGGCCTGCAGCATCACGTGGGTGACCGGCAGCGTCGCGGCGGGCGACACCTTGCCGGTGGAGGTCTTGATGAAGTCGCCGCCCGCCAGCAGCGCGAGCCAGGACGCGCGGCGGACGTTGTCGTAGGTGGCCAGCTCACCGGTTTCGAGGATGACCTTGAGGTGAGCGCTGCCACAGGCGGCCTTGATCGCCTGGATCTCCTCGAAGACCTCCAGGTAGCGGCCTTCCAGGAACGCGCCGCGGTCGATCACCATGTCGATCTCGGCGGCTCCGGCGTCGACGGCGATCTTGGTGTCGGCCAGCTTGATCTCGCGGCTCGTGCGCCCGGCGGGGAAGCCGGTGGCGACGCTCGCGACATGGATGCCGGTGCCGCGAAGCGCCTCGACAGCCGTCTCGACCATGTCCGGGTACACGCATACGGCCGCGACCCGCGGGGTGTCCGGGCGTTCCGGGTCCGGCCGCTTGGCCTTCGCCGCGAGCGCGCGGACCTTGCCCTGGGTGTCGGCGCCTTCGAGGGTCGTCAGATCGACCATCGAAATGGCGGTGTCGATCGCCCAGAGCTTGGCGGCCTTCTTGATGCTGCGCGTGCCGAGTCCGGCGGCCCGCTGCTCGACGCCGACCTGGTCGACACCAGGCAGCCCGTGCAGGAACCGGCGCAGGCTCGCCTCGTCGCGAGTCGCGTCCGTCAGCGGCGACGGGGTCCCCGTCGCCGCTGACGAGCTGGTCGTAGCTGTCATACGGGTGAGTGTAAGCGGCCTACAGGCTGGGCACCGGGGCCTGGGCGGCGGCCCTGGCCGAAGGCACCACCGGGGTGCAGAACTCGCTGACCATCGGCAGCTGACGCTTGAGCGAGGCGTCCGGTGAAGCGGTGAGGTCCACCGTGGCCAGCGTGGAGATGTTCTTGCCGAATTCGTCGTGGAAGCTGAGCGTGTTGAATCCCGGCAGGTCGCCGCCGTGTCCCCAGATGGTGATGTCCTCCGCGCAGGCACCCGCGGTCTTGAGGTTCAGCTTCATCAGGCCGAGGCCGTATTCCATGCCGCCGCCCGCCGGGACGGTCGTCTTCATCTGCTTCACCAGATCCGCGGGCAGCAGACGGCCGCCGAACAGGGCCTCGAAGAAGCGGTTGAGGTCCTTACCCGAAGAGACGACGCCGCCCGCGCCGAAGTAGCGCGAGTAGTTGTAGGTGGTGACGTCGGTGAGGCCGCGCGGCGCGTCGTACAGCTGCTCGTAGCCGTGGGCGGCCGCGCCGATCAGGAACGGGAAGTCACGCGGGAGCGAGGTGTCACGCAGGTGCAGCGGGCCGGTGATGCGCTCGGCCAGCGCGCGTTCGAGCGGCTTGCGGGTGGTCTTCTCGACCAGCAGGCCGAGGACGTTGTAGCCGGTGTTGGAGTACGCCCAGCTCGTCCCCGGCTTGAACTGCAGCGGCTGCTTGGACACGCTCAGGCGGATCTGGTCGTCGCTGTCGAAGTGCTCGAAGCGTTCGGTGTCGATCTCCGGTCCGGACGCCCAGGTGTCCTCGGGGGCGAGGTCGCGCGGCAGGCCGCTGGTGTGCTGGAGCAGCTGGTGGACGGTGATCGGCTCCGGATACGGCAGCAGCCCCGGCAGGTAGCGCTGCACGGGTTCGTCCAGTCCGACCCGCTTTTCGGCGACGAGCTGCAGGACGAGCGTGGCGACGAACACCTTGGAGACGCTCGCGACCCGCCAGCGGCCCGACGCGTCGGGCTTGCCCGGCCGATTGATCTTCGCGACGCCACTGGCGCCTCGGAAATCGTCGGCGACGGCGACCATGCCCGGGATGCCCGCGGCGATCGCCGCGTCCATCGCGGTCTGGCGCGGATCGGTTTTCCCGGCGGCGGCAGCCGGGAAGGCGGTGACGGAAAGCAGTGCGGCACAAGTGATGGCGACGAAACTTCGGCGCATCGGATGAACCCCCCCCAGTTCGGCTCAGATCTCGATTTCGGGTACTTCCTTCTTACGCGGTTTCCGCTTGACGACGACGCCGCCCCAGAACGCGAGGCCGGTGATCTTCACCGTCGGCGCTGTCGGCGGCGCGGCGGGCGTCCCGGCGCGATCCTCCAGTTCGAAGGCCCCCATGAAGCCGATTCCGGTGACGTCCACGTTGATGTCGTCGGGCACGATGATGTCGATCCCGCCCATGATCGCGACCGCGGTGATCGTCGAGTGCTTCTCGGCGAACCGCGCGTGCCGCAGGTCGAGTTCGGCGCCACCCCAGAACGCGAAACTGTTGTGCTGCGGCGGGACCACCCAGCTGCCCTTGCGCGACGCGCCGGACATGACGGCGATCGAGGCGCCGGAGCCCGGGTGGCCGCCGATGCGGTCGTCGGGCAGGCCGAGCGCGCGGGACGTCGCGGGCTCGATCGCCGACCGAGACTGCCGCGGCAGGTCCGCCGTGACCGGTTTCAGGTCCCCGACGGTCTTGGCCGCGTAGACGACCGTGAGCCGTTCTTCCAGCTCGTTGATGGTGATGCGCCCTTCGGACATCGCCGCGTGCAGCACCTGCGCGACCTGCTCGCGGTCGGCGTCGGAGATGCGCATCTGTTCGGGTCCTGGCAAGGCCGGCTCTTCGCTCACGTGCGGGAGCCTAGCGCTGGTGGAGGGGCCAGGCGTCCACCTTCCGGCCGAGGGGTGGCATTCTCCCGTCATGGGGAACTCACTACCCGGCGCCGTGGAGCTGCCGGACGGGGCGAAAGTGCGGGGACGGGGCCTGGGTCGGCCCTGGCCGGACGGACCTTCGCCGGATTTCGGGCTGTATCTGGGCGGCGCGAAGCTGCGCCGGAAGCACGATCACAAAATGGACTGGGAGCGGGCGTGGATCCGCTGGCCCGACTTCCTGCTGCCGACGGACTGGGCGGACGCGCGGCGGCGGATCGTGGACCTGCACGAGCGGGCCGTGGCCGGGGAAGGCGTCGAGGTCGCCTGTTACGGCGGGGTCGGCCGGACCGGCACCGTGCTGTCCTGTCTTGCCACACTCGGCGGGCTGACCGCCGACGAGGCCGTGGCCTGGGCACGGGCGAACCACGACAAACGTTCGGTGGAGACGCCGTGGCAGCGCCGCTGGGTCGGCTGGTTCGCGCGGCAGTAAATTGACTCGCATGGATGTGCACGTCGTTGATCACCCGCTGGCCAAGGCCAGGCTCTCCACCATGCGCGACGCGCGCACCGACAGCGCCGCCTTCCGCGCGGCGCTGCACGAACTGACCGTCATGCTGGTCTACGAAGCCACGCGTGACATGCCCGTGCGGATCGAGCGGATCCACACGCCGGTGGCGCGCACCGACGGCTACGCGCTGGCGAGCCCGCCGCTGCTGGTGCCCGTGCTGCGGGCCGGGCTGGGCATGGCGGACCAGGCGCACAAGCTGATCCCGGACGCCCAGATGGGCTTCGTCGGCCTCGCCCGCGACGAAGAGACGCTGCAGCCGACGCCGTACCTCGAATCGCTGCCCGAATCGCTCGCCGACCGGCCGGTGCTGGTGCTCGACCCGATGCTGGCGACCGGCGGGTCGATGGAGTACACGATCCGGCTGCTGACCGACCGGGGCGCCACCGACGTCACCGCGATCTGCGCGCTGGCCGCGCCCGAAGGCATCGAGCACCTGAAGAAGTCCGGGCTGCCGCTGCGCGTGGTGACCGCGAGCATCGACGAGCGGCTGAACGACTCCGGGTTCATCGTGCCCGGTCTCGGGGACGCGGGAGACCGGCAGTACGGCGCCGTCTGACCTGCCGGATCGCGTTTAGCCCGCTAAACGCGATCCGCGAAGCGGCGAGGCCGCGGGTAGTGAAGGCCTCCTTCCCTACCCTGAAGGTAGTCAAGGAGGCCTTCACGGACTTCCGGTGGGAAGGGGCAGATCGCGTTTAGCGGGCTAAACGCGAAGTGGCGGAGGAGGGCCTCAGCGGCGCAGCCAGCCGGAGGCGTTCGCCCGCAGCGCGGTCTCGTAAGCCGCGCTCACGGTGAACTCCTCCGGCAGGTTCCCGTTCAGCTCCAGCGACACGAGCCCGTGCACGAAGCCCCAGCAGGCCACCGTGACGACCTCGGGCGGCACGTCGAGGAAGACGCCGTCCGCGACGGCCGCGCGGATCGTCTCCTCCAGCGGCGCCATCGTCGCGCGGGCCTGGCCGGACGTCTCCTCGGCCGGCTCGAAACCCGGCACCGACTTCGTGAACATGATCGCGTAGAGGTGCGGGTCGGCCAGCGCGCTTTCGCGGTACGCGACGCCGAGCCGCACGAGGTCCTCGACCGGGTCGCCGGTCAGGGAAACCCCCGACATCCGCAGGCCGAAGCGGCGGAAGCCCTCGGTGAAGAGGGCGGCGACCAGATCCGTCTTCCCGCCGAAGAGCGAATAGACCGCGGTGGTGGACGTACCGACGTCGGCGGCCAGTTTGCGGAGGCTGAGGGCCTTCGGGCCGTCGGCCGAGATGAGCTCACCGGCGCGGTCCAGCAGTTTCAGCCGGAGGTTCTCGTCGTGCGTCCTGGGACGGGGCATGAGCAGAGGGTAACGCAACGCTGTTATCAATGGCTCGGATTCGGAGTTGACCTGGAGCGCACTCCAGGTCGTACTGTCGTTCACATGAGCTACTCGATAGCGGAAGCCGCGCGACGTAGCGGACTGTCCATCGACACTCTCCGGTACTACGAGCGCATCAAACTCGTCGAGCCCCCGGCGCGGGACGCCGCGGGCCGCCGCGCCTACACCGACGACGACCTCGGGTGGCTGGGGTTCCTGACCAAGCTGCGCCTGACCGGTATGCCCATCAAGCGCATGCGGGAGTACGCGGCCCTGCGCCACCACGGGGCGCCGAGCGCGGGGCGGCGCAAGGCGATCCTCGTCGACCAGCGCAAATCCGTCGCCGACCGGATCGCCGAGTTGCAGGCCTGTCTCGACATCCTCGACTACAAGATCGACCACTACGACCAGGTGGAGCGCAGCGTGCTCGGCATCGGCGCCACCGTGGAGGGAATTTCAGCGTGATCAGCACCAGGAGGCTCGGCGGTCTGGAAGTCGGGGCGCAGGGGCTCGGCTGCATGGGGATGAGCCAGGCCTACGGCGTCCGCGACGACGACACGGAGTCGATCGCCACCGTCCACCGCGCCCTCGAACTGGGCGTGAACCTGCTCGACACCGCGAACGTCTACGGCGCCGGCGCGAACGAGGAGCTGGTCGGCCGGGCCATCGCGGGCAAGCGGGATCAGGTCGTGCTGGCGACCAAGTTCGGCATCGTCTGGGACAAGGACGGCGGGATGTCCGCTCGCGGCGACGCGGCGTACGTCAAGCAGAGCTGCGAAGAGTCCCTTCGCCGGTTGAACGTCGACCACATCGACCTCTACTACCAGCACCGCGTCGACCCGAACACCCCGATCGAGGAGACCTGGGGCGCGCTCGCGGAGCTGGTCGAGGAGGGCAAGATCCGCTTCGCCGGGATTTCCGAGGCCAGCGCCGAGACGATCCGTCGCGCGCACGCCGTGCACCCGGTGACGGCGCTGCAGAGCGAATGGTCGCTGTGGACGCGCGGCATCGAAGGCGAAATCCGCTCGACCACCCGCGAGCTGGGCATCGGTGTCGTGCCCTTCTCACCGCTCGGCCGCGGTTTCCTCACCGGCAGCGTGACCTCGGTGAAGGACCTTCCGGCGGACGACATGCGCCGCGGGCTGCCCCGGTTCGCCGAGGGCAACTTCGAGCGCAACATGGCCATCGTCGAGGCGCTGCGCGCGCTGGCCGAGCGGAAGGGCGTCACCGCGGGGCAGCTCGCGCTGGCGTGGGTCCAAGCGCAGGGCGACGACGTCGTGCCGATCCCGGGCACCAAGCGGCGCAAGTACCTCGAAGAGAACGCCGCCGCCGCGGAGCTGGAACTGTCCGAAGTGGACATCGAGGCCATCGAAAAGGCCGCGCCCGTCGAGGCGATCGCCGGTGAACGGTACCCGGAGCGGCTCGCCCGCGCGGCCGGCAAGTAAAACACCAGAGAATTGCGAGAAATCATGACGGGTTCAACCCTGCCCACCCGCGGGCTCGGCACACTGGAAGTCGGCGCGCAGGGGCTCGGCTGCATGGGCATGAGCGAGTTCTACGGCCAAGGCGACGACACCGAATCGATCGCGACGATCCACCGCGCGATCGACCTGGGCGTGACCCTGATCGACACCGCCGACATGTACGGCTTCGGCCGCAACGAGGAACTGGTCGGCCGCGCGCTGGCCGGAAAGCGGGACAAGGTCGTGCTGGCGACCAAGTTCGGCATCGTGCGCGACGAGGCCGAACCGACCAAGCGCGGGATCCGCGGCGACGAATTCTATGTGCGGCAACAGGTCGAGGCGTCGCTGCGTCGGCTGAACGTCGATCACATCGACCTCTACTACCAGCACCGGGTCGACCCGGACGTGCCGATCGAGGAGACCGCGGGCGCGTTGTCCTCGCTGGTCGAACAGGGGAAGATCCGGCACATCGGGTTGTCCGAGGCCGGTCCGGAGACGATCCGGCGGGCGCACGCCGTGCATCCGGTGACGGCGGTGCAGACGGAATGGTCGCTGTGGTCGCGCGACATCGAGAACGAGGTCGTCCCGGCCTGCCGGGAGCTCGGCATCGGCTTGGTGCCGTATTCCCCGCTGGGCCGCGGTTTCCTCACCGGCCGCTTCAAGTCCAAAGAGGACTTCGAGAAGGGTGACTTCCGGCAGACGCTCCAGCCGCGGTTCGCCGACGGCAACCTGGAGCGGAACCTGGCGATCGTCGAGGCGCTGCGCGCGCTGGCCGAGAGGAAGGGCGTCACCGCCGGGCAGCTCGCGCTGGCCTGGGTGCAGGCTCAGGGTGACGACGTCGTGCCGATCCCGGGCACCAAGCGGCGCAAGTACCTCGAAGAGAACGTCGCGGCCGTCGGTCTGAAGCTGACCGCCGAGGACGTGGCCGCGATCGAGGCGGCTGTCCCGGCCGACGCGGTCGCGGGGGAGCGGTACCCCGAAGCGTCCATGAAGACGCTGTCGCGCTGAAACGAAAACCGGCGCCCTGATCATGGCGCCGGTTTTCGTTGTCAGAGAAGGGAATTGACCGCCGAAACGACGCCATCGACGGCGACGGTCTGCTGCTCGCGCGTCGCGAGACCGCGGACCGTCACGTTTCCGGCGTCCCAGTCCTCTTGGCCGACGATGACCACGGCCCGCGCCCCGGCCTTGTCGGCCCGGGTGAGTTCCTTGCCCAGCTTGCGGAGTTCGACGGGCGTGGACGTGCGCAGCCCGGCCTTGCGGAGCCGCCCCGCGACCTCACGCGCGGCGTCGGTGAGCTCCTCGACCACCGGGATCACCACGACGTCGGTCTCGCTGCGCGGTTGTGGCGTCAGGCCGTGGGTGTCGAGGAAGTCGATCAGCGTGACGTCGCCCATGCCGAAGCCGATCCCGGGGATCTGCTGCGACGTGAACAGTGAAGCCAGGTCGCTGTACCGGCCGCCGCCGAAGAGGGCCCGGCGGTTCTCCGGCGAGGTGTCGAAGACCTCGAACACGGTCGATGTGTAGTACGCGAGCCCGCGCACGATCATCGGGTCGAACTTGATCAGGTTCGCGGCGCCGCTGTTCAGCACCTTCACCAGGTTCGAGTTCTCCTTGACCTGTTCGGGCAGCTCGTCGAGCAGCGCGGCGCCGGACGAAAGGATCTCGGCCAGCTTCTCGAACTGCTTCTCGGTCAGGCCGATCTCGGTCGCGGTGTCGCTCAGCTTCGCGCGGTCCGACTTCTCCCAGCGGTCCACCAGGGTGAACACCTGCGGCAACTGCTCCGCGGTCACGCCGACGATGTCGGTGAGCGCCGAGGAGAGCAGGTTCCGGTCGTTCGCCCGCACCTGGAACATGTCCGGGGTCGCGCCGAGCGCCTCCATCATGTCGTGGATGAGCTCGAAGATCTCGATCTCGCAGTTCGCGCTGTCCGAACCGAAGATGTCCGCGTTGATCTGCCAGTGCTCCCGGACCCGCCCGCGCTGCGGCCGCTCGTAGCGGTGGCAGTTCGGGTGGCTGTACCAGCGCACCGGGAACTGCAGCGACTTGGCGTTGCCCGCGATCATCCTGGCGACCGACGGTGTCATCTCCGGGCGCAGCGCCAGCCGCTCGCCGCCCTTGGTGGTCAGCGTGTACAACTGCTGATCCGCGATCTCCTGCCCGGACTTCCGCTCGTAGATCTCGGCGGGTTCGAGGATCGGCCCGTCGTAGCGGAGGAAACCCCGCAGTTCGAGCACGTCGTAGAGATGGCCGAACACCTGCGTCCGGACGGACATCTCGGCGGGCAGGAAGTCGCGGGTCCCCTTGGCGGGGGCTGTCGGCAGGTATTCAGGCACGTCAGCAAGCTTAACGAGCGGCCGCCAGGGCTTTTGTCAGGGGAAGGCCACGCCGTACGCGGTGGTCAGGATCGCGGCCCCGAGCAGGACGGCCCCGGCGCCGGTGACGCGTCCGCCGAGCTTGCCTTTGCCCGGCGCCAGGTGCAGGAAGAAGCCGCCGGACTGGGCGAGCACGCCGAATAGCAGCAGGAAGCAGACGATCCACAGCACGGCGTCCGGCAGCCCGGTCTGCCCGAGGATCTGGAGCGCGACCAGCGCCAGGACCAGCAGGACGCCGGCGTGGGCGTGCCCGGCGCGGAACATCCCGCGCTGGTGTTCGGTCAGTTTCCTGTCGCGCAGGACACCCATCAGCGCGTAGCCGCCGTACATCACCGTCGGCAGCGAAACGAGCGCGATGACGGTGAACAGCCTGATCGGGCCTTCCATGGTCGATCCCTTCGTGGTGGTGGAGGAAGGCAACGATAACACTGTTTTAAAACGCTGTCACCAAAGTTGGCGTCCGGCCTGGTCCGCCCTCCACGTGATCCGATGGACGACACGTGTGATCCGATGGACGACACGTGTGATCGGACGGACGACACAAGTGAGGCTGGGGCCCGCCGCGCGGCGTCCATCTGGACACGCGTGTCGTCCATCGGATCACGTGTGTCGTCCATCCAGTCACGCGTGTCGTCCGAAGCAGGTCAGTAAGACGCCTGCGGTTCCAACCCGAAGGCCCGCCCGCGCGCGAGCACCAGGCGGAGGTTCCGGAGGGCGGAAAGGTCGGCGAGCGGGTCGCCGTCGACCACCAGGACGTCGGCGCTCAGACCGGGGGCGAGCCGTCCGGTGACGTCGCCGAGGCCGAGCCCGGCGGCGCTGTCCTCGGTCGCGATCTCGAGGATCCGCCGCCTGCCGAAACCGAGCCATTCGTAGAGTTCGAGGGCGCCCACGGGATCGTCGAAGACCGAGCCGGGCAGCCCGGCGTCCGTCCCCGCCAGCAGCGGGACGCCCAGCTCCTCCAGCCAGGAAAGCCTGCCGTAGACGGTCTTCGCGAGTTCTTCGCCCATGCGCTCGGCCAGCGTCCGCCAGTTGCGGCTGCTGGTCGAACACGCCGCGATGCCCTCGGCCGCCATGCGTTTGGCGACGCCTTCGCGCCTGTCCTGGCGCTGCGGGCCGGTCATCCAGGTGCAGTGCTCGATCGTGGCGACGCCCGCTTCGACCGACGCCTCGATCGCGTCCGCGCCGTGGGCGTGCGCCGCGACCGGAAGCCCGTGGGTCGCCGCGTGCTCGACGATCAGGCGCAGGGCCCGGACGTCGAACTGGGACTCCCACATGTCCGCGCCGCCTTCGGTGATCTGCCCGCCGCTGGCCATCACCTTGATCACGTCGGCGCCCGCGGCGGCGTTGGCGTCGATCATCGCGCGTACGGAGGCGTCGTCACCGACCTCGCCGCCGAAGAAATGGCAGTGTCCATTGAGGACAGTCAAGGGGGCTCCCGCGGTCAGCAGACGCGGGGCGGCCGTGCCTTCGGCTTCGAGTCCGGCTCGGACGCGCGCGCCCAAGGCGTCGCGATCGCCGAGGTCCCGCACGGTCGTGACCCCGCTGCGCAGCAACTGCCCCAAGCGGTCCTCGGCGCCCGCGCGCAGGGCGTCGTCCCCGCTCGCCAGGAAGTTCGGCAGCATCTCGCGGGTGGCGTCGAAAGCCAGGTGCACGTGGGCGTTGAACAGGCCGGGCAGCAGCGTCGCGCCCGGGAAGTCGAGCCTTTCCGCGTCCGGCGACGCCTGTGCGACGACCTCGGCGCGAGGGCCGGCCGCGAGGATCCGGTCGCCCGCCACGAGGACGGCGCCGTTTTCGACAGGAGTGCTCGGCCGCGGCAGGATCCGGTCCGCTGTCAGGAGAAGCTGCACGGTCATGCCTCGTTCCGGGAGACGGCGGCCGAGAGCGCGAGCAGTGGCCGCACGTCGGATTCGATGTCCGAGGCGCCGCCCGGGAGCACGAGTTTCGCCCGCCCGTCGGTCTCCTCGCCCGCGGCCTGCCGGGCGATCGCCGTCTTCAGCGCCTCCGCCGCCGCGCGCGGATCGTCGGTGGCGAGGGCGGTGAGATCGGTTTCCAGGTAAGGGCTCAGCTGCACGAGTCCGTCCCGGATCTCGATCACGCGGCGGTAGTACCGGCGGTGGACCGTGCGCGGACGCCACCGTTCCCACATCCCCTGCGGCGTGGTCCGCAGCACGATGTTCGGATAGATCTCGGCCAGCGCTGTCCACAGCGGGGTGAGCCGTTCGTGGTGCAGCCGATGCTGGCGACGGCGGCGCAGCGCGGCGAACCGCGCGCGGGCGCCGGGATAGGTGATCCCGGCGAGGAAGAGCACGATCCCGAGGAGTACCAACGGGACGGCGATGGTGAGCAGGAACGGGATCGACGGCCCGAACGCCCACGCGATCACGATGTAGAGTGCGCGGAAGACACTGCCCACGGACAGGGCGATCAGCCCGGCGGCGCTGAGTTTCAGCCCGGTCCGCAGATGACGGTCCGCGGTGCGGATGTACCGGAAGATCCACCAGGCGCAGGCGGACAGTCCGTAGATCAGGTACAGCCCGGCGCCGAGGTAGAACAGCGCCACGCCGGGCTCGTGCACGAGTTTCGGGCTCAGCGCGAGCCCGCGTGCCTCCGGTGGGGTGACGGCCATCGCGACCAGCATCAGCGCGATCGCGCCGGACAGCGGGAGCAGTTCGAACAGGACCCGTCCCGGACGGCGCGGGCCCAGCGCGGAACCGAGGAAGACGATCAGCAGCGCGCAGACGCCGACGGCGAGCAGGACGTTGTTGACCAGGCGTCCGGTGCCTCTGCCGGTCAGCCCGTCTAGCCAGCCGGAGATGACCTTCTGCTGGGCGAGGAACGAACCGGCGACGCAGACGATCGTGATGGTGATCGCCCAGTTCGACAGGACCCTCGGCGCCCGGTAGGTCTGGTAGATCCGCCAGGCGAGCGCTGTCGCGAACAGCACCATCGCCACGACGTTGAGAGGGGAGAACAGCGAGTTCACAGCCACCCTTGATGGTCGCCCAGCGCGCCTTGGACGCGGCGGACGTCATCGTCGTCGGCGCGACGGGGAATCGTGTAGTTCAAGACCGATGCCCATTCGAGGATGATGGTCGCCACGGTCTCGGCTTCCCATTCGTGCGCCTCATCGTAGGAGGTGCGGCGTAAAGCGCGATGTACGGCGTCGCCGTCGAGACCGGGGGCGGGACCGCGCAGGAAATCGGCGGGTTCGGCGTCTCCGCCGGGATGGTGATCGGCGAGCATGTGCCCGAGTTCGTGCAGGATGATGTGGTCCTGATGGGACTTCGTGGTCTCCTGCTGGAAGAAGATGTAGTCCGCCGAACCGGTGGCGATCCAGCA
The DNA here is from genome assembly GCF_002234405.1 of Amycolatopsis thailandensis. Taxonomy (GTDB): domain Bacteria; phylum Actinomycetota; class Actinomycetes; order Mycobacteriales; family Pseudonocardiaceae; genus Amycolatopsis; species Amycolatopsis thailandensis. The sequence goes on along the minus strand of NZ_NMQT01000060.1, from coordinate 103,254 downwards.
GCCGAACGGGCCCGGGACCTCCAGCGGATACGGCATCAGCCGGATCGGCCTGCCGCGTTGCTCGCCGAGCCGCTCGCAGAGCACGCCGACGTCGAGCGGCGGCTCGATGTCGAGGTTGTGCAGCATCTTGCGACAGCGCTTGCGGAGCTCTCGTTCCTTCATCGGCGCTCGCCCGGCTGCTCGCGCTCGGCGCGTTCGTACCGCTCGACGAGTTCCAGCAGGTCCATGACCTGGCGACGGCCTTGCGGGGAGAGCTCCTGCGCGCGCATGGCCATGAGCTTCGCCTCTCCGACGGGCTGTGCTTCCTGGTCTTCGAAGAAGTAGGTGATCGGGACCCCGAACAGCCTGGCGAGCGCCTCGACGTAGTGGATCTTCGGGTTTACCCGCTTGCCCGTGGCGAGTTGCTGGAGGTACGCGGGCGACATGGCGGGCCCGCCGGCGCGATCGATCGCCGCGGACAGCTCGCGATAGCTGTGCGGCGCGCCTTCGTCCGCGCGCGCCGAGTCGATCAGCGCGGTCAGTTTCCGCGCGAAGGTGCTCTCCGGCGACATGATCCCCCCATCGGTTCCATAGCCCCGTTCCGTAGTCGGAGTGTAACGCGATTCGGCCTGTCCGCAGCTGTTGACAGCGTATGTATGCAGTGGTTTACAGTTGTCAAGCGGTTTCGCACCGTGTTCCGGCCTCTCACTCCGGAATCCGTGCCCTGGGGGTGCACGGACAACGGAGTGAGGGGCGTTTTTCCGGGCGGGTGCACAAGATCGTGCCGGATGTAGTACGCTTGGGCAGCCAAGGTTGATCGCCATCACGGCGAACCCTTGGCCTAGGCCTGTTGCCGGAGGTCGACCCCCAGGGCTTCCGGTGACAGGCCCCTTACTTTTTCAGCGCACTTCGTCCTCTGGATGCGGTAGTCGGTATCGCGAACTACCGCATCCAGAGGACGAAACGCGTGGAGGGTCAGGGCATGAGGGTGGCGGCCAGAGTGCCGCCCAATTCGAAACAGGCTTCCAAATCCGCTTTGCCCGGTTCTCCGGTGACGAGCACCGGAGAAGTCGCGCTTTCCCAGCCGAGACCCGTGGTGATGCTCTCGATGCCGCGCACCGTGCCCGCGGTGTCGTTGTTGCCGTGCACGAAGAACCCGAACGGCCGGCCCCGCGTGGCGTCCAGGCACGGGTAGTAGACGGTGTCGAAGAAATGCTTCAGCGCGCCGGACATGTAGCCGAGATTCGCCGGTGTGCCGAGCAGATACCCGTCCGCGTCGAGGACGTCGGGCACGGTCGCGCCCAGCGCCGGACGCCGCACGACGTCGACGCCCTCGATATCGGGATGGTTCGCGCCGGAGAGCACGGCTTCGAACATCGCCTGCGTCGAGGGCGACGGCGTGTGGTGGACGATCAGCAGCTTGGGCATCGTCAGGCCAGACGGGACTCGACGTCGGCCCGCAGCGCGGCCAGCCGGGCGTCCGCGGCGGTGCGGGCCTCGGCGAGTTCGCCGGAGACCGGCTCTTTCACCTGGAGGTACGCCTTCAGCTTCGGCTCGGTCCCGGAAGGCCTGATGACGACACGCAGGCCTTCACCGGTCAGGCGCAGGACGTCGGCGTCGGGCAGGAGGTCTTCCATGGTGACGTCGGTGCCACCCAGCGACGCCGGCGGCGCGGCGCGCAGGCCGGCCATCAGCTTCTCCCGCACCGACAGATCGGTGACCCGCAGCGAGACCTGATCCGTCACGTGCACGCCGTGCTTCACGGCCAGTTCGTCGAGGACGTCCAGCGGACCGCGGCCGGCCGCGCGCAGGGAAGCGGACAGGCCCGCGGCGAGCACGGCGGCCGAGATGCCGTCCTTGTCGCGCACGAAACCGGGGTTCACGCAGAGGCCGAGCGCCTCCTCGTAGGCGAACACGAGCCCTTCGCCCGCGCGGACCAGCCATTTGAACCCGGTCAGCGTCTCCGCGTAGCGAGCCCCGAATTCCTTCGCGACCTCGCCGAGCATCGACGACGACACGATCGTCGTGGCCACCAGCGGATCAGAACTATCCACAGTGGACAGAACATGCCAGCCGAGCAGGACGCCGGTCTCGTCGCCCCGCAGCATCCGCCACGAACCGTCCCGCTCGCGGACACCCAGGGCACACCGGTCGGCGTCGGGGTCGAGCGCGATCGCCAGATCGGCGTCCACCTCGGACGCCAAGGCCAGCAACAGGTCCGTCGCGCCCGGTTCCTCCGGGTTCGGGAAGGCGACCGTCGGGAAGTCGGGATCCGGTGTGGACTGCTCGGCGACCAGGCTCGGCTCGGTGAATCCGGCGCGTTCGAACGCGGCGCTCAGGGTCTCCGCGCCGACGCCGTGCAACGCCGTCGCGGCGACCTTGACCCCGCGTTCCGGGCCGCGCGGAAGAAGTGCGACCTTGGCGAGGTAAGCGTCCCGGAGCTCGTCGCCCAGCACCTCGGCGCCCGGCTCGCGCGGCACGCTGATCGCCGGGGGAGCGGCCTCGATGGCGCGCTCGATCAGGCCGTCCGACGGCGGGACGATCTGGCCGCCTGTCGCGTCGTAAAGCTTGTAACCGTTGTCGGCGGGGGGATTGTGCGACGCGGTGATCTGGATGCCCGCGACAGCGCCGAGCTCCAGCACGGTGAACGCGAGCACCGGCGTGGGCAACGGTCCCGGCAGCACCTTCACCGCGAAACCGGCGGCCGTCAGCACCTCGGCGGCGGCCTTGGCGAAGGCCTCCGAACCGTGCCGCGCGTCGCGGCCGACCACCACGACCCCGCCCGGGTGTCCTTGTGCGGTCAGCCAGTCCGCGACGCCGGCCGTCGTGCGGGTCACGACCGCGACGTTCATCCCGTTGGGTCCCGCGCGTACCGGTCCGCGCAGCCCGGCGGTGCCGAATTCGAGCGGGCCCGCCATCCGGTCCGCGAGTTCGTCCGCCGCACCGGCTTCGCCGCCCATCGCGCGGGCGAGGATGTTCTGCAGCTCGACGCGGGAATCGTCGTCCGGGTCGTCGGCGATCCAGCGGAACGTCCGGTCCCGCAGCTCCGGGGTCAAGGAAGTCGTCACCGAGTCAGCCTACGGGTACGTTGGAGAGGGTGCGATTGATCTTCACTTCTCTGGTGAGTCATGGTCATCTCTATCCCCTACTACCGCTCGCCGTCGCCGCCCGCGACGCCGGGCACGACGTCCTGTTCGCCACCGGTGACGAGATGCTGCCGGTCGTCGAAAAGGCCGGTCTCGTCGCGGAAAGCGCCGGATTCGGCATGCACGCGGCGTTCGTTTCGTTCTTCGGCCCCGATGCCGAGCCGCGGGCCACGGACGGCCCGCCCGAATCGTTTTATCCCGTTATCGGGGAAGTGTTCGGAAATGTCCTGCCGCGGCGGTTCGTCGCCGATCTCGAGCCGTTGCTCGAGCGGCATCGGCCGGATCTCGTCGTGTACGAAAGCGGCAACGCCGGTGGCGCCATCGCCGCCCGTCTCGCCGGTATCCCCGCGATCGGGCACGGTTTCGGCCGGTTCTCGCCGGGCGAGGTCATCGACGTCATCAACGGCCGCCTCGCGGAATTCGCCGGGGAGGTCGGTTTCGAAGGCGTGGAGCTGCCTTCGTTCGGCGACCCGGTCGTCGACATCTGCCCGGAATCGGTGCAGGCGCCGGACTTCCTGGCCGGCGCGAACCGGATTCCGTTGCGGCCGGTCAGCTGGGCCGAGCCCGGGGATCTCCCGGCGGGCGTGGCCGGACGGGACAAGAGCCGTCCACTGATCTACCTCACCCTCGGCACCGCTTTCGGTGACGAAGGCGTGCTCAAGCGGGCCATCGGAGGCCTGGCGGGGATCGACGCGGACGTCATCGTCGCGGCCGGTCCGACGGTGGATCCGGCGGGACTGGGCGACGTCCCCGGCAATGTCCGTGTCGAGTCGTGGGTGCCGCAGGCCGACCTCCTGCCGCACGCGGACCTCGTGGTCCACCACGGTGGCAGCGGGACGACGCTGGGCGCGTTCGGCACCGGGCTGCCGCAGCTGGTGCTTCCGCAGGGGGCGGATCAGTTCACGAACGCCGAGGCCGTCGTCGCGGCCGGAGTGGGCGCGCAGCTGATCGGGGCCGACGCCACGAAGGACGCGATTCACGAGCAGGCGCGCAAGCTGCTCGCCGACGACGCTGTCCTCGGCGCGGCACGGAAACTCGCCGACGAGGTCGCGGCGATGCCGTCGCCGGCGGAGGTCGCTCAGCGGCTTCCCGAGTTCGCGGGCTGAGTCTCCCTGGATGTCATGAAAGGGTCTTTCAGGACGTTTTTCGTCCTGAAAGACCCTTTCATGACACTTCTCAGGCGCGGGTGACGAGTTCCTTGAGGAGAGTGCCCATGCGGGTGGCGGACTGCCGTCCAGCTTCCAGGACCTCTTCGTGGTTCAGCGGTTCCCCGGTCATCCCGGCCGCCAGGTTGGTCACCAGCGAAAGCCCGAACACCTCGACCCCGGCGGCGCGTGCGGCGATGGCCTCCAGCACTGTCGACATGCCGACGAGGTCGGCGCCGAGCGTCCGCAGCATGTGGATCTCCGCCGGGGTCTCGAAATGCGGCCCGGTGAGTCCCGCGTAGACACCCTCTTCCAGCGAAGGGTCGATCTCGCGCGCGAGGTCGCGCAGCCGCTTCGAGTAGAGGTCCGTCAGGTCGACGAAGTTCGCGCCGACGATCGGCGAGCGCGCGGTCAGGTTCAGGTGGTCCGAGATCAGCACCGGCTGCCCGACGCGGAAGCCCTCGCGCAGGCCACCGGCCGCGTTGGTCAGCAGCACCGTCTTGGCGCCGGCGGCCGCGGCGGTGCGCACGTTGTGCACGACCGGGTCGATGCCCTTGCCCTCGTAGAAGTGCGTGCGGCCCAGCATGATCAGCGCGCGCTTCTCGCCGACGCGGACCGACCGGGCGGTTCCCCCGTGCCCGACCGCGCCCGGCGCGACGAATCCGGGCAGTTCGCCCAGCGGGATCTCCGCCTCGGGCTCCCCGATGACGTCCGCCGCCGGGCGCCAGCCCGAACCGAGCACGACGGCGATGTCGTGCTTCTCGACGCCGGTGCGCTCGGCGATGGCGGCGGCCGCCGCGACCTCGTTCTCACTCATGCGACGAGCGTATCCGGACGGTTCGCACGAGCAGGAACGCCACCAGCCCGAACGGGGACAGGAAGATCGTGAGCGCCAGGATCGGGCCCGTCACCAGCGGATGGATCCGGTGCTCGCGGGATTCGAGGTACATCCACCGCGCGATGAACAGGTCGAAGGCGATCAGGTGCGCCCAGATCGTGGCCGCCCCGTACGGCGTGCCGGTGAACGCGCTGAGCACGTCCAGGTCCGGCCTGCTGACCGCCGTCCAGAGCTCGCCGAGGTGCGCGACGGCGAGCACGAAGTACGGGATCAGCGGCAGGAGCGGTACCCAGGGCGAGAACATGATCCGGCGGGTCCACGACCAGCCCGGCAGGAAGATCATCAGCAGCCAGAACGGCGTCGTCAGCGGGAAGGTCCAGGTGAACAGGGTCTCGACGCTCATCGGACGGAAACCTCCAGCTCCCGGTCCTTCGCCGGCCGCCGGATCGCGATTAGCCCGCTAAAGGCGACGCCCGCGATGAGCAGGGCGAAGGCGGTCAGCGTCTGGCCGTCGGGGGCGACGATGGACTGGCCGCGCAGCGCCTGCCAGGTCAGCAGCGCGAGAAGACCCGCGTACCCGACACCGGCGATCACGACCAGGCGCAGCCGGACGACGTCGTCGCGCAGCCGCGGGTAGCGCGCGGCCAGGACGCCGAGGGCGAGCGCGAGCAGCGGCAGCGCCTGGAGTCCGTGCAGACCGAGGAAATGCGGGATCCGCAGGTCGCCGCCGACCGTGCTCCAGCCGAGGATCGGCAGGCCGGGGCCGCCGTCGGGGAGGCCGACGGTGTGCGCGCCGATCATCGCGGACTGGCCGGTCTTCTCGAGCATGGCCTGCTGTTCCGGGGTGGGGCCGGTCATCAGCGTCGCCAGCGAGATCCCGATCGTGCCGAGGATCGCGCCGATCCTGGCCGCCCATCGCGTCGCGCGGTCGGGGAGCCGGGTGAACATGACGGCGACCGTCAGGACGAGGTTGACCATCCACAGCGCGGCGACCATCCCGCCCATGGTCTGGAAGATCGTGTTGTCCAGCGGGGTCGCGTTGTTGAAGTGGCTCGCGCGGACGCGGGCGGCCTGGAACACCATCAGCACGTACTCGGCCGAGAAGATCACGACGAGCACGTTCGTCAGCACGCTCGCCGTGCGCCGGAACTTCGGCAGCAGCGTGACGAGCCAGCTCCAGCTGAAGAAGTACAGCGAGCCGGAGACGGCGAATTTGAACGGTTTCGCCCAGATCGGCGCGCCTTCCAGTGTCCGCTGGTCGATCAGCATGGCCAGGACGCACAGCGCGGTGATCACGGCGAAGGCCTGGCCGCAGCGATACGAACCACGGTGCCAGGTGCGGGTTCTGTCACGGAGATCGGTCAAGATGGTCATGGTCCCTCCCAGAATGGATAGTCAAGCTCTCCGTTATGGGAAGCTAAACTATCCATCCTGAGAAGTCTTCAGGGAAGACCCTGGAACCGTCCCCGAGATCGGAGAGCTCACACGTGCGGATGGCGGAGCTGAGTGAAAAAGCCGGGGTCCCGGTCGCCACGATCAAGTACTACCTGCGGGAAGGGCTGCTCCCGGCGGGTGAGCGGACCAGTCCCAACCAGGCGAAGTACGACGAGGGGCATGTCCAGCGGATCAAGCTGATCAGGGCGCTGATGGACGTCGGCGGCCTCTCGCTCGCGACGGTCGGCGAGGTGCTCGCCGCGGTCGACGCCGGGAAGGAAAGCCCGCACCGCATCCTCGGCATCGCCCAGCAGGGCATCACGAGCACGCGTCAGGCCGTCGACGAGGAAAGCCGGGAATGGGCGCTCGCCACGGTCCGCGACCTCGCCGAGCGGCGCGACTGGCCCTGCAAGGAGGACGACGACCTGGTCATCCAGGCCCTCGTCGGCGTCCTGTGCGCGATCCGGGAGGTCGGGCACGGCTGGTACCTCGACAAACTCGACGACTACGCGGAGATCGCCGACCGGACCGCCGACCTGGACCTCGAAGGCATCGCCGGGATCGAGTCACTGGAGCGGATCATCGAGGTCGCCGTCGTCGAGACCGTCCTCGGGGACAGGCTGCTCTCGGTGCTTCGCAGGCTGGCGCAGCAGCGCGCGTCGAAGGCGTACTTCGCGCGGCAGGCCGTCGACGGGGGCTGAAGGGGACTTTCCCCTCATCTCATGCGGTGAAGGGCGCTTTCCCCACGTCGGACGCGGGGAAAGTCCCCTTCAGCCGCGGCAGGCTCCGCCCGGCTAGCCGTCGACGATGAGCGACAGCGCGACGTGGTGCGGTGGTCGTGCCGACGCCTTGCCGCATGTTGTGAAAGCCACTTTCGCAACCTTCAACGTTGCGAAAGTGGCTTTCACAACATGCCGGCTGGAGGGGCGACGGGAAGCCTCCGGCCACTGTGGCTGTCGGTGCGCTGGGACGAAACGTGGTGATCACGAAGGTAGTGAAGGCCTCCTTCCTTACCTTCAGAGTAGGCGAGGAGGCCTTCACGGATCGGAACCGCGACCAAGCGCGGCTAGCCGTCGACGATGAGCGACAGCGCGACGGGTTCGAAGACCGCTGTCTTCGCCGAGGTCTCCTGCTCGATCGGCGAGGTCACCGAAAAGATCCACAGATCCGAGCCCCCGCTGAACAGGTCCATGAACGTCGTACGCCGCGCGGTGTCGTTCGTGGCGTCCCTGGTCGCGGCGCCGCGCTCGGTCGTCCGGTAGGTGTAGCGCATGCTGCTGTCGCCCCGGCCGGGCACGGTGGACGGCTCGCCGATCGGGTCGATGTCCGGGTGCTGCGTCTTCAGCCAGCTGAAGTAGGCGGGCGGCGGGCGCTCGGCCAGAAAACCGCTCAGCCGCTCGATCCGGATGACCTGGCGGCCGTCGGGCGAGACGTACTGGACCACGGTGCTCGGTACACCCTGGGTGATGTGCGGCGCGGTGAACTTCTGCCAGCCCTCCGGCACGCCGATGGTGAACCGGCCGCCCTTGAGGCCGTTCACCGTACTGGCGTCACCCTGCTGCGTGATCAGTTTCGGCGGCGCCTGCGTGACGATCGTGTCGCCCTGCCGCAGTTCTTCCGGCGGCCGCAGATCCTGCCCGCCGACCGTCCTGGCCAGCACGAACCCGCCTCCCGCCGCCAGCAGGAAGACGATCACCGACGCGAAAGCCAGCAGTACGGTGCCCGCCGCGGACCGGCCCGGCGGGCGGGGCGGCAGCGGGACGACGGTCGGCATCGGCGGGAGTTCGGCCGGCGGTGCGGGTGCCGCGGCGGGCTGGTTCAGGAACGGCAGCGGTCCGGGGTCGGCGGCGAGTTCGGAACTCGTGCCCTCGCCCGGCTTCTCCGGCGCGACCGGCTTGATCACCTGGGTGTCGGTCGCGTCGAGATGCGCGGTGGTCTTCTTGCCGTCCGGCGTGTGGAACAGCTCGGCGGGGAAGAGGTCGATCAGCGTCTTGGCCTGCAACGGATACAGGCGGCGCCGCACTTCGCGCAGCGCGATCCGCTTCGACGGCTCCTTCTTCATGAGCGCGCCGATGACGTCGGCCAGCGGGCCGGGGCCGGGCTTCGGCACCTTCCCGTTGACGACCTTGCCGACGGTTTCGAGCGGGTCGCCGTCGGCGTCGTAGGGCGGTGAGCCTTCGATGGCGGCGAACAGCGTCGCGCCGAGTCCCCACAGGTCGGCGGCCGGCACGACCGCGCCGCCCGAGGCGACCTCGGGCGCGATGTAGGCGGGGGAGCCCAGCATCATCCCGGTGCGGGTCATGGTGGCTTCGGAGACGTTGCGCGCGATGCCGAAGTCGGTGAGCTTGATCCGGCCGTCCCCGGCGACCAGGACGTTCCCCGGTTTGACGTCACGGTGGGTGATCCCGGCGGCGTGCGCGGCTTCGAGCGCGGACGCCACCGCGATGCCGACGGCCGCCGCCTGTTCGACCGTCAGCGGCCCGTGGTCGCGCAGGATGTGCGCGAGGCTGCGCGACGGCAGCAGCTCCATGACGACGAAGGGTTCGTCGTTCTCGCGCGCGACGTCGTGCAGGATGATCACGTTCGGGTGACTCAGGACGGCGATCGCCCGGGCTTCGCGCAGGGTGCGTTCGCGCAGTTCGTCGGCCTGCGAGGTCGGGACGCCGGGCGGCATCCGTACCTCTTTGACCGCGACCGGTCGGTGCAGGAACTCGTCGTAGGCCGACCAGACCGTGCCCATCGATCCCGAGCCGATCACCGAGCGCAACCGATATCGCCCGGCGACGACACGCTTCTCTTCGCCGGGGCTCTCGGGGGACTCGGTGGTGTCGGACGGCACGGCCCAATTGTGTCGTATGCCCCCGTGGCGGCCCTATGCGCCGTCACCCTTCCGGCGCGACTAGCGTCACAGGTAGGGGCAGTTGCGGGCCGTTAGCATCGTTGGTTATGACGGAAGTGGCCGAGACGGAGTCAGTGCCGACCCCCGACGCGCCTGACGAGCTGAAGCTCGCGGCCGAGTTCCCGGAAGCGAGCCGGGAGCAGTGGCGGGAGCTCGTCGCCGGAGTGCTGCGCAAGAGCGGCGCGATCGGGGAGGACTTCGAAGGCCTGCCCGAAAGCAAGCTGGTCACGCGGACTTACGACGGCCTGGAGATCCAGCCGCTCTACACCGCCGAAGACACCGTCGAGGGAACCGGCTTCCCCGGTCTTCCGCCGTTCGTGAGAAGCGCCCGGCCCGAGGGCTCGGTGACGACGGGCTGGGACATCCGCGCCCGGTACGCCCGCCGCGACGCCAAGGTCACCAACACCGCGATCCTCGCCGACCTCGAAGGCGGCGTCAGCTCGATCTGGCTGCGCGCCGGCGCGACCGGGGTCCCCGTCGCCGAGCTGGGCGACGCGCTGAACGAGGTCTACGTCGACCTGGCGCCCGTCACCCTCGACGCGGGCGAGGACTACGAAGCCGCCGCGAACGAGTTGTTCACCCTCTTCGCCGAACGCGAGATCCCGGCGAGCGCGGTCACCGCGACCCTCGGCGCCGACCCGATCGGACTGACCGCGCGCACCGGCACGGCGCATCCCCTCGCGCCCGCCGCGCGGCTGGCGGCACGGGTCGCGAAGAGTCACCCGAAGGTGCGGACGATCGTCGCCGACGGCCTGCCGTTCCACGAGGCCGGCGGCTCGGACGCGCAGGAGCTCGGCGCGGCCATCGCGGCGGGCGTCGCGTACCTGCGGGCGCTCACCGAAGCGGGGCTCGACGTCGACACCGCGGCCGCGCAGCTCGAGTTCCGACTCGCCGCCACGGCCGACCAGTTCCTCACGATCGCCAAGTTCCGCGCCGCGCGCCGCCTGTGGGCCCGCGTCACCGAGGTCTCCGGCGGGAAGGGGGCGGGCATGCGGCAGCACGCGGTCACCTCGCCCGCGATGCTGACCCAGCGCGACCCGTGGGTGAACATGCTGCGGACCACGCTCGCCTGTTTCGGCGCCGGGGTCGGCGGCGCGGACGCGATCACCGTCCTCCCGTTCGACGCCGCGATCGGCCAGCCGGACGCGTTCTCCGCGCGGATCGCGCGCAACACGCACGCCGTCCTGCTGGAGGAGTCCAAACTGGCCGGTGTCATCGACCCGGCGGGCGGTTCTTGGTACGTCGAGAACCTCACCGAGGACCTGGCCCAGGCCGCGTGGCGCGAGTTCACCGCGATCGAGGCGGCGGGCGGGATCGAGGCCGAACTGGCCTCCGGCGCGCTGGCCGGACGTCTCGCCGAGACCTGGGAAAAGCGGTCGAAGCGGATCGGGACGCGTCGCGATCCGATCACCGGCGTCAGCGAATTCCCCAACCTGACCGAGAAAACGGTCGTCCGTGACGCCGTCGAAGACGTGCCTGGCGGCGGCCTGCCCCGGTACCGGTACGCCGAGGCCTTCGAGGCCCTGCGGGACCGGGCGGACGCGCATCCCAGCCGTCCCCGCGTCTTCCTCGCCACGCTCGGCCCGGTCGCGGCGCACACCGGGCGGGCGAGTTTCGCGGCGAACCTGTTCCAGGCGGGCGGGATCGAGGCGGTGAACCCCGGTGCCCCGGAGGACATCGTCGCGGAATTCCGCGCCAGCGGAACGACGATCGCCTGCCTCTGCGGCAGCAACACCTCCTACGCGGAGGAAGCGGACAGCGTCGCGAAGGCCTTGAAGGAAGCGGGCGCCACATCGGTGCTTCTCGCCGGTAATCCCGGCGACCACCCGGACGTCACGGGCTACCTCTTCACCGGCTGCGACGCCCTCGAAGTCCTGACCGGCACGTTGAACGAGCTCGGAGTGCAGTGATGACCATCCCGAACTTCGCCGGTGTCGACCTCGGCAGCCCGGACCCGGCCGACCGTCCTCAGTGGACCGAAGCACTGCACGCCGCCACCGGCAAGGGCCCCGACGCGCTCGCGTGGGAGACGCCGGAGGGCATCGGCGTCAAACCGGTCTACACCGCCGACGATCTGTCCGGAGTGGACTTCCTCGGGACCTATCCCGGCGTCGCGCCCTATCTGCGCGGCCCGTACCCGACGATGTACGTCAACCAGCCGTGGACCATCCGCCAGTACGCGGGTTTCTCCACCGCCGAGGAGTCGAACGCCTTCTACCGCCGCAACCTCGCCGCCGGGCAGAAGGGCCTCTCGGTCGCCTTCGACCTCGCGACGCACCGCGGCTACGACTCCGACCACCCGCGCGTCGCCGGTGACGTCGGCATGGCGGGCGTCGCGATCGACTCCATCTACGACATGCGCCAGCTCTTCGACGGCATCCCGCTGGACAAGATGAGCGTTTCGATGACCATGAACGGCGCCGTCCTGCCGGTGCTCGCGCTGTACGTGGTCGCGGCCGAGGAACAGGGTGTCTCGCCGGACAAGCTGGCCGGGACCATCCAGAACGACATCCTCAAGGAGTTCATGGTCCGCAACACCTACATCTACCCGCCGCAGCCGTCGATGCGGATCATTTCGGACATCTTCTCGTTCACCTCGCGGAACATGCCGAAGTACAACTCGATCTCCATCTCCGGCTACCACATGCAGGAAGCCGGGGCGACCGCCGATTTGGAGCTGGCGTACACGCTCGCGGACGGCGTCGAGTACATCCGCTCCGGTGTCGACGCGGGGCTCGACGTCGACAAGTTCGCGCCGCGCCTGTCCTTCTTCTGGGCGATCGGGATGAACTTCTTCATGGAGGTCGCGAAACTCCGCGCGGCCCGGCTGCTGTGGGCGAAGCTGGTGAAGGGCTTCGAGCCCAAGTCGCAGAAGTCGCTTTCGCTGCGGACCCACTCGCAGACCTCGGGCTGGTCGCTGACCGCGCAGGACGTCTACAACAACGTCGTCCGCACCTGTGTCGAGGCGATGGCGGCGACCCAGGGCCACACGCAATCGCTGCACACCAACGCCCTCGACGAGGCGCTCGCGCTGCCGACGGACTTCTCCGCCCGCATCGCGCGGAACACGCAGCTGTTGCTCCAGCAGGAATCCGGCACCACGCGCGTCATCGACCCGTGGGGCGGCAGCGCGTTCGTCGAGAAGCTGACCTACGACCTCGCCCGCAAGGCGTGGGGCCACATCAGCGAGGTCGAGCGGGCGGGCGGCATGGCGAAGGCGATCGACGCCGGCATCCCGAAGCTGCGCATCGAGGAAGCCGCCGCGCGGACGCAGGCGCGGATCGACTCCGGCCGTCAGCCGGTGATCGGCGTCAACAAGTACCAGGTCACGGACGACGAGCAGATCGACGTGCTCAAGGTCGACAACGCGGGCGTGCGCGCGCAGCAGCTGGAGAAGCTGAGGCGGCTGCGCGAGGAGCGCGACGAGGACGCGACGCAGGACGCGCTGCGGCGGCTCACGGCGGGTGCCCAGTCCGACGGCAACCTGCTCGCGCTGGCCATCGACGCCGCCAGGGCGAAGGCCACGGTCGGCGAGATCTCCGACTCGCTGGAGAAGATCTGGGGGCGGCACTCCGGCCAGATTCGTACCATCTCCGGTGTGTACCGCGAGGAGGTCGGCAAGGCCGAGAACGTCGAGCAGGCGCGCGAGCTGGTCGAGAAGTTCGCCGAGGAGGAAGGCCGTCGTCCCCGGATCCTGGTCGCGAAGATGGGCCAGGACGGCCACGACCGCGGCCAGAAGGTGATCGCGACCGGCTTCGCCGACATCGGGTTCGACGTCGACGTCGGCCCGCTGTTCTCCACCCCCGGCGAGGTCGCGCGGCAGGCGATCGAGGCGGACGTGCACGTCATCGGCGTTTCGTCGCTGGCCGCCGGGCACCTCTCGCTGGTCCCCGCGCTGCGTTCCGAGCTCGCCGACCAGGGCCGCGAGGACATCATCGTCGTGGTCGGCGGCGTCATCCCGCCGCAGGATTACGAGGAGCTGCGCGCGGCCGGCGCGGCGGCGATCTTCGGTCCCGGCACGGTCATCGCCGACGCGGCGATCGACCTCATCGGACAGCTGACCGCCCAGGAGTCCTGACCTTGCCGCGCAAGATCGACGTCGGCGAGCTGGCCAAGGGCGTCCTCGGGGGTGACCGCGGGGTGCTTTCGCGGGCGATCACGCTCGTCGAATCCAACCGCGAAGACCACCGGGCGCAGGCTCAGGAACTGCTCGTCGAGCTGCTTCCGCACGCGGGTGGCGCGCAGCGGGTCGGCATCACCGGCGTGCCCGGTGTCGGCAAGTCGACCTTCATCGACCAGCTCGGCACGGACCTGACCGAAGCCGGGCACAAGGTCGCCGTGCTGGCCGTCGACCCGTCGTCGACGCGGACCGGCGGCTCGATCCTGGGCGACAAGACCCGGATGGCGCGGCTCGCGGTGGACCCGAAGGCGTTCATCCGCCCTTCGCCCACTTCGGGCACGCTCGGCGGTGTCGCGCGCGCGACCCGCGAGACCATCGTGCTGATGGAGGCGGCCGGGTACGACATCGTGCTGGTCGAGACGGTCGGGGTCGGGCAGTCCGAGGTGACCGTGGCGAACATGGTCGACTGCTTCCTGTTCCTGACCCTGGCCCGCACCGGCGACCAGTTGCAGGGCATCAAGAAGGGCGTTCTCGAACTCGCGGACGTCATCGCGGTCAACAAGGCCGACGGCGACCACGAGCGCGACGCGAAGCGCGCGGCCCGTGAGCTGTCCGGCGCGCTGCGGATGATCTACGGGCGCGACGCCGAGTGGACCCCGCCGGTGCTGACGTGCAGCGCGCTCACCGACGTCGGGCTCGACGAGGTGTGGGCCGAAATCGGCCGTCACCGCGACGTGCTGACCGCGTCCGGTGAACTCGACGGGCGGCGACGGCGGCAGCAGGTCGAGTGGACCTGGTCGATGGTCCGCGAACAGCTGCTCGGGCGCCTCGCGGCGCATCCGGACGTGCGAGCGGTCGTTCCCGACGTCGAACGGGCGGTCCGGGACGGTGAACTGACTCCGACGCTGGCCGCTCAACGGATTCTGGAGGCGTTCTCCGGTCCTCCGCGTGGCGGCTGACGCGGGAAGGCGGCAGAGTGCAGAATCTAAGGCGCATTCTGCCGACGAAAGGGAGTCATGCCTACAAGGTCTCGTCTCGGGCGGCTGGCCGGACTGGTCGCCGCCGGGCTGATCGTCTGCGCGCCCGCCGCGCAGGCTGTGGAGATCCAGGCGCCCGCGCCGGCGATCGCGCAGGCAGCGACCGTGCAGGACACGCTGCGGCAGCCTCCGCCGGGGCCGGTGCTCGACCCCGCCGAGACCGACAAGGCCAACAGCCAGGAGACCAAACACAAGATCATCGCGGGCGTCGCCGCGGCGATCCTGCTGGGCCTGGTGATCCTCGGCCGTCGCTCGCGCTCCAAGAAAAAGAAGTCCTGAACCGCTACCCGTAAGTAGAAGGACTCTCCGCTTAGCCCGGGCCGAACTCCTCGTAGCCGTTCATCGCAGATCCACTACCGGCCATCTCCGGCTCGATCACTCGACGAGCGGCTTGTCATCTGCATGGTGCACGATCTATCGCAAATGCGTATCACAGATCGAACGGCACCCAGCGTGCCTTCAGCGGCCACCCGTACGGTGGTAGACGAAGGCAACAGTGTTGCGGGAGGAGGTGCGGCGTGACCGTGCTCGACTCACGACCGGACATTCCAGGCGACCCCGAGGGTCGCGTTGTTGCCCCTATAGAGGCGTCCACCGCGCTGATTTCCGAGGCCGGCGTCAGCATGGCACCTGTGCATGATCTGGGCGCCGGGCGCGGCCCTTTCTGGCTCGACGACTGGCTCCGCGCGAACGCCACCGACGTCCTCGCGTGGCGTCGGCACATCCACGCGCACCCGGAGCTCTCCCGCCACGAGTTCGCCACGACCGAAATGGTCATGTCCCTGCTCCGCTCGGTGGGGCTCAAGCCATGGGTGCTGCCTTCGGGCACCGGAGTGGTCTGCGACATCGGCAGCGGTGACCGCTGTGTCGCGCTCCGCGCCGACATGGACGCCCTGCCGCTGACCGAGGCCACCGGGCTCCCGTACGCCTCCCAGACCGAAGGCGCCGCGCACATGTGCGGGCACGACGCGCACACCGCGATCCTGCTGGGCGCGGCGCGGGCGCTGGCCGGTGCGCCGGAGCTGCCGGGACGCGTGCGGCTCATCTTCCAGCCCGCCGAGGAGGTCATGCCCGGCGGCGCGCTGGACATGATCGCCGCCGGCGCGATGGAAGGCGTCGAGCGGATCTACGGGCTGCACTGCGACCCGCGGCTCGAGGTCGGCAAGGTCGGTCTGCGCGAAGGCGCGCTGACCTCGGCCGCCGACCTCATCGAGCTGCGGCTCACCTCGCCGGGCGGGCACACCTCGCGGCCGCATCTGACCGCGGACCTGGTGCACGCGCTCGGCACGGTGATCACGTCGCTGCCCGCGGTCCTTTCGCGGCGCGTCGACCCGAGGTCCGGGACCGTCCTGGTCTGGGGCGCGGTGCACGCCGGGCAGGCCGCGAACGCCGTCCCGCAGGACGGGGTGCTGCGCGGCACGCTCCGGACGGCGGACCACGAGGTCTGGACGATGCTGGAGCCGCTCGTCGCGTCTTCGGTGGAGTCGCTGCTCGCGCCGACCGGCGTCGGGTTCTCCCTCGACTACCGCCGCGGGGTGCCGCCGGTCGTCTCCGACCCGGAGTCGCACGCGTTGATGCGGGCCGGTGTCGAAGCCGCGCTGGGCGAGGACGCCGTGGCGGGGACCGAGCAGTCGTCCGGTGGCGAGGACTTCGGGTGGTACCTGGAGCACGTCCAGGGCGCCTTCGCGCGTCTCGGCGTGTGGCCCGGTGAAGGCCCGATGGCCGACATCCACCGCCCGACCTTCACCCTCGACGAGCGTTCGCTCCTGTGCGGGGTCCGCACCCTGGTCCACACCGCCCTGGCCACCCTGGCCTGAGTTCCGCCTCCAATCACGCGAGTCACGTCTCCAATCACGCGAGTTCCGGCTTCAATCACGCGAGTTCCGTCTCTGTGCACGGATGTTCGCCCTATCGGGTCCGAACATCCGTGCACAGAGTTATCCACAGCTCGGACAAGTTATCCACAGCTGTCGAATCACCCCTTCCCAAGGCCGGTTCGATCTTCGATTCTCGAAGACGTGATCAACTGGGGAGGACGTCATGGGGCCGTCTCGCGTGGCGAGGCGGACAAGATCTTGGGGCGACGAGCCGTCGTCAAAGGCCTGGCGGCTGGTGTGCTGGCTCAGCCGTGGCGAGGCGTGATCGTCCATGCGGCGGATCTGCTCAAGTTGCCGACTCTGGCACAGGCGGCGCTGCTCGCGGTCGGCCCGCCCGCGGTGCTTTCCGGCGCCACATCTCTTGCCCTACATGGGATTTCGGCCGCTGAGAGCACAGTGGTCCACCTGACCGTCCCCTACTCGAGACGGGTCGAATCGAGGTCGGGGCTCGTGGTGCACAGGGCGGAATTTCACCCGTCCGATGTGCTCGAACTGGACGAGCTTCCAGTGTTCTCGTTGGACCGCGCGCTGGCCGACCACCTCTGCGACGGCGACAAGCGAACGGCGTTCGCCGCGCTCGAAGAGGCGCTGCACAACCTCGCGCCGGACCATCGGGGCATCCTGCACACCAACGTCCGGGATCGCATCATCGACCGTCGCGATCGGCGAGGTATCCACAGGGCACAGATGCTGCTCGCACTCGCCACGGGCGAGGCCGAATCGCCGCCGGAGAGCATCCTTCGGTTGATCGTCGTGGAGGGAGGGCTGCCGATACCGGTCGGCCAGTACGAGATCCACACCGTCGACGGGCGGAGGCTGTACGTGCTCGACCTCGCGTGGCCCGAGCTGCGCATCGCCCTGGAGTACGACGGCTACGCCGCTCATGAGGGCAGGCAGGGCTACGACGCTGAGCGCGATGCCCGAATGGCGGCCCGCGGGTGGATCACGATCCGCGCGACGGCGGCCGATCTGCGGGATCCACGACGGTTGCTGGCCGAGTTGCGGGGTGCGTTCGAGCGCCGAACAGCGCGACCCGCGTGATCAGAGCCGGGACTCGTGTGCTTGGAGGCGGAACTCGCGTGATTGGGGGCGGGACTCGCGTGATCAGCCGGAGATGCCCTGGCAGGGGCGGGTGCGGAGCGCGTCGACGTAGTCTGCGGGCGCTCCGGCCGTCTCGGCCGCGTCGGCCAGAACGCCGAGATAGCGCGCCGACGGGAGGCCGCCCTCATAGGCGTCCAGGACGTAGAGCCACGCCAGCACGGAGCCGTCCATGGTCTGTACGCGGAGCCGGATCTTGGAGTGGATGCCCAGCTCGCCGCCTTCCCAGCGGTCGAGGTTGGGCTCGTCCAGCGACGTGACGTCGTACAGCACGACGAAGACCCGGGAGCCCGGGTCTTCGACGATGGTCGCCAGCGCGCCTTCCCAGCCGAGGTCTTCGCCGCCGAAGGTCAGTCTCCAGCCCTCCAGCCAGCCGGTGCCGGCCATGGGCGAGTGCGGAGCGCGCTCCAGCATCTGGGCGGGCTCCATATTGGATCCATACGCGGCATACAACGGCACGGTGACAGAGTAGCGACCCGCCGGTCACCCGGCTGGACGCACATGCCGTGTCCGGCCACTCAATCCGCCCAGCGGTCGCCCGCGTACGGTAAACGCAGTCACAGACACCGCTGCGAGGAGGAGACCAGTGACCAAGATCGTGATCATGGGCGGAGGCCCCGCCGGTTACGAAGCGGCACTGGTCGCGGCCCAGCACGGAGCCGACGTCACCATCGTCGAACGCGACGGTCTCGGTGGCGCTTGCGTGCTCTACGACTGTGTCCCGTCGAAGACGTTCATCGCCTCCTCCGGCGCGCTCGCGAACATGCACGACCTGCGTGAGCTCGGGATCAACACCGACATGGCCGACACCAGCGTCGACCTGCCGACCGTCCACGGCCGCGTGAAGGGCCTCGCGCTCGCGCAGTCCGCCGACATTCGCGCCCGTGTCCAGCGCGAGGGTGTCCGCGTCGTCATCGGCCAGGCCCGCTTCGACGACGAAGAGGCCGGGCTCGCCACGCACAAGGTCGCCGTCACCTTGCACGACGGCTCGACCGAGGTGCTCGACGCCGACGTCGTCCTCATCTCCACCGGCGCCACCCCGCGCGTGCTGCCCGGCGCCGTACCGGACGGCGAGCGCATCCTCGATTGGCGTCAGCTCTACGACCTGCGCGAGCTGCCCGAGCACCTGGCCGTCATCGGTTCGGGTGTCACCGGCGCCGAATTCGCCTCGGCCTACACCGAGATGGGCGTCAAGGTCACCGTCGTCTCCAGCCGCGACCGCGTGCTCCCGCACGAGGACGCCGACGCCGCCGCCGTGCTCGAAGAGGTCTTCTCGCAGCGCGGCACCACGGTCGCCAAGCAGGCCCGCGCCGACAAGGTCGTGCGGACCGAAAAGGGCGTCGAGATCCACCTCGCCGACGGCCGCGTGATCGAAGCCAGCCACGCGCTGATGACCGTCGGTTCGGTGCCCAACACCACCGACATCGGCCTGGAGAAGGTCGGCATCGAGGCAGGCCCCGGCGGCTTCATCGGCGTCGACCGCGTTTCCCGCACCAGTGCGCCCGGCATCTACGCCGCCGGTGACTGCACCGGGGTGCTCATGCTCGCCTCCGTGGCCAGCATGCAGGGCCGCATCGCGATGTGGCACGCGCTCGGCGAGGGTGTCGCGCCGATCAAGCTCAAGACCGTCGCCGCCAACGTGTTCACCCACCCCGAGATCGCGACCGTCGGCATCAGCCAGCAGGCGATCGACTCGGGTGAGGTGCCCGCCCGCACCATCATGCTCCCGCTCGCGACGAACGCCCGCGCGAAGATGGAAGGCCTGCGACGCGGTTTCGTGAAGCTGTTCTGCCGCCCCGCCACCGGCGTGGTCGTCGGTGGGGTGGTCGTGGCGCCGAACGCGAGCGAACTCATCCTTCCCATCGCGCTCGCCGTCCAGAACCAGCTCACAGTGGAACACCTGGCACTGACATTTTCGGTGTACCCGTCGCTCTCGGGATCGATCACCGAGGCGGGCCGTCAGCTGATGCGGCACGACGACTTGGACTGATCTTCGTCGTCCGAGCAACCATCGCGGGGGTGCCCGCGTCTAGCGCGTGTCGGTGTTTCGTTGACAGCTAGGGGTTTTTCGTGGTTCGCAGGAGTGTCGTCGGAGTGGTGGCGATCGGTGCGGCGTTGCTGGCGGGTCCGGCGACCGGTCTCGCTCAGCAAGCGCAACCCCAGCCCGATCCCGGCGGTGTCACGGTGCAGCTCAACGACAACACGGCCTACGACCTGGGGCTCGTCAACAAGTACGTGCACGGCGACGCGAACGTGGCGCTGGCGCAGTGCCCCGGCGGCGAGGGCCTGAAGGCGCCGGCGTCGACGACGTTCTCTTCGCCGGTGTTGAGCATCGGGAAATACGACTACGGGCCGCTCATCGGCGTCCCGGCGAACGTCAGCGCCGAGGTCGAGCTCAAGAAGGGCACCGCGCCCGGTAGCTACCCGCTGACCGTCAACTGCAACGGAAAGTCTTATACGGCAACGTTTTCGGTACCTGCCCGACAGGTGAGCGCGGTGCCGTCCGGTTCCGCGCACGCGGGTGACGGCAGTATGGCTTCCTGAAAAGGGGGTAATCGCATGAAGCGCGCCATTCTGTTCACCGCCGGTACGGTCGCCGGTCTGCTTCTCCTCGCTCCGAGTGCCGTTCTCGCGACCTCTCCGTCTCCGGCGGGAAATGCCAAGCCGCTGAGCCTCTCGCCGGCCAAGGGGCGGCCCGGCGACCAGATCCGGCTGAACTTCCGGTGCGACAGCGGCCCGAAGGTCAGTTCGTCGGCACTCGCCGTCGACCGCGTGAAGTGGTCCGCGACGGTCAAGAACATCAAACCGGGCAAGTACCCGGTCACCTTGACCTGCCGGGGGCGGAAGTCGACCGTCATCTTCACGGTGCTCGCCAAGCAGGTCGCGAAGGTGCCGACCGGTGCCGTGCGGGCAGGCGGGGAATAGCGATCGCGATCATTTCGTGACCTGGGCGGGCAACCGGCGGGGCGGGTTCGAGCGTATGGCAGGCGTGGGGGTG
This sequence comes from Amycolatopsis thailandensis, assembly GCF_002234405.1. Lineage (GTDB taxonomy): Bacteria > Actinomycetota > Actinomycetes > Mycobacteriales > Pseudonocardiaceae > Amycolatopsis > Amycolatopsis thailandensis. The sequence goes on along the minus strand of NZ_NMQT01000060.1, from coordinate 82,683 downwards.
AACGACGAGCCGGTCCCGGTCTGGGGGCCGGGACCGGTCTCGTGCCGCTTCCTCGAGGGGTGGACATGAAGTCGACATGGATTCGGGGGCGAGGGGCGCCGCTGGCGCTCGCCGTCGTCCTGCTGGCCGTTCTGGTGACGCTGGCGTTCGTGCTGTCCGGTCCGGGGGAGATCGGACAGGCGGCGCCGCCGGGGGACGTGAGCCAGGCGGAGACGCCGCCGGCCGAACAGGGGGTGCCCGCCGACGGGGGGACGGTCGTCGAAGGGATGCCGAAGGCCGATCCCGTCTCGATCGACGTGCCGAAGATCGAGGCGAAGTCCAGCCTGGTCCCGCTCGGGCTCAACGCGGACAACACCGTCGAGGTGCCGCCGGTGACCCGGCCGATGCAGGCGGGCTGGTACGAGAACGGGCCGACCCCGGGGGAGGTCGGGCCTTCGGTGATCCTCGGGCACGTGGACGGGAACAAGCAGAAGGGCATCTTCTTCCGGCTGAAGGAGCTGGCGCCCGGCGACAAAGTCTCGGTCGGCCGAAAGGACGGCACGACGGCCGAGTTCGCGGTCACGAAGGTCGAGCGGGTGGCGAAGGACAAGTTCCCCACCGACGCCGTCTACGGCGACACGACCGCGCCGGAACTGCGCCTCATCACCTGCGGCGGGGTCTTCGACAAGGCGTCGCGCAACTATCTCGACAACATCATCGTTTTCGCTCGGCTGATCGCGAGGTGAGGTCCATGATCAAGTTCCGGTCCGTCCTGGTGGTGGTGTGCGGAGCGGTCCTGGCCGCGCCGGCGGTCGCGCTCGCGCAGGACGTCTCGGCCCCGCCGACGACGTCGTTCACGCCGCCGCCGATGCAGTACCCGTTCATCGCGGTTTCGCCGTCGAAATCGAAGGCGGGAGAAGACGTCTTGGTTTCCGTCGGCTGCCCGGTCGCCGATCTCGGCGAGGTGAAATCGATGGTGCTGGACCGCGTCGGGAAGTTCGAGGTCACCTCGGAGGGCCCGGTGATCCAGGGCGCCGTCGCGCATATCGGCGACAAGGCGCGTCCGGGTTTCTACGCGGTCACGGCCATCTGCAAGACGAAGACGGTGACGATCAACCTCGAAGTGGCGGCCGTCCCGACTTCGTCTTCGTCGGGCAAACCGCCGAAACCTACTGTCTCCACAGGGAAACCGGTGCCGCCCGGGTCTTCGGTGGCTCCGGTCAAGCCGGGGGCGGGGCGGCAGGTTTCGAAGATTCCGGTGGGGGCGCCGCAAACCGGTGGTGGCCCTTTCTCGTGAGTGGCTAGGACGGTTAGAACCGTCCTAGCCACTCACGAGTCTTTTGCTTTCGAAAGGCAACCGATTCCCTTTCCCGAGGGTGTTCCTGATGCGAGGGCTCGCACTGAGGGAGAAAGATCATGGGAATCAAGGGAATCGTCGCGGGCGCGGGTCTGCTCGCGATGACGGCGGGGGTGGTCATCGCCCCGCAGGCGTCGGCGACCGCGCCGCCACCGAAGCTCTGGGTCAGCCCGGCGAAGGTCGCGCCCGGACAGGCGCTGGAGTTCACCGCCAGCTGTTATGGCACGCGCACCGCGGTGACGTCACCGGGGCTGGCCGGTCCGGTCACGCTCGAAAACCGGCCGGGCTCGGGAAACCAGGCGCCGTACCTCGGGCACGGGAAAGCGGCCGGGAAGGTCGGTAAGTTCAAGGCGAGTTTCCACTGCGACGGCGGGCCGAACCTGCCCGCCGCCAGCGGCACGGCGACCGTCGAGTTCGAGATCGTCTGCCTGCCGGCCACGACGCCGCCTTCGAACACGCCGCCGTCGAGCAGCAAACCGCCGTCGAGCAGCAACCCGCCGTCCAGCAGCAAGCCGCCTTCTTCGAGCAGCGAACCGCCGTCCAGTAGCCAGTCGTCGAGCGAGGGTGCCGTCGTCCCGGCCGCGCTGACGAAGCCGTGCGTGACGCCGTCACCGGGCGGGACGTCTCCGGGCAAGACACCGCAGGTGAAGGTCAAGCCCGCGGGTGCGCCGCAGACCGGTGGCGGCGCTTTCGGCTGACCTCGGAACGCTGAACGCGTAAATCCGTGAAGGCCTCCTTTCCTACTCTCAAGGTAGGGAAGGAGGCCTTCACGGACCGCGGGGATCAGCGAGCGAGGGTCAGTCTTCGCCCTCGACCCAGTCGAAGGTCTTCGTGACGGCCTTCTTCCAGTTGCGGTACTCGGACTCGCGGCGGGTCTCGTCCATCGACGGGTCCCACTGCTTGTCCTGCGCCCAGTTGTTGCGGATGTCGTCCTCGCTCTTCCAGAAGCCCACCGCGAGACCGGCCGCGTAGGCCGCGCCCAGCGCGGTGGTCTCGTTGACCACCGGGCGGATCACGGGCACGCCGAGGATGTCGGCCTGGAACTGCATGAGCAGCTCGTTGACGACCATGCCGCCGTCGACCTTCAGCGACTTCAGCGGGACGCCGGAGTCGGCGTTCATCGCGTCGATCACCTCGCGCGACTGGAACGCCGTCGCCTCCAGGACCGCTCGCGAGATGTGCCCCTTGTTGACGAACCGGGTGAGGCCGACGATCGCGCCGCGGGCGTCGGAGCGCCAGTACGGGGCGAAGAGGCCCGAGAACGCCGGAACGAAGTACGCGCCGCCGTTGTCCTCGACGCTGCGGGCGTGCTGCTCGACCTCGGCCGCGGAGCCGATCAGGCCGAGGTTGTCCCGCAGCCACTGCACGAGCGAACCGGTGACCGCGATCGACCCTTCGAGCGCGTACACCGTGTCGTTCGAGCCGATCTTGTAGCAGACCGTGGTGAGCAGCCCGTTGTCCGACATTACCTTCTCGGTGCCCGTGTTGAGCAGCATGAAGTTGCCGGTGCCGTAGGTGTTCTTCGCTTCACCCGGCGAGAGGCACGCCTGCCCGAAGGTCGCCGCCTGCTGGTCGCCCAGGATGCCCGAGATCGGGACCCCGGCCAGCGCGCCTTTCTCGCGGACCTTGCCGTAGGTCTCCGAGGACGACCGGATCTCCGGCAGCATCGCCAGCGGGATGGTCATCTCCTCGGCGATCTCGGCGTCCCAGGCCAGCGTGTCGAGGTCCATGAGCATGGTCCGCGACGCGTTGGTCGGGTCGGTGACGTGCACGCCGCCGTCGACCCCGCCGGTCATGTTCCACAGCACCCAGGTGTCCATGTTGCCGAAGAGCAGGTCACCCGCTTCGGCCCTGGCGCGGGCGCCGTCAACGTTGTCGAGGATCCACTTGATCTTCGGTCCGGAGAAGTAGGTCGCCAGCGGCAGGCCCACCTTCGCGCGGTAACGCTCCTGGCCGCCGCCGAGGGCGCCGAGATCGCTGACGATCTTGTCGGTGCGGGTGTCCTGCCAGACGATCGCGTTGTACACCGGCTTGCCGGTGGTGCGGTCCCAGACGAGGGTGGTCTCGCGCTGGTTGGTGATACCGACCGCGACGACGTCGCTGGCGACCAGGTCGCCCTTGGCGAGCGCGCCCGCCGCGACGGCCCGCGTGTTCTCCCAGATCTCCTCGGCGTTGTGCTCGACCCAGCCCGCCTTCGGGAAGATCTGCTCGTGCTCCCGCTGGTCGACGGCGACGACCCGGCCGGAGTGGTCGAAGATCATGCAGCGGGTCGACGTGGTGCCCTGGTCGATCGCGGCTACGTACGAAGTCATCGAAAACTCCAGTCTCAGGTGAGGTTGTGGACGGCGAGGAAGAGCAGGGCGGCCAGGGCACCGCCGACCAGCGGGCCGACGACGGGGACCCAGGAGTAGCCCCAGTTCGGGTTGGCCTTGTTCTTGATGGGCAGCAGGAACGTGTACGCGATGCGGGGGCCGAGGTCTCGGGCCGGGTTGATGGCGTAACCGGTCGGGCCACCGAGGGACTGGCCGATGACCAGCACGACGAACGCTACACCGGCGTAGCCGAGCGCGGAGTTCCCGAAGTTCGGCGTGCCGCCCTCACCCGCGGCGTTGGCGTAGACCGGGCTGAGCAGGATCCACGCCACCAGCACGAAGGTGCCGATGATCTCGGTGACGAGGTTCCAGGCCTTGTTCGGGATCTGCGGCGCGGTCGAGAAGATGCCGAGCGTCTCGTCGCGGTTGGGGTGGTCGTCGAACTGGAGTTTGTAGGCGGCCCAGCAGAGCACCGCGCCCAGGATCGCGCCGACCAGCTGACCGGCGAAGTAGATCGGGACGTCCGCCCACTTCGTCTTGTCCGCGATGGCGAGGCCCAGTGTGACCGCCGGGTTGAGGTGCGCGCCGCTCGGCGCGGCGATGCTCGCGCCGGCGAAGACCGCGAACGCCCACCCGAGGGTGATCATCACGACGCCACCGTTGTGGCCGTTGTTCTTCCGCAACACGTGGTTGGCAACCACGCCGTTGCCCAACAGGATCAGGACCGCCGTTCCCAGCAGCTCCCAAACGAATATGGCTCCCACACTCACCGTACGACCTCCACTTTGGACATTCCGCGCAGGGTCGTACACGGTGTGCTACGGCGCCCTTGCCGACCCACGTCCGACGCACGTTACCGTCGCGTATTTGTTCCTTCCAGGCGTTGAGCGGACGAATTCTTTCAAGATCGACGAGGGTTACGCCACACGTGTCACCCGCATAACGGACCCGTCGTGGCCGATCGTGCGATGCTGGAGCCACAGCGGCACCAAGGAGGAATGTCACGTGGCAAGCTCTCAGCGCGAAGCCGAAAACAGCCCCGCCAGGCTGGGACCGCTCAAGCGGGAAGAGTCGTGGCAGCGGCTGGGTGAGGACAAGTTCGACCTCGTCGTCATCGGCGGCGGAGTGGTCGGTGCGGGCACCGCGCTCGACGCCGCCACGCGTGGTCTGCGGGTCGCCCTGGTCGAAGCGCGCGACCTCGCCTCGGGAACGTCCAGCCGGTCCAGCAAGCTTTTCCACGGCGGGCTCCGCTATCTCGAACAGCTGGAATTCGGTCTGGTGCGGGAAGCTCTGCGCGAACGCGAGCTGATGCTGACGACGATCGCACCCCATCTGGTGAAGCCGGTCAGTTTCCTGTACCCGTTGACCCACCGGATCTGGGAACGTCCGTACACCGCGGCGGGCCTGCTGATGTACGACACGATGGGCGGCGCGCGGTCGGTCCCCGGCCAGAAACACCTGAGCCGCGCGGGCGCGCTGCGGATGGTCCCGGCGCTGAAGCGGTCCGCGTTGATCGGCGGGATCCGTTACTACGACGCGCAATCCGACGACGCGCGGCACACGATGACCGTCGCCCGCACCGCCGCGCACTACGGCGCCGTGGTGCGCACTTCCACCCAGGTCGTCGGTTTCCTCCGCGAGGCGGACCGCATTTCCGGTGTCAAGGTGCGCGACGTCGAGGACGGCCGCGAGACCGAGATCCACGCTTCCGCGGTGGTCAACTGCACCGGCGTCTGGACCGACGAGCTGCAACGGCTTTCCGGTGGCCGAGGCCGGTTCCGCGTCCGCGCGAGCAAGGGTGTGCACATCGTCGTCCCGCGCGACCGGATCGTCTCGGAATCGGGCATGATCCTGCGCACCGAGAAGTCCGTGCTGTTCGTCATCCCGTGGCGCAATCACTGGATCGTCGGGACCACCGACACCGACTGGAATCTCGACCTCGCGCATCCCGCCGCGACGAAGCACGACATCGACTACCTCCTCGAACACGTCAACACCGTGCTCGCGACCCCGCTGACCCACGACGACATCGAAGGCGTCTACGCGGGGCTCCGGCCTTTGCTCGCCGGGGAAAGCGAAGAGACTTCGAAGCTTTCGCGTGAACACGCGGTCGCCCGGGTCGCGCCGGGACTGGTCGCGATCGCGGGCGGCAAGTACACGACGTACCGGGTGATGGCGGCCGACGCCGTCGACGCCGCGGCCGTCGACCTGCCCGGCAGGCCGCAGTCGTCCATCACGGACAAGGTGCCGCTGCTCGGCGCGGACGGCTACCACGCGCTGGTGAACCAGGCCGACCACCTGGCTTCCGAGCACGGGCTGCACCCGTACCGCGTCCGTCACCTGCTCGACCGGTACGGCTCGATGGTGCACGAAGTCCTCGCGCTCGGCGAAGGACGGCCGGAACTGCTGAAGCCGCTGGAGCACGCTCCGGACTACCTCGGCGTCGAGGTCGTCTACGCGGCCAGCCACGAGGGCGCGCTGCACCTGGAAGACGTCTTGGCGCGCCGGACGCGGATCTCGATCGAGTACGCGCACCGCGGCGTCGACTGCGCCGCTCAGGTCGCCACCCTGGTCGGCGAGGTACTCGGCTGGTCGAAGGACCAGGAGAAGCGCGAGGTCGAGGTGTACACGGCGCGGGTCGACGCGGAACGGGAGTCCCAGTCGCAGCCGAGCGACGAGGCCGCCGACGCGCTGCGCTCGGCCGCACCGGAAGCGCGGACGGGGATCATCGAACCGGTGAGTTGATCCTTCGCGCCGAGTGGTGTGCCAGGCGCGCAGGAATCATTGCCTGATCGAGTGAATCTGGCATAGCGTCGGCCATCCCCGACCTGGAAGGTGGCCCTGTGGTTTTTCTCGACTCGTCGACGTGGACGGACCGGATCTTCGCCGGAGGCGCGTGGGTCCCCGGTACCGGCGGCACCCGGAAGGTCACGGAGCCCGCGACGGGCGACGTCTTGGGAAGCGTCGGGATCGCCTCGGCCGAAGACGCCGCGAAAGCGGCGGAAACCGCGGCCGAGGCGCAGCGGGCTTGGGCGGCGACGCCGCACGTCCAGCGCGCCGCCGTCCTGCGCAAGGCCGCGCGGCTGTGGTCCGAGTACGCCGACGAGATCAGCTGGTGGAACGTCCGCGAGGTCGGCGCGGTCCCGGGCGTCGCGGGCTTTTCGCTGCACGTCGCGGAGCAGGAGTGCTACGAGGCGGCGGCGCTGCCCGGCCGTCCGTACGGCGAACTCCTGCCGAGTGAAGAACCGCGTCTTTCGATGGCCCGCCGTGTCCCGGCCGGTGTCGTCGCGGTGATCTCGCCGTTCAACATGCCGATCATCCTGGGCATCCGTTCGGTGGCCCCGGCGCTCGCGCTGGGCAACGCGGTCATCCTGAAGCCGGACCCGCGCACCGCCGTCACCGGTGGCGTGGTGCTCGCGCGGATCTTCGAGGAAGCGGGCCTGCCGCCGGGCGTGTTCCAGATGCTGCCGGGCGGCGCGGACGTCGGCGAGACGCTGGTGACGCATCCGGCGGTCCGGGTCATCTCGTTCACCGGGTCGACCGGTGCCGGGCGCAAGGTCGGCGAGCTCGCCGGGAAGCATCTGAAGCGGGCACATCTGGAGCTGGGCGGAAACTCCGCGCTCATCGTGCTCGACGACGCGGACGTCGACGAAGCCGCCGGGGTCGCCGCGTTCGGTTCTTTCTTCCACCAGGGTCAGATATGCATGACCACCGGGCGGCACCTGGTGCACGAGCGGCTCTACGACGACTTCGTCGAGCGGCTGGCGGCGAAGGCGGCCGCGTTGCGGGTGGGCGACCCGGCGCGGGACGAGGTCGCGCTCGGGCCGATCATCGACGCGGGACAGCGGGACAAGATCCACGAGCTGGTGACCGCCAGCGTCGCGGCGGGGGCGCGGGTCGCCGCCGGCGCCGAGTACGACCGGCTGTTCTACTCCGCGACGGTGCTCGCCGACGTGCCACCGGACGCGCCCGCGGTCGCCGAGGAGATCTTCGGCCCGGTCGCGCCGGTCGTGCGGTTCTCCGACGCGGAGGAGGCGATCCGCCTCGCGACGGCGAGCGAGTACGGGCTTTCGCTGGGGATCGTCACCCGCGATGTCCTCAAAGGACTGGAGCTGGCCGACCGCGTCCCGACCGGGATCGTGCACATCAACGACCAGACCGTCAGCGACGAGGCGAACAGCCCCTTCGGCGGCGTCGCCGCTTCGGGCACCGGGAGCCGTTTCGGCGGCGCGGCGGCGAACATCGAGGCGTTCACCGAGACCCGCTGGGTCACCGTCCGGAACCCGCCCCCGGCCTACCCCTTCTGACTTCCCGCGTTTCGTCCTCTGGATGCGGTACTACGTGACACGAACTACCGCATCCAGAGGACGAAACGCGTCAGGCGGTGCGGCGCCAGCGGATGAGGCGTTCCCCGGTCGGGGCCGGGTCCAATTCGGGCCCGACCAGGGTGAACCCGCATTTGCGGGCGACCGAGGCCGAGATCTCGTTCGTCTCCTCGTAGCGGTAGCTGACCTCGCGCAGGCCGAGCCCGCCGAAGCCGAAGCGCAGGGCCGCGTTGAGCGCGGTGCTCGCGACACCCTTGCCCCGCGACGCCGCCCGCACCCAGACCGACGCCTCCGCGTACCCGGTGTCGAGATCGAGGTCCCGCAGGCCGACCTCGCCCAGCAGGTCCCCGGTCGTCGGCTCGGCCACCGCCCAGGAACAGCGTTCGTCACCGGCCCACTGGGCCGCGCGCAACGCGACGTACTCGGTCGCCTCGGCGAGGTCGCGCAAGCGATAGTTCAGGACGTACTTGCGATGCGTCGGGTCGGCGAAGGCCGCGACCAGCGCCGGACGGTCGTCGAGAGCCTTGTCCGCCCGCAGTTGCCGCAGGTAGTACTCGCCCGCGTTGATCTCCACCGGTTCCACCCTTCGAGGGTAACCGGCCCCTTCAGCGACGGCGGCTCATGATCAGCGCGACCGCCAGCGGGAGCAGGAAGACCAGGAACGTCCCGCGGGTGAAGAAGAACAGCGCGATCGCGACCGCGGCGGCGATCGGCACGGCGCTGGCCGTCAGCCATTTCGGCGTCGGCTGGACCTCGTTCTTCGCCGATGCCTGCGCGACGCCGGGCATCGGCGGCAGGGGGAGCAGGGCGCTGGGCCGAGGCGAGGGCAGGTCCGTGAACAGTGGTTCCAGTTCGCTGGCCATCCTCGCCGCGCTGACCTTGGCCGATCGCGAACCGAACTCGTCGAGGTCGAGTCTGCCGGTGCGGACATGCTCTTCCAGCGCTTCGAGCGCGTCTTGGCGTTCGGCGTCGCTCAGCCGCATGTCCGGTCTCTCGGCACTCACGTCCCGAGTCTACGGGCGGATCAGCCGTCCAGTTCCCGTCGACGCTGCTTCCCGAGCTTCTTGTGGGCGTTCTCCCAGCCTTTGCCCCAGAGCCCTTCACCGGCGACGCTGATCCCGATCGGGATGGCGATCAGCCACCAACTGGCGCCGGTGCCGATGATGAACACGATGGTGGCGATGAACAGGAGCGGCAGGAGCGCGCCCATGACGCGCTGAGTCGACGAGATGCCCGCCCACGGCGACGCCGGTTTGCTCACGGCCGGCTTCGGCACGTCGTACCCCGGATGCGGTTCGGGCAGGTCGACGAAGACCTCGGACAGCTCGCCGCGCGTCTTCGCCGCGGTGATCCGGGCGGACCGCTCACCGAACTCGTCGATGTCGATCCTGCCGACGCTCATGTGCTCGCCCAGCGCCGCCAGCGCGGACTCGCGATCCTGATCACTGATCCGCAGCTGCGGAGACGGAACCTCGCTCACCCTTTCGATGGTAGGCCGAGCGAGGGCCCGTCAACCACGACATTCGTCAGTCTTTGAGCTCGAACAGCTGGGTTCCCTGCGTCACAGCGGCACCGACCTCGACCGAAAGGCCGGTCACGGTACCCGCTTTGTGCGCGGTGACCGGGTTCTCCATCTTCATCGCTTCGAGCACTACGACCAGTTCGCCCGCCTCGACCCGCTGGCCCTCTTCGACGGCGACCTTGACGATGGTGCCCTGCATCGGCGCGGTCACCGCGTCGCCGCTCACCGCGGCCTTGGTGCCGCCCGCGCGCTTGCGCGGCTTGGCCTTGACCGCCGTCCCGCCGCCACCGGCGTCGAGCGAGAACCCACCGGGAAGCGACACCTCGAGACGGCGTCCGCCGACCTCGACGACGACGTTCTGGCGGGGCTGCTCCTCCTCGGCCTCGGCGGCTTCCGGAGCGACGAACGGCTCGATCTTGTTCTCGAACTCGGTCTCGATCCAGCGGGTGTGCACGCTGAACCCGTTCTCGTCACCGATGAAGGCCGGGTCGTCCACGATCACGCGGTGGAACGGCAAGACCGTCGCCATCCCGTCGGCGACCATCTCGGCCAGCGCGCGGCGGCTGCGTTCGAGCGCGTTCTGCCGGTCCGAACCGGTGACGATCAGCTTCGCGAGCATCGAGTCGAACTGGCCGCCGATGACGCTGCCGGACTCGACCCCCGAATCGACCCGGACACCCGGGCCGCTCGGCGCGACGAACTTCGTCACGGTGCCGGGCGCGGGCAGGAAGCCGCGGCCGGCGTCCTCGCCGTTGATGCGGAATTCGATCGAGTGGCCGCGGGGTTCCGGATCCTCGGTGATGCGCAGCTTCTCGCCGCGCGCGATGCGGAACATCTCGCGCACGAGGTCGAGGCCCGTGGTCTCCTCGGACACCGGGTGCTCGACCTGGAGCCGCGTGTTGACCTCGAGGAACGAGATCGTGCCGTCGACGGCGACGAGGTACTCGACGGTCCCGGCGCCGTAGTAACCGGCTTCCTTGCAGATCGCCTTCGCGGACTCGTGGATGCGCTTGCGCTGCTCGTCGGTCAGGTACGGCGCGGGCGCCTCCTCGACCAGTTTCTGGTGGCGGCGCTGCAACGAGCAGTCGCGGGTGCCGACGACGATGGCGTTGCCGTGCTGGTCGGCGAGGACCTGGGCCTCGACGTGACGCGGCTTGTCCAGATAGCGCTCGACGAAGCATTCGCCGCGGCCGAAGGCGGAGATCGCCTCGCGCGTCGCGGATTCGAAGAGTTCCGGGATCTCCTCGCGGGTGCGGGCGACCTTCAAGCCTCGGCCGCCACCGCCGAACGCCGCCTTGATCGCGACCGGCAGGCCGTGCTCGTCGGCGAACGCGACGATCTCGTCGGCGTTCTTGGCGGGGTCCTTCGTCCCGGGCACGAGCGGTGCCCCGGCGCGCAGCGCGATGTGGCGCGCGGTGACCTTGTCGCCGAGGTCGCGGATCGCCTGCGGGCTCGGCCCGATCCAGGTCAGCCCGGCGTCGATCACGGCCTGCGCGAAGTCCGCGTTCTCGGACAGGAACCCGTAGCCGGGGTGGACCGAGTCCGCACCCGACCGCTTGGCGGCGTCGAGCAGCTTGTCGAAGACGAGGTAGCTCTCGGCCGCGGTGGTGCCGCCGAGCGCGAAGGCCTCGTCGGCCAGACGGACATGGGGTGCGTCACGATCCGGATCGGCGTAGACGGCCACGCTGGTCAGCCCGGCGTCCTTCGCCGCCCTGATCACCCGTACCGCGATTTCCCCGCGGTTCGCGATCAGGATCTTGGTCACCGGACCACCTGTGCCGGCCTGCTCGGTCACGCCGTACCTCCTGCGTTCGCACGTGGGGCCGCCCCGATGCGGCTCCGCAGCAGTTTACGGAAGTTACCGCCCCGAATAATGAGAGCAAGGCCACCCGGTGACCATTGTTTTATACCAGTGCTTCGCGGTGCCGAAGTTCTTCTGGAAGGTCGGAATCCAGCACGATCAGGTCGTACGGCTGGGTCTGGTAGACCCGCCCGAGGTGCTCCGTCTTCACCAGAGCCCACGGCTGGTGTCGGCCGCAACACTCGACCAGGCGCTGCACCGAGCTGAAGGCGATCAACGCCATCCGGCCGTCCTTGGTCGGGCGGAGTTCGATCTCCGCGCTCGAGAAATCCTTCGGCTTTTTGGCCGTGGGGAGGAACAGGGCGTTGGGCAGTCCGGGGTTCGTCACAGGAACAACATAGACGTGCACTCTGTGCTAGATCACTTACGCTCTCGGATATGCGGACTCAGGAAGCGCGGGCGTCGCGATCCGTGCTGCTCACCGCGCTGCTGGCGGTGGTGGTGACGGCGGGCGTGATCGTGGCCGTCGTCTTGCTCCGCCCGAAGGCTCCGGCGCCCGACGGAGCGCCTGGTGGATACCCGGTTCCCGAACCCCAGCCCGCCACGCCCGGGGTCAACTGCGGTCACTCGGCCTGCCGCGAGATCGGCGCGATGACCGTCGCCGGGGTGCCTGTCGTGCTGCTGGCCGACGAAGCGGGGAAGCAGGGCGTGATCAAGATCGGGTCGGACGCGGTGATCCCGCTGATGATCAACGACATGGGGGTCACCCTCAAGGGCGATTCTTTGCGCTGTGTCGACGGCGTGACGCCGGTCTGCCTGGTGCGCGGTGAAGCGGGCGGCGGTTCGGCGGGCGAGCTGTTCGTCGCGCGCGGCGGGGTCTGGCGGGACACCGGGAAGCCGTACTTCTCCGACGCGGGCACGGTCGCGCTGAACGACGTGACGGCCGACGGGGTCGCGGACGTCATCGTCGTGCGCCACGAATGCCCCGGCGCGCAGTCCGGGTCGGCCCGGTGCCAGGCGGCGCCGGTGCTCGCCGAGGTCTACGACGTCGGCCGGGGCTCGGTGGGCTGCACGCGGCGGTACACCGCGCCGTCGGAACTGAAGGGGTGGCCGGACGTGCGGCTCACGAAGGCCGACCTGCGCCCGTGCCCGTGAAGCGACTCTCCGGAGCGATAGCAAAGGACCCTTGCTATCGCGTCTCTCAATGTTGAGAGAGATGGAGGTCCGTGAAGGCCTCCTTGCCTACTCTGAAGGTAGTGAAGGAGGCCTTCACGGACTCTGGGTCCCTCAAGGAGGCCTTCACGGACCAGCGGGTCGCCCCAGAAACCGCAGAGGCCACAGAAACCCCACACATCACAGCGGGTGCGCGTGAAGGCCCCCTTCACGCGGCTCAGCCGAGGGAAACTTGCCCATCGCGCCAGTAGCGACCACCCCAAGTACATGAAGGCCCCCTTCCTTGTGCCTGGCGCAAGGAAGGGGGCCTTCATGTACTCAAAGCAGAGCCGTCAGGCCCCAGCGGTAGCCGGTTCCTTCTCTGAATCCGAATCCGAATCCGAAGGAGCAGTAGCCGCGTCGCCGCTGTCAGTGGGCGAAGGGTCCGTAGGCGAGTTGAGCACCTCGTCGTCCAGGATGCCTTCGCCGCGAGCGACGACGACCGGCACGACGATCTGGCCCGCGACGTTGGTCGCGGTCCGGATCATGTCCATGATCGGGTTCACCGAGTAGATCAGCGCGATCCCGAGCGCGACCTGCGCCGGGTCGAGCCCGATCACCGAGGCGGTCAGGGTCAGCGCGGCCAGCCAGCCGGTGACGCCCGCGGTCGCCAGCGCGCCGAACACCGCGGCCGCGACGATCCCGAGGTACTGCCAGAAGCTCAGCGAAACGCCGGACAGGTTCGCGATGAAGATCGCGCCGATCGCCGGGAACACCGCCGCGCAACCGTCCATCTTCGTCGCGCTGGCCAGCGGAGTCGCGAAGCCCGCGTAGCCGGGCTGGACGCCCAGGTTCACCGCGGCCTGGCGGGTCAGCGGCAGGGTCGCGCCCGAGGAGGACGACGCGAACGCGAACTGGATCGCGGTGCCCGCCTTGGAGAAGAACTTCAGCGGGCTGACCTTCGCCACGAACTGCAGCAGGATCGGGTAGACCACGAACAGGACCAGGAAGCAGCCGACGTACACCGCGAGAGTGGCGGTGAACAGGGGCTTGAACAGCGAGTCACCGTAGGTCGACACGGCCTTGCCGATCAGGCCGATGATGCCGATCGGGGCCAGGCGCACGATCCAGCCGAGGTAGCGCTGGATGATCTCGAAGACGCTGCTCGTGAAGTCGACGAACGGCTTCGCCTTGTCGCCGAGGCTGTAGGCGGCCGCACCGATCAGGACGGCCAGGAACAGCACCTGAAGCGTCTCGCCCTCGGTGAAGGCGGTGAGGAAGTTCTTCGGCAGCAACCCGTTGATGAAGTCGCTCCACGAGCCCCAGGTCGCCTTGGCGGCCTTGTCGGTGTTCTTCGCGGTCGCGGCGACACCTTCGCCGAGACCGCCGCTGCCCGGGTTGAACAGCTTCGCGACGGCGATGCCGATCAGCGAGGCGATGAACGAGGTGATCGCGAACCACAGCACGGTCTTGCCGCCCAGCCGCGCGGCCTTCTTGCCGCCGCCGAGGTTGCGCAGGCTGCTGATGCCGACCACGATCGCCGTGAAGACCAGCGGGATCACCGCGATCTGCAGCAGCGTCGTGAAGATCGAGCCGATCTGGGCGAGCAGTTCGGTCAGCCAGCTCGCTTCGGTGCTCCTGGCGAGGACGCCGAGAAGGGCACCCACGACGAGCGAGCCGAGGACTGCCACCGCGAAGACTTTTGGCCTGGTGTAGGTCCGAATGAAAGACACGGGGCGACTCCGGTGCGTGAAAGTTTCCTGATTGGCCGAACGTGAAGAACGTTCGGCGAAGCAGGACTCTTCCGGATCACCCGATCGTGTGGGAGCTGTCTCAGGATGCGGGACGGGTCCAAAGATCGATGACGCTCACGCCGACCTCGGTCAGCAAACGCCGGGTCAGCGGCAGGCTGATCCCGATGACGCTCGAGAAATCGCCGTCGATCCCCTCGATGAACCAGCCGCCACGGCCGTCCAGGGTGAACCCGCCGGCGACCTGAAGCGGCTCGCCGGACGCGATGTACGCCTCGATCTCCTCTTGCGACGGTGTGCCGAAGCGAACAGTCGTGCCTTCGGTCCCGGAGGCTTCCTTCGTCCTCTCGCCGTTCTCGACGCGGATGATCGAGTGGCCGGTGAGAAGTTCACCGGTCTTGCCCGCCATCGACGCCCAGCGCTCGCGCGCGGCCTCCGGCGTGAGTGGCTTCCCGACCATTTCGCCGTTGATCGACAGCATCGAATCGCAGCCAACGATGACCATGTCGGCATGCGTTCCGGCGAGCGTCTCGTAAACGGCTTCGGCCTTCGCGACGGCGAGCGCGCGGACCAGCTCCACCGGGGCCGGATCGGTCAGGGACGCGGCAACCGCGTCCTCGTCGACGCCGGAGACGACGACGCTCGGATCGAAGCCGGCGGAACGCAGGACACCGAGGCGGGCGGGGGACTGGGACGCGAGGACGAAACGCACCATCGGAAGGTACTCGACGGCCCTCCGTTGCCCGATTGTGACCTGGAACACCCAGACGTGAAGCTAGTTTGTTGTGGCGCGCAACATATGGATCGTTCGAGCTACGGAGGAACCAATGCCGCCCCACCTCCGCGTCAGAAGATCACTTCGCACGACGCAAACCACAGTGCTCGCAGGCCTGCTCGTAGCCGGTTCGGCCCTCGCTCCGATGGCGTCGGCCGGCCCCGGGCCGCTGTACAAGAACCCGCACGCTTCGACGTCCGCGCGGGTGAACGACCTGCTCAAGCGGATGAGCCTCGACGACAAGATCGGCCAGATGACCCAGGCCGAACGCGGCGCGGTCACCCCCGAGGGGGCCGCCGCACTCAAACTCGGGTCCTTGCTCTCCGGCGGTGGCTCGGTGCCCGCCAGCAACACGCCGACCGGCTGGGCCGACATGGTCGACTCGTACCAGAAGGCGGCGGTCTCGACGCCGCTCGGCATTCCCACGCTGTACGGCGTCGACGCCGTGCACGGTCACAACAACGTCTACGGCGCGACGATCTTCCCGCACAACATCGGCCTCGGCGCGGCCAACAATCCGCGCCTGGTCGAGAAGATCGGCCGCGCGACGGCGGTGGAAGTCGCCGGAACCGGTCCGCAGTGGGACTTTTCGCCGTGCCTGTGCGTCGCCCGTGACGACCGCTGGGGTCGGACTTACGAATCCTTCGGCGAGTCCCCGCGCGACGCCATCGCCAACGCGTCGGCGATCACCGGCCTTCAGGGGCGCGAGCTGGGGGAGCGGCCGGGTTCGGTGCTCGCGACGGCGAAGCACTACGTCGGCGACGGCGGTACGACGAACGGCGTCGACCAGGGCGACACCGCGATCAGCGAACGCGAACTGCGCCAGATCCACCTTCCGCCGTTCCGCGAGGCGATCGATCGCGGCGTCGGCTCGGTGATGATCTCGTTCTCCAGCTTCCAAGGTGTGCGCATGCACGCCCAGAAGTACCTGATCACCGACGTCCTCAAGAAGGAACTGCGCTTCTCCGGCCTGGTGATCTCGGACTACAACGCGATCAACCAGATCGACGGCGAGGAAGGCTTCACCCCCGAGGAGGTGCGGCTTTCGGTCAACGCGGGCATCGACATGTTCATGGTCCCGTGGGACGCGCCACAGTTCATCTCCTACCTCAAGGCCGAGGTCGAGGCGGGCCGTGTCTCGCGCGACCGGATCGACGACGCGAACCGCCGCATCCTGACGGAGAAGTTCAAGCTCGGCTTGTTCGAGCACCCGTACACCGACCGCTCGCTCCAGAAAGCCTTCGGCGGCAAGGAACATCGCGAACTGGCCCGGCAGGCCGTCCGCGAATCCCAGGTGCTGCTGAAGAACGACGGTGTGCTGCCGCTGGCGAAGAAGGACAACAAGATCTTCGTCGCGGGCAAGAACGCGAACGACATCGGCAACCAGGCGGGCGGCTGGACGCTCACCTGGCAAGGCCAGAGCGGCCCGGTCATCCCGGGCACGACCATCCTCGACGGCCTGAAATCGGGCGCCGGAAAGGGAACCACGGTGACCTATGACCGTGAGGGTGACGGAATCGACAAGAGCTACCGGGTCGCGGTCGCCGTGGTGGGCGAAACGCCGTACGCCGAGGGGCAGGGAGACCGTCCGAACGGCTTCGGACTCGACGCGGAAGACCTCGCCACGATCGCCAAGCTGAAGAGCACCGGGGTCCCGGTCGTCGTGGTGACCGTGTCCGGCCGCCCGCTCGACATCGCCGCGCAACTGCCGCGCTTCGACGGACTCGTCGCCGCTTGGCTCCCCGGTAGCGAAGGCGCCGGTGTCGCCGATGTCCTTTACGGCGACTACAACCCGACCGGGAAGCTGACGTTCAGCTGGCCCGCCAGTGCGGCGCAGGAACCGGTGAACGTCGGTGACGGCAAGAAGGCGCTGTACCCGTACGGCTACGGCCTGCGGTACCGCCGGTAGGACTCCGCCCTCCCGCGGATGAGATGAAAGGTCCTTTCCTTGCGAATTTCGCAAGGAAAGGACCTTTCATCGCGCCGGTGGTGGGCCCCGCGAACCGCATTCAGAGGACGAAACGCGGAAGGGGGTCAGGCGGCGCTGGGGGCGGGTTCCGGGGCCGGGGTGTGGTGAGCCCGCGGAACCGGACGGCGCATGGTGAGCGCGGCCAGCACGCCCAGCAGCAGCACCGCCGCCGGAAGCAGCAACGTCACCCTGGCCGCGTCGGTCAGTCCATTGTGGATGGCTTCGAGCGCGAGCCGCTGAGCCTGCTCGGCGACACCGGAAGGCAGGCCGGGCATCGTCGCGGGGCCGGAAGACCCGAACTCCCCGGTGGATTCCGCGGCCTTCGCGATACCCTCCGCGAACGGTGCCCGGTACTGTTCCGGCAACGCGTTCGCGGCGGTCGCCGCCTCGTCGGCGATCGAAGCGCTGATCCGCGCCTGCAACAGCACGCCGACGGCCGCGCTGCCGAGTACGCCGCCGACCTGGCGAGCGGTGTTGAAGATGCCCGACGCGGTCCCGATGAGCCGCGGTTCGACCGAACTCATCGCCAGGTTGCCCATCGGCGCGAAAATGAACCCGATACCCGCGCCCGCCACCAGCAGCGCCGGCGTCAGCGCCCACGCGTTCGCGTCGGCACGGGCGAGCAGCGCCACCAGGACCATCCCCGCGGCCAGCGCGGACAGCCCGATGATCAGGAGGATCTTGCCGTTGACCTTGTCCGAAGCGCGGCCGACGAACGGGCCGATCATGCCCGCCAGCAACGACATCGGCGCGAACAGCAGCCCGGACATCGTCGGCGACTCGCCCAGCACGGCCTGGATGTAGATCACCAGCGGCAGGAACATGCCGGTCATCGCGAAGCCGACGGTGACCGAGGTCAGCGTCCCGGCCGAGAAGTTGCGGTTCCCGAAAACGCTCAGTGGCAGCAGCGGTTCCTTGCGGTTGTACCGTTGCCACACCACGAAAGCGATCAGCAGGGCGACGCCGAAACCGATGATCTCGAGCACGGTGACCGGCCCGAACACCCGGCCCCAGTCGTAGTGCTGTCCATTTTGGACGCCGTAGACGATGCAGAACAGTCCCGCGCCGGACAGCAGGATTCCCGGCACGTCGAAGGAATGCGAGTGCTTCGGCTGCCAGTCCGGCACCTTGAGCAGCGCCAGCGCGATCGCGACCACGCCGACCGGCAGGTTGACGAAGAAGATCCATTCCCAGCCGAGGTGGTCGACGAGCACGCCCCCGAGCAGCGGGCCGACGATGGCCGCGATTCCGGCGACACCACTCCAAAGACCCATCGCGGGGCCACGCTTCGACGGCGGGAACAGGTGACTGATGAACGCCAAGGTCTGCGGCGTCATCAAGGCGGCGCCGAGACCCTGCACCGCGCGGGCCGCGATGAGCATCTCGACCGAGCCGGACAGGCCGCACCACAGCGAGGCCAGCGTGAACACCACGAGCCCGGCCAGGTAGACGCGCTTCGGCCCGAAGCGGTCACCGAGGCGGCTGGCGAACAGCATCGGCACCGCGTAGGTGAGCAGGTAGACGCTGATCACCCAGACGATGGCGTTCAACCCGGCGCCGAGTTCGCGCAGCATCGCGGGAATCGCGGTCGAGACGATCGTGGTGTCCAGCAGGATCATGAAGAAACCCAGGCACAGCGCGGAAAGCGCGGCCCAGGGATTAGCTTGTCTTGCGTTCATCGCTGTCTTCCTCGGTGACCAGGTTCAGTTGTGGCGTGCAGTGGCCCTGGAAGCGGATACGGCCGGATTCCAGGTCCTCGATCAGTTTTCGGGTCCACTCCAGCTCGAAGGCGCGCCGGGCGGAGGCGTAGGACCAGTCGAGCCAGTAGATCTCGGGCAGGTGCTGCTCGTTGACGACGCTTTCGAGCACGACCTTGTCGGCGGCGGCGGAGGCCTGGAGTCGCAGCACGCGGTGCTTGAGCTGGGTGATCGACATCTCCGGGCCCAGCTCGTCGATGACGGCGAGCGCGCTGAGGTACTCGGGGTACTCCTCGGCGGGCGTGCTGAGCATGTGCTGCGCGCGGACGACGAACTCGTCGCGGCCGGTGTCCGTCATCGCGTACACGGTGCGTTCGGGGCGCCTGCCGTCCCGTTGTGTCTCGACGACCTCGATGAAACCGTTCTGCACCAAGCGATCCACCGTGTGGTACAGCGACCCGGCCTTCACCTTGACGCGCGTGCTGACGTACCGCTCCTTCATCAGCTGCGCCATCTCGTAGGGGTGCATGGGCCGCTCGTGGAGGAGTTCCAGTACCGCCATGGCGAGCGGGGTGAGCTTCGCGGCCATGCCTGTTCCTCTCGGAAGATTCCGTATCGATTATTCCGTGTGGACTATATGGCACGACTCAGGCGGTCTTCAAGTGAGGTCCGGCACCCGATGGGGCCCGGGGCTCTCTCCGGAAAGGGTCGAGGCCATGCGGCGCAGGGAAACCGGTCAGCGCGGACGACCGGGGGCGCGCCTGGACGCTCTGAGACCGGGACGGCACGCCCGGTTACGGCCACGACGGCTCGGCCGTCGGGCGATACGCCTAACTGCGGGTGATTCCGTCCGCGGGTGTGGTCTTCGCGCCGGTGACATGGCGGACCATTCGCCACGGCCGGCCCGGGGCCTGGTCCCCGTCACCGCGGGGACGCTTAGTTCAGCGGTCTCGGACCGATTTCGCGGTCGAGGAAGCGGTGGTACTCGATGGCCGCCACCGAATTCTCGAGCTGCTCGAACGTCGGCGCGGGGAGCGCGCCGTTGAAGACGATCGTCAGGCTCTTCCGCGGGATGTTGATGACGTACGGATCGACGCCGAGTTCTTCGCAGTACTCGCGCAGGACGGCGGTCCAATGGTCCAGGTCTTCGTTCTCGCCGAGGTGCTCCCACCTTGCGACGATCCAGTTGCCGTTGATCAGCTGGCCCGCCATCTCCCGTGGATGGTGGACCATGTACGGCTCGGCGACGTCGTTCATCGACCGAGGTGATCGAGGAGCGCGCTGAAGGACGCGGCCGGGAGCACCAGAATCGGCCGGGACCGGTCCGGCAGCGCCCACTGCTTGGTGTCCCGGATGCCGACGAGGCCGGGCGCGCCGCCCACCTCGACACAGGCGTTCTCTTCCCAGTGCGTGTAGGTCGACTTGTGCCAGCCGGTCATGTTCTCGTGCCAGGTGGTGGTCATAGGAGTGCCTTTCCCCAGTGACTGTTTCGGCAAGTAGACGGGTTGCGCCGCAGCAAGGTTGGCGAAATCGGGTGATCTGTTCCGAATGGTCGGTGAACGGCTCGGCCGATCGCGTTCGGCGCAGGAAAAGGGGCCTTCACCGACAGCCGCTTTACTCAAGATGCACCCTCAGGGTGCATAGCGCAAAGGGTCTTTTGTCACCGAAGTGGTTCGACCGCGAGCTGTCGGTAGTCGGCCGCGATCCGCGCCAGATGCGAGCAGGCGACGTCGTCGTAGGTGGCGTAGCGCTCGACTTCGGCGAAGTTCTTTTCGTAGTCGGCCACTTCGCGTTCGTCCGTGACGAGCGCCGTGGCCGTCTGCGTCCCGAGGAGGACCGCGCGCGAGTCGTAGATGTCGAAACCGTGGAGGACCGGGACCGAAACCGCCGTGGACCACGGGATCACGCCCAGCCGGATCCGGCCGCTGCGCGACAGCTCGATGAGGTGGCAGACCTGGGCCTGCATGGTCGCCGCCCCGCCCATGTTCCAGCGCAGGGCGCCCTCGGTGACCACGAAGTGGAACTCACGGTCGGAGTCGAGGATCCGCTGGCGCTCCAGCCGGGCGTCGACCGTCTGGTCGCGCTCGGCGTCCGGCAGGGAAGTGCCGAACAGCGCGGTGATGTAGGCGCGGGTCTGGAGCAGGCCGAACACGATGGTCGGCTGGAAGCTCCGGATGCGGGCGGACGCGGTCTCGATCTTGCCGATGCGCTGCTGCATCCGCCAGGCACCGCGCTGGAAGACGACCCGGGCGGACGACGCTTCTTCGCGGAGGTCGCGCGTGATCGCGACCAGTTCCCGCCGGATCTTCGCCGGCGCGCGGTAGGCGCGGCACAGCGCGACGACCTGCTCCTCGGTCGGCATGAAGGCGCCGGTTTCGACGCGTGACACCTTCGATTGGCTGAGGCTCGTGAGCCTGGCCGCTTCGGTTCCGGACAACCCGGCGGCCTTGCGCAGACGGCGCAATTCGGCGGAGAGACGGTCTTGGTTGGTCACGCACGGCTTTCTGGGGCGATCGCGGATACCGAAGACCTGGCGAACCGGACGAGCCGGACCGCCAGATCAGCAACGATAGCCCGCGAAAGCCCGATCCGCGCGGTTCGCCGTGACCCGGTTTCAGCGAGGAAGCGCCGAGGCCCGCCAAGCGCCTTCGCCGGGCGCGAGCGGTGCCCGTACCAGCGAAGCCTTGTCGGCCCACCATGAATCCCGCTTCGGCGCCGGTTCCGGTGCCCGCGCGCTCGCCGCCGCCGCGACGACGGCGGTGAGCGCGGCGAGTTCGGTGTCGCTCGGATCGCCCTTGACGACCCGCAGCAGCGGGGTTTCGGGCGCGCTCACAGCGGGATGTTCCCGTGCTTCTTGGGCGGCAGCGTCTCCCGTTTGCCCTGGAGCAGTGAGAGCGCCTTCGCGATGTGCCCGCGGGTGTGCGCGGGCACGATCACCGAGTCGACGTAGCCGCGCTCGGCCGCCGCGTACGGGTTCAGGAGCGTGTCCTCGTACTCCTGGATCAGCTCGGCGCGCAGCGCGTCGACGTCCTTGCCGTCGGCGGCGGCCGCGGCGAGCGTCTTGCGGTGCACGATGTTCGCCGCGCCCTGCGCGCCCATGACCGCGACCTGCGCTGTCGGCCACGCCAGGTTGACGTCCGCGCCGAGGTGCTTCGAGCCCATGACGTCGTACGCGCCGCCGTACGCCTTGCGGGTGATGACGGTGACGAGCGGGACGGTCGCCTCGGCGTAGGCGTAGATCAGCTTCGCGCCGCGCCGGATGATTCCGTTCCACTCCTGGTCGGTGCCGGGGAGGAAGCCCGGGACGTCGACGAAGGTCAGCACGGGGATGTTGAACGCGTCGCAGGTGCGCACGAACCGCGCGGCCTTCTCGGACGCGTCGATGTCGAGGCAGCCGGCGAACTGGGTCGGCTGATTCGCCACGATGCCGACGCTGCGCCCGTCCACCCGGCCGAAGCCGACCAGGATGTTGGGCGCGAACAGCTCGTGGACCTCGAGGAAGTCGCCGTCGTCGACGACGCGGTTGATGACCTCGTGCATGTCGTACGGCTGGTTCGGCGAATCCGGGATCAGTGTGTCGAGCTCGCGGTCGGTCTCGGTGACGTCGTCGAAGAAGCCACCAGGCGCCGAGTCGGTCTCGTACAGCGGAGCCTCGGACAGGTTGTTCGCCGGGAGGAACGCGAGCAGTTCCTTGACGTAGGCGATGGCGTCCTCGTCGTCGGAGCCGAGATAGTGCGCGACGCCCGAACGGGTGTTGTGCGTGCGCCCGCCGCCGAGTTCTTCGAAGGAGACTTCTTCGCCGGTCACGGTCTTCACGACGTCGGGGCCGGTGATGAACATGTGCGAGGTCTTGTCGACCATCACCACGAAGTCGGTCAGCGCCGGGGAGTAGACGTGCCCGCCCGCGTTGGCGCCCATGATCAGCGAGATCTGCGGGATGACGCCGGACGCCTTGACGTTGCGGTTGAAGATCTCGCCGTACAGCCCGAGCGAGACGACGCCTTCCTGGATGCGCGCGCCGCCGCCTTCGTTGATGCCGATGATCGGGCGGCCGGTCTTGATCGCCAGGTCCATCACCTTGACGATCTTCTCGCCGTACACCTCGCCGAGCGAGCCGCCGAAGACGGTGACGTCCTGGCTGAACACGCACACCGGGCGCCCGTCGACCGTGCCGTAACCGGTGACGACGCCGTCGCCGTAAGGCCGGTTCTTCTCCTGGCCGAAGTTGACCGAGCGGTGCTTCGCCAGCTCGTCCAGCTCGACGAAGGAGCCTTCGTCCAGGAGCAGGTCGATTCGCTCGCGAGCGGTCTTCTTGCCCTTGGCGTGCTGTTTCTCCACCGCCCTCGCGGAACCCGCGTGCACCGCCTCGTCGTACCGGCGGTATAGGTCGGCCAGCTTGCCGGCCGTGGTGTGGATGTCCGGTTCGTTCTCGGGCGGCGTCCCGAGCGGCTCCGTCGCACTGCTCATGAAACCGCAGCCTAGCTACTCGACGGTCACTTCGCGTGTGGCGTAGGCAACGTCCCACGTCAGGCGGAAGCGCGTAGGCCGGGGTCGCGGCGGGCCCGGCTCGGTGACCAAGCTCTGTACTTTCGCGTGACTGGGTGGACGGCGCATGTGATCAGGTGGACGACACGCGTGACCAGATGGACGGCACTCTCGCGGCCGAGGCTCCGGTCCCTGGCGTCCATCCAGACACGCGTGTCGTCCGTCCGGTCACGCGTGTCGTCCACCTCGTCACGCGAAACCGCCTGACTGTCGGTACCCAAGACACTCCGGACGAGACGCGTGACCAGGCCAGCCCGCCGGTCGGACAGAGCGCTAGACCGAGGCCCGGACCAGGCCTGATTCGTAGGCCGCGATCACCAGCTGTGCCCGGTCCCGCGCCGCGAGTTTGTGCAGGAGGTGGCTGATGTGCGTCTTCACCGTCGCCAGCCCGAGGTGCAGCGAGCCGGCGATCTCGTCGTTCGACAGGCCTCGCGCGATCAGGCTCAGGACCTCCCGCTCGCGCGTGGTGATGTTGTCGAGCGAGGCCGCGACGCGCTGGCCGGGTTCGGGCAGCCGGGCGAACTCGGCGATGAGCCGGCGCGTGATCGACGGGGCGAGCAGCCCTTCGCCCGCCGCGACGACCCGGATCGCGGTCAGCAGCTCGGCGGGCGGGGTGTCCTTCAGCAGGAATCCGCTCGCGCCCGCGCGCAGCGCCGAATAGACGTAGGAGTCGAGGTCGAAGGTCGTCAGCATCAGCACGTGGACCCCTTCGGTGCCGCTCGACGCGCAGATCCGCCTGGTCGCCTCGATCCCGTCCATCTCGGGCATGCGGACGTCCATCAGCACGACGTCGGGGCGTTCCTTCCCGGCCAGTTCCACCGCCTCCGCGCCGTCGCCGGCCTCCCCGACGACTTCGAGATCCGGCGCGCTGTCGACGAGCACGCGGAAGCTGCCGCGCAGCAGCGCCTGGTCGTCGGCGATCAGTACGCGGATCATCGTGTCCCCATTTCCTTGGCGGCGTACGGCAGCCGCGCGTACACCCGGAATCCCCCGGCGGGCAGGGGGCCCGCTTCGAAGTCTCCACCGTAGACCGCGACGCGTTCGCGCATGCCGATCAGACCGTGGCCGCCGACGGTCGCGGGCGAGCCTTCGCCGCGGCCGTCGTCGACGATCTCGACGCTGACCTCGCCCGGGTCTTCGGTGATCGTGATCCGGCAGGACGACGGCCCCGCGTGCTTCACGACGTTGGTCACCGCCTCCTGCGTGATGCGGTAGACGGAAAGCGCGACGCCTTCGGGAAGGTCGTCGATCAGCTCGCCGGTCAGCTCGACGCGCACCCCGGCCTGTCCGGCGCGTTCGGCCAGCGTCCGCAGGTCGGAGAGTTTCGGCGCGGGACCGAGCGCGGCCTCGGGCGTTCCGTCGCCGGAGCGCAGGACGCCGAGCATCCGCCGGAGTTCGACGAGGGTTTCGCGGCTGGTGAGTTCGATGACCCGCAGCGCTTCCTGCGCTTCTTCGGGTTGTTCCCGGGCGACGTGGTTGCCGACGGCCGCCTTGACCGCGATCAGGCTCATGCTGTGCGCGACGACGTCGTGCATCTCGCGGGCGATCCGCAGCCGTTCGTCGGAGACGGCCTGATTCGCCTGGGTTTCGGCGAGCTGGGCAAGGTTCGCGCGTCGTTGCCGCGTCATCCAGCCCAGCGCCCACGAACCCGCCACCCCGCCGCCCGCGAAGGCCGTTGACGCGATCGTGTTCGGCCCGAGCCGCAGGAGCTCGAAGATCATGACGACGACCAGGCCGAGGCCCATCGCGATCAGCGACGTGATCCGGTGGTGTTTCAGCGCCACGGTGTACAGGGCGCACCCGGTGGCCAGGAGTGCGGCCGGGGCCAGTCCGTTGCCGGCGATCAGGGCGGGAACGAAGCTGCCGAGGCCGAGGCCGTAGGCGATCAGGGGCCGGTGACGGCGCAGCGCGATCGCGACACCGCTGGCGGCGACCGTCGCCCACGCGAGCCACATCGGGATCGCGACGAGGAACGTCCAGGTGCCCGCCGAAAGGTTCCCGCCGACGGCCACGACGAGGACCAGCGCGAGGAGCACGTCGATCGTGTTCGCGACGCGGCGGGAAAGCCCCGACGGTTGTTTCATACGGCGAACTTATCCGGGAGGCCGCGATATCCGCGTCCGTCCGGTGGAGGTCATCCCCTGGGTGGAGATCAGCTTCGGTGCGCCGCCGCGAAGAACTCCTTCAGTTTCTCGCGCCAGCTTCGCAGCGCCTCGGGCACGACGTCTTCCTGTCCGGCCGGGACGGTCTGGGTCACCTCGACCATGGTGCCTTCGAGGTCGGAATGGCTGAACTCCCAGCGGACGACGCCGCCCCGCGGCAGCGAATACTCCAGCAAGCGCGGGGGTTCCTCGCGAATGACCGTGCCCTTTTCGGCGGCGAGAAGGGCCCAGACCTCATCGAGGGGTTTCCAGACCAGATCCCGGCGGAAGCGGATCACCTTGCCCTCGCCGGTTTCCAGGACCTCACCGTCGGCGAGCCCGAACTCCTCGACATAGGCCTCGATGGGGCCGACCCAGTCCTTCGGCTGCTCAGGGTCTTCGCCGTCGAGCGACGCGGTGAGCGCGACGAGGCAGCTGTCCCAGCCGGCGGCGGTGCGGCCCGCCGCGATCCTCGCGATGGCGGGTTCGCCGCGGCCGAACGTATGCGTGAACAGCAGACGGCTGCCGTCACCGTCCGGGGTGATCTCCCATCGCAGCACGTCGTCGTTCCAGCTGAACGCGAACAGGCGAGGCTCGTCGGCTTCGAGGACCTCGCCCGCCGTCGGGGTCTCTTCGCCCTCGAAGGTGAACTCGATGGTCCCGCCCGGTCGTAAGTCGACGACGACCGCCGCCGGGAACCATTTCGCCAGCTCGGACGGTTCGGTGACCGCTCGCCAGACCCGCTCCGGGCGGTGCGCGAGACGGCGTTCGATCCGCAGCGCGGGCCGTTCTCCGACGGTTTCCAACCGGGCGCGAGGATTCACGGTTACCTCCTAATGTGCCTCCAGGGGAATATAACCGTGACGTGATATTGGGTCAACCGGCGAGGTGGACGCCGATGCCGCTCCGGCCGGGCGCGAGCTCGTCGCGCAGGACCAGGCTGTCGTCGTAGTCGCCGCCGTTCTGGTGGCGGAACGGGATCGGGTCCTGAGTGGACAGTGTCCGCAGGCGCTCCCGCAGCGCTTCCGCGGCGGCGTCGTACTGCTCGGGGGAGAAGCGGTCGGCGCCGCAGATCGTCAGCGGGGGAAGGACGGACATCCCGGTGTACCAAAGGGCTCCGTGCTGAAGCGGGAAGAGGATCTCGTTGATCTCGCCGTTGACGCCGCGTGGTCCGACCGCGGCCTCCGGCGAGCCCGTGGTGAGTACGACCATGGCGCGTTTCCCGTTCATCGTGCCTTCGCCGTAGCGGGCCGTCCGGCCGTCGGGACGCTGGATGCCGTAGCCGAGACCCTTGACGAAGACGCGGTCGAACCAGCCCTTGAGGATGGCGGGCATTCCGTACCACCACAGGGGGAACTGGACGATCACGGTGTCCGCCCACGCCAGCTTTTCGTGTTCGGCGCGGATGTCGGCGCTGAGTTCGCCGGTCTGCAAGGCGCTCTTCGACGTCGAGCCGACGAACAGCCGGTCGCTTCCGGCGGCCGAGCCGAAGTCGTCGGCGTCGACGACGGGGTTCCACTTCATCGCGTACAGGTCGGATTCCCGGACGTCGGCGCCCTGCGCGCGAAGGGTGCGTACGCCCTCGTCGCGCAGTGAGCCGCCGAGGGAACGGGGTTCAGGGTGGGCGAAGATCCACAGCACGTTCATGTCCCCACCGTCGCGCGGCCGGGTGGTTCGGCGCGAGTGGCCCGATGGCCAACATGTGCAAGAATCAGGCCATGGGCTTTTTCGCGCGTCCTGGCCGTCACCGGGTCGCCGTGCTGGTCCGGCACGGGATGCTGGTGATGGAGCTGGGCATCGTCACTCGCCTGTTCGGCACGGCCAAATCGGCCGACGGCGAACCGCTCTACGAGGTCGTCACCTGCACGCCGGAGCCCGGCCGGATCCGGACCGATGCCGACGTCACCGTCTCGGTCGGCCTCGGCCCGGAGGTCCTGGCCGAGGCCGACACCGTGATCATCCCGGCGTCGTCCATCGAGTACGAACCCTCGGGACAGGACCTCACCGAACCGCTCGCGCGGGCGCTGGAGCTGATCCGGCCGGACGCCCGGATCGCGTCGATCTGCTCGGGCGCGTTCGTGCTCGCCGCCGCGGGCCTGCTCGACGGCCGGAAGGCGACCACGCACTGGCGTTCGGCGCTGGATTTCCAGGCGAAGTTCCCGAAGGTCGCCCTCGATCCCAACGTGCTCTACACCGACGACGGGAACGTGCTGACCTCGGCGGGTGTCGCGTCCGGGATCGACCTCTGCCTGCACATGATCCGGTGCGATCACGGCGCCGCCGTCGCGAACGAGGTCGCGCGCGGAACGGTCGTCTCGCCGCATCGCGAGGGCGGGCAGGCGCAGTTCATCCGGCGGCCGGTGCCGGAACCGCAGTCCTCGTCGACGGCGACCGCGCGGGCCTGGGCGCTCGAGAACCTCGACCGGCCGCTGACCCTGCGCGAACTCGCGGCGAAAGAGGCGATGAGCACGAGGACGTTCACCCGGCGATTCCGCGACGAGGTCGGGATTTCGGCGTTGCAGTGGCTGACCCAGCAGCGGATCGAGCGGGCCCGTCAGCTGCTCGAAGAGACGGATCTGCCGGTGGACAAGGTCGCCACCGAGGCGGGTTTCGGCACCGCCGCGTCGCTGCGTCAGCACTTGCAGGCGGCGCTGGGAGTCTCGCCGAGCGCGTACCGGAACACCTTCCGTGAGGCCGTCTAGGAGACGCCCAGAGAGCTGACCTCCTGGTAACTTACCCAGAAATAAGTTCCGGAGGTGGTAGGTGAAGGCCCTCAAAATCGCCGAACGGGTGCTGTTCGGCGCCGCCGCGATCGGCACGGTGTATTCCGCCAGGACGGGCAATCGGAAGTTGCAGCTGGCGACCAAGCCCGCCGCGGTCCCGGTGCTCGCCGCCCGGGTCGCGCGGGCGCGCAAGCTCGCGCCGGGGGAGAAGGGCCTGCTCGTCGCCGCGCTGGTCGCGGCCGGGGCGGGCGACCACTTCATGGGCAGGTCCGACGAGGACGGCGAGCTGATCAAGGGCGCGACGTCGTTCGGCGTGATGCAGGTGCTGTATTCGGTGCTGCTGTGGCGTCGCGGTGCTCGTCCGCGCGCCGCGACCGCGCCGCCCCGGCTCGGGGCCTGGGCGGCGGCCGCCGTCGCGATGACACTGCCGAAGCCGTCTCCGGTGTCTTCGGTGCTTTCGGCCTACGGAGGCCTGCTGAGCACGACGTCGACCCTCGCGGCCGACCCGGTCCTGGCGCCGAAGGCCAAGGTCTCGGGCGGCATGGTCGTCCCGTCGGGTGACCGCCGGACCTGGATCGCGGCCGGCGCGCTGCTGTTCTCCGCGTCCGATCTGGCGATCCTGATCCGCCGCAACTTCGTCACCAGCGAGCGGGTGCGGGCCAACCTGGAGACCTTCGTGCTGACCTCGTACCTCGCCTCGCAGTGGCTGCTCGTCGAAGGCATGACCGCGGAAAGTTAAGTACTTGCTTGACTATTTCCTGGCGCGGGTGCATGGTTAAGCATGTGCCTAACCAACGGATGGACCAGGTGTTCAAGGCGCTTTCCGACGGAACGCGCCGCGAAATGATCGAGCGCCTCACCCAGGGACCCGCCTCGGTGGGGGAGCTCGCGCAGCCGTTGTCGATGTCGTTGCCCGCCGTGATGCAGCACCTCCAGGTGCTGGAGGCCAGCGGGCTCGTCCGGTCGGAGAAGGCGGGCCGCGTGCGGACCTGCCACCTCGAACCGGACGGCCTGCGGAAGGCCGAGGACTGGCTCGGCGGGCAGCGCACCGGCTGGGAACACCGGCTCGACCGTCTCGGTGGCTTTCTGGAGTCCGACGAAGGGAAAAGGTCATGACCGTCAAACACGCCACTTTCACCCTGGAGCGCGTCTACCCCGTGTCGCCGGATCGCGTTTTCGCGGCCTGGTCCGACGCCGCCACGAAAGCCGGCTGGTTCACCGTGCCCGGTGGCGGGCACTCCCTGGACTTCCGCGTCGGCGGCCGCGAGGTCACCACCGGTCCTCCCGACGACGGGAAGGGGATGGTGTTCGACGCGCGCTACGAGGACATCGCCGAGAACGAGCGGATCGTCTACTCGGGGACGCTGTCCGCGAACGACGTCCTAGCGACGGTGTCGGTCACGACGGTGCTGCTCGAAGCCGAGGACGACGGCACCCGGCTGACGCTGATCGAACAGGGCACTTTCCTCGACGGGCACGAAGAACCGAGCTGGCGCGAGCAGGGCACCGGGACTTGGCTCGACAACCTGGGGAAGGTTTTCTCGGCAGTATGAACACATGCTGACCGCTGAGCTGATCGTCGATCATCATGTCCCGTCGGACCCCGCGCTGTCCCCGGATGGACTCCGGATCGCGTACCAGGTCGAGACCGTCGCCAAAGGCGCCCCCGAGATCTGGCTCGCGGACAGCGGCCGAGAACCTCGGAAGGTGGCCGAGGGAAGCTCGCCGAAGTGGTCGTCGGATTCCCTTCACTTCCTACGGGACGGCCGGATCCACACGGTGGACGGGCAACTCTTCGCCTGGGGGAGTGAGATCACCGGGTTCGTCCCGATGCGCGACCGGATCGTGTTCATCGCCGAGGACGAGACGCCGGCCGCGGACATCTGGGTCTGGAGCGAAAGTCTCCGCCCGGCGCGGCTGCGGAGCTTCGATCCGAAGACCGGCGAGATCACCACACTGATCGAAGACCACGTGGTCGGGGTCGCCGGTCGTCAGGACGACAAGGCTGTCGCCGTCATCACCTGGTCGACGCCCGAGATCGATCCCGGCGGGCTCGAACCCCGGCTTTCCTTGCTGGACTTGGAAACCGGGGAACGGCGGGAGCTCGGGAAGACCCCGTTCGAGGCCGAGAGCCCGGTCTGGTGGCGGGAAGGCGACAGCTGGCACGTCGCGTATCTCGCGACGCCGGAGAGGGTGGGTGGCCGGGCGGTCTTCGGCGTTCCCGTGGAAACAGGGGAGCACCGGAATCTGACACCGGAATCGGCCTGCCCGATCAGGCTCGCGCAGGTCGATTCCGGTGCGCCGTTGGTGCTCGTCGCGGACGGGCTGGACACCGCGCTTCATCGTCTCGGTGACGGCGAAGTGTCGTTCTGGCGCGGGCAAGCGGACGCGATCTCTTCGAACGGCGAGATCGTGGCCATCGTGTTGAGCACCGCCCATCAGCCGAAGGGTGTCCACAGTGGACCTGTAAGTGGGGCTTTGACGCGCGTCACTGACCTGGTTCCGGAGTTCGCCGATATCACCTGGGGAACACAGGAACGCTTGTCCTATAAGGCTTTCGATGGCCTCGCCCTGGATGGCTTGCTCGTCCTTCCGCCGGGTAAGACGCGAGAGGACGGGCCCTTCTCCCTGATCACGATCCCGCACGGCGGACCGTACGACCGGCACGCGGACGGGTTCCGGCTCGCCTGGTTCCCGTCCGCGCAATGGCCGGCCTCGGCGGGACACGCCGTCTTCCTGCCGAATCCCCGTGGGGGACAAGGCCATGGTCATGAGTTCGCCGCTTCGGTCGCCGGACGTGTCGGCCTCGAAGAATGGAGGGACATCGAAACCGGGATCGACCTCCTCGTCGCCGAAGGGGTCGCCGATCCGGACCGGCTGGGGATCATGGGCGGGAGTCACGGCGGTTTCATGACGGCCTGGGCGGTCGGGCAGACCAGCCGGTTCAAGGCGGCCCTGATGGTGGCCGGGATCTGCGACTGGGGGATGCTCGCCGGGACCGGCGAATTCGGTCCTTACGATGCTCTGCTCGGCGGAAGTACCGGCTGGGAAGGGGAAGGCCCGCACCGGCACGACCGGCTGAGCCCGATCTCCTACGCGTCGAAGATCGAGACCCCTGTGCTGATCGCGCACGGCGCTGACGACACGAACGTCCCGTTGTCCCAGGCGGAATACTTCCACCGGGCGCTACGGCACTTCGGCGTCGAACACGACTTCGTCGTCTATCCAGGCGAAGGGCATTCGTTCCGCAAGCGGGAAAACCAGCTGGATCTGCTTCGCCGTATGCACGAGTGGTTCGCGCGCCTGCTTTAGCTCCAGTCGGTCGGCTCGCCGGGGACGTGCGTGCCGAAGGTCCATTCGTAGCCTTCGAGATCGTCGACGCGGAAGCGGTAATTGCCCCATTCGGTGTTCTCGGGCTTCCAGACCGTCGTCGCGCCGGCTTCGACGGCGGAGGCGAAAACGGCGTCCACGGCCTCTTGCGTCGGAAGGCTGACGTAGAGGCCGTGGCCGACCGTTTCCCCCTTGCGGTTCGCGCGGTCGTAGTCCTCCTCCGCGCTGAACACGATGATGGAGGCGCCGCCGAGCCGCAGTTCCGAATGCTGGATCAGGCCCTTGTCGTCCGGGTACTCCATGACGGTTTCGAAGCCGAAGGCACGTTCGAGCCAGCGGAGCGCCTTCGCCGCGTCGTGGTAGGCGAGGTAGGAGTGGAGGGAGGCGGGGCGTTCCTGGGTTTCGGTCATGGGCACAGCCTGGCAACCGATGCGGACAGCCACTGTCCTCGATTCTTTTCGGTGTCGTCAGATCAGGCGGATACCGAGTACGGCGATGAGCGCGCTGGACGTGAGCGCGGTCGCCAGCCGTCCACGACGTCCGGTCAACGCCTTGCCTAGCACCGCGCCGCCGCCCGCGAGGAGCAGTTGCCAGCTGGCCGAGGCCGCGAACGCCGCGACCACGAAGACCACGTGCTCCGACGTGCTCGCGGCGGCCATGTCCTCGCTGCCGAGCACGAGCGCGGTGAAGTAGACGACCGTCGTCGGGTTGAGCAGCGTGATCCCGAGCAGGCTCACGTAGGCCTTCAACGGTCCGATCGCGGCCGGTTCGGTCACCTCGGCTTTCCCCGCGTCGCGGAAATTCCGGACGCCGGTGAATCCGATGTGGACGGCCAGCACGAGCAGTACCACCACCGAAACCCAGCGCAACGGTTCGGCGATCGGTTGGATGACCGACACGAGTTTGCTGCCGCCGAGCACCGCGACCAGGGCGTAGAGGCCGTCGGCCGTGGCGACGCCCAAGGCGGCGTACGCGCCGATCTTGAGTCCTGCGCGAGCTGTCAGCACCACGAGATAGGTGCCGACCGCGCCCACCGGGATGGCGATGCCATAGCCGGCGAGCAGGCCCGCGACGAGCGCGGCGCTCACGGTCGGACTGGTGTCGGCCTCCGCCAGGACGTCTTCCGCTGCTGCGCCCGCACCCGTCGGACGACGGTGGGCGACGGCAGGAAGGCGAGGGTCGATGTCATGTGCTGAAGGATGCGAACGGACGGCCCCGGGCGCAACACAATTACGGCGCAGCCCGCGCACTTGGATGTCATGAAAGGGTCTTTCCTGACGAAATTCGTCAGGAAAGACCCTTTCATGACACTGCCGGAAGCGAGTCAGACGCGGGCCGCCTCCAGGACGGCGTCCAGGTCGGCCAAGAGCCGCGCCTTCGGCCGGGCCCCGACTGTCGTCCAAACAGGACTTCCGTCCCGGAAGAGGATCAGCGTCGGTAGGGACATGACCTGATAATCCCTTGCGGTGAGAGGATTTTCGTCGGAGTTGAGCTTGCGGATGATCAGCGAGTCGGCGCGTTCTTCGGCGATCTCG
Source organism: Amycolatopsis thailandensis (assembly GCF_002234405.1). GTDB lineage: Bacteria > Actinomycetota > Actinomycetes > Mycobacteriales > Pseudonocardiaceae > Amycolatopsis > Amycolatopsis thailandensis. Next base: position 49,769 of record NZ_NMQT01000060.1, on the reverse strand, counting down.
GTGAGCACCGGGACGATCATGTGGCAAGGCGGGCACCACTGCGCCCAGAAGTCCACCAGGACGGGCTTCTCCTGCTCCAGGACCAGCTCTCGGAAGGTTTCGTCGGTGACGACGGAAAGGGACATTCAGGCCTCCTCGGTTCGCGGCACGACGACGCACGGCCCCGGCGGTGTCTTCAACGCGCCCGCGAGCTTGGTCAGCAGGCTGTCCCGCACGTCGTTGAGCCTGGCAAGACAGGCGTCCACCTCGGCGAGTTTGCGTTGGTAGACCTCGATCGAATCGGCGCACGAGTCGCCGGTCTCGTGACCGGCGCGCAGACATTCGACGAACGGCCTGGTGTCCTCCAGACTGAGCCCGACCGCTTGCAGGGTCAGGATCTCGTTCACCAGGCGGTAGTCGTCCTCGTCGTACTCCCGGTACCCGTTCGACGCGCGCCGAGCGTCGAGAAGCCCTTGTGACTCATAGAAACGCAGCGCGCGCGTGGTGGTCCCGGTCCGCGCGGCGAGTTCGCCGATCCGCATGGTCCGAGCGTAAACCTTGCCCTTGGCGTCAAGGCAAAACTCAGTCGTCGAGATCGACCCGGATGGTGAGGAGATCCGTGCCGATCGCCTGCACGGCGGCGCTGTTGAACCTGGGCAGGGCCCTCAGCCGCGCGCGGGGGTCGTCGTCCGGGAGCAGGTGCGCCGTGCCGGTGTGCCACTGGCCCTTGAGCCGGAGCCGGACGCGAGGATCTGCCTGGATGTTGCGGACGTACTGCGATTTCTCGCCGAACTCCGAGACGATCCAGAACTCGCGGCCCACCTTGCGGCCGCCGATCGGCGTCTGCCGGGGTTCCCCGGACTTGCGACCGGTGGTCTCCAGGACGGGCTGGGCGGGCAGCCGCCGGAGGAGTGGGTTGCCGACGTGCCGCTGGAAGGTGGTGGCCACCCGGTGCTTGATCTCGTGATAGCGCGACATGGGTCCAGGGTGCCCTACGCTCGGCCGATGGTGAACGAGTTCGACGTGGACCTGGGGAACGGGACCATTCTGCACACGTACGACACCGGCGGCACCGGTCCGGTGGTGTTCTGGCACCACGGGACTCCGAACATCGGCGCCCCGCCGTCACCGCTTTTCCCGGCCGCCGAACGGCTCGGGCTGAGGTGGGTCTCCTACGATCGGCCCGGGTACGGCGGCTCCTCGCCGCGTCCCGGCCGAGATGTCGCGTCGGCGGCGTCGGACGTCGAGAAGATCGCCGATGCCCTGGAGATCGAGCGGTTCGCGGTCTACGGGCATTCCGGCGGCGGACCACACGCCTTCGCGTGCGCTGCTCTGTTGCCGGAGCGGGTCTCGGCGATGGTCGGCGTCGCGAGCATGGCTCCGCACTCCGAGAGCTGGGAATGGTTCGCGGGGATGAGCGCGGCGGGCGTCGGCTCGCTGACGGCGGCCTTGGCAGGCCGGGAGGAGAAGGAACGCCACGAGGCGGCGGCCGAGTACGACGCCGAGATGTTCACCCCGGCGGATCACGCGGCCTTGGCGGACGACTGGAAATGGCTGCTCGACGTCGTCGGTCCCGCGATCGAGGGCGGCCCCGGCGCACTGATCGACGACGATCTCGCGTACGTCGCGCCCTGGGGATTCCAGCCGTCCGACGTCAAGGCGCCGGTGCTGCTCGTGCACGGCGGCGCCGACCGCATCGCGCCCGTCGGGCACGGGGAGTGGCTCGCGCGGCAGTGCGCCACGGCCGAGTTGCGCGTGTTTCCGGAGGACGGTCACATCTCGGTTCTCCGTCAGGGGGAAGCCGCCCTCGAATGGCTGGCCGACCGTCTGTGACCTGCGAAATCGTCCTCGTACGGCACGCCGAGTCCGTTCCGCCGTCGCCGGGAAAGCCCGACGACCCGGATCGGCCTTTGACAACGGCGGGCATCGCGGCCGCGGAGCTCCTCGCGCCCGAACTCGCCGCGATGAACCCGACGGCGGTGGTGTCGAGTCCGTACCGGCGAGCGGTCGCGACGGTCGAACCCGCGGCGAGACTGGCCGGGCTCGAAGTCACCACGAGCTGGGAACTCCGCGAGTGGGACTCAGGTCTGGAGCCGACGCCGGACTACGCCGTGCACTACGCGCGCAGCTGGGCCGATCCGGATTTCGCTCGTACTGGCGCGGAGAGCCTGCGGCAGCTGACAGCGCGGGCGATCGCGGCCGTCGAGCGGCTGGCGGAGCAGCACGCGGGCGGTGTCGTGCTGCTGGGGAGCCACGGGACTTTCGTGTCGCGCCTGCTGGCGGGGATCATTCCGGGAATCGACTGGCCCTTCTCGCGGGACATGCCGATGCCCGCCATCCACCGGCTGCGCTGGCCGCCCGGCTCGTGAGTGACTGAGACGGTCCTATGGAATAGGTACGGCTAAGGCGGCGTGTTGTGAAAGCCACTTTCACAACCTTCAACGTTGTGAAAGTGGCTTTCACAACACCCCTGTGCGCGGGGGCGCGTCCTCCGGCAGCGCCCAGCGTCGCGAAAGCCACTTTCGGGACGTCAGACGTCCCGAAAGTGGCTTTCGCGACACCCGAAGCCGGCACGCCGACGACCGACTCAGGCAGACGGGCGGCCCGCGCCGGTGTAGTCGTCGCCCTTCGAGTGGTACGTGTGGATCTGGATCGCCTGGCCCTCGGTGGGCGCGTTGATCATCAGGCCGTTCCCGAGGTACAGCCCCACGTGGTGGATCCGCGTCGACGGGTTCCCGTAGAACACGAGATCGCCGAGCTTCGGCTCGCCGGGCACCTGCTGCAAGGCCCGGAACTGGCTGTCCGCGGTCCGCGGGAGCGCGACCCCGGCCTCGTCGTAGGACGCCTTCGTCAGCCCGGAGCAGTCGAAGCCCGCCGCGCCCGCTTCCGGTCCGTTGCCGCCCCACACGTACGGGAGTCCCAGCTGGCCGAGCGCGAACCGGGTCGCCTTCACCGCGGGGCTCGAGCTTCGCGCGGGGTCGAGGGAAAGGGTCGCGTACAGCTGAGCGTTGCCCAAGACGCGCTGGCGGAACAGTTCGGCCTCGTTGCCCTTGCCGCCCTGGTAGCCGGCGATCGCCTTCCACCAGCCGTTGCCGCCGCCGAGGTCGGCTCCGGAGGAGCACAGCGCGCGACCGGCGGCGACCGAGGAGGAGTCGGGGTCGGCGAGCGCGGGCTTCGCGATGCCGGGGATCGACCCGCCGTGTTTCTTCCACTGCTGTGCCGAGAGGCCGAGGGGGTTCTCGCCGCCGCGTCCGTGGTTCGAGCTCGCGGCGCCGATCCCGGCCAGGGTGACCCAGGACAGGTGACAGTTCGGCTGCTCGCCGCGCAGCGCGAGTTCGCCGTTCGCGTAGCCGATGAGCGACTTCGCCGGGATGTCGAGCGGTCCGGCGAGTTTCTCGGCCCACTCTTCGAGCGGCCGGACGCCCTTCGGTGTCTCCTGTGCCTTGACCGGCGCGCTGACTTCGAGGACCGACGGACCCGCGCCGCCGCCGACGGTGGCCGGATCCTGCTTCGCGGCGGGAACGGGCACCGGCTGGTTCCCGTCGGCGGGCGCCGGGTCGTTGCCGCCCGCGAGCAGCCAGCCCGCCGTCGCGAGCCCGGCGACCAGCGGGAGCGCGACCAGGCCGCGCATCGCCACGCCGTGCGCCCACGACTTCTTCGGGCTGGTTTCGGGCGCGTTCGAAGCGGAGTCGGGCTCGGTCACGCCGTCAAGATTATTGGAGACCACCTCTGCGTAACGAGCGAACGCCTTGCACGTTAGGGGGACTCTCATATTCTGGGCAGATGAGTGAGACGGGAGCCCTCGACGCCGAGCGTCTGAGCGCCGCGCTGTCCGGCCGGTACGCCGCGATCCAGGTCGTGGCGAGCACCGGGTCCACCAACGCCGACCTGCGGGAAGCCGCCTCGAAGGGGGCCGAAGACCGCACAGTGCTGATCGCCGAAGAGCAGACGGCCGGCGTCGGCCGCCGCGCGCGGCAATGGTCCTCGCCGAAGGGAACTGGCCTTTACGTCAGTGTCCTGCTGCGTCCGGGCGGGGTCCCGTTCGCCAATTTGGGTTCACTTTCCGTGGTCGCGGGACTCGCGGTCCGGGAGGTCGCCGCGGGCCTCGGGGTCGACGCGGTCCTCAAATGGCCGAACGACGTCCTGGCCGGTCCGGAGCGCGCGAAATGCGCGGGCATCCTGGCGGAGGCCGTCGCGGGCGACGAGACCACCGTGATCCTCGGGATCGGCCTGAACGTGCTGCCGCTCGGCGAGAACGTCCCGGCCGGGCCCGGTGGCCTGCCCGCGACCTCGCTGGCCGAGCAGGGGGCGACGGAGACCGACCGCGCCGAGATCGCCACCCGCCTGCTCACCGGCTTCGACGAGCTCGAACACCGCTGGCGGCTCGCCGGCGGATCGCTGGCCGAGGCGGGCCTGCTCGGGGACTACCGGCGGCATTGCGCCACGCTGGGCCAGGACGTCGAGGTCCAGCTGCCCGACGGTTCGGCGCTGACCGGCCGCGCCGCCGACATCGATCCCGCCGGTCAGCTCCAGGTCGACGTTCCCGGTGGTGAGCGCTACACGGTGTTCGCCGGAGACGTCGTCCACGTGCGGCCCGCCGGGTCCTGATCCGTGCGGTGTGTTTTGCGGCGTCCGGTCTTCCACCGGGACCGTTCGCCGGTACGGTGAGCTCACCAGCGCCGAACACACTTTGGGAGCGTCCGTCGTGGCCTATCCGGACGATTTGCTCAGCGAAAACGAGCACGTCGTGGTGCACAGTCACCCGCATTTCAAGATGCTGATCTTCCCCTTCCTCGCGTTGATCGTCACGCTCGGTGGGGGCATCGTGCTCGGCCTCTTCGCGAAGGACGCGGCGGCCCCCTGGGACCTGATCTGGCTGATCGCGATCGCCGCGGTCGGCCTGATCCTCGTCGTATGGCTCTTCCTGGCCCCGTTCGTCCGCTGGCGCACGACGCATTTCATCGTGACCACGGACAGGCTGATCGCCCGTGAAGGCGTGCTGAAGCGGACCGGGATCGACATCCCGATGTCGCGGATCAACAGCGTCCAGTTCGAGCACGGCCTGCTGGACCGCGTGTTCGGCTGCGGCACCCTGGTGATCGAGTCCGCCTCGGACGAACCGCTGAAGTTCGACGACATCCCCAAGGTCGAGCGCGTGCACACGGTCATCTACCGGGAGGTCAACGACAACCCGTACGACGACTACGCCCCGCCCGCGGGGGCGCCGCAGCAGACCGAACCGCTTCCTCCGCAGGGCCGCCCGCCGCGCGGAAACCGGCGCCGTTGATGGGCACGCGAGAGCTGGGACTGCCGGACCGCGTCCCGTCCGCCTCGGCCCTGCCGGAGCGCGTGACGATCTGGGAGGTCGGCCCGCGCGACGGGCTCCAGAACGAGAAGGCGATCGTCCCGGTCGAGGTCAAACTCGAATTCCTGGACAAACTCGCCGATTCCGGGCTGACCACGCTCGAGGCGACCAGTTTCGTGAGCCCGAAATGGGTGCCGCAGCTGGCCGACGCCGAGCAGCTCCTGGCCGGGCTCGACAAGCGCGAAGGCATCCGTTACCCGGTGCTCGTCCCGAACGAGCGCGGGCTGGACAGGGCGCTGGAGGCCGGGGTCTCGCATATCGCGATCTTCGCCAGCGCCACCGAGACCTTCGCCAAGAAGAACCTCAATTCGACGGTCGACGACCAGTTCGCGATGTTCGAGCCGGTCGTCACCCGGGCGCGGGCCGAAGGTCTCGACGTCCGCGGATACGTGTCGATGTGCTTCGGCGACCCGTGGGAGGGCGCCGTCCCGGCCGCGCAGGTCGCCGGAGTCGGCAAACGGCTCCTGGACCTGGGCTGCTCGCAGCTCTCGCTCGGGGACACCATCGGCGTCGCCACCGCGGGACAGGTCGAAGCACTGATCGGGCTGTTCCCCGACGTCGGCACGCTGGCCGTCCATTTCCACGACACCTACGGCCAGGCGCTCGCGAACACGTTGGCGGCCCTTCGCTGCGGAGTGTCCACTGTGGACTCTTCGGCCGGTGGACTCGGTGGCTGCCCGTACGCCGAATCGGCCACCGGCAACCTCGCCACCGAAGATCTGGTGTGGATGCTCGACGGCCTCGGCGTCGAAACCGGCGTCGATCTCGACGCGCTGGTGGCGACGAGCAAGTGGATGGCCGGGAAGCTCGGCAGGCCCAGCCCGTCCCGGGTGGTCAACGCGCTCGCCGGCTGAGGTGCGCGCGCTTTCGGGTATCCGCCGACGAGAACGCCGGTCGGCGCTAAAGTCGTAGCGCGTCCTGTCCGCTGCCTCCCCCTTCACGGTGGGATCGATTCCTTGGGGGAGGTGCGGTGACCGATCCGAGCGAGGCCGGGACGGGGCCCATCCGGCTGCCTGCCGATTACGACGCCCCGACACCCCAGCACGGGGCGCGCGCTCCGTATGCGCCTTCGCCGTGGCCTGCCTCGGTGGCGCCGTTGCGAGTGCCCTTCCCGCAATCGCAACCGCCGCCTCCCGTGCCGCCGCCCATGGGGGCTTTGCGGACCGAGCGGGAGAGCGTGATCGCGCTGTTCCTCGTGCACATGTTCCCGATCGGGCACCTGCCGGTCGCGATGGGGAAACCCGCGCGCCAGTTGCCGCTGCCGGACGGCGCTTCCGGCCCGCAGGATCACCCCGAGGCGGGCGTGCTGGACGATCTGGACGCGTTGTCTCACGTCAGCAGCGGTTTCCGGCGATCGCCGACGACACCGTCCGTCGCCGCCCCGGCGGAGCTGACGCGGGGACACGACCCTTGGGGCGGAGAGTCCCAAGAGGACTGGCGAGAGCGCTTCGTCGGCGAGACGGCTTATCTGTGGCCTCCCGGTGAGGGCGGGATCGACCCGGCGACGCCGGTGATGCTCGACGTCGGCACTCATCTCGACCGCTTCGGGGATCAGCACGGCCGGGTGTTCGCCGAGGACGCCACCTTGTTTTCGATGCGTTCCCTGCCGCCGGACCAGCTCGCCGCGTACCGGCGCTACCGCGTCGTCCGGCCGTTGCCGGTCTGGCGTTCGGTGACCGCCGAGTGGTTCGGCCAACCGGGCGGCGGGGTGCGTTTCCGCGCGGTGCTGGGCGCCGATGAACTCGTCACGCTGGGCTTCCTGGCGGACGTCACGGGGGAGGTTCGGTGAACACGGGGACGATCCTGCGGTGGCTGGCGGCGCTGGGCGTGCCGGCCGAGGTGGTCTCGGTCGGCACGGAAGCCGACAACGCCTGGTGCCTGATGCGCACGGAGGTAGAGGGCGCCGAGCCCGCTTGGGAGGTCTTCTGGCGTGAGCAGGGCAACCGGTACGACTGGGCACGGTTCACCAGCGAACAGGTCGCCTGCCACTACCTCTTCGGACGTCTCGCCTGGTCACAGGTCGCGCGAGGCGCCGTCGGCCTGCTTCCCGGCGCGCAGTGACTCAGCGCTTCAGGATCGCCAGCGCCTCGTCGTGCAGCAGGCCGTTCGTCGACAGCGCCGAGCCGTTGTCGTAGCGAGCTTCGCCGTTCAAGTCGCTGAACCGGCCACCGGCTTCGGTGATCAGCACCTGCGCCGCCGCGACGTCCCACGGGTTCACGATGCATTCCGCGGTGACGTCCAAAGCGCCCTCGGCCACCAGGCAGTGGTGCCAGAAGTCGCCGAAGGCCCGGCTTTCCCAGCACGCGTTGACGAGGTCGAGGTACTTTTCCCGCGAGTGGTACTCCACCCACGAGTTCAGGTCCGTTGTGGACAGATACGCGTCTTCGAGCGACGCGACCTTCGACACCGAGATGCGGCGCTCCCCGGCGGAATCGCTCATCCAGGCGCCGTCCCCGGTGGCGGCCCACCAGCGGCGCCCGAGCAGCGGCGCGCTGATCATGCCCACCACGGGCGTGCCGTCTTCGACGAGCGCGATCAGCGTCGCCCAGACCGGGACGCCGCGCAGGAAGTTCTTGGTCCCGTCGATCGGGTCGAGCACCCAGGCGCGGCCGGTCGCGGCCGAACCGCCGCGTTCCTCGCCGAGCACGGCGTCGTCCGGGCGGTCTGTGGCGAGGATCGCACGGATGGCGTCCTCGACGGCGGTATCCGCGTCGGTGACCGGGGTCCGATCGGGTTTGCGTTCCACGGCCAGGTCCAGCGCGCGGAACCGGGCGGTGGTGATGGCGTCGGCGGCGTCGGCCAGCCGGGTGGCGAGGTCCAGATCATTCTCGTAGCCAGGCACGGTCACGATGCTTTCACGCCCGGCAGTCGTAGAGTTGGCCAGGTGAGCATGGTGCTACTCGCCGAGGACGACCCGGCCATCGCCGATCCGCTTTCCCGCGCACTCCAGCGGGAGGGGTATGACGTGCGTGTCGTCGGCGACGGGCCCGCCGCTCTCGACGCGACCGCGAGCGATCGGGTGGATCTGCTGGTCCTCGATCTCGGCCTGCCCGGGATGGACGGCCTGGAGGTCTGCCGTCGCCTGCGGGCCAGCGGCACCGAGGTCCCGGTGCTGATGCTGACCGCGCGTACGGACGAGGTCGATTTCGTGGTCGGGCTCGACGCCGGCGCCGACGATTACGTCGCCAAACCGTTCCGGCTCGCCGAACTGCTGGCCCGCATCCGGGCGCTGCTCCGCCGCCGGGCGCCCGAAGTGCTCGAAGCCGGGGGAGTGCGGATGGACCTCGGTGCCAGGATGGTCACCGTGGACCTGCACGAGGTGCAGCTGGCCAACAAGGAGTTCGAGCTGCTGCGGGTGCTGATGAGCCGCGCGGGCCAGGTGGTCAGCCGCGACGAGATCCTCGCCGAGGTGTGGAACGACCTCGAATCGAAGACTTCGAAGACACTCGACATGCACATGTCCTGGCTGCGCCGGAAGCTCGCCATCGCGGCCGACGAAGCTGCCAGCCGGGCGGGCAAGTCAAGTGGCTTCGCCGACAGTAACCACAGCATCGCCGCCGACGAAGCGGCGGGCCGGACGGGCAAACCCGGCGGGAACGGCGACGGCGAACGGCGGATAGCCACCGTCCGCGGCGTCGGTTTCCGTTTCAACGCGGAATAGCATGCGCCGCCGCATCCTCCTGGCGATCCTGCTCGCCGTCGCGGTCACCGCCGCCGTGCTGGGCATCCCGCTGGGGATCACCGCCTGGCAGCTGGTCGAGAACCTCAACCGCGAGAACCTGGCGTCCTCGGCCCGGGGGATCGCGGCGACGCTGGACAGCGAGATCGCCGTCGGCCAGCCGATCAACCTCGAACTGGTCCGGGTGGCCGTCCCGCAGGGCGGATTGCTGACCGTCCGCGCGCAAGGGCAGATCGAGAAACGGTACGGCTCCGACCCGGGCTCCGACGTGGTGTCGGAGAAGGCACCGATCGCGTTGCACGGCGAGGTCGAGCTGGCCGTGCCCGCCGGGCCGATGCGCACTCGCCAGACCCAGATGACGCTGCTCGTGGTGCTGCTGGTCGTGCTGTCGGTGGGCACCGGCACGGTGGTCGCGACCGTGACCGCGCGGCGGCTCGCGAAACCGCTGAGACACGTCGCCGATCGCGCGGTCAAACTCGGCGGCGGCGATTTCCGGCCGGATCCGAAACGCTATGGCGTAGGCGAACTCGACATGGTCGCCGAAGCGCTCGACGCGTCGGGGACGGCGCTCGCGCAGCTCGTCCAGCGAGAACGTCAGCTGGTCGGCGACGTCTCGCATCAGCTGCGAAGCCGGTTGACCGCGCTGCAACTGCGGCTCGAACCGCTGACCATCCACCCCGATCAGGACGTCGTCGACGAGGCGAAGGCCGCACAGGAACAGGCGGACCGGCTGGCCGAAGCGCTCGACGAACTGCTCGCCGCCGCGCGGGCGGCGCGCGAGGTCGGCGCGGAACCGGTGAGCCTGCCGGGAATGCTTCCCGAGATTTCGGAGGAATGGCGACAGCTGCTTCGCGCCGAAGGCAGGCATCTCCGGATCCGCGTCACGGACGGGCTCAGGGTGAGGGCGACACCGGGCCGCCTGCGCGAGGTCGTCGGGGTCCTCCTCGACAACGCGCTGCGCCACGGCGCGGGAACGGTCACGCTCGCCGCCCGGCGAGGTGACACGGAGGGCACCGTCGTCATCGAGGTCGCCGACACCGGATCGGGAGTGCCCGACGAGCTGGCGCCGCACATCTTCGAACGCGGATTCTCCGGCGGCGGCTCGACCGGCGTCGGGCTCGCCCTGGCCCGCGCGCTCATCGAGGCCGACGGCGGACGGCTGGAGTTGTCGAGCAAACAGCCCGCGGTGTTCAGTCTTTTCTTGAAGGTCCCGAGGCCGGGCGATGTGGCCGAAGTGCGCTGGCCCGCCGAACGGGTCCCTCGCTAAGACCTCCCGAAGGATCACCCCATCGGGCAGGGCGGCGGAAGCGCGCCGACCTAACGTCGGGGAGTGCGAGCGACGGCGTTCCGGTACCGCCCACCGGTGAGCCCGGTGGCCGCGGCGACCGTGGAGATCGGCAAGGTGGCGATCTCCGTGCGGTTGTCCTTCGACGGCGACCTGTACGCGTGCCGTCGTCAGCCCGGCGTGGTGGAGCGGATGGAGGCCGAGGCCCTGGACCTGCTTTCGAAGGGCTTGTTCGTCAGCGGGATCGACACCCCGGTCGCGTCCGTCACCGCAGCGGCGGGGCACCGGTTCGTCCAGGAGAGCGCCGTGTTCCGGCCCCCGGGCAGCTGGGTCTACCGGGGCACCTGCTGGGTCGGCGCCGGCCGGAACGGGCTGACCCTGACCGGCTTGCTCGGCTACTGCCTCGAAGTCCGGGCGAAGTGGGCCATGCGGGCCGGTGAATGCGGCCCGCCCGAGACCGCCACCGAATGGTGCGAGCTCTTCGGCACGCAGCTGGCGTCCATCGGCGGGGTGGTCTTGCGGCGGGCCTCGGTGCTCAGTCTCGGTACTCCGCCGTGACCGTGACGACGAACGCCGCCCTGGCGGGCAGGCCGAGGCTGACCCAAAGCCCGGTCGGATCGGTCTTCCCGATGGTCAGCCGCAAGGGCTGCTCGTCGACGATGAGGAACTCGGTCCCGAGCAACACCCGTAGCGACCGGTCGAGCAGGGTGTGCTCGTCCCGGACCTTGTCCGCCCGCGCGGTGATCAAATAGGACAGTTCGCACCGCTTCGCCCGCACGGCGCCGGTTCCCGGACCGGCGCCGTGCAGGGCGAAGAGGAACAGATCGACGGTCGAAACCGGTGTCTCGGTCTGCCAGGTGGGTTTCGGCGGATCCAGCCGGACCACCGTCCCTTCCGGCAGCCGCGTCGCGATGAGCCGGCACAACGCCCCGTCGATCTCGGTGATCACGACGTCAGATCAATCCCTCACGCAGTGCGTAGGCCACCGCGTGCGACCGGTTCCGGAGCTGGAACCGGTTGGTGACGTCGTGCAGGATGCTCTTCACCGTGCGCTGCGAATAGCAGAGCTGGTCGGCGATCTCCTGTGTCGAGAACCCCGACGCGACCAGCTTGAGCACCTCGGTCTCCCGGCTGCTCATGCCACCGAGATGCAGGCCGCGCGGCTGCAAGACCTGACGTTGCAGCCGCGAGACCCGGTGCAGGAGCCTGCCCAGCAGGTCGGGCGGGAGCGCGCCTTCCCCGGCCGCGGCCGCCTTGATCAACCGGACCAGGACGTCGGCGCCCGCCTCCGAACGGCGGGCGACCGCGCAGACGCCGTGCTCGATGGCGCTGAGGATCTCGTTGTCGTCGACTTCCCCCGCGATGAGCACGATGCGGGTGAACCCCTGGTGGTGCAGCGCGGACAGCAGTTGCGTCATGGCCTCGTCGAGACGATCGGTGACCAGGAGGGCCACCATGCCCGGGTCGGCGGTCTCCCCGTCCACCAGCCAGACGTCGTCACGGGAGCGGAGCGTCATGCAGACGCCGTTGTGCAGGATCGGATCGGTGGCGCGGACGACCACGGGTGTCCTGTTCGGTTCGAACATGTGATTCCCCATTCCCCTCGAACTGTGCGAGGGCCCCACCCCTCGCACCACTCACCCTGCCGGGTGAGGTGTCCCGGGCGCATGGGACTCCGGTCCCGGAATTGCCCGAAAAGCCGCCCTTATCGGGGTCGATTTTTCAACGGCGGCTTGTGGGCCTCAACGACCCAGCCCGGCTTCGCGGGCGCGCACGATCGCCTCGGCGCGGTCCGCGACGTGGAGTTTGCTGAACACGTTGGAGATGTGGTTCCGCACCGTCTTCGGGCTGAGACAGAGGGTGCTGGCGATGACGGTGTTGCTGTGCCCGCCGGCGATGAGCGAGAGGACCTCTCGTTCGCGGACGGTCAGTTCCGGGAACACCGTGTCCGTGTTCGGCTGCGAGTGGTTGAAGAAGCCGAGGACTCGCGTCGCGATGTCGGGACCGAAGATCGCTTCGCGCCTCGCGACGGCGTGAACGGCACGGATGATTTCGTCGGGTTCGGCGTCCTTGAGCAGATATCCGCGCGCCCCGGCGCGCATCGCGGAGAAAACGGATTCGCTCTCGTCCGCCATCGTCAGCATGAGCACGCCGACGCCGGGCTGCTCGGCGACGATGTGCCGGGTGGCCTCGGCGCCGCTGATGTCGGGCAAATGCAGGTCCATGACCACGACGTCGGGTCCGAGGGCGCTCGCCGCGCTGATCGCGTGCGCCCCGCTCGCGGCCTCGCCGACGACGTCGACCTGCGGTTCGTTGGCGAGCAGTGTGCAGACCCCGAACCGGAAAAGCGGATGGTCGTCGACCACGAGCACGCGCAGGCGTTCGTTCATACGGTCTCCCCCTGTCTCCCCGTCGCGGCACGTTAGCGAGCGGGCCGGTCGCGGACAACGCGTGGTCCGGACAGCGGACCGGCGAGAATTAAACGCCTGATGAGTGTCGCGTATCCGGGGGATCCGCCCCAAGTCGTTAACCCTTTCGGCCCAGGCGCGCGATAGCAAGGGTCCTTTGCTTCCGTTGGTTAGCGTGCTAACAAACGTGAGCAAAGGACCCTTGCTATCGTTTGTCTCAATGTTGAGAGAAGTGATAGCAAGGGTCCTTTGCTATCGCTGGGCTCGCTCTGGGGGTTGGCCGGGCTGGGTGCGGGCCCGTGAAGGCCTCCTTGCCTACCTTGAAGGTAGTGAAGGGGCCCTTCACGGACTCTGGGTCCCTCAAGGGGCCCTTCACGGACAGCCGGAGTACCTCAGGTGCCTCAAGAGCCCCAGAAACCCCACACATCACAGCGGGCGCGCGTGAAGGCCTCCTTCTCTCGGCTCAGTCGAGGAAACTCGCCCTTCGCGACAGCAGGCCAAGTACATGAAGGGGTCCTTCACGGAGCCAGGCGCAAGCAAGAGGCCCCTCGCTCACGCCGCTGCAATGAAAGGCTCTTTCCTTGCAAATTTCGCAAGGAAAGAGCCTTTCATTGCAGACGCTCCCTCCGGTCGATCACCCAGGCGACAGCAAAGGTCCCTTGCTCTCTTCCGGCCGCGCAGCCGCAGGTCAGGCGAACGCGCCGGCGTGCTCCCGAGCCCAGTCGGCGAACGTCAGCGGCGCCCGCCCGAGAAGGTCGCGGACGGTGCCGAACACGATCTCCTCGTTCCCGGCGGACTGCCGTTTGAGCTCGAAGAGCCCATCGATAGCCGAAGCGGGCCAGCCGAAGCCGAGCATCCGCGCGCGGGCGTCGGCTTCGGGTTCTTCGACGTAGGTCAGCGGCCGGCCGAGAGCGTCGCCGAGGATCTCGACCTGCCGCCGCGTCGTCAGCGCTTCGCCGCCGGTGATCGGGTACGTCTTGCCCGCGTGCCCGTCGGTGGTCAGCACGGTCGCGGCGACCGCGGCGATATCGCGGACGTGCACCAGCGCGGACGCCGGATCGCCGACGGGGACGCGGATGACACCGTCGCCGCGCACGGCGGGCAGCCAGGCGAACCGGTTGTCCATGAAAGTGCCGGGGCGCAGGATCGTCCAGTCCGGACCGGCCTCACGCACGGCCTTCTCCGCTTCGGTGTGGATCAGGGAGATCGGATCGGTCTGTCCGAAGTGGACTCCGGTCGTCGAAAGCTTGACGACGTGCGCGATACCGGCGGCGGCCTTGAGCACGGTTCGTTCCTGGGAAAGGGGGTCGGAGCCGTGCCCGGAGGTCAGGACGAAGACGCGCTCGACGCCGTCGAGCAGCCCGGGGTCGAAAGCGTCGAGATCGCCGGCGGCGACTTCGGCGCGCGGATCGATCCGGGCGCGGGAGGGGTCGCGCGTCAGGGCGCGCACGCGCGCGCCCTTGTCCAGCAGCGCGGGAACGAGTTCGCGGCCGATTTTGCCGGTGGAACCGAGAACGAGGATCATCGTGAAAGCTCCTAGTGATTGCGCCGCAGCGAAACGCGCGGCAGGAAGAGGGAAGCGGCGAGGCCGAGCACGAGGACCGGGACCATCACCCAGAACACGCCGTCGAGCGCGGACGCGTATCCGGCGGGGCTGTCGGTGCCGAACGAATTCGTGAACACCGCGCCGAAAACGGTCAGTCCGGCCGTGGTGCCGAGGGACCGCAGGAAGCCGACGGTCGCCGAGACGGCGCCGAGGTCGGTCCGGGCGACGTTCTGTTGCGCCGCCATGGAAAGCACCTGCATGTTGAGTCCGGCCGCCGCGCCGAACACGACGAGATAGGCGACGACGAGCGGCAGCGGGGTCGTTTCGTCCATTGTGGACATCGCGAGAGCGGCGGCGAGGCCGAGGGTCATGCTGAGGATCGGCGCCCAGCGGTAGGCGCCGGTCTTGGCGATGACCTTGCCCGCGACCATCGACGACGCGGCGACCGCGAGCGTCATGGGAAGCAGCAGGAGCCCGGCTTCCGACGGCCCAGCGCCGCCGGCCGTCTGCAGGAAGAGCGCCAGGTAGTTGACCGAGCCCAGGAAGACGAACCCGGCCGCGGCACTGGCCAGCACGCTCAGGCTGAACATCCTGGCGCGGAACAGCCGAAGCGGGATGATCGGTTCGGCCGCCCGGCGCTCGATGAACAGGAAAGCGACGAGCAGCACGGCGCCGATCGACGCCGACAAGGGAGTCGCCAGGGTCAGGCCGACGATCGCGCCGGACAGCACGACGATGCCCGCGAAGTCGAACGGAGCGGTCGTCCGGCGTCGTTCGAGCCGCAGGAACCTCGCGACGATGACGAGCGCGACCAGGCCGATCGGAACGTTGAGCCAGAAGATCGAGCGCCAGCCCGCGAAATCGGTCAGCAGGCCGCCGACGACAGGGCCCGCCAGCGAGGACCCGGCGAAACAGATCGAGAACCAGGCGAAATAGCGGGCGCCTTCGCGGCCGGGGAACAGTTCGCCGATGATCGCGGCGACCGCGACGAACAGACCGCCGGAGCCGACGCCCTGGAGGACGCGGGCGGAGATCAGCAGCGGCATCGTCGGCGCGAGCGCGCAGGCGAGCGAGCCGAGAACGAACAGCGTGATCGCGACGGCGACGACGCGTTTGCGGCCGAAGAGGTCGCCGAGTTTTCCGTAGACGGGCGCGCTGACGCTGCCCGCCAGCAGATAGGCGGTGGTGACCCAGGCGAACGACGTGGCGCCGCCGAGTTCGGCGACCATCCGCGGCAGGGCGGTCGCGACGACCTGGGCGTCGAGCATCGCCAGGAAGACGGAGGCGAAGAGCCCGACGAGGGCAAGGGTGTTTCGGGCGCGCGGAGGCGCGCCGAGAGCGGTGCTCAAGAAAGGATCCGTTCACTGGAAGAAACGAGGGAACGCGAGGGACGCAGAGCACTGCTCTGGATCCCCGCCAAGACGGGAAAAGGCTCAACCGTCATCCGAACCGGATGCGGTCCTCTTCGCGCTTGGCGATCACCTCGAATTCGTCCCGCTCGACCGTACGAACCCGGCCGGCGTCATCAGTGAAGGAACGTTGACATGGATGACCCTAGACAATCACATGTCTTTTGGCAAGTACTTACCGGAGAGGGACGACGTCGTCGTCCGGCTCGTCGCTGTCCCGGCGCCGTTCGCCCAGCTCGTCGGGGAAGACCCACTTCTTGAAACCCCAGAAACGGAAGAACATCGCCAGGAACATGCCGATGATCGAGCCGCTCGTGAAGTCCGCGAACTCCTGGACGAACCGGGTCACGTGCGGCACTTCGAGATCGAAGACGTACCGCGACGTGTAGAGCGGGATCAGGTTGACCACCACGGCGATCCCGCTGATCACGAAGAAGAGCGCCGCCTCGTGATGCCGCTCGCGGCCGCCGCGGGTGCGGAAGGACCATTCGCGGTTGAGGATGTAGGACACGATCGTCGCGACGATGATCGCGATCGCCTTCGCCGTGGTCGGCTTCGACTCCAGCACGCTGAGTTTCAGCAGGTACCAGACGCCGTTGTCGACGAGGAACGTGGTTCCGCCCACGATCGCGAACTTCAGCAGCTCGCGGTGCTTGATCAGCACCGATCGGAGCGGCTCGGGCGTCCGGGAAAGGACGGATTCGACCACGGTCACCCGACCAGTCTAATTCGCGCGGGCCGCCGAATGGGGCGGGAGGGGATGGACAGCGCGTTATATGACGCTTTGGGTGGTTTCGAATCAGGCGGCGTCTCGCTGCTCGGATCGCCCTTCGCCCCGCACCAGGCGCGGTCGCGCGCCTGCCACCGGGAAGACCCATTTCTTGAACGACCACCAGCGGAACGCCGTGCCGAGCAGGGTCCCGACGACCACGCCGCTGACGAAGTCGGCGATCTCCTGCGTGAGCAGCCCGACATGCGGCTGTTCCAGTTCGAGCACGTATCGCGAAAACAGCTGAGGCAGGGCGTTGAGGCCGAGTGCGATCGCGCTCAGAAGGAAGAAGAGCGCCGCTTCGTGGGCGCGCTCACGGCCGCCTCGGGAGCGAAACGACCATTCCCGGTTCGCGACGTAGGAGAAAACGGTCGCGACCAGCACGCCGATCATCAGCGCGGTCACCGGTTTGTCGGTCAGCACGGTGAATTTGAGCCCGTAGTTGATCGTCATCGTGATGACGAAACTCGCGCCCCCGACCACGGCGAAACGCAGCAGTTCCCGATGCCTCCCCAGCATGCGGGGCACGCTACTCGAAGACGCGGTCCACCACACCGTTGGGCCGAGTGGTCGGCTTCGACTTGCCAGGCCGGGGCGGCGCGCTCGTGGTCGTGGCGGGCGGGGTGGGCTCCTGCTTCGCCGACTCTGTAGGCGTCACAGACGGCGAAGGCTTCTTCGACGGCGAAGGCCACCCAGGCCGTCCCGGCTTCGGAATCTGCGAGGTGGACGGAGGCTTCGAAGTGACCGAAGGCAGCGAAGGCACAGTGGTCGGCGGAAGCAGCGCGTTGTCGTCACACCAGTGGTGCCAGCAGCCGAAGTAGACCTCGACCGGCTTCGCTTTCGCGGTGCCGAGGGTGGCGTTCACCGTCACCGGGACGTTGTCCGCCGGACGGCCCTTGAGCCGGACCCACAGGCTCACCTGACGCCCCGGAGCCACCGACCCGCGCGAAGTGCACGAAGCGCCTTCGCCGGTCGGAGTGCACGGGATGCCGTAGACGCTCCAGGAGGTGAGGACCCGGTGATCGAGGGTGATCGTCACCGGCTTCGTCGTCTCGCCCGTGTTCTTCACGCGGACCAGGACCAGCGGATTGCGATTCCACGGGAACGCCGACAGCCCGTCGCTTTCGGCCGACAGGATGAGAGCGTCCTTGGGCGGCGGCTTCGGCGCCGGCACCTTGACCTTCACCTCGACCCTGACCATGATCTGCGCGCCGGCCGTGATCGAGCCCTTCACCACGCCTTCTTTGGCCGTTTCGTCCGCGCGCAAGCGGAACGTCAGCACCGCGGACTGTCCCGGTTCGAGACCGGTACCGGTCTTGCAGGTCACCGTGCCGCTGCCGCCGGGGCAGCTCACCGTGATCGGGGCGGGCCCCTGTTGCCGGAAGCCGCCCAGCGCACCGCCGCCGGCGACGGGAACGGCCGTCACGCCCTTCGGCAGGTCCAGTGACACCGCGACGGGTTCGGACTTCGAGCCGCCGTCGTTGCGGACGGTGATCGGCAGGTTGGCGTCCTTGCCCGGTTCGAGGGTGACGCCACCCGCCGGGGTCGACGCCGTCATCACGGGACTCCCCGGCGAAGGCGGGGGCTGCTCGGCGGGCGGAGGCTGCTGAGGCGTAGGAGTCGGCTGCGGCTGAGGAGTCGGCTGAACAGGCGGCGGCTGTTCCGCGGGCGGCGGCACCTCCGGAGGCACGACAGGCGGCACCACCGGAGGAACGACAGGCGGCTTCACCGGAGTGGGAGCCGGAGCCACGGCGGGCGGCGGGACCGCCGCGGCCGCGGGGATCTCCTGAGTGCCGCCACCGGCGGCGAGCGCCACCGCCACGGCGGCGACGATGGCCGCGCTCGATCCGGCCACGGTGGCGAATTGGCGCGGTCCGGCCGCGGCGGCACCGGCGGCGCCACCCGTGTTCGAACCCGCCGCACCCCCGGCCGCGGCGGCCGAGGTCGTGCCCGCGGTGATGGCCGTTCCGGCGGCGGTGGCCGCGGCCGCTTTGCCGGCCCCGGTCGTCGCCAGGTAACCGAGAGCCGCGCCACCGAGCACGATCGGCGCGATGATCCCGCGCAGACCGGTGTTGACGTCGGCCAGTTCCGCGGCCAGCGCGCGGCACTTCTCACATTCGTCCAGATGGCTCTCCACCTGGGCGCGTTCGCGTTTGGACAACCCGTCGCGAGTCCACGCACCGAGCTTGTCCGCACTCGCGCGGCAGCGTTCGCCGGAGTTCTCGGCCAGGTGGACCTGGAGATAGGCCTGCCGCAGCCCCTCACGGGCGCGATAGGCGAGCGCCGAGACGCCGTTCGCGGTCAGCCCCAGCAACGGCGCGACCTCGGCGGGGCTCTGCCCCTCGATCTCGGTGTGCCACAGCACCGCCTGCCAGCGTTCGGGCAGCCGGGCGAACGCCTTCGCGGCGAGCGTGCGCTCGAGCCCGGCGACGGCGGTGTCGGAGAAGGGGACCGTCAGCGCTTCGCCGACGGCGCCGCCGACGTCGGACATGTCCTCGTTCAGGTCGACGCGCTTGTCCTTGCGCGTCTTGTCGTAGGCGGTGTGCCGGAGCGCTGTCAGCAGGTACGCGCGGAACGCGGCGTCGGGGCCCTTGCCGCCACGCAGCGTGTCCAGCACCTTCGCGAAGGCCTCTGAAACGAGGTCGTCGGCTTCGGAGCTCGAACGGGCCAGCTGACGGGCGAGGTTGTGCGCCGCGCCGGCGTGACGTTCGTAGAGCGTTCCGTAAGACGCGATCTTCCCGTCACGCACCTCGGCGATCAGCTCGGCGTCACTCTTACCGGAGAGATCGGCGGGAACGGTGGACACGGGACTCCTTCATCATGCGGGTTAGGCGGCTCTACTCTTCCTAACGCCCGAACACGCTCAGTGTGACGGAACGGGCGACGCACGTCACCTCGCGGCCCTGCCGATGACCCGGAGAGCCCAACACCTTCACCCGGGACGGGTTACCGAAGAGTTCGGAAAGATCCTTGGAAAACGCCGTCACGCACGACGTGGACCGGCGTCCCCACCCTGAAGCGATCGCAAGATCGAAAAGATCCGGAACGGAAGGGGCGGTGGGTAGTGGACGTACCGGCGACTGGTGCGCCCGACGGGCAAGCCGCCTGGAACCGGTTCGAACGAGATCGCTCTCTTCGCGCCCTGCGGGCCCGCTGGCGGACGGCCAGCCTGGCCGCGGGCTGGCGTTTCCCCAGTGACTGGGGCCTCCCCGAGGTCGACGCCGTCTGCGCGGCGGTGATCAAGAACGGCCGGGTCGCCTCCGCCGAGGTGGCGGAAACCGCGCTCGCGGGACTGGGCCGGGCACGTGCCGCGGCGGGTGCCGGGCTGGCGGAAACGCTCGCGGATCTCGCGGCGTTGCACGCCGTGCTCGCCGACCCGGACGCGGTGGACGGATTCATCGCACCGGATGTCGACACCACGCCGTCCCGGTTACTCCGGGTGACAGCCTTGGCTTGGGCGGACGTCGCGACCGATCAGCTCGTGAACACCGAAGTCACCGAACCGCTCACCGGACTGCCCACCGCCGCGTACCTGAGGACCCGGTTGAGTGAGCTGTACCGCCAGGCCCGCCGTGACGAACGGCCGGTCGCGGACGTGCACACCCTGCTCGTCGTCTCGATGGACTTCAGCTCGGTCGCGGGCTGGCCCCGGCTGACCGGGATGATCCTGGTCGCGGACGCGTTGAAGCAGGTGTTCGACGGCGGGGAGAGCGTCGCCTCGCTCGGACCGTCCGTCGCGGGCGCACTGGTGCCGAAGGACGCGAGGCTCGCTTCGTCCGGCGTCGCGTTGCGAAGGGCGCTCAACGAGCGGCTTTCGGTGGACGCCCAGCTGCGGGACACCGGCCGACCGCAGATCTCGGCCGTCCGGCTCCCGGCGACCTACGACCAGGCGTGCGATCTCCTCGGTTCCCTCGCGCGGTCCTGAGCCGGGCTATCGCAAGACGTTCGCCAGGTCACGGCGACCCTGCGGACCAGCGACGACCCGGTTCATGATTTCCTGTTTGCGTGACCCGGACTGTTCCCGCCGACACCAACGGCGACGTTTCGGCGAGCCGCCCGCAGCATCGTCTGTCGCTGCGGAGGTCGCTCGCCCGCTTGTCCGTCCGGCCGAGGTCGATCCTGATCCTGTCGGTGATCCCGCTGGTCGCGATCGGTTTCGGTATCTGGGGCTGGCAGCACGACTGGGTGCTGGGCGTGGACAGCGCGGTGTACCGCGCCGGTGCCGAGACACTGCTCAACGGTGATCCGCTGTACGACGCGAACACACTTCCGGTGGAACCGTGGTGGGCGCTGCTGCCCTTCACCTATCCGCCGACGGCGGCGCTGCTGTTCATCCCGCTCGCGATGGTCCCGACGCAGGTCGCCTGGGGGCTCTTGACCGCGGTCTCGCTGCTCGCGCTGGCGCTGTGCGTCCGGATCGCCATCGGCGCGCTGCCGAAGCCGTCGACCGACGGTCCCCGCTGGTGGGCCTCGCCCGCCCGGTCCACGATCGCGTTCTTCCTGGTCTTCCTCGGCCTGGAACCGGTGTGGCGCACGATCTTCCTCGGCCAGATCAACATCATCCTGATGGCGCTGGTGATGCTCGACATCCTGGTCATCGGCGCCAGGGGCAGCCGCTGGGGCGGGGTGCTCGTCGGCGTCGCGGCCGCGGTCAAGCTCACCCCGATCGTCTTCCTGGGGCATCTGTTCATCACCGGCCGCCGGATGGACGCGGTTCGCGGGCTCATCACGTTCATCGTGATGCAGGGCTTGATGTTCCTGATCATCCCGCACGACGCGGCCCGGTACTGGACCTACACGCTGCCCGACACCGGCCGGATCGGCCCGGTGCACTGGGCGGGCAACCAGTCGCTGAACGCGCTGATGAACCGCTTCACCGAGCTCGCGCCCTGGGCGTCGAAGGCGGCGATGGGGATCGGCGCGCTGCTCGCGATCCCGGCGATCTGGCTGGTCCTGCGTTTCCACCGCAAGGGTCAGGCGCTCGCGGCGATGCTGGTGACCGCGTTCTGGATCCTGCTGATCTCGCCGATCTCCTGGACCCACCACTGGGTGTGGGTGGCGCCGCTGGTCGTCCTGCTGGTCTCGCGCCTGCCGAAGACCACGCCCGCCACCGCGTGGAAACGCTGGCTCGGCACCTTCGCGGTGTTCTTCGTCTTCATCAGTTGCGTGCTGTTGATCCTGCCGAACGGCCGCAACGTCGAGCTGCACTGGAAGGTGTGGCAGAACATCCTCGGCAGCGCGTACATCTTCATGCCGCTGGTGCTGGCGGTCGCGCTCGCCGGACGCTGGTGGTACTTGCGCCGGAAGCGGGGCTCGGGGGACGAAGAAAAACATGCTGAAGTCGCGTCCGGCGGCTGACCCCCGGATCGTCGGGGTCGCGCTGGCCGGCGCGCTCGCGCTGGCGATGCTCGCGCTGGGCGTCGTCGCCTGGCTGGGCGAATGGCACCTCGGCGCGGACAGCGCCGTCTACCGCGCCGGCGCCCTCACCCTGCTGAAGGGTGAGCCGCTGTACACGCGCGAAGCGCTCACGACGCTGCCGCCGTGGGTGCTGCTGCCGTTCACCTACACCCCGGCCGCGGCGCCGCTTTTCCTGCCGCTCGCGATCGTCCCGGCCGGGCTGACCTGGGGCGTCGCGGGCGCGCTCTCCCTGGTTTGCCTGAGCGTCGTGATCTCCGTGGTCGCCCGCGCCGGCGGCGCCCCGATCACCCGCTGGTGGGTGCTGCCGCTCGCCACGGCGGGCGCGCTGGCGCTGGAGCCGGTCTGGAAGACGATCTTCCTCGGCCAGATCAACCTCATCCTGATGGCGCTGATCGTCCTCGACGTCCTGGTGCTTTCGGCGCGCGGTTCGCGCTGGGCCGGGGTGCTGATCGGGATCTCGGCCGCGATCAAGCTGACGCCGTTGATCTTCGTGCCGCATCTGCTGTTCACCGGCCGCTGGAAGGACGCGCTGCGGGCGCTCGGCACGTTCGCCGGGCTCGAAGCCGTGATGTTCGCGGTGATCCCCGGCGACGCCGTCCGGTTCTGGACCGAATCGGCGACCGATCCCAGCCGGGTCGGCTCCGTGCACTGGATCTTCAACCAGTCACTCAACGGTCTGGTGAACCGCGCTTCGGAGCTGGCGCCGTGGTCGCTGACGGTGGCCATCGCGATCGCCGCCGTCCTGGCCGTCCCCGCCGTCTGGCTGGTCGTGCGCCTGCACCGCCGCGGCGACGCGGTCGGCGCGCTGCTGGTGACCGCGTTCTACGGGCTGCTGGTCTCGCCGGTGTCGTGGTCACACCACTGGGTGTGGACGGTGCCGCTGCTCGTCCTGCTCGTCGTCCGCCGGGCGTGGTTTCCGGCCGCGGGCGTCGCGGTGCTGTTCGCGAGCGGCGTGATCATGTTCGTGCCCAACGGCGGGGTGACCGAGTTCGGCTGGGGGCTCGGCTGGTCGCTGCTCGGCAACGTCTACGTCCTCACCGCTGCGATCGTCATCACAGGCCTGGCCGTGCGGGAGCTGCGACGCGGGTCCGCCCAGGTCGCGGCGGTGGCGGCCAAGTAATCTGCTCCTCGTTATGGACAAACGAACCGGTCTTCCGATCGTGGGCATGGTGGGCGGCGGACAGCTGGCCCGGATGACCCACCAGGCGGCGATCTCCCTCGGCCAGTCCCTTCGCGTGCTGGCCGCCGGGGAGAACGAATCCGCCGGCCTCGTCGCGGGCGAGGTCGTGCACGGGCACCACACCGACCTCGAAGCGCTGCGCTCGTTCGCCGCCGGGGTCGACGTGCTGACCTTCGACCACGAGCACGTTCCCGGCGAGCACCTGCTGACGCTCGCGATGGAGGGCGTCACCATCCGGCCCGACCCGGCCGCGTTGTCGATGGCGCAGAACAAGCTCGTCATGCGCGAGATGATGGCCGGACTCGAGATCCCCGGCCCCGGCTTCGCCGAAGTGTCCTCTGTGGACGATGTGATCTCCTTCGCCGACAAGCACTCCTGGCCGGTGGTGCTCAAGGCCGCGCAGGGCGGTTACGACGGCCGCGGGGTCTGGATGCTCGACACCGCGCAGCACGCGCGCGAGACCGTCCCCGAACTGCTCGACGCCGGAACTCCGTTGCTGGTCGAGGAAAAGGTCGTCATGCGGCGCGAACTGTCCGCGCTGGTGGCCCGGTCCCCGTTCGGGCAGGGCGCGGCTTGGCCGATCGTGGAGACCGTGCAGTCCGGCGGGATCAACACCGAGGTGCTCGCCCCGGCGCCGGGGCTGAGCGTCGCGCGCACGCAGGAGGCGCAGGACCTCGCGCTGCGGATCGCCGCGACGTTGAACGTGACCGGGTTGCTCGCCGTCGAACTGTTCGAGACCGACGAAGGCCTGCTGGTCAACGAACTCGCCATGCGCCCGCACAACTCGGGACACTGGACGCAGGACGGCTCGCGGACGTCGCAGTTCGAACAGCACCTGCGCGCGGTGCTCGACTACCCGCTCGGGCTGACCGACCTGATCGCCCCCGCCTGTGTGATGGCGAACGTCCTCGGCGCGCCCGAGACCCCGGAGATGGGGCCGGACGAGCGGCTGCACCACCTGTTCGCGCGGTACCCGGACATCCGCGTCCACCTGTACGGCAAGGGAGAGCGTCCCGGCCGCAAACTCGGCCACGTCAACCTCGTGGGCGAACGCATGGAGGAGCTGCGCGATCGGGCGCTGCTCGCCGCGCACTGGCTTTCCCACGCCGTCTGGCTCGACGGCTACGAGATCCACTAGGAGTAATTGGTATGTCGCCGCAGGTTGGCCTGATCATGGGCAGCGATTCGGACTGGCCGACGATGGAAGCGGCCGGGCAGGCCCTGGACGAATTCGGCGTCGAATACGAGGTCGGCGTCTACTCGGCGCACCGCACTCCGCAGCGGATGCTCGACTACGCGACTTCGGCCGCTTCGCGTGGCGTGCGCGCGATCATCGCGGGTGCCGGCGGCGCCGCGCACCTGCCGGGCATGGTCGCGTCGGCGACGGTGCTGCCGGTGATCGGGGTGCCGGTGCCGCTGAAGTACCTCGACGGCATGGACTCGCTGCTCTCGATCGTGCAGATGCCCGCCGGCGTCCCGGTCGCGACCGTTTCCGTCGGCGGGGCACGGAACGCCGGACTGCTGGCGGTCCGCATCCTCGCCGCGTCCGACGAGGGCCTGCAGGCGAAGATGGCGCAGTTCCAGGCGGATCTCGCGCAGCTCGTGCTCGACAAGGACGCGGCCCTGCGCAAACGCGTCGAAGGCTGACGCATTTCGTCCTCTGGATGCGGTGGTTCGGTGGCGAACTACCGCATTCAGAGGACTGCTTGTGAGAGATCACTCCCTCCACTGCTGATAACTGTAGGGTGTCAGGCGGGCACTGCCGGTCAGAACCGTCCGGTGGTGGAGGAGGGAGCACGATGCTTTGCTTTGTGATGCGGTCATGACGGCGCCGCAGGATCCGAGAGTGTTTCGCGATCAGGTGCGGTCCATGGAAGCCCGGCTCACGGGGACCATGCATATCGGACGGTCCGCGGATCAAGCGGTTGCCGCGACGGTGACCGGACGCGGCGAACTCGTCGATCTGCGGATCTCGGACAACGCACTGGACCGCGCACACCCTCAGCTGCTGGGAACCAGCATCGTGCAGGCCGTCTACGCCGCACGTGGCGCCGCCCATACGGCCGCGGTCCCGGAGCTGGCGGCACTGATCGGGAAAGAACCGCCTTCGCCGTCTACGCCGGAATGGGAAACGGGGAGTCCTGCCCGGCCATCGCCGGCGTCGCCGGTGGAGACGGCCATCGCCGGTCGGAGAGCGCGTGCGGCACGGGACGAAGTGCCCGATGAAGAGAGTTACGACCAAGTCGACTTCCTCTCCGACGAAGACTTCGACGATCGGGGTGGTCGCAGGTGAACACCCACGACAGGCTGTACCACCTGGCCAAGGAAATCGATACGAAAGTCTCCGCGATCGAGCAGGCCGCGAGCAGTGGTCGTGTGGCGACGCTGACTTGGAACATTTCTGCCGGACTCGGGACGGTCACGGTGGACGGGATGGGCTCGTTGAGATCGGTCGACTTGAACCCCGACGCCGTGGAAACGCAGACGGAGGCGAGTCTCGCCCAGCACATCCTGCGTGCGATCAATGATGCGGAGCGTGCAGCGCGTACGAGGCGTGACGCAATGGTCGAGGAAGCGGAGAAGGGAGGCTTTCGATGAGTGGTCCGTTCGATCCGCTCGACTCCAGTGGCTCTGGTTACGAGGTGTATCCGGAAGCCCTTCGAAGGGCGACCGAGGACGTCTTTCGTGCTGCCGGGCGTGTCCGCGATTTCGCGAATGTCGATATCGAAGGGCTGCGCCTCAACGTGCATGACGTCGGCATGCTGGGCGAAGAGGCAGGAATCATCGAAGCCTTCAATGGGATGATTGCCGAGTTGCAGGCAAAGAGCACTCGTGGCTTCGATCGCCTTATCAAGCTGGGGGACGCCATGGACAAGGCCGCCGACTTCTACGACGCGCAGGACGAGGAATACTACAAGCGCCTGCGTGACCTCGAGAAAGACGAGGGTTGATTGTGAGTGAATTGCCGGCGTATCCGATCGCCGCAGACCAGAAGATCCGTGATTTCGCTGGACTTCCTTTTATTGGCCGTCCTGATGTGTTCCGTATGCTCGACGATATCCGGACGCGTCTTCTCGGCAACGCCGTCGGGATTCAAGCGATCGCGTTCCGGTTCGCGAGCAACGCCACGATACAAGGCGCACACGATGACATCGGCGACGCTGTGCAGGCGTTGGCGGGCACCTGGAGCGGCCGTGCGGCCGACCAGTTCGTCGCGCATGCCGCGAACGTGACCAATGCGCTCAAGTCGGAACAGGAGGCGGTAGCCGGCATTTCCGGAGTGATGTCGGGGATCGCGAATGAGGTGATCAAAACCTACGGTACGGCGATCACTCTCCTCGGCGAGTGCGCCGGTGAGCTTGCCAAGATTGACCTGAAGGCGTTGGTGGCCGCTCTGACTTCTGTCATTCCCGGGGTGAACGTGTTCACCTTCGCCGATGTCGTCGATTCGGTTATCGAGGCACTCGGTGAACTCGTCAAGAAGATCAGCTCCCTGTTCGACGAGGCGCTCAAGACAATCGGCGCCTTCAAAGCGGGCGCGGTCAGTCTCGTGCAGATTCAGACGAATTTCGTCGAGGTCCCCGACCTGCGTGACGGTTCCGGAATGGACGAACAGAAGCAATGGAAGGTCGAGCCGGATGCCGTCCCGGAATAACGTCAGGTTCGTAGCTGTCGCCGTATTCGCGGTGGCTGTGTTCATGGGCGGGTGTGGTCCGGGCAAGCCCGACCCGTTGCTCAAGGAACGGCCGACGCCGGCCAGGGTCGGAGGCGCGATTCCGGTTACGCCGGTCAAGCAGCCTGTTGATCTCGCGTCTTTTCGAGCAGACCCTTGTGGCTCGCTGAAGCGGGAGGATATAGCGGCGTTGGTCATCGATCCGCCGGATCGTGTCAAGCCCGCTCGGGCGGATTCTCCACTGACAGGGTGCGCCTGGGTCACCCGGGACGCGCCGCAGTTGCGTGTGCAGGTCCCGGCAGTGAAAGAAAAAAGCCTTGCCGGACTGTCGACGCTCAGCGCCAGTAATCAGGGGACATACTCCGGGTGGAGGGAATTGTCGATCGAAGGCCTGCCCGCTGCGCAGTACCATTTGTTCGGCGACATGAAGTCATGTGCGATGGTGGTCGGTGTTTCGGACGATGCGGCTCTCGAGTTCGACTACATGTATCCCGATGGGGTTGATTCGCAGTATTGGGGCGCCGATCGGTGTGCGGGTGTACTCAAGGCCGCGGAGCTGGTGATCGGCAACCTCCGCGACCGCTGAGTTCAGTCGGCGAGCTGCTTCCGTAGCTCCCGTTTCAGTACCTTCCCGGCGGCCGACACCGGGATCTGGTCGACGAAGTGGATCGCCCGCAGTCGTTTGTACGGCAGGACGCGGGCGCCGACAGCCTCCAGGAGTTGCTCGGCGGTGACGTTCTCGTCGCTGCGGACCACGAACGCGACCGGCAGTTCGCCGACCTCGGTGTCCGGTTTGCCGACGACGGCCGCCGCGGTGACGCCGGGCAGGGTGATCAGAAGCTCTTCGAGCTCACGCGGGAAGACGTTGTATCCCTTGTACAGCAGCATGTCCTTCTTGCGGTCCACAATGGACAGGTAGCCGTCCTCGTCGAGGAGGCCGATGTCGCCGGTGTGCAGCCAGCCATCGACGAGCGCGGCCGCGGTCTCCTCGGGACGGTTGCGATAGCCGGTCATCACCTGCGGGCCGCGCAGGCACACTTCGCCGCTTTCCCCGGCGGGCAAAGGATCTTCGCCGCCTTCGGCCGAGACGATCTTGATCTCGGTGTCGGGCAGCGGCAGGCCGACCGAACCGACCTTCCGGACGGCAGACCGGTAGGACGGCGCGATGACGGCGCCCATGGTGACCTCGGTGAGGCCGTAGCCCTCGATGATGAGCACGCCGGGGAATCGGTTCTGCAGGGCGCGGATCATCTCGTGGTTCATCGGCGCCGCCCCGGAACCGATGGTCAGTACCGAAGACAGGTCGGCTGTGTGAAACTCGGGGCAGGAGAGCAGCGCGGCGAACAGCGCGGGCGCTCCGCCGATGGTGGTGACCCGCAGCAGTTCGGCGTCGGCCACGTACGCGGCCGGGTCGAAGCGGTCGTGCAGCACGATGGTGCCGCCGTCGAGCAGCGGCACGTTGAGCGCGGCGATGGTCCCCATCGCGTGGAACCACGGCGTCAGGTTGAGGGCGATCCCGGTGCCGATCCGGGACGGCCATTCCTCCGGACCGCCGACTTGCTCGACGATCACCTCGCCCGAGGCGTCGACAGCGGGGACCGCGCCCAGCCGGTAGCAGGAGCTCTGCAAGCTGTTGACCACGACATTTCGGTGCGGCAGGCAGACGCCCTTCGACCGTCCGGTGGTGCCGCCGGTGTACGCCAGATGGGCGAGGTCGCGGTAGATGTCGATCTCCACGTCCGGCCGCTCGTCGGAGTGACCGGAGTGGAACTCCGTGAACTCGACCTCGCCCGTGGCGAGTCCATCCGGCGGGTGAACGACGATGCTCAGCCGCACCGAGGTCCGGTCACGGACCGAAGCCAGCACGCGGGCGACCGGGCCGACGGTGACGGCGGCGACCGCCCCGGCGTCGGCGAGCTGGAAGGCGAGGTCGTCCGGTGGGAGCAGGGGATTCGCCGGACTGAAGGTGGCCCCCGCGAGCAGCGTCCCGTAGTACGCGACCGGGTACGCCAGGCAGTTCGGCAGGTGGAGCGCCACGACGTCGCCCCGGCCAATGCCCTCGGCACGTAAAGCGTTCGCGAACCGGCAGGCCGCGCTGTACGTCTCGGAGAAGGTGAGGCGCTGGTCTCCGTGGGCGAAGGCCGTGCGGGAGCCCCAGCGAGCAGCGGCGCCTGCCAGCACCGAGCCGACCGGGACCTCGGGATAGTCGAGCGACCGGGGGAACGGGGTGAGCTGCATCACCCGAACGTACGGACTTTGCGGTCAAAGACACAAGCGCTCGCGATGTCGCGGAATGTGAACGAGCGCTAACATCGGACAAACTCCCAAACGCGGTTAGAAGAGGTGACGAAGGTGTCTGACGGCCCGGGTCTGTACCAGCTTGCCGAGGAGCACGAGGAGCTGCGGGCCGCGGTGCGTGCCCTCGCGGAGAAGGAGATCGAGCCGTACGCGGCCGAGGTCGACGAGGACGAGCGCTACCCGATCGAGGCGTACAACGCCCTGGTCAAGTCGGGTTTCAACGCCGTGCACATCGACGAGGCCTACGACGGCCAGGGCGCGGACGCCATCGCCGCCTGCATCGTGATCGAAGAGGTCGCGCGCGTCGACGCGTCGGCGTCGCTGATCCCGGCGGTGAACAAGCTGGGCACGGTGCCGATCATCCTGTCGGCGTCGGAAGACCTCAAGAAGCTCGTGCTGCCTTCGATCGCCTCTGGTGAGGCCTCGGCGTCCTACGCGCTTTCGGAGCGCGAAGCCGGCTCGGACACCGCCTCGATGCGCACCCGCGCGAAGCTCGACGGCGACCACTGGGTGCTGAACGGCACCAAGTGCTGGATCACCAACGCGGGTGAATCGTCCTGGTACACCGTGATGGCGGTGACCGACCCCGAGGCCGAGAAGAAGGCCAACGGCATCTCCGCGTTCGTCGTGCACAAGGACGACCCCGGCTTCACCGTCGGCTCAAAGGAGCGGAAGCTCGGCATCAAGGGCTCGCCGACCCGCGAGATCCACTTCGAGAACTGCACCATCCCGGCCGACCGCATCATCGGCGAGCCCGGCACCGGCCTGAAGACCGCGCTGCGCACCCTCGACCACACCCGCCCGACCATCGGCGCACAGGCGCTGGGCATCGCGCAGGGCGCGCTCGACGCGTCCATCGCGTACGTCAAGGAGCGCAAGCAGTTCGGCAAGGCGATCTCGGAGTTCCAGGGCGTCCAGTTCATGCTGGCCGACATGGGCATCAAGATCGAAGCCGCCCGGAACCTCGTCTACGCCTCCGCCGCGGCGACCGAGCGTGGCGACAAGCGTGGCGGCTACATGGCCGCGGCCGCGAAGGCGTACGCGTCGGACATCGCCATGTCGGTGACGACGGACGCGGTGCAGCTCTTCGGTGGCGCGGGCTACACGCGCGACTTCCCGGTGGAGCGCATGATGCGCGACGCGAAAATCACCCAGATCTACGAAGGCACCAACCAGATCCAGCGCATGGTCATGGCGCGGGCTCTGCTCAAGGGCTGATTTCCGCTCAAGTACATGAAGGCCCCCTTCCTTGCGCTAGACGCAAGGAAGGGGGCCTTCATGTACTTAGGCTCGCGCGAGCGAGTAGGTGACGAATTGCGGCTGCTGTCACGTGCTTGAGGACGGGTCTCGCGTACTTGAGGACGGAACTCGCGTGCTTGAGGACGGAACTCGCGTGCTTGGGGGCGGAACACGGCGGCGGCCGGACTCGCCGCGTGTCGTCCATCTGATCACGTGAGTTCCGCCCCCAATCACGCGAGTTCCGTCTCTGATCACGCGAGTTCCGTCCCCACGCACGCGAGTTCCGTCTCTGATCACGCGAAACCGCCGCTTGGCGCCAGGCCGTCGCGCGATTGGGTGACGAATCGCGCGTGTGAGGTCAGGCGTCGGTGAGATGCTTCACGGAAGTACGGCGATCATGGGCCGCCGGTGTCACTCTCGAAGGATGTTCTGGTTCGCCCCGGCGTCGTGGACGCCGCACGACGAGGCCGAGCTGATCGCCGGCTGGCGGTTGTGGCTCGAACTCGGGGATCGCATGTGGCCGTCCGCCTCATGGGACGGGACGGCGGCCGACGTCGTCAAGCCGCTGCGTGAGCTGGTCGCGGCCTGCGACGAGATCGAGACGGGCTACCGCGACGCCGTCGACGAGCCGTCGGACGAGTTCATCCGGATCATCCAGTTCCTCGTGTGGACGGTCAGCACGGTGATCGAGCTGTGGGCCGACGACGAGGTCCCGCTCGACGCCGAGAGGATCGCGTTGCTGCACGCGGATCTGGCCGGGTTCGCCGAACAGGCGGAGCGGGTCCTGGAACTGCTGGCCGTCAGTGGGGGCTGGACGGGCCTCGCCGCGGAGCATCGACGGACGGGTCGTTGAGCGATTCCGGTTTCTCGACCCACGCGAACCGCGAGCCCGCGAGGTGGTCGTCCAGCGGCCGGTCCAGGGTGAGCAGGGTCACCGGGCTGCCGAACGGATCTTCGCCGGGCGCGATCCGGTAGCCGACCTCGATCACCGACTCCTCCTTCTCGTCGGATTCGACGTCGTGCCGCGTGACGCCGTCGTCGATCGACCACGTGCCGTTGACGGTGCGATGGAATTTCAGGGCCAGCGTGCCCGGCGTGAACGCGGCCCACGTGTAGCGCGACACCGTGAACTCGGTGCTCCAGCTCGACCAGTAGAGCCAGCCGGAGCCGTCGCCGCGGAACGCCAGCTCGGCGGACTCGACGTCGCTCGGGAACAGCATGCGGTCCGACCAGAGGCCGATCAGACGTTCATCCATCACACAGGTGATTTTGCCCGTCGGACGCCCGGAACAACGGCGCCGTACGGGGGAATGACGGCCGCGACCTTCCACAGAGGACATGCCCACCGTCCGGGACGGTTCCTGTCGGGTACCTGTCGATCACGCTCCGGAGGTGCCGTTCGGGGCGCCCGGTGCCTTACCGTGATCCCGGTAAGTTGAATATTCACCGACCAGAAAGCTGAGACCCGATGTTCGCTCGTTTCAAGGATGTCGCCCTCCTGCTGGGCCGGATCGGTGTCGGTGTGGTCTTCCTCGCACACGGCCTGCAGAAGTGGGAAAACGGGATCGACGGCACCGCGAAGTTCTTCGAGCAGACCGGAATCCCGCTGCCGACGCTCGCGGCGATCTTCGCGATCGCGGTGGAGATCGTGGGCTCGATTCTGTTCATCGCCGGTTTCCTGGCGCCGCTGGTGGGCCTCGGCTTCGTCGTGGTCTCCGTCGGCGCGCTGCTCTCGGTGCACCTCGACAACGGCCTCACCGGTCAGGGCGGTTACGAACTCGTCCTCGTCCTGGCGGTCGCCGGGCTCGCGCTCGGCTTCAACGCCGGAAAACTGTCGCTTGATCACGTGCTCTTCGGACGCAAGCGTGAGGCGAAGCAGCTTCAGGACGCCTGACCCAGGCGCAATGAAGGGGCCTTTCCTTGCGAAATTTGCAATGAAAGGCCCCTTCATCTCACTTCAGGAGGGGAGATCCGCGGTCGTCCGTTCGGCTTCGCGCCGGGAAGCGAGTTTGGCCGGATCCGCGTCGGTGACCTGGACCAGATGCGCGCCGGCCGCGAGCGGCGTCACGAAACCCGCGAGTATTCCCTCGGAGCCGGACCATTCCACAGTGGACAGGACGCGGTCGTCGCCGGACAGGCCCAGACTGGAAGCGCGGGAGCGAGCCTCGGCGAGCACTTCGTCCACAGTGGATGAACCGAGCGCTGGAGTGTCACCGGGAATCGGGAACAGCGGGCTGAACTGGTCGCCCGAAAGCCTGGCCTCGGTCAGGTAGTCCAGAGCGCCGTCGGGCACGGAGCCGGCGGGCAGCCCGAGACCCATCGGGTGCAGCGAGACGACGGCCGTCGCGGCCGCCTCGGAAACGCCGCCGGGCGCGACGAACGCCACCCGCGCGCCCGCGGTCTCCGTCACCACCCTGGCACCGCACCACCACGCGCCCAGCAGGACACCGGCGGTCTGCCAATGCGACGGCAGCACCACGGCGACCTCGTCGCCCGGTTCGACGTCGAATTCGTCGACCAGCCAGTTCGCCGTCTTGGCGGCCCAGTTCACCGTGGTCGCCACGGACAGTTCGACCCGGCTGCCCTGCTTGTCGTCGTAATGCGTGATCAGCGGTTTCGCGGGCGACCCGAGCACGGGCCGCAGCAGCAGTTCGGTGAGGCTCACGCCCCCAACGCTAGTTCACGCAGGGAACGCTCGACGCGGCGAGCAGGGGAGCAGCGCCGGAAGCCCCGCCGCCACCGCCCCGGCCGACCAGGCCGGTGACGAAGGTCCGCACCGCGGCGGGATCGATCTCGACGATGCTCTGGCCGTCGGCGCTGCGGCCGTTGATGTTCACCACCGGGATGGTCGTGAACGTCAGGTCACCCGACGCGATCCCCCTCGCCTGCTGCGCGAATTCCAGCAGGTCCAGACCTTCGTCGAGGACGATCGACCGGCGCACGACGTCGATCAGGCCCGTCATCGTCGACGGGCTGGTCAGCGTGCCCGCCGAGAGCACCTGGTTCAGCGCGGAGGAGAGGAACGTCTGCTGGCGGACGATGCGGTCGAGGTCGCCGCGCGGCAGGTTCTTCCGCTGCCGCACGAAGGAGAGCGCCTCGCCGCCCGAGACGGTCTGTTCGCCGCGGCGGAAGTTCGCGCCGGAATCCTTGTCCTCGGTGGAGTGGTTCAGACAGACCTTCACGCCGCCCAGCGCCTCGGTCAGCAGGTAGAACCCGAGCAGGTTGACCTCGGCGTAGTGGTCGATGCGGATCTTCGTCAGGTCCTGAACGGTCTGGACCAGTGCCTTGCGGCCTTCCTGATCGGAATCGCGTTCGAGTTTCGCCTGGTCGGACTCGCCTCGGTGCGCGTTCGCGTAGTTGGTCTTCGCGACGCCGTACGCCGAATTGATCTTGTTCGGGCCGCGGCCGGGGATGTCGGTCCAGGTGTCGCGCGGGATCGAGACGCCCGACGGCTTCCCGCCGTTCTTTGGGATGCGCAGGATGATGATGGTGTCGGTGTTGACGCCCGCCTTCCCCTCGGTGCGCAGCTCCTTGAGCACCTTGAGCGGCAGCGGATTGCCCTGCGCGTCGGTCCGCGCGTCGCTGCCGACCAGGAGGATGTCGTTGGCGCCGTCGTCGGCGGGCGGCGCGGCGGGATCGTCGGCCTTGCTCAGGGCGTTCGTCGTGGGGACGTTGTCCTGCAACCGGTCCTTGGTGACATACGCGTAGCCCGTCGTACCGAGGGCGAGCAGCGACACGAGGCCGATCGCGATCCGGCGGGTGTACCGGCCGGCGCGGCGAAGCGGGCGTTCGGGTACGTCGAGTACACCCGAGACCGGTTCGTCTTCGTCCTCCGGCGGAGAGGACGGCTGGGGAAGTTGATTTCGCGGGTACGGCGTCGGGACGAACCGGGACTCTTCGTCACTCTCGGTGTCCGAGGCGGCGGCCTCTTCCGGCTTCGGATCTTCGGCGTCCAACTGTTCGGAATGCTCGTTGACGGCTTTGTCCTCGCTGTCCATCCCTGTTCACCTCCCTCGCGCTGCCCGCCGGTTCGATCGTAGGAGAAGGCTAGGCCACGGCGAGGTCGGCCACGCTGAGTACCCGGGGATTAATTGACGCAGGGCACATTGCCCGCGACGATCGGCTTCGTGCTGGGGGCCGCCGGAGGGCTGGAGGGCGGCTGAGCCGGCTTCGAAGCCGGTGGCGACTTCGGCGGGGTCGTGGTGGCCACGCCGCCCTGGTCCGCGGAAGCGCCCTTGAAGTCCTTGCCGAGCAGGACCCGCACCTTTCCGGAGGGCACGTCCCGGTCCGCCTCGGCCTGCACCGCGGTGCCGAAGACCTGCTTGATCAGGGCCAGCGCGGCCTCGTCGCCCGGCGCGTGCCGGATGACCGTCGAGTTGCGGGTGCTCAGCTTGGTATCGGCCGCGAGCTTGAAACCCTTGCCCTGCAGGAGGTTCCGGGTCTCGGTGGCCAGGGTGGGGGAGCCGGAGCCGTCGAAGAGTTCGACGGTCACTGCTTCCGCGCCCGGCAGCGTGGCCGGGGTCGAGGTGGGCGCCGTTTCGCCGTCGGAGGTCAGGCGGGCGACCTCGGCCTGCACCTGCGCCGGGTCCACCCGGAGCACGGCGGCGCCGCCGATGGTCGCGTCACCCTGCGTCGGGATCGTGTGGAACTCGACGTTTCCGCTGGTCAGCCCGCGCATCTGCGCGGCGAACTCCGGCAGGTCCCAGCCCGCCGACAGCACGACCGACTTCTTCACCGCGCCGATCAGGTCCGAGATCTTCACCGGGTTGATCAGGACGTCGGAGGAGAGGACCTTGTTCGCCAGCCCGGACAGGAAGGCCTGCTGCCGCGCGATCCGGTCGAGGTCGCCGTTCTGCAGGTCGTACCGCTGGCGGACGAACGCGAGCGCCTGGACCCCTTCGACGGTCGACTTCCCGGCGGGCAGGTCCACTCCGGACTTCTTCTCCTTGACCGGGCCGTTCAGGCAGACCTCGACGCCGCCGATCGCCTTGGTGATCTCGTAGAAGCTCGACAGGTTCACCTCGGCGTACCGGTCGATCATCTTGGGCTTGCCGATGAACTTCTCGAGCGTCGCGATCAGGTTCTTGCGGCCGGCGTCCTTGGCCTTGGCGTCGACGTCCTTGAGGTCGGAGTTGCCCTGTTGCTGGAGCGTCTTCGACGTGTCGTTGTAGGCGTACACGTACGCGCTGTTGAGCTTGTGCTTGCCGAAACCGCCGGTGATCTCGACCCAGGAGTCGCGGGGGAAGGAGATCGCGGTCGCCTTCTTACCGTTCTGGGGGATGTGCACCAGGATCATCGTGTCGGTCTGGCGCTCGCCGTCCGAGACGCCGGCGTGCAGCATGTCGAGGACCTCGCGCGGCAGCGGGTTGCCCTGCGCGTCGGTGCGG
The DNA here is from genome assembly GCF_002234405.1 of Amycolatopsis thailandensis. GTDB lineage: Bacteria > Actinomycetota > Actinomycetes > Mycobacteriales > Pseudonocardiaceae > Amycolatopsis > Amycolatopsis thailandensis. Next base: position 14,134 of record NZ_NMQT01000060.1, on the reverse strand, counting down.
CTGTCCTGGCCGACGAGCAGGATGTCGATCGCGCCGTCCAGCGGTTTCGCCGGCGGGTGGCCGTCGTCCTCGAAGATGTTCGTGGTCGCGAAGCCCTGCGACGGGTCGCCGATGAACTGCCAGCCCCACCAGGTCAGCGTCAGGATCGTGATCGAGACCAGGCTGAACACGACCTTCACCCCGCGGCGGGCGAACATAGCGACGCCGCCACGGCGCGCCGGAATGGGTGGCCCGGGCCACTCGGTCACGTGCGGTCCTCCACGAATCTCCCCAGGGCACACTCGTGCCACTCGGACAACTCTACTGATCCCTGTGTTAGACGTCCGTAGGCTGGTGAAAGGTTGCCCCGGTCGTGACACACTCGGCTGGTCCGGGAAGTCGTCAAGGGAGGGTCGCGGGATGCGGGTGCTGGTCACCGGGGGTGCCGGGTTCATCGGTTCGCATTACGTCCGGCAGGTGCTGACGGGGGCATACCCTAGCCTGGTCGACGCCGAGCTGATCGTGCTCGACAAGCTGACCTACGCGGGCAACGAAGCGAATCTGGAACCGGTCCGCAAGAACCCGCGCTACCGGTTCGAAAAGGGCGACATCTGCGACGGCGCCCTGGTCAGCGAGCTGATGCAGGGCATCGACCTCGTCGTGCACTTCGCCGCCGAGTCCCATGTGGACCGTTCGATCGCCGGAGCCGCCGACTTCGTGCTGACCAACGTGCTCGGCACGCAGACCCTGTTGCAGGCCGCGCTCGAAGCCGAGGTCGGGAAGTTCGTCCACGTGTCGACCGACGAGGTCTACGGCTCGATCGACGAAGGATCCTGGACCGAAGACCACGCTTTGGAGCCGAATTCGCCGTACTCGGCGTCGAAGGCTTCTTCGGATCTGTTGGCCCGTTCCTTCTTCCGCACCCACGGACTGCCCGTCTGTGTCACGAGGTGCTCGAACAACTACGGTCCGTACCAATTCCCTGAGAAGGTCATCCCGCTCTTCGTGACCAATCTGCTCGACGGCAAAAAGGTTCCGCTCTACGGCGACGGGCTCAACGTGCGTGACTGGCTGCACGTGGACGATCACTGTCGCGGCATCCAGTTCGTCGTCGACGGCGGCAGGCCGGGCGAGGTCTACAACATCGGCGGCGGCACGGAACTGACCAACCGCGAGCTGACCGGGCGGCTGCTGGACGCCGTTGACGCCGATTGGGAGAGCGTCGAGCCGGTCGAGGACCGCAAGGGTCACGACCGCCGGTACTCGGTGGACATCACGAAGATCTCGGCCGAGCTCGGTTACGCGCCGCGAATGTCCTTTGAGGACGGTCTCGCCGACACGGTCGCCTGGTATCGGGAAAACCGTTCGTGGTGGGAGCCGCTGAAGAACCGCGCGGGGGCCTGAAAGTGCTGAGCGTTCTCGTACCGGGCGGATCCGGCCAGCTGGGACAGGACATCGCGGCGCTGGCGCCGGACTCCGCGACGCCGTCGTCGGCGGAGCTGAACGTGCGCGACACCGGCCAGGTCGTCGCCGCGGTCACCGAGCTGGCGGACCGGGCCCGGGCGGCGGGGACGTCGCCGGTGGTGATCAACGCGGCGGCCTACACCGCGGTGGACGCCGCGGAAACCGACGAGGAGCGGGCGTTCGCGGTGAACGCGGACGGACCCCGGGTGCTCGCCGCCGCGTGTTCGTCGCGCGGGGTGCCGCTCATCCACGTGTCCACGGACTACGTCTTCGCCGGAGACGCGACTTCGCCGTACGAGGTCACGGATCTGCTGGGGCCGCTCAACGCGTACGGCCGGACGAAGGCGGCCGGTGAGGACGCGGTCCTCGGGTCGGGGGCGCGGTCCTGGATCGTGCGGACGTCCTGGGTGTACGGCAAGACCGGGTCGAACTTCGTGAAGACCATGGCGCGGCTGGAAAAAGAGCGCGAAGAACTGTCCGTAGTGGACGATCAGACCGGTGCGCCGACCTGGTCCCGCGATCTCGCCGCCGGGCTGCTGGAGCTGGCCGGTCGTGTCGCGGCCGGCGAAGGCCCGTCGCAGCGGGTGCTGCACTGCACAGGCGGCGGGTCGACGACGTGGTGCGGGTTCGCGCAGGCGATCTTCGCGGAGCTCGGCGCGGATCCGGCGCGGGTGAAGCCGTGTACGACGGCGGAGTTCCCGCGTCCGGCGAAGCGCCCGGCGTACGGGGTGCTTTCGAACGCTTCGTGGCGCGAGGCCGGTCTCACGCCGCTTCGGGACTGGACGGATGCCCTGAAGGCCTACTTCGCCTCCTGACTCCTATGCATTTCGTCCTCTGAATGCGGTAGTTCGCGGTGCCAACTACCGCATCCAGAGGACGAAATGCATAGGGTCAGTGTTTCGTGCTCGCCTGGCGGTACGCGGCGACGGTGAGTTCGGCGCACGCGCGCCAGGTGAAGTTCGCGACGTGGGCGCGGCGCGCGGCCGAAGTGGCGACGGCGTGCGGGTCGCTGACAGCCATCCGCAGCGCCTCCACGAGCCCGTCGACGTCCTCGTAAGGCACGAGGCTCGCGCAGTTCCCCGCGACCTCGCGCAGTGCCGGGATGTCCGTGCACACCACGGGAACGTCCGATGCCAGCGCTTCCAGCACCGGGAGCCCGAAGCCTTCGTCGCGCGACGGCAGCACCAGCGCGCTGGCCCCGGCGACGACCCGGCGGAGGTTCACGTCCGACAGGTAGCCCACGTGGCGCGACCGCGAGCCCACCGAGAACGAACCCGGGCCGACGAACACCAGTTCCGGCAGATCCGGTGCCGCCTCGTGCGCCTGCTGGAGCCAGTGCAGGCCCTTCCTGGGGCCGGGGGCGCCCGCGAAGAGCAGGTACTTGTCCGGAAGACCGAGTTCCTCGCGGCGTTCCCGGTCCGGCGGGCGGGCGGTGAACCAGGCCGGGTTCACCCCGAGCGGGGTGACGATGATCTTGCCGCGATCCACGTCGAGCCGTTCGGCGACCTGGTCGGCGACGGCGTTGGTGGGGGTGCAGATCGCGTCGGCGAGCCGGGCGCCGCGCCGGACCAGCCGCGGCAGCTCGTGATCACTCGGCGCGAGCTCCTCGGGAGCGTCCAAAAAGGCCAGATCGTGAATGGTCACCACACCCGCCGCGCGGAACCGGCCCGGCAGCACGAAGTTGGTGCCGTGCACGACGTCGGTCGGTCCGGCGAACAGTTCCACCGGCGGCAGCTGTGAACGCAGCCACGCCTTGCGCAGCAGTCGTGCCGCCACCGGCATGCCACGGGCCCGGACGCCGTGCGGCAGCACGTGCCGCAGCCGCCGCCAGCCCCGGAGGGTGAACGCGACCGCGCGAGTGTCCACTTCGGACATAGAGGCGAGCTCTTCGGACAGGGCGACGGTGTACCGGCCGATGCCCGTCCTGGCACCGAGCAGCGGGGTCCCGTCGAGGAGGACGCGCAACGGACGATCAGCCACGGCCGAGCCTCTGCTTGGCGACCTTGACCACCCGGCCGCCGACGCGCCGCACGAGTTCCTTCGGCCCGCCGTCGGCGAGGTACTCGCGGATCAGGTCGACGTCGCGGCGCAGCATTTCCTTGCCCCGCACCGGCGCGGTGACCACGAGATCGTCCGAGCCGGGGAGCCGGTCCGCGGCGGGCCGCGGGTTCCGGCAGAACTCCACCAGCGGCTTCAGCGCCTCCGGCCAGGCGTAGCGCTGGGCGACGGCGGCCATCCGCTCGACGCAGCCCGCGGCGAACTCCTCGTCGTACAAGGCCTTTTCCAGCGCGGCGGCCAGGGCGTCCACATCCTCGGCCGGGACGACGACGCCGAGCTGTTCCTCGCGGACCAGGTCGGCGAACGAATCGCCGTCGGTGGTGACGATCGGCAGCCCCGCCCACAGGTAGTCCAGCACCCGGGTGCGGAAGGCGAACGTCGTCTCGACGTGCTCGTAATGCGTGGTGACACCGCAGTTCGCGTCCAGCAGCCAGTTCTGGCGCTCCTCGTAGGGCACCCAGTGCTGGTTGAAGAACACGTGCTTGCCGGTGAGGCCGAGGGTGTCCGAAAGCAGCATCGTGCGCGCCCCGATGTCCATTTCGGTGACTTCGGGGTTGGGATGCTTCATCCCGAGGAACACCAGGCGGACGTCGCCGCGGCGCTGCCGCAGCCGTTCGATCGCGCGGACCAGGGTGAGCGGGTCGAACCAGCTGTAGACCCCGCCCGCCCACAGCACGACGTGATCGGTCTCGCCGATGCCGTCCAAAGTGGACCGGAGACCGGGGCCGGTGCGGACCGGGGCGTTGGGGGACAGTCCGAACGGGACGATCGAGAGCAGCGACTGGGTGGTCGGGTCGGCGTCGTACAGCCGCGGCGAGAGCCTGCCCATCGCGGCGAGGTGACCCAGCCAGAAGTGCCGCTGCCGTTCCGACGCGCACAGGAAGAAGTCTCCGCGTTCCAGCTGCGCGTCGAGGACCTTGGTGACGCCGATGAGGTCCAGCGCGCGTTTGTCGTCGGGGACACCCTTGCCCTGTTCGAGCAGTTCCAGGTGCATCGGGTCGTACAGGTCCGCGACCACGATCTTGTGCGCGTACTGCTTCTTGAGCGAGGGCGCGAGTTCCAAGACGTGGCCCTGCAGGACGATGATGTCGGCCCAGGCGATCGGGGTCTCCAGGTCGCGCCGGGTCGCCGCGCTGACCCGGAACGGCGCGGGCGGCGGGTCGGCGAGCGGGTTGACCGTCACCAGGTGGACGTCGTGCTCGGTGGCCAGTGTCGCGGACATGTTCCAGGCGCGGATCGCCGGTCCCGCCATTCGTTCGGTGATCGCGTCGCCGGTGATGACCAGGACTTTGCGGCGCTGTCCGAACAGGGCGTCGATGCCGAACGTCTCGACCAGGATGTCGTGCGCGGCGAGGTAGCGCGGCAGCGGATACGCGGGCTCCAAGGCCTTGCGCAGCAGGGGAAGTAGATCCGCGTCGGTGCGGACACGGGCGGCCTGTTCGGTGGCGCGCGATTCGGCGAGCGACGGCAGCAGCTCGACGAACTGGTCGATCGCGAGCACGCCGGCCAGTGTCGTCCTCGGTACCTCGACCGGACCGGTTTCGGCCGGGCCGACGCCCTGGGCGAGGTCGAACTGGGTGGCGTCGAGGTCGCCGCGCGCGGTCGCCCGGCGGACGGCCAGCGCCAGGGCGGCGGGCAGCGCGCGCGAGAGTGTCTCGTCGGAAAGGTTCTTGTACAGCGCGGCCAAAGCGTTGCGCTCCAGCAGGAACGTCTCGCGGCCGGAGTCGGGGGCGTCCACTGTGGACATGGTGGCGTGGTGCTTGTGATAGGTCAGCGACTCCGGCACGTACCGCACCCGCCAGCCGCGCAGGTTCAGCCGCCAGCCGAGGTCGACGTCCTCGTAGAACATGAAGAACCGCTCGTCGAACCCGCCGAGTTCGGCGAACACCCCGGCGCGGACGAACATCGCCGAACCGGTCGCGAACAGTACGTCCTTGGCGATCTCGTGTTCGGCGGCGGGGACGTCGGCCAGTGGGCTGCCCGCGTGGCGTTTGTAGCCCATGCCGAACCAGGTCAGGCCCGCGTCGACGAAGTCGGTGCCGGTGCCTTCCCAGTCGAGGACCTTGCTGGCCACGGCGGCGACGGTCGGCTGCGCGCGCAGCTCGGCGACGGCCGTGCCCACCCAGCCGGGCGCCGGGCGGGCGTCGTTGTTGAGGAAGGCGAGGACGGTGCCGGTGGCGTGCCGGGCACCGAGGTTGCAGCCGCCCGCGAAGCCGGAGTTCACCGGCGACTCGACGAGCTTGACACCCGGGACGGCGGCCTTGATCTCGGCCACGTCGGTGCCGCCGGAGGCGTTGTCGACGCAGATGACCTCGAGGTTCGGGTAATCGTGTTCAGCGAGGGCGTTCAGGCAGGTGATGGTGTCGGCCGCTCCCCGGTAGTTCACCACGATCACCGAGACGACCGGTTGCGTTTCCCCCTGCGCCAAAGCCGTACTCCCTGCACTCGATTGGACGGTGTCGATGAAGAGCCCGCGACCGCTTCGCACCGCCAGGGCGCTCGTCTGGCCTTCCCCGCGCCGCTGGTGCCGGGGCGCCGTGCCGTCGCGAAGCGGGGCCTTCGGCCGAGGGCGGGCTCCTGTGAGGCACTTCTCGGACTCGATCTTCATCTCCGTCTTCTGTCAGAGCTTAAAGGCCCGCCCACGCCTCCCAGACCGCGCCTCGGTCGAGCGCCGCCCGCCGCCCGATGGCCCGCCGCTCGACCAGCGTGCGCGGCAGGCGGGCGACGACGGCGCCCAGGACCCGGCATCTGAGGCTGAGACGGAAGTTCGGCGCCTGCGGTTTCCCTCTCAGGGGAAGGATCGCGGTCAGGGCGGCGAACTTCACCAGCTGGCGGATCGCCACCTGCCCCGGTGCGCACCGGAGGAGGGTCAGCAGGCGGTTGCGTTCGTTCCACAGATGGAACCGGACCGAACCCGGCCGGGTGCTCGCGCCATGCTGATGGGTGACGTCGGCTTCGGCGCCGACGACGTCCCAGCCCGCCAGCCGCAGCCGCCACGCGGTGTCGGTGTCCTCGTAGTAGCAGAAATAGGAGGCCGGGACGCCGCCGACGGAACGGAGCGCCTCGACGTTCAGCACGGCCGCGCCCCCGCAGAAGCCGAAGACCTCGCCGGTGGGTTCGGCCAGGTCGGCGCCGTGGCCGTCGGCCGTCAGGCGGACACCGGTGGACTGGACGGTGCCGTCGGCCAGGGTGAGCCGGGCGCTCACGGCCGCGGCGAGCGGGGCTTTCGCGAGGGTGTCTTCGCAGGTCGCGAGCCACTCCGGGGTCGGCGCGGCGTCGTCGTTCAGCCACGCCATGAGCGGCGTGTCCACTTTGTCCAGTGCGGCGGCCATGGCACCCGCGTATCCGGTGTTGCGCCGCAGCCGCAGCACCTCGGGTTTCGACGGATGGGCGGCGAGGAGCGCGGCCGTCCCGTCGTCGGAGGCGTTGTCGACGACCAGCGTCCGATGTGCGCGGGACTGCGCGGCGAGGGCGTCGAGGCAGGCGGTGACGTGCGCGGCGCCGCGCCAGGTGACCACGACGACGGTGGTGCTGGTCATGCCAGAGAGAATAGAGACCATGCCCGAACTGGTCGTGCTCGCCGAGCAGCTGCTGGCGCCGGTCCCCGGCGGGACCGGCCGCTACACCGGCGAGCTGCTGCGGGCGCTCGCCGAGACCGCGCCGGCGGGCTGGACGGTGTCGAGTGTGGTCGCGCGGCACGCCGACACCGAGGCCGCCGTCGTCGAGGGCGTCGAGGGGCCGCGGGTGCTGCCGATCCCGCCGCGGGCGCTGATCGCGGCCTGGCAGCTGGGGCTGCCGTGGTGGCCGGGTGGCGACGCGGTCCACGCGCCGACCCCGCTCGCGCCCGCCCGGGTGCCGAAGGGGCGGACGCTGTCGGTCGCGGTGCACGACACCGTGCCGTGGACACATCCCGGGACGCTGACTCCGCGCGGCGTCGCGTGGCACAAGGCGGTGATCACGCGGGCCGCGTCCCGGGCGACCGCGCTGACGGTGCCCACGCAAGCGATTGCGGACGAGCTCGCCGCGCTGGTGCCGGTGTCCGTGCCGGTGCGCGTGATCCCGCACGGCGTCCGGTCGCACACCGAGTTCGCCGAGGTCGCGCTGCCGGAGCGGTACGTGCTCGCGATCGGGACGATCGAGCCGCGCAAGGGCGTCGACGTGCTGATCGAGGCCGCCGGCCGGATCGGGGTGCCGCTGGTGCTGGCCGGGCAGCCGGGCTGGGGCGGGATCGACCCGGTGGCGCTGGCGCGCGAGCACGGCGCCGACGTCCGGCTGCTGGGGAAGGTGAGCGACGCGGAACTGGCGTTCGTGCTGCGGGGCGCGTCGGTGCTGGCGATGCCGAGCCGGGCGGAGGGGTTCGGGCTGCCGCTGATCGAGGCGATGGCGGCCGGGGTGCCGGTGGTGCATTCGGACGTCCCGGCCCTGGTCGAGGTGGCCGGGGGAGCGGGCGTCGTCGTTCCGGTGGGAGAGGCGCAAGCGCTTGCGGACGCGCTGTCCGGCGTACTAGGCCATCCGGAGCAGGCGGCGGCGCTGCGTGACAGCGGTCTCAGCCGTTCGAGTGAGTTCACCTGGCAGCGTGCCGCTTCCGCTGTTTGGGGCCTCCACCTGCGCGATCAGTTTGTCGGTTCCCCACCGCGGAGGTGACGCGCAGTCGTACCCTCCTAGGGTGACCGATGACCCTCGCGTGCTGATCGACGCGACCGCCGTCCCCGCGGACAGGGGCGGCGTCGGTCGTTACGTGGATTCGCTGGTCGCGGCGCTGGACGCGGACGGCGCCCGGATCACCGTCGTCTGCCAGCCGCGGGACGCGGTGCTGTACGACCGGCTGGCGCCCGGCGCGCGGATCGTGCCCACCTCGCCGTCGACGTCGACCAGGACGGCCAGGCTGACCTGGGAGCAGGCGACCCTGCCCCGGCTGGTCCGCCGGCTCTCCGCCGACGTCGTCCATTCGCCGCACTACACGATGCCGCTGGCGAGCCCGGCCGCTTCGGTGGTGACGCTGCACGACGCGACCTTCTTCACCGACGCGGTCCTGCACTCTTCGGTGAAGGCGCGCTTCTTCCGCGCCTGGACCGCGACGGCGCTTCGCCGTGCGACGCTCTGTGTCGTGCCGAGCATCGCGACGGCCGCCGAGCTGGAGCGTGTCGGCCAGGTGCGGACGGCCGAACTCGAGATCATCCACCACGGCGTCGAACCGGACCGGTTCCATCCGCCCTCGCCCGCCGAAATCGAGGCCGCGCGCGACGCCGTCGGCCTCGGGAAGACGCCGTACGTCGCCTTCCTCGGCGCGCTGGAACCGCGCAAGAACGTGCCCGCGCTGATCCGCGGCTTCGCGCGCGCCGTGATCGGCAGGCCGAACCCGCCCGCGCTGGTGCTGGCCGGGCAGCCGGGCTGGGACTCGCAGGTCGAACGCGCGCTGGACGCCGTGCCGCACCGGCTGCGGGTGATCCGGGCGGGCTATCTGCCGTTCGACACGCTCGCCGGGTTCCTCGGCGGCTCCGAACTGGTCGCCTATCCGAGCCTCGGCGAGGGTTTCGGGCTGCCGGTGCTGGAGGCGATGGCGTGCGGGGCCGCCGTGCTCACGACGCGGCGGCTTTCGCTGCCCGAGGTCGGCGGGGACGCGGTCGCGTACTGCGGTGTCGGCGCCGGAGACGTCGCGGCGGCCATCTCGGAGCTGCTCGACGCTCCCGCGCGGCGGGCCGAGCTGGCCGAAGCCGCGCAGCTGAGGGCGAAGGAGTTCTCGTGGGCGACGACCGCGGAGCGGCACCGGGAGGCTTACGCGAAGGCTTTCCACCGGCACGCGCAACGGCGGGCGGGCTGACTCACCGGCCTCGCGAGGCGAACGTTTCGGGTCGGTGAGGAACGCCCCCAATGTGGCATTGGGGACACTCAACGTCCCCAATGCCACATTGGGGGCACACCTCACCGACCTCACCGCTCACGAGGCAACGGCGTCGCGCAGGTCAGGCGCGGGGGAGCAAGGGACCTTTGCTATCGCCCCCGGCGTCGGGGGTGGGGCCCGAAGTCGCGTTCGGTGACGGGTGGACAATGGCCGCGTGACTGAGCACCCCAGCTACGGCGACGGGATCGCCGTCGTGACCGTGACGTACTTCCCCGGCGAAACCCTCGAGAAGTTCCTCGACACGCTCGAGAAGGCGACGGACCGGGACGTCCAGGTCGTCGTCGCCGACAACGACTCGACGGACGGCGCTCCGGAGAAGGCCGCCCGCCGGGACAACGTCAAGCTGCTCAGCATCGGCGAGAACGTCGGCTACGGCACGGCCGCCAACCGCGGTGTCGCGGAACTCGACGACAGCTACGGCTGGGTCGTCGTGGTGAACCCGGACCTCGAATGGGAGCCCGGTTCACTCGACGCGCTGCTGGAGGTCGCCGGGCGCTGGCCGCGCGGTGGCGCGTTCGGGCCGCTCATCCACGATCTCGACGGCACGGTCTACCCGTCGGCCCGGCTGCTGCCGTCGTTCGGCCGCGGGATCGGGCACGCGGCGTTCGGCAAGATCTGGCCGGGCAACCCGTGGACGCGGCAGTACCGTCAGGAGACCGGCACCCCGGTCGAGCGCACGGCGGGCTGGCTTTCCGGCTCCTGCCAGCTGATCCGCCGTGAGGCGTTCGACTCGGTCGACGGCTTCGACACGCGCTACTTCATGTACTTCGAGGACGTCGACCTCGGCGATCGGCTGGCTCGGGCCGGCTGGCTGAACGTCTACGCGCCTTCGTCCAGCGTCATGCACATCGGTGGCCACTCGACTTCGCAGGCTTCGGCGAAGATGCTGCGCGCGCACCACGAAAGCGCGTACCGCTATCTCGCGGACCGTCACCGCGGCCTCCTGTGGAAGCCCGTCATGCTCGCGGTGAAGGCCGGACTCGCGCTGCGGCTCAAGCTGGAGACGCGCCCGAAGTAGCCGTTCCGGCCATCGGAACTCGCGCGACTCGGCGGCCTGCCGTCGTTACCTTCGGCGAATGGACTTCGCCGAACTGGACACCTGGCTGACCGAACGCGCCGGGGCGGACCGCTTCTCGGGGGTCGTGCTGATCCGGCGCGGTGACGAGACGCTCTTCGAACGCGGATACGGTCTGGCCAGCCGCCGCTGGTCGGTGCCCAACGCGCCGGACATCCGGTACGACACCGCGTCGGTCACCAAGGTCCTCACCGCGCTCGCCGCGTTGCGCCTGGCCGACGAGGGACGGCTGGACCTCGACAGTCCGATCGGCGAGTTCCTCGACCTCGGCGGCACGACGATCGCGCCGGAGGCGACGACGAGGCATCTGCTTACGCACACCTCCGGGATCGCCGACGACGCCGACGAGGAAGCGGGCGAGAGTTACGAGGCGCTGTGGGTCGACAAGCCGGTGTACTCGGTCGTCGAAACGCGTGACCATCTGCCAAATTTCGCTTACCGGGCACCGAATTTCGCACCGGGCGAGGGCTGCCGGTACTGCAATTCGGGGTACGTCCTCGCCGGGCTGGTGATCGAGCGGATCACCGGGACGTCGTATCGCGACCATGTCCGGGATGCCGTGCTCGATCGCGCGGGGATGACCGAATCGGGGTTCTTCGACCGGCGCGACCCACAGCCGAGGGTCGCCGAAGGCTGGGACCCGATCCTCGACGGCGAGCGGATCACCGGCTGGAAGCAGAACATCTTCAGCTACCCGCCGATCGGTTCACCCGATGGGGGTGCGTACTGCACCGTCGGCGACCTCGTCCGGCTTCTGCGGGCGATCCGGGAGGAACGACTCCTGAGCCCTGAGCGCACGAAGGAGTTCTTGACGCCGCAGGTGCTTCACGGCAGCGGCGTCTGGTACGGATTCGGGCTCGAATTCGTCCTGGACCAGGACGGCTCGGTGCGGAACTACTACAAGGACGGCGGGAACGTCGGCGTCTGCTCGCTCATGCGGCACTACCCGTCCGAGGGGTTGGACGTCGCGATGCTGTCCAACGCGACTTACGGCGGGGGTGCGGCGATCAAGGAAATCGATCGGGTGATCCAAACCGCCTGAGGTGGGTGCCGACCGTGCAATGAAAGGCCCCTTCATTGCAAATTTTGCTATGAAGGGGCCTTTCATTGCACGCGTGGTGAGGGGCTAGATGCCGTCCAGTCGGCGCGAGAGGTTCGAACGCCCCGAAGGGTTCTGCTTCACCGTCGGCACCAAGCCGCCGACCTCGTTCTCGGCGGTCTCCGGTTCCGGCTGCTCGATCAGGGGACTCTGCACCGGCGCGGCGGGCGGCCGCCGGGTGAGCGGGGTCGTCGCCTGCGGCAGCGGCCTGGTCGGCTGGTGCCCGGGGCGGCGCGGATAGGGCTGTGGCTGGGTCGAGCCTTCACCCCGCGCCGGCGGCAGGTCCAGCCGCGTCGTCGGCTCGGGGCCCGCCAGCGGGTGGTCGTTCTCCGCGATCAGTGAAGCCGGTAGCTGAGTGGTCGTGTCCGGGTCCGATGACCGGTCGATCTCGGCGACCACCGATCGGGGGATCTGCTGGGTGTTCGCGGAGTCCATCGGAGACGTCGCGTTGTCCGGTGTCACGACGAAGGCTCCACGCGCGCTGGCGCGTGCGAGCAAGGCGTCCGCCCGAGCACGGGGGTCCATTCCCCTAGGCCTCCCGACTGACCTGGGGCCCTCTGGGTTCAGGGCCGACTGTGTGTTGTCTAGGGTAGGCCCTAGGAGCGGCCGCCGTCAGCAGACCCGCAAACGTCTTCCGACAAAAGTTGCCGGGCGCACGGCCGGCGGCGGGGACTCAGGCTTCCATGTCCGAGAGGATCCGGGTGCTGGAGTCGGCCTTGTCCGTGCCCCCGATGCCGTAGATCATCGAGATGTCGTTGCGGGCCCCGGCCTCGACCTCGTCGGCCGGGAGTTCGTCGACGTTGCGCCGGTCCCCGCCGTTGCAGAACTCGAGTTCCGTGTCCGGGTACGCCGCGCGGATCAGGTCGAACGACTCGTTGATGCCCGGCCCCTGCTCGACAGCGACGTACACGTCGTCGACGATGCGCAGCGCGCGGACGATCCGGGCGCGGACGTCCTCGACCTGGATCACCCTGCCCTTCTTGAGGACCTGCTGGTGATCGTTGTTGACGATGACGATCAGGTAGCCGGACCGTGCCTGCGCGGCCTCGAACAGGTCGAGATGGCCCTGGTGGAGCGGGTTGAAGTACCCACTGACGATCGAGGCCTTAGCCGGTCGCGATGTCATCGTCCGTGTCCTCCGTCGGCTTACGGTTGGGGGTCATCAGCTTAGCTCCGGCGGCGCCGGGCACCGGATGGCCCGCGTAACCCTAGCCGAGGGCGGGGTAGTTTCCGTGTGTGCGATTCCGCCCCGGCTTCGAGCTCGACCTGGACACGGTGCTGGGTCCGTTGAGCCGTGGGTCGCGGTCGCCCAACGTCGTCCGCACCGAAGGCGGGGTCACCTGGCTGGCCGCCAACACCGCGGACGGTCCGGGCACGCTCGCGCTGCTGCGGCGCGCGGACGGCGAGATCGAGGCGGAGGCCTGGGGCCCCGGCGCCGACAGCCTCCTCGACGGCGTCCCCGCCATGCTGGGCGCGCACGACGACGACTCCGCCTTCGTCGCGCATCACGACGTCATCGCGTCGGCGCGGCGCCTGAACCCGGGGCTGCGGCTCGGTTCGACCGGCCGGGTGTGGGACGCGCTGGTGCTCGCCGTGCTGGAACAGAAGGTGACCAGCGCGGAGGCGCTGCGGTCGTGGAGCGAATTGTGCCGCTGGTTCGGGGAACCGGCGCCGGGCCCCGGGCCGTCACGGCTGCGTGTGCCGCCGACGCCGGTCGCCATTCGTTCCATTGTGGACTGGAAATGGCATCGCGCCGGGGTGGACCTGAAACGGCGGACGACGTTGATCACCGCCGCGCGTGTCGCGCCACGGCTGGAGAAAGCCGTCGAACTGAAGGGCGTCGAAGGACGGGCCTGGCTGCGGAAGGTCCCCGGCATCGGGGTGTGGACCGCGGCGGAGATCGCGCAGCGCGCCTGGGGAGACCCGGACGCGGTGAGTTTCGGCGACTACAACATCCCGTCGATGGTGGGGCACGCGCTGGTCGGCACGAAACTCGACGACGCCGGGATGTCGGAGGTGCTGGCGCCGTATTCGCCGCAGCGGCAGCGCGCGGTGCGGTATCTGTCGACGGCCGGTTTCCGCCGCCCTAGGTTCGGGCCGAAGATCGAGCTTCGCGACTACCGCGCGATGTGACTCGGCCGGTCTCGCGGCGACCAAGTACATGAAGGCCTCCCTCGCGAACTTTCGGCTGGCCTGTGGCCACTGGGCGGAAGCCCGTGAAGGCCTCCTTGCCTACCCTGAAGGTAGGGAAGGAGGCCTTCACGGACTTTTGGCTAATCCCAAGAATCTCAGGAACCACATAAGCCCCCAGTGGCCCCGCACGTCACAGCGGGTGCGCGTGAAGGCCCCCTTCACGCGGCTCAGCCGAGGTGAGGCCGGTCAGTTGCCCCAGCCTTGCGGCGGGTAGGGCTGCTGCTGGCTCGGGTACTGCTGCTGCGGGGCAACGGAAGAGGGGCGTGTAGGGAAAGGGGGGAGGTCTTGGGCGGCGACGGAGCAATTCAACGAGGACCGCTTTATACCAAATCAATCTGGACAAGGAATCAACACACCGTATGAA
>NZ_NMQT01000006.1 GCF_002234405.1 Amycolatopsis thailandensis | reverse complement strand
GGCAGCAGCACGTCGTACGGACGCGGACGCGGCCACGGGTGCACGCCGTCCTCGCCGACGAGCACCTTCCGGGGGGTCACCCCGCCGGTGAGCAGGTCGTTCGCGAGCTCGTCCGGGTCGACCTCGCCGGGCCGGCGCACGATCAGCACGTCGACGTCGGCGGTACCGGCCGACGAAGCCGCCGCGGGCTCCCAGCGTCGCGTCGCGACCCGTCGCGCGCCTGCCGTGCGCTGCGCGGTCCGCGCCGACAACGCCGTCCCGCGTGCCGAAGCCGGGCCACCGGCGGACCGGTCGCCCGCGAACCGCGCGTCGAACGACGGGGTGTCGACGGCCAGCGCGTTCTCGGGGTTGCGCAGGCTGGTCGCCAGCGCCCGCGCCGGGGCGATGTCCGCGGCCGGCGTCGAACCCAGCGAAGCCGCCAGGTCGATCAGCCGCCGCGCGGACGCCGTCATGTCCAGCGACTTCACGAAACCGTAGGCGGCCGAACGCAGGTGCCGTTCGCGTTCGGGCTCGTCGGCCAGCGCCGCGGCGACCGAACCCAGCGCCTCCGGCCGCGCGAGCACCAGGTGCTCGCCGGGGACCAGCGGTTCGACGTCGACGGACGTCTCGCTGACCACCACGCAGCCGTTGGTCATCGCTTCGAGCGTGCGCACCCACTCCAGGGTCTGTTTCTGCTCGCGGTGCAGGTTCAGCAGGAACCGCGACCGCGCGAGATGCTCGAACTTCGCCTTGCCCGGCAAGAAATCGACACGGGCGGCGGTCATCGGTTCGTGCGGCGGGGTCAGCAGCCGCGTCCGCAGCCCGGCGAGCTCCCGCGCGTACGAACCGAGCAGCACCGAACGCCGTCGCTCGGCCGTGCCGAGGTAGGTGACGTCGATGTCGCGCGGACTGTCGAGGTCGCCGCCCCACAGGTCCCACAGCGGGCTGTAGCCGAGCTGGAAATGCTCGACGCCGATCCCGCGCCGCCGCAGTTCGGCGGTCGAATCGGTGTTGATGTCGACGGCGCCGCCCAGGATGGAGAGCAGTTCGGCGTTGCGCTCGAAGGTCGCCGTCCCGGGGTGCTCCACACAGAACCCGATGGTGCGGCGGCACTGTTCGGCGGTCGGGAACTCGGCGTCCGGGGCGGTGACGAAGTATTCGTGGGGGACGACGACGTACACCGTGTCGTTCCCGGCCTCGGGGTACTTGCCGATCGCGGTCCTGGCCTTGCCGCCCGCCGTGCGCACGGCGTCGGCGACCACCTCCAGGAGCTCCTCCATGAAGGCGGAACCGCCCTCGGCCGAGACGAAGCAGAGTTCGGTCACGGCCGGTCCATCTTCTTCCGCACGACCCGCAGCGGCGCGGTGACCCGCCAGCTGACGGTGCGGCGGGTGGCGTCGAGTTCCCTGGCCATCTCGGCGGCCAGCCGTTCGGCGTTGAGCAGCCGCTGCCGGTCGGCCGACGGCTCACCACCGGGCAGGACGTCCGCGTCGACGACGCCCGCCGACACCACGAGTTCGGCGTCGAGCAGCGCGAGCCGCAGCTTGTCCCGCTCCTCGCGGCAGGTCTTCAGCTCCGCGCGCAGCGAGTCACGCTGCTGGTGGGCGAGCAGGACTTCGGCCTCCAGCGCCTGCAGACGCGCCTTCGCGACGTCGAGCTCTTCCTGCTGCGAAGCGAGCTTCTGGTTCACAGCGGCGGACTCGCCTTCGTCCGGCGCGGCGGCGGTGGCCTCGCGCAGCTCGTGCTCGGTGTCGGCCAGCTTGGCCTTCAGCCGGTCCTGCTCGGCGGTGAAAACCTGCCGCTCGGCCCGGAGCCGGGTCAGCTCGGCCTGGACACGGCCGGGAATGTCGGTGTCAGACATGAACGCCCCCACTCAGTTCGGTCAGGATTTCGGAGTACTCGCGTGCGTAGCCCGCCGGGTCGAGCCACGGCAGCAGCTTCTCGTGCGCGGCCTTCGCCATCTCACGGCGGCGCGTGGCCGACGTGCCCAGCGCGCGCAGCAACGCCGCTGTCAGCGCGTCGACGTCGTTGGTCTCGAACAGCCAGCCCGTCTCGCCGTCGACGATCATCTCCCGCGCGCCGAACACGTCGGTCGCCGCGACGGGGATGCCACAGCAGACGGCTTCGAGGATCGACCGCGGCAGCGACTCGATGTCGGAGCTGTTCACGAAGATGTCCGCGGCCTGGAGCCAGCGCAGCGGGTCCGGCTGGATCGGCACCAGGCTGACCGACTTCTCCAGTCCGGCGCGCTCGACGGATTCCTCCATCGCCAGCCCGTACGGCGACGGGTGCAGGCCGACGATCGAAAGCTTCGCCTCGGGGTGGATCTTGTGGATCCGCTCCATCGCCGAGATCAGCGGCGCCTGTCCCTTGCGGGATTCGGCGATGCCGATGTTGACCAGCACGATGTCGTCCGGCGTGTAGCCGAGCATGTTCCGCGCCTGGCGCCGCGTCTCCGACCGGGTCCGGCCGCCGAACTTGTGCATCGGCGTGCCGTAGCGGACCGTCCGGCAGCGCTCGGGCTTGCTGTACGGGAGGAACATCTCGCGCGTCGCGTCCGCCACGAACAGCAGCTTGTCGACCTCGCCGAGCGTGCTCTCCCAGCGCTTCCACACCGCGGCGGGCGGCTTCACCGGGCCCCAGTTCTGGTAGGCGAACGCGGGCAGCGAGAAGCTCTCGTGGATGACCCACGCCGTCGGCATCCCGGCCCGCTTCGCCGCATCCGCGCCGACGAAGCCGCCGAGGGTGTTGACGAGCGCGACGCCCGCTCCGGAGCACTTCGCGAAGCGCGCCAGCTCGGCGACGTGGCCTTCGTAGGCAGGCACCGTCTGGTTCCGGTAATGCGTCGTGACGTGCACGGGGATGCCGAGCTCATGGCAGTCCGCGCGCAGCGGCCCGTCGGTTTCGCTGACCAGGCTGACCTGCCAGCCGTGGTCGGTCACCATCCGGCTCAGCAGTTCCTGCAGCCACAGCTGCCCGCCGCCGACGCCGAGGCTGTGCGTGAACACCAGCACGTGCTTCGGATCGGTCGGGATGTTCACGCGCGCCATCGCGCGGGCGGTGTCACCGGCCAGCTCGTCGGCGAGTTCGGCGTCGTCCAGGTCCGCGACGGGATTGCGAAGGGTGAAAGTGCGCTTCGCCGACACAACCTCGCCGACGCCTTCGGTGCGGTACCGGACGCGAAGCGACAACGTCCGCTCTTCGCCGTACGGGAGGTCGACAGGCACCCAGGCCTCGAAACCGCTCACGGCGGCGTCGTCGAAGCCGGGGAACTCCTTGGGGACGTCCTTGCGCGGCAGGCGGGTGCGCGCGCTGACCGTGCCGCCGCCCTCGACCATGACCTCGATCAGGCTCGGCGCGCGGCCCTGCAACATCGCCCACCCCGTCACGTAGACGACGTGGCCTTCGGTGACCTTGCCCTGCTTGGGCGCTTCGAGTTCGCCCAGCCACAGCGGTTCGTCGCCCGGCAGCGTTCCGACGTGGACGGTCGCCTGGTTCAGCACGCGCTCGTCCGGACCGGTGACGACGATGTCCTGAGTGCCCGCGGGAACCCAGGTGGCCGGGACCGCACGCCAGCCGAAGGTGCCTTCGGGCGCGCCAGGGCACGGCTCGGGGAACAGGTTGGCCTCGACGTCCGCGATGGTCACGGACATCTCGCCGATCCGGCTGATCCCGGTCGTCCAGCCCCGGAGCTCGAACAGGTGCCCGACCGGCCGGTCCGGGGTCAGGATGCCGGCGGTATGCAGGCTCGTCATCGCTTCGCTACCTCGTCTTCGTTCGCCGCCACACCGGCGCCGACCCTCGTTGAACGGTACCCGTGGACGGTTCTCTCCAGGCGCGTTCGCCAGATTTCGGCGATGGCCTTCCGCACCTCGCGCGTGCCGTGGACGGTGCCGCTGGAGCCGATCGCCGAGAAGGCGACCTCGCGCTCCACAGCACTGTCCACAAAGGATGGATGGAGCCCGATCAGCACGCCGAGCCAGCCCGCCAGGTCCCGCGTCGAACCGCCGTCCGCCGCCGCGGACCAGCCCGCGTCGGCGAGTTCGTCGGCCAGCACGAGCACTCCGCGCTCGACCACTTCGGACACCCCGGCGTCCGCGTTCCGCCACTCGAGATCGATCGGACGCAGCGTCGCGCCGTCGACGAGAACGTTGTGCGGCACCAGATCCCACAGCGCCTCGACCCCGCGTGAAGCCTCGGCGCGGACGAGATCCCGCCATCCGGCGAGCAGTTCCGCGACCCGCTCCGGCTCGTCGAGCAGCACCTCGACCATCGTCGGGGCGTCGTACACCTTGTCCGCGCACGGCCCGACCGAGATCCCGCCGACCGGCGGCGACGGGACCAGCGGCACGCGGCGGACTTCGGCGCCCTCCCCGGTGCGGACGACGTCGGCCCGCGTGCAGGCGAACGCGGCGCGCTCGGCGGTGTTGAAGTAGGTCGCGAGCCGGTACGCGGGCCAGAGCGCGGCGGCGCCGGGGCCGCAGAGCAGGGCGAGGCCGTTCGCGGGACCGCCGGCGATCGCGGCGGACAGCCGGGGCAGTTCGGTGTCGATCTCCGGGCCGCGCACCGCGCGGGCGACCTCGTGACCAGGGGAGCAGAGCAGCTCACGCCGCACTTCGAGACCCGCCGCCGCGAGCGTCCCGGCGACACCGCGCGAGGCCGTCAGCACCACGAGGGCACCCGTCGGCGACAGCCGCTCGCGAATCCATTCCAGCAGGTTCCGCGTCGCGTACGGCTGCTGGACCACGGCGAGGTCGTAGGTCTCGACGACCAGCCTGTCGTGCACCGTCACGGTGCCGAGGTCGCGAGTGCGGAACCGCACCGCCGCGGCGCGGACCGGATCGGCTTCGACGGCGTGCACCGTCGCCGAGACCTCGCCCAGATACCGCGTCAGGCCGCCGAAACCGGCACCGACCTCCAGGACCCGCGCCGCCTTCGGCAGCACGAGCGCCCGGAGGACGTTCGCGGCGCCGTGGTCGAGCGGAACGCGCTCGGCGGCGTCCCGGCCGGCGAAGTGCAGTTCGTCGGACAGCGAACCGGTGTCCGCGGCGAGGGAAAGCAGGGTCGTGAGCAGCCGGGCGTTCGCGGCGGTCATCGACTAGCCGGTGACGGCGTAGTTTTCGAGCGTCTTCTTCACCGCACGCTGGTACGTGCCGCTCAACGCCTTCTCGCCCTCTTCCCCGCCGAGCGGGTTCTGCAGGATGTCGACCCGGACGATGTTGTTGCCGCTGATCCAGGTGCCGCGGTAGTTGCCCTTGTCGCCGTCGATCTTCTTCTGGAAGTTCAGCTTCGGCGGCATACCCGGCAGCGGCTCGGTGATCTGCACGAAACCGTTGCTCGTCTGGTACTGGCGCAGCTGCTTGACCAGGTCGCCGGCGGCACCGGGGCTGGTCAGCGGGATGACCGTGATCGAGATCTTCGCCGGCTGCGGCCCGGTCTCGTCCGGCTGCTTCTGCGAGCCGCGGTACGCGACCTGCTTCACGCCGGCGGCGATGACCAGGTCGGCCTCGCCCTTCTCCAGGCCCGCGATCTCGGCGAGCTGGGCGGCCGGGATCGCGCCGCTCTTCGAGTCCTCTTCACCGGACTGCTCCGGGATCTTCTCGAACAGCAGCTCTTCGGGCGTCTTCGGCTTGGCCGAGGAGGTCGGGGGAGCCTGCGACTGCGACGGCTGCGGCGCGGCGGTCGGGTCCGGCGGGGTGTCACCGCCGCCGGAGAAGGCGAAGTAGCCGCCGACGCCCAGACCGGCGAGCACCAGGACGGCCACGATCGCGATGATGGCGATCTTGCCGCCCTTGCCCTTGGGCTTGTCTTCGAACAGCTCGGGGCCCTGCTTGACCCACTCCGTGCTGCCGACCGGCGAGATCGGGGGGAAGTCCGAACCACCCCACGGCGGGCTGGCGTCGGTGTCGGTCCAGCCCTGCTGCTGCGGCTGTTGCTGCTGGTAGCCCTGCTGCTGTTGCTGCGGGAAGCCGCCCGCGGGCGAGGCCTGACCCTGCTGAGGGAAGCCACCCGCCGGGGACGCCTGGCCCTGCTGCGGGAACCCGCCCGGCGGCGACGCCACCGGCGGCACGACCTGGGTGCGGTTCGGGTCGGCCTGCTGTTGCTGCCAGTTCGGGACGACCTGGGTGCGCTCGGCCTCGCCGTTCTGCGGTGGCTGGTTCACCGGCGCGATGATCTGGGTCGAGTCGGCGCTGTTGGGCTGGCCGGTCTGCTGCGGCTGTTGCTGCTGAGCGGGCGGCGGCTGTTGCTGGAAGGGTTGCTGCTGGAAGGGCTGCTGCGGCTGCTGGCCGGGCTGCTGGACCTGCTGCTGGGAGGGGTCGCCGTACGCGACCGCCGATGACAGGACCTGGTCACGGCGAAGCCGGTAATCGTCCGCGGAGAGCCGTCCAGATGCGAGCTCTTCGTCCAGATTGCGCAGCTCTTCCTGCCAGGACACCACCGGCCCCCTTATCCGATTTCCGGCGGGAGAACGCTCCCGGCCGTCGCGATACCACCACTGCGGTGACCTCGCACATTCTGCACTGCCCGGACTCGCCGCGCCCTCGCGGGTCGAATCGTGATCTCCCCGCGACCTGCGCTTCTCAGCCCACCGGGAGAACGGTGTCCAACGAGGTCAGCGTCCGCGCCAGACGGGTGTCGAGCGCCTGCGTGTCGCCGCCGAGCGGCTGGGAGACCCAAGCGCTGACGGCCATCGTCCCCGAGACGTAACCGATGCCGCTGAGCTGGCCGTTCTTGTTCGCGCCGACGAGGGCGAGCCGATCGCCGACGCGCTGCTCGCGCAGTCCGGCGTTGACCGAGTTCTCCCGGAAGTACTTGACGATCGCGGCCGCGTCCTTCGGATCGTTGGCCGGGATCACCAGGACGAGGTAACTGTTCGTACCTTCGTTCGAACCCTTGTAGGTGACGGACGCGACGTTCTTCGACGCGAGGTAATCGCCCGCGGCCTTCGAGTAGAGGTTGAGCTCGACACCCTTCGCGACCGACATCGTCGAGTTGTCCTTCGACGGCGTCCCCGGCAACGCGGGCAACCGGTCTTCCAACGGCGTCTGGGCACTGTCGGGCCGGCCCGACGGCGTGAGACCGTCCGGCGGCTGGGCCACACTCGGCACCGGAGGCTGGTCGGCGACGTTCGAAGACGATGACGAGCCCAGCCACAGCGTTCCGCCGATGATCAGCGCCAGCACGACCAGCACGCCGGCGGCGACGAACAGCCAGGTCGGCTTGCGTTCGCCGACGACGGCGTAATCAGCGTGATCGTCGGTGGGCGCGTTGTGGCGCGGGCCGGGTTCCGGGGCCAGCGGCGGGAGCGGACGGTTCGGCTGCCGGGCCGACGGCCTGTCCTTGACCGGCGGCGGCTCGGCGCGCAGGTAGACCGTCGGATTGATGTCGGCGGGCGAGGGCGCGGTGGTCTTGTGGTCCTCGATCCGCGGGATCGCGCTCTTCTTCTCTTCGCGCGGTTTGGGCTGCTCGACGGTCACCGGCGGCGGGTACACCGGCTGGGTCTGCTGGTGGTACGGCTGCGTTTGCTGGAACGGCTGCGCCGGTGGGAACGGCTGGGGCTGCTGGACCGTGACGGTCGGCTGCTCGACCGGCCGCGCGGCGGGATTGGCGCTGTGCCACTCCCCGCCCGGGCGTCGCAGCGGTGAGGGGACCGGCGACGGCATCGTCCCGCCGGAGGCCTCCGCCAGGAGTTCGTCGCGCTTCCGGCGGTGTTCGGCGTGCCCGATGCGACCCGCGGCCAGCTCGACGTCCAGCGCTCGAAGCTCGTCTTGCCAGCTCATTCAGCCCCCTGCCGCCGGGTGTGGGCAGCCAGTGTTGCATGCACCCTTATGGGTGGTTGATGTGGTCTTTCCACATTCTTGCGTCCACTCACGACCTGGTCCAGCACTGATCTCGACGTTCCGGGCGGCGGCGATGAAGTCGAAATCGGCCAGTTGCTCCGCGGCGCCGGAATTCTCGTTTGCGGACGTGCAAGAGGATCACCCAAGAGTGGCTTGACCTGCATGTATAGCGTCGAAGCTACGAACTGGAGCCGGAAGTCCGCGACTGGCTGGAGAGTCTGTCCATGGCGCACTGCGCGACAGTGGCCTTCTACGTGGACCTGCTCGCTGAGCCAGGGCCGCTGTCGAGCGAGCCGGATGCGCGAAGAGCGTGAGGTGCGGCGGGCACGGAAGGCGATGTGGAGATGTGTCGCTCGAAGACATACGACAGATGAGCACGGCGGGGAGTGAGAACGATGGCCGAGCGGACCGACTGGAGGCTGCTTCGCGAGCGGCGGATGGCCGAGCCAGGCGCCTCTGACGCGTACGAGGCCACGAAGCTGGCCTACGAACTGGGCAAGGCGGTGCGGGAAATGCGAGAGGCACGCGGCTGGTCCCAGACAAGGCTGGCCACCGAGGCGGGAATGACGCAGTCGGCCGTCGCGCGGTTCGAGGCAGGGGGAACAGTCCCGACGATTCCGGTGCTGGAGCGGCTGGCGCACGCCCTCGAAGCCGTCCTCGACGTTCGCATCACCCCGCGCCTGTCCACGGTGTGATGCTCTTTCGGCTGGTCAGGCGCGGCAGACCGGTTCCGCCGGTACGGTGGCGGACGTGGGAAGTGCCGGGTGACGGAAATCGACGCGTGTCGCGGCGCGCTGCGCGAGCTGGCCATCGGCAGGCTCGCCGGACGTGACGTCCGCGCCTCCCATCTGGTCGAGGCCGGGCTGGACGCGATCGTCGCCGGGCTCGACATTCCTTCCCTCGCCCTGCTCGCCGGGCTCGAGTCCGCCGCGGAAGACGCCGTCGAAAAGGCCTTCGACCAGGTCGTCGACGAACTCGGGCTCGAACTGCCCGCCGATCCGACGGCCGCCCGCTGGCTGCTGATCCACGGCTGGCTCACCGCGATGGTCGAAGGCCGCCTCTCGCCCGCGGCCGGTGGCGCGCTGGTCAGCGAGGTCGGTGAGCTGCTGGGGTCGCCGCAGGCGTTGCGCGGGATCACGCGCTGGTCGGCGATGCTCGACAGCTGGATCCCCACCGACCTCACCCCGAGGGACGTCTGCGAAGTGCCGATCCTCGAAGAGTCGGTAGTGCTGCTCGAAGGACCTTGGCCTCCTTCCCGACGTCACCCGTAAAGCCCCGTTTTCTGTCGTACATGTGTTCTAAAATGGTCGTTGTACAGCAGGAACAGCGGCGAAAGGCGGACACGGATGGCCTACATCACCCTGCCCACGTTCGTGGGGTACAGCACGAGCTCGGGTCCCTCGCGTTCCTCGTTCGTCCGGCGTTGGCGACGCCAGTACGAGGACCCGAACCGTGGCGGGTTCAACTTCTACCTCCGCGCCGCGAACGCGATCCGTGCCGGGCGGATCTCCGGGCGGGATCGCGAAGTGCTGCGGGCGCTGGTCGAGAACGCGGACGAGCGCACGCGGCCGCACTACACCGAGATCGCCGACGGCTGGCTGCGCTACGTGGGGCGGCGTGACCTGCGGCTCGCCGAGGTCGGCCGGTCGCGATGGCGGCTCGGCACGCTCGAAGTGGGCATCAATCCGCACCTCGGCCTGCGCAAGGGCGACGGCCCCGTCTACGTGACCTGGCTCTATTTCAAGGAGGAGCCGCTGAGCCGGGACGCGGCGCAGATGGTGCTGTGGCTGCTCGAACAGACCATGGACGACCTGCGGCCGGGCGGGCGCCCGCTGGTGATCGACGTCCGGCGCTCGAAGGAGTTCGCTTTGTCGCCGCGAGACCGCGACAAGGTGAAGCCGTGGGTGCGGAGTGAGGCGTCGGCCTTCATGAGCCTTTGGGAGGCGGCCGCATGATCGAACGACGGCGAGCCCGCGTTCCGTGGGCTCGCCGTTCACGCACCGTCATTCTCACGGTTCCGGCGACGGCGCAAGACACCTGATCAGGTGACAGTTTCACGGAGTACGCCCACGAGCTGGACAACTCGGGCCCCGAACACGAAGCTTTCCCAGTCTTAATCGGCCGAACCACCGAGGGTCGCTCGTGAACAACGCTTGGGAAGCCATCTCCAGGGTCGCAGATGAGCCCGCTTGGTACTGGGTCTACGACAAGCTCGCGTTCTGGCCGAGTACCTACGCGCACGCGTGGCCCGGTTTCCGCGAACCGGCCCCGTCCGTCGCCTGGGATCTCGCGCCCGGCGGGCTCGACCGCGCGTCCGCCGAGTTCCGGCTCGGCCCGTACGCCGTCGAGCAGAACGACGTCGCCCGTGTCGCGCTCTCGGCGCTGAAGGACTGCGTCGCCGAGGACGAGTGGGTCTGGGTCCTGCACTGGCAGCACCAGTCGTACCGCTTCTACCCGCATCGGCACGCCGCGCTCGACCCGTGGCCGGTGCCGGTGTTCCCGCGCACGGACTATCACATGTTCCTGGCGAACGACTTCCGCTTCGGCACGCTCGGGCACCCCTGGGAGCGGACCTTGTGCGTCTACGGCGAGAAGCTCGTGCCCGCCTTCGAGAAGCACGGTGAGCGGGTCTTCAAGAACGCCTTGCGCCGCGACGGGACACCGGCCGCGATGGCGGGCTGACCGCCGTCCGGCTGGCGGACCTGCCTAAACTGAGGCTGGTGTTCGAATACCACGGGTGGGTGACCATCCAAGCGAGCCCTTCCGGCGACGACGACGCGGCGCTTCTCGAGCGCATCGTCGAGCGGGTGCACCGTGCCGTCCGCGATTTCGACGACGGCGACCTGGTGGACCTGCGCTGGGCCGCCGGAGTGCCGATGCTGCACCTGGGCGGCATGGACAAGCACGGCACGGCGATCGCGCCCGAGCTGGTGGACCTGTTCACCCGCGTCGGCGATCTCGCGCCCGGCTCCTACGGCCTCCTGCACGTCTGGGACGACCAGGACCCCGAGCACGACAACGAGTTCAAGGTGTACCGGATGGCCCGCGGCCTGGTCACCGAACGCGCCGACGAGCACCTGTCGCCGGTCGCGCCGACCGTGCTGGACGGCTACGAGTTCTGAACCACCTGCCCGCGCCTTTCGGGGATGATCGAATTACGCTGTTCGGCTGCTTTCCTCGGCCGTCCGAATAGGACAGAGTTCACCTGGGCGCGGGTGGCAAATCCCCGCGGAACGAGGGGGATTCACCGTGAGATCGTCGTGCCTGAGATCGCGTCTCGGTGTTGTCAGCGTCGTGTTGGCCGTGGCTTTCGGGGTACTCCCGGCCACGGCTTTCGCATCTCCAGAGGAAAGCGCTTCCCCGACGCCGTCGGCGGTGCCGAATTCCGCTCCCGACACCGCGGCCGCGACGAAATTCGCCAAGCAGGGCCGGAAGAAGGTCCGGGTCGACGACTTGACCTCCGAGCGTTCGGAGACCGTCGCCAACCCGGACGGCTCCCTGACTCAGACGCAGACCACCCGGCCGGTCCGGGTCCCTCGTGACGGTGACTGGGTCCCCGCGGACTCGACGCTGGGCCCTGGCCCGAACGGGGCGCTTTCTCCGAAGGCCGCGATGGCCGATATCTCGCTTTCCGCAGGTCGACGCGGGGATGTCCAGACCGCGGGAGCCGCACCGCTGCTGCAGCTGAGCGCCAGGGGCACCTCGGTGGGGCTCGATTGGCCGGGGGTGCTTCCCCAGCCGGTCGTCTCGGGTGCCACCGCCACCTATCCCGAGGTCCTTCCCGGCGTCGACCTCAAGGTCCAAGTCGATGTGGACAAGGTGCACGAAGTCGTCGTGATCAAGACGCCGGAGGCGGCGAAGAACCCGGCCATCGCGAAGATCAAGCTGGGCCTGCCGGTGAAGAACGGGAAGCTCACCAAGGACGAGGACGGTGCTCTCCGGGTCAAGGACACCAAGGGAGCCGACGTCTTCCTGGCCAAGGCGCCCTTGATGTGGGACTCGTCGGGAGTCGAACCCGACGCGACGGATCTCATCCGCGGCCCGGCCACCAGCGGTCGCCAGGCCAAGGTGCCGACCGAGGTTTCGGGTAAGTCGCTGCTCCTCACCCCCGACGCCGACCTGCTGGCGAACGCCGCGTACCCGGTTTACGTCGACCCGACCTGGCAGACGAACTACTGCTCCAACTGCGGTCGCAACCACTACCTGGTCCAGCACGCCTGTGGCGCTTCGAAGACACCTGGCGACGCGGACTGGGACTCGTCCGATCAGCTCAAGGCCGGGTACATCTACGACACCTCCTCGAGTTGCGCCGGAAAGCTGGTCACCGCGCGCTCGTTCGTGGAGATGAACCTCGGGGGCCTGGCCGGGAAGCAGATCTACTCCGCGCAACTCACCCTGGCGGTGACCAACTCGAAGGATTGCGGCGGCTCCAACAACGTCGTGCTGACCAATCCGATCGGTGCAGGGCTGAAGTTCGGGAGCGGCCCGGCATTGGGCAACGGGCTCGGAAGTGTGAGCGGCTGCCCGACCAACGTCGAGTTCGACGTTCTCCCGACCATCGTGAGCCTGGTGAACGTCGGCGGGCCGACCTTCACTTTCGGCATCGTCTCGCCCAACGAGAACGACCAGAAAACCTGGAAGAGGTATTCCCCTCAGGTCGGGTTCACGGTCACCTACAACTCGGTCCCCCGGCCGCCGGCCAATCTCGCCATCGTCAACGGGACTTCGACGTTCCCCTGTGGCCCGCCCGCCCCTGGCCAGCCGTGGGTCCGTCCGGTGCTCGGTCGCACCAGCACCGGATACGTGGTCAAGGCGAACGTCCAAGACCCGGACGGCGGCATGCTCTGGACCGGTTTCCGCGTCTACAAGGGCTGGGTGAGTACCGGGAACTACGTCTGGGACAACCGTGAGGCCTTTGTCGACAACGTCTTGAGCGACTCGAACGTCGCCAATCGCAACGCTCAGGCGACCTTGTTCAAGGACTCGATGCCCGCGGACGGGATCTACTCCTTCGACGCGCACGTCACCGACGGCCGGGAAACCAGTTGGGCGGGCGCTTGCGAAGTCGAAGTCCAACTCTCCGCTCCCGCCGCGCCGTCGGTGTCATCCCAGACGTACCCCAGCGGCACCTTCGGCGGTGGCCCCGGACGCGCGGGTGACTTCACTTTCACGGTGGCCAACACTCCGACCTCGGTCGGAAGCTACGTGTGGAAGCTCGACAACACCGCGCCGCCCACCTGCAACGGGACCGAGCCCGGAACGGTGAAACCCGCCGCGTACAGCGGGCCCGCGACCGTCGCCATCGCCCCGCAAACGAAGGGGACGCACGTCCTGAGCGTCTGGTCGTGCAACCGGGCGAAGACGCCGTCCACCAGGGTCGACTACAACTTCAGCGTCCGCGACGTCACGGCTCCGCTCGCGTCCTGGCAGTTCGAAGGTAACGGCGCTTCCCAGGCGACGGGCCTGCGTTACGTCGGTGAAGGCAGGGGCGGGTTCACCGACGGCAAGATCGGCGAAGGCACGACCCTGTCCGGTCAGGCGGGCGACTACTTCGCGACCGGTGCGAGCGTGGTGGACACGGCGAAGTCCTTCTCGGCTTCTGCTTGGGTGAACCCCGCCGGCCTGACCAGCAGGCGGGTCGTGCTGTCCCAGGACGGCAGCCAGAGCAGCGGTTTCGCCTTGCAGTACCACGAATCCGGGAAGTGGGCCTTCAGCATCGCCGACTCGGCCCAGGCCAACCCGGCACAAAGTTCCGCATTCTCCACTGCCGCTCCGACCGAGGGTGCGTGGACACACCTCACGGGTGTTTACGACGCCACCGCGAAAACGGCGACGCTCTACGTCAACGGCCAGGCACAGGCCACCGTCAGTGCCACCAGCTCCGGCGGCTCGGGACCCTTGGTCGCGGGTGGCGGGAAGGCCGGCGGCGTGCGGGCCAACCTGTACTCCGGGAAACTCGACGAAGCCGTGCTCTTCGACCGCGCGCTGACCGCGACGGAAGTCGTTTCGCTGCATGGGAACAACGGCGTTCCCACCGGGCTGTCGGCCATCCGCGAGTACGCGTTCGAGAGCAACACGGTGGACGCGACCGGAAACGACGGCGCCCTCACCTTCGCTCCTGGCTCGGGGTACGCCACCGGCTACAGCGACTCCGCCGGACAATCCGCTACGGAGAGCAAGGTCGGGCAGTCGTCCGGCCAGGCCTACATGAGCAACGGAAGTGGTTACGGCCAAACGAAAACGCCGGTGATCGACACCGCGCAGAGCTTCACCGTCTCGGCATGGGCGAAACTGGCCGACACCAACGGTTATTACGCTGTGGCCGGGCAAAACGGCGTCCATTCCAGCGGCTTCCAGCTGCGCTACTCTCCTGATGCGAACCGGTGGATCATGGGCCTTCCATCCGCGGACATCGACGGAGACGGGTACCGGTGGGCGAGTTCCACCAGCACTCCGCAGGTCGGCGTCTGGACGCATTTGACCGGAGTTTACGACGCGTCCACCGCCAAAGTGCTGATTTACGTCAACGGTGTCCTTGAAGGGCAAACGAACATTCCCGCGGGGACCACCTGGACCGCGACAGGCGGCTTCGCGGTCGGCCAGGTGCGCTGGAACAGCCTGCCCTCGACCTTCTTCAAGGGCAGCATCGACCAGGTCCAGGTCTGGGATCGAGCCCTGCCCGCCGCTGAGACCGCCGGTCTCGCCAACACCGCCGTGCTCCGGGCGAACTACCAGCTCGACGGCAGCACCACCGACGGAGTCACCGGAGCGGCCGGTGCTGTCTCAGGCGGCGCGGCCATGGTCGACGACAACGGCGTCAATATCGCGAAGTTCGACAAGTCCGGGACTGGGCAGATCGCGGCACAGCGACCGGAGAATTTCCGTGGCGACCGCAGCTTCACCGTCGAAGCGTGGGTGCGGCATCGCTGGACCGCCGAGGACGTCGCCGCGGCCAAACAGGCGAACCCCGCCAACACGGGCGGGGTCGACGAGGTGGGCCGGGCCGCGGTCGGAGTGGACTCCGCGCAGTTCCCGCCTTTCATGCTCGGGTACCGCGGCATCAAGGACCAGAACGGCCATTGGCAAGGCCGGTGGAGTTGGATGATGGGTTCGTCGACCGCCACCCCATCGAATCCGTTCGCGTGGTTCGCGGTCTCCGACAGCAACGCAGCCGATGGCGTGTGGACCCATTTGACCGGTACTTATGACGCGACGACCGGCACCTCGTGCCTGTACGCGTCCACGGAGGAATTTCAGTTCTCACCAGTCTGTCTGACCAACGTGACCGGATGGAACGGTGCCAGTCCGCTCGAAGGCCTGCTTATCGGCAGGGGTGCGTGGACCGGCCACAAATCCGATTACTGGTACGGCGATATCCGTGGAGTTCGCGTCTACAGCGGTGTGCTGGACGCGCAACGCATCGCCGCGGACATGATCCTCGACCACCCCTGATCCTTCTCGTCCGGCTCGGCAGACGCTCCATCTGAACCTTGGGCAGGCTTCGTCATGCGTAAAGACACTCGCTGGACCCGTATCGGCCGGTTTTCCCGCGTCACCTCGTTGGCCGTGACTGCGATCATGCTGGCGTCCGGTGGCTCGGCGATCGCGCTCGAAAGCAAGGGGCGGGCGCCGGGCTGGTCGCTCGGACCGGGCCAGAAGGACCAGAGCGTCCCAGTCACGCCGCTTGTCGCCCCGGCGTCGCCGCCGCCGGTGTTGCCTGACGCGAAGGTGACTCCACCGGTTTGGCCGGGAGCGGCGGAAACCGAGGTCGAAGTGCTCGCCGGAGCGCGCGACAGTCGGCAGCCGCAGGGTCTCGGTGTCCAGAACGCCGCGAACGGCACCCCGGTGAAGATCGGCTGGGCACGGGCGAAGGACACTGCCACCGCCAAAAAGGCAGGGCCCGCACCGAAAGTCCGGGTCCGTGTCGCCGACCAGAAAGTCAGTGACGCGCTAGGACTCCGTGGTGTGGTGCTGTCCGTGGCCGACACCGGCGTGGGGACCGAACCGGTGAACGTCGCGGTGGACTATCGGGCGTTCGGGAGCGCGTACGGCGGTGGCTGGGCCGATCGGCTGCAGTTGGTGGAGTTGCCGGGCTGCGCGTTGACGACACCGGAGAAGGCCGAGTGCCGGACGAAGACCCCGGTTGCCGGGACGGTGAACAACGGCAAGACGCGGCAGGTCTCGGCGGATGTCGCGGTCGCCGGAAACGCACCTCGGGTCTTCGCGGTTACGGCCGCGGCGAGCGGCTCCAGCGGAAATGTGTCCGCTCAGCCGTTGTCCGCGGCCGGGTCATGGTCCAGCGGTGGTTCTTCCGGAAGCTTTTCCTACAACTACCCGTTCGCGGTCCCGTCCGCGCCGAGCGGAGCGGCGCCGAGCCTCGGGCTTTCGTACTCGTCCAGCGGCGTCGACGGACTGACGTCCGCGACCAACAACCAGGCTTCCTGGGTCGGCGATGGATGGGACTTCACGCCGGGCGGCTACGTGGTCCGCAACTACCTGCCGTGCAGCGAAGACCTCGGCGGCAACAACGGGCAGACCAAGACCGGTGACCAGTGCTGGGGGATCGACAACGCGACCCTCGTCCTCGGCGGCAAGTCGACGGAGCTGATCAAACTCGCCGGCACGAACCAGTGGCGGCCGAAGAACGACGACGGCTCCAAGATCGAACTGCTCACCGGAGCCACGAACAACGCCCAGGACGGACAGCACTGGAAGGTCACCACCGGTGACGGGACCCAGTACTTCCTGGGACTCAACCGCCCACCCGGCTGGTCGTCCGGCAAACCCGAGACCCAGTCCGCTTGGACGGTCCCGGTGTTCGGCAACAACGACGGCGAAGCCTGCTACAAGCCGAACAACTTCGCCGGCTCGTCGTGCCGCCAACCGTGGCGCTGGAACCTGGACTACGTGGTGGACCCGCACGGGAACGCCAGCACCTACTACTACCAGCCGGAGATCAACTACTACGGGCTGAATCAGAACGTCACCACCGCCGGAACCGAGTACACCGCCGGTGGGTATCCGCTGCGGATCGAGTACGGCCTGCGGCTGAAGGACGGAAGTGTCTACGGCTCGGCGCCCACGAACCAGGTCGTTTTCGAAACCGCGGAGCGCTGCCTCCCTTCCGGAGCGGTGACCTGTGCCCCCGAGCAACTGAACTCCACGACCGCCTCGTCCTGGCCGGACGTTCCGTCCGAACAGATCTGCGCGAAGGACAAACCCTGCGACTACGGGTCGCCTGCGTTCTTCACCCGCAAACGGCTGACCACGGTCCGGACGCAGTACAACAACGCGGGCACCCAGACCGATGTCGACGTCTGGAACCTGGCCCACACGTTCCCCGGGACAGGTGACGCCTCTCCGCCCGCGCTGTGGCTGTCCTCGGTCACCCACACCGGGAAGGGCGGTGGCGGGAGCATCACCCTCCCCGCGACGACGTTCGGCGGATTCATGTTCGCGAACAGGGTCGACACGGTCGGCGACAAGTACTCGCCGATCACCCGCTATCGGGTCAACGAGATCAGGACCGAGACAGGCGGGCGGATCGGCGTCGCCTATTCAGGTCCTGATTGCGTGGCGGGGTCACGCATGCCCGCGTCACCCGAGACCGACAAGATGCGCTGCTACGCGTCGTTCTGGAGCCCTCCGGCGGCGAAGGACCCTGTCCTCGACTGGTTCCACAAGTACGTCGTCACGGACGTTTCCGAAGAAGACCTGACCGCTGGCGGGGTCGCGGTCAAGACACACTACGACTACCTCGGCGACGCCGCGTGGCATTACGACGAAGGCCAGTTCACGCCGAAGGAGCGGAAGACCTGGAGCCAGTGGCGTGGCTACGGCGTCGTCCGGACGTCCATCGGTCAGCCATCCGCCACCCAGACGGTGACGGAGTCGGTGTATCTGCGCGGGATGGACGGCGACCACCTGCCGAACGGCGGCAAGCGCACGGTCTCGGTCGAGGACTCCGAAAAGGGAACGATCGTCGATCAGGATCCCTTGCAGGGCTTCCTCCGCGAGTCCAGGACGTACCTCCCCGGCACGACGACGGTCGACAACTCGGCCATCAACGATCCCTGGGTCCGCGGTCCGACGGCGACGAGCGCGGACGGCCTGCTCAAAGCACATTCGGTGGACACCGCGACCGTGCGGGGCCGCACCCTGCTGTCCGACGGCAAGACCTATCGCCGCAACCAGGTGAACAAGAAGTTCAACGACAACGGCCTCGTCATCGAGCAGGAGGACCTCGGCGACACCGGCGTCGCCACGGACGACACCTGTACCAAGACGACCTACGTCCCGAGCGCCACGGGGATGTTCGACAAGTCGAGCGAAGTCGTGATGTTCGCCGGGACCTGCGCCGGTACGGCGACGGCGTCCACGGTGATCACCAACGCCCAGGTCTCCTATGACGAGCAGGCCTTCGGTGTCCCGCCGACGGCGGGCAACATCACGCGTACCGACACGCTGAGCGCTTGGGACGCCACGGGCAAGAAGTTCTTGACCACCGCGACGAACAAGTACGACGAGTACGGCCGTGAGACGTTGTCGACCGACGTGACCGGCGCGGTGACGAAGACCGCGTACACGCACAGCGCCGGCGGACAGGTCACCGAGGTCGCCGTGACGAACCCCCTCGGCTGGGTCACGACGACCACCAAGGAACCCGCGCGGGGAAACCCGGTGTTCTCGGTCGACGTGAACAAGGTCCGCACGGACATCACCTACGACGCTCTCGGGCGTAAGACGGCGGTCTGGAATCCAGGGCGCAGCAAGGTCGACGGCGACAAGGCGACAGCGACCTTCGAGTACACCGACGCGGCGACTTCACCGACCGCCGTCCCCACGACGGTGGCGACGAAAGCGTTGCAGGACAACGGCGCATACACGACGTCGTATGCGATCTACGACGGCCTCGGGAGGACGAGGCAGGCGCAGTCCGTCGCATCCGGTGGCGGCCGGATCATCAGCGATACCGTCTACGACTCACGCGGGCTTCCGTTCAAGTCCAACAACGGTTACTTCAACGACGCTTCCGGGCCCGCCGCGAAGCTGGTGACCGTCGCGGACAACACGGTGTTCAACCAGACCGTGACGGAGTACGACAGCCGTGCCCGTGCGACGGCGTCGATCCTGATGTCCAAGGGCGTCAAGCAGTGGCAGACGTCGACCATCTACGGCGGTGACCGGGTCACGACCATTCCGCCGAGGGGCGCGTCACCGCAGACCGTGGTGACCGATGTGCACGGGCAGACCGTTCAGCGGCTGCTTTACACGGACGGGTACACACCGGGAGCGGCCAATCCGGCCGACGTCACGAACTACACGTACAACGCCGCGGGCGCCATGACGTCGATGTCCGATGCCGCAGGCAACGTCTGGTCGACCGGCTACGACCTGCGCGGCCGCAAGATCCGGCAGACCGACCCGGACGCGGGAGAGTCGACCTTCACCTATGACGACGGCGGACAGCTGACCTCGTCCACCGATTCCCGTGGCAAGGCCACCTTCTACACCTACGACAAACTCGGGCGTAAGACCCAGACCAACGCTGACTCCGCCACGGGCACCAAGCTGGCGAGTTGGTCCTACGACACCGTGACCAATGGCATCGGCCTACCCGCCTCGTCGACCCGGTGGGTGGGTACGGACGCGTATGTCACGCGTGTCGTGGCCTACGACAAGTACGGCAGGCCGACCAAGAACGCCGTCGATGTGCCGGCCGTCGAAACGGGCTTGGCCGGGACCTATGAGTTCGGCACCACCTACACGGCGACGGGTGCTGTCGCGTCCACAGTGAGTCCGAAGGCTGGCAACCTGCCGCTCGAACACGTACGGCACACGTACAACGAGCTCGGACTGCCGTCCACGACGTACGCGATCGACTCCCTGGGCACGACCACGAACCTGGTGTCGAAGACCGATTACACCTCGTTCAACGAGATGTCCCGCATGCAGTTCGACGGTGAGAAGTCCACCGTGAACGTCGGCGTGACCCAGACCTACGACGAGGTCACCCGACGCCCGCAGACGACCACCGTCAACCGGGCGACCCAGATCGGTTCACAGCTGACCAACCGGACTTACGGGTACGACCCGGCGGGCAACGTCACGAAGATCTCCGACACTCCGTCAGGTGCGCCGGCCGACACCCAGTGTTTCGAATACGACTACCAGCGGCGGATGACCGAAGCGTGGACTCCGTCTTCGGCCGACTGCGCGACGGCAAAGTCCGTTTCGGCGCTCGGTGGCGCCGCGCCGTACTGGAAGTCGTACTCCTTCGACAAGACCGGGAACCGCACGAAGGAGGTCGACCACAAGTCGACCGGTGACGTCACGAGCACGTCCACCTACCCGGCGGCCGGGCCGACCGCCGTCAAGCCGCACGCTTTGCAGAAGGTGGACACGAGCGGCCCGAACGGAACCTCGACGAGCGGCTACACCTACGACCAAGCCGGCTCGATGCTGACGCGGAACGTCGGCGGAGACACCCAGACGTTCACCTACGACCACGAGGGGAGGACCGAAGGCGTCACGACGGCTTCGGGGGCGAGCAAGTACATCTACGACGCCGACGGCAACCGGCTCGTCACCCGCGCTCCGACCGGCACCACGCTGGCGATCGGCGACCTCGAACTGGTCATCACCACCGGCACGACGGGGGTGACCGCGACCCGTTTCTACCAGCACGGCGGGGTCCAGGTCGCGGTGCGAGTCGGTGGCTCCGCCCTCAAGTGGATGCTCGGCGATCTGCACGGCACGAACGGCCTGGCGATCTCCGCGGGGACGCTCACCCCCACCCAGCGCTACATGGATCCCTTCGGCAACCCGCGCGGCCCTGCGCCGTCCACTTGGCCGGACAAGCACGGCTTCGTCGGCGGCTACCAGGACGCGACCGGCCTGACTCATCTCGGCGCACGCGAGTACGACCCGGGGACCGGCCGGTTCACCAAGACCGACCCGGTGCTGGATCCGGCTGTCCCGCAACTGTGGAACCCTTACGCCTACGCGAACAACTCGCCGGTGACCATGACGGACCCGTCCGGCATGTCGGCCTGCTTCCACATGGGCGAGGACGGCCTGTTCTGCCGCGAAGGCACCGAACAGGCGGCTGCTTGCAAGGGCAGCTGCACCGTCATGGCGAGTTCCCCGTCTTCGCCGCAGGGCAAGAAATACGCGGCCGAGCAGCGGGAGAAAGCCAAGCGGGGCTATAACGAGAAGTCCTACAAAGAAGCGCAAGCCGTCGTGAAGAAGTCCAAATGGGACGTCTTCATAGACGCGGCCGGTGAGCTGATCAAGAGCCTCATCGGCTGGGACGACATCATGGGCTGCATCGAGGGCTCGGTCGGCTCGTGCATCAGCACCCTCCTCAACTTCATCCCCTGGGGCAAGATCCTGAAGGTCGGCGAGATCGTCGCCAGCTTCTGGAAGGGCGCGCGGGCACTGGCGACCTTCGGGCGTGAGGTGGAGAAAGCCCAGAAGGTCATCGCCGACACCGAGCGCATCCTCGCCGACGCCGAGATGGCGGCGAACGCGGTCCAAGTTGTCGTCGCGGTCAGCGAGGGCGAAGGCGTCGTCGGTGCGGCGGCCGCGGCCATGGGCGGTGCCGCCGCGGCGAGCGAGTCGACTTGCAACAGCTTCGTCCCCGGTACGCAGGTCTTGATGTCGGACGGCACTACGAAGCCGATCGAAGAAGTACGGATCGGCGATGAAGTGCAGACGACAGACCCGGAGACCGGCGGGTTGGAGCGGCGCCGTGTGGTCGGCACGATCGTGCACGACGACGAGGACGAGCGGACCGAGGTCACTGTCGAGTCCGATGGCGTTTCGGGCACCATCGTGGCCACGGACTGGCACCTCGTCTGGGTGGAGGAGGCCGATGACTGGGTAGCGATCGGTGACCTGGTTCCTGGTCAGCACCTACACTCGCCGGATGGTCGGTCATCGGTCGTCACCGCGGTTCGGCACTTCACGCAGGTGTCGCCCGTCCACGACCTCACGATCGACGACATCCACGCCTTCTACGTCGGTGGTAGCGGCACTTCGCTGCTGGTTCACAACTGCGGCGACGGTTATGTACGTCCCGATGGAAGGTTTGCCGACAAATACCCCAAGATCGCACGTGCGCTCGGGCGAGAAGTTCGAGAAGTCAGGGATGCGATTCATGCCGAGAAGAATGATGGTAAATACGGCGGTGCCAGAAAAAATCCGGACATCATGGTTGATCTGGACTCCGGAGAAATGCACACCAAGATGCCCTGTGGTTGCCCTGCCGAGGATTCAATCGGAAACATTCACGATAATTTCTCGGACGGAGATGGTTATGGCAGGGGAGGATACTCCAAGGGGCGTCGGCGCTAGTCAATGAGATTGGTTTCTTTAAATGCAAGAGTCGTGGGCAAGGGTCTCGTTGCGGGTTTCGCTGGATGTTCTATCTCTTGGCGATGTCGAGGGCATTCTTGGGAGGTCGACGGATCTGGATGCCAAGGGTAGACCTGGTGTCAACTGGTGGAAGGTGGACTTCTACGGGGAGGGGTATGAATCGCTCGACAGTCAGCTCGACCTGCTTGCCGAAACGATTCAAATGTATCGAAGTGGTCTTATCGACCTCGGTCGCCGGGCCATTGACATAAATGTTCTCATTGGCTGGGAGCCCAGGCGTGGGCAGGATAGTGTCGGATTTGATGCGAACCTGATAGCGGGATTGGCTGAAATTGGCGGTCGCATAATTCTCGATACCGTTACCGATGACTGTGAGCATGTCTGTGAATAACGCCGACACCTCGATCGCCTCCTTTGCGGGAGTTCTGTTCTAGCCCTTCCCCGCGTCCTTGATCGTGGTGATGCGGTGGTAGACGCCGTCGCGATAGGCGAGGACGACCGGGTCCTTGACCTCGGGGGCCGCGACGGCCTGCCAGCCGGAGCGGCCGGTGCCGTTCATGAACTGTGAGATGTCGTCGCGGGGGAGTCCGACCGTGCCGCCGCCGACGACCTTGCCCCCGCCGTCCGTGATGAGGATGCACTGGGCCTGCTGTCCGCCGATGAGCGCCCAGCCGTTGATCTGCTTGTCGCCGGTGACAGGTGCGGTGTCGACGGCACCGGCGGTGTCCTTGGTGCCGTAGCCGGGACCCTTGAGTTCGACGGCCTTTGCTAGGTCGACGGTCGTTCCGAGTTCCGGTCCGCCCGCGCCGCAGCCCAGGGTGAAGTCCGGGGTGAACGGGTAGATGCCCATCGTCCGTTCCTGTTCGAGGAAGTCGGTGTAGGCGAACATCTTGGCCATCACCCCGCCCGCGTTGACGTGCATCGCCACCGCGAGGACGGGCTGGTAGGCGTACCGGTAGCGGGTGGCGCCCGCGGCCGTGTTCCCGATCGCGTAGACACACAGCGCCATCACAAGCGCCAGCGGGATCGCCTTGAGCCGCAACGCGCGCGGGCCGCGGGTCACCAGCAGCACGAGCACCGCGCAGACACCCAGAAGGCCGATCCCGACGTAGCGGGACGACATGCCTTCGGTGGCGTTGTAGCCGCCTCGGCTGACGCCGATCATCGCGCCGTTCAGCGTCACCTGGGCGGCGAGGCCGAACCAGCCCGCGACGGCCGCGACCGGTGCCGGGCCGTCGAGGGTGCCGGTGAAGTTCTCGGTCTTGGCCGCGAGCCGCTGTTTCACGGCCGCCGCGATCAGTAAGCCGAAGAGGCCGACGGTCAGCGCGCCCGCGAGGAACGCGAGATCAGGGGATTTGGTGGACCAGGACTGGCCGATGGTGCTGGTCATCGCGCCGAGGTAGGTGTCGGCGCCGACGACGTTCGGCTTCTGGTAGCTCGGCGGCCACGGCGCGACGCGCCAGAGGATGAAGACGACGAGACCGAGGCCGAGTGGCAGGGCGGTCTTGATCCGGCTCTCGCCCCGGAGCCAGAGGACGAGCGCGAGAACGATCCAGACCGGGAACGCGACGCCGTGCCCGAGGCTGCCCATGAAGGCGAAGAGGAAGGCCGGGACGAGTTTGCCGTGGTGCGCGAAGGCGATCGCGATGACGGCGGGGGCGAGTCCGAGGAGCCACTGGACGCCCATCATGCCGTCGCCGAAGTACTCGACCGTGCCCGCGGAGAACACCAGGCCGGAGAGTCCGGCGACGACGCCGGCGCGGCGCAGGCCGGTGAGGGTGCGGGGCAGCATGCTCCACAGCGCGGCGAACATGCCCGCCGCGAGGACGACGCTGAGGAAGCCGAGTGGGGTCTGGGTGCCGGCGAACAGTTTCGCGTCGAGCCAGAAGACGAGGCCGACCAGCACGATCGGGTGCTCGTGGTAGAGGTGGAACAGTTGGGCGACGTCCAGGTTGCCGTTCGTGTCCGCGGTCAGGCCGAGGACGACCCAGTAATCCGCGTGGTTGATCTTGGGAGCGCGGAGGACCTCGGTGATCGACAGCAGGATCGGTAGCGCGGTCAATGCCCAGAGGGCCCAGAGGGGAAGCTTGTCGAACAGGCCTCGCTTCGCGGACTTGCCGGGCTCAGATGCCCGCTGCTGGGCTTCCAAGGTCGCGACGGTGCCGCCGTCGCGTGCGCTTTCACTCATCCGTGTTTCCCCACCTCGAAGATCCGGTCCACAAAGTACCGAACCCCCAGGTGGCACCCGTCGCCAGCGGGTCGACATATGCACAAATTCGAATTACTACGGTCGTGTGACCCCGCTCACCGATCATGTAGCACGTAGTAACCATCAGGTTCAGAGGCCAAAGGAA
Source organism: Amycolatopsis thailandensis (assembly GCF_002234405.1). GTDB lineage: Bacteria > Actinomycetota > Actinomycetes > Mycobacteriales > Pseudonocardiaceae > Amycolatopsis > Amycolatopsis thailandensis. The sequence continues at coordinate 35,876 of NZ_NMQT01000006.1, read as the reverse complement.
ACAAAACCCCGAAAACCCCACGAAAAAGCACCCCACCCGTGAGGGTGAGGTGCAGGCACCGTGGGGGTCCGGGGGCTCGGCCCCCGGGAATCATGGTGAGCAGGCCATGGTCCAGGCGTTCCCTGGACACAGTGTGCCCGCATGCGAGCGGATGACGGGATTCGAACCCGCGACCCTCACCTTGGCAAGGTGATGCGCTACCAGCTGCGCTACATCCGCGTGTGTTGCCCTGCTCCGGCACTCGTTTGAAGCAGTGGAACAACCATACACCGACCGTCTGTAGCGGTTTTGACCCACCCCTACAGGTGCTCTGGTGTCACACCTGGCGTACAAGGGGTGACGACGGCTGCATACCTCCGTATGGTGTCCCCATTCGACCGAATGGTGAGTCCTTCGGGGAGGAGGTGCCTGGCCGGATGACCGAGCAGGGCACGGTGCCGCTTCAGGCGGCCTCGGAATCCGACGAGCAGGCATTGCTCCAGCGGCTCCGTGATGGGGAGGACGCCGCCTTCGGGGAGCTTTTCGAACTTCACGCCGCGGCGGTGCGGCGGTTGGCGCGCAGTCTGGCCTCCGATCGGTCGGAGGCCGAGGACATCACGGCCGAGACCTTCTTCCGGGTGCTCCAGGCGTTGCGCCGGGGTGCCGGGCCGCGAGACTACGTGCGGGCGTATCTGCTGACGGTGGCTCGCCGGGTCTCGTGGGAGTGGCACGGCGCGCGCCGTGACGTGCCGGTGAGCGACGACGAGCTGACCTTCCGGGCCGGGGCGGGCGCGGACACGCATGCCCGGACGGCTGAGCATTCGCTGATCACGACCGCGTTCACGAGTCTGCCGGAGCGCTGGCGTTCGGTGTTGTGGCAGACCGAGGTCGAGGGCGAGCAGCCGTCGATGGTCGCGCCGCATTTCGGGTTGAGCGCGAACGCGACGGCGGCGTTGGCCCGGCGGGCGCGGCAGGGGCTGCGGGCGGCGTATCTCCAGGCGCATCTGTCGGTGAACCGCGGGCCGGATTCGTGCCGCGCGGTGGTGGAGAAGCTGGGCGGGTTCACCGCGGGCAGCGTCACCGGGGCCGAGGCCCGCCGGATCAAGAGTCACCTGATCGGGTGCCAGTCCTGCCGGGCGACGCACGACGAGCTGCGTGACGTCTGTTCTTCGCTGCGGGCGCACGCCGGTGTGGTGGCGCTGCTGGTGCCGGCGGCCGCCGGTGCCCACGCGAGCGGGGCGCTGTCCGGCCTCGCCGCGTCGGTCAAGGGGCTTCTGCTCGGGTCGAAGGTGAAGGTCGGTTTGGCGGTGGCGTCGACGGCGGCCGCGGGCGCGGTCGGGATCGTCGCCGGTCCGGCCGTGTTCGGTACCGACGTCTCCCACACCGTCGGCCTCTCCGGGGGCGGGCTGCCGGAGCTGGCGTTGCTGCCGGCGCAGGTCGCTCCGCCCGTCGGTGATCAGCCGGTGGAGATCCCGCCGCAGCGGATCGCCGAGGATCAGCTGCACGGCAAGGGTTCGCAGCCGTCCGAGACCGGGCGGGGGCCGAGTGCCGAACTCGGCGCGTCCGACATGCCGAGCCTGCCGGGTGCGGGCACCGCGAGGAGCGAGCAGGGCGGCGGTGACGCCGTCCAGCCTCCAGCCGAGTCCGAGGGCAAGCCGCTGCACGAAGCGACTTCGCCGCGGAACGAGGTGCCGGACACCGGCTCGAACCAGACCACCTCGAAACGGGACGACATCCCGCCGGGGGAGTCGCTCAATCCCACCGAGGAGTCGCTGAGCCCGACCGCGACGACGACGCCGCGGGACGGGACGGATCCTTCGGAGTCCGGCAAGCCGGAGTCGACGACTGACCCGGAAGAGTCTTCTTCGCCGGTGACGGGCACTCCCGAAAGCTCTGCCGAGACGCCGTCCGGCGAGCCGTCGGAAGACGAGCCGAGCCCGGTGAAGCCGACTTCCCACTATCCGGAACCGGGTGTCGACTACCCGACGTGCCCATAACGCCCGAGCGGGCATTCCCCCTTCGAACTCTCGCGAATCCGGCCGCCATCACGGTACGGTGGAGCTCGCTCACGACGAGCGAGCGGCCGCGCGGGAGGCGACTGAATGAACCGGCTGGTGCACGGCGAGGACGGCCGTGACTGGGTGGTCCGAGCCCAGATGGAATGGCGTGCTCCCGCGACAGCGGACGATTTCGAGCACGACGTGGCGGGCAGCTATGGCCCGGGTATCGCGATGATCGCCGTGACTTCGCTGCTCGCGATCGTGCTCATCATGTGGACCCCCGCCGACGTGAGAATCCCGTCCTGGGTTCCTCTGGCGTTGCTGCTGATCGCGCTGTTCTTCCCGTTGCGGTGGATTCTGCGCCGCCCGTGGACCGTGGTCGCCGAGACCGAGGGCGATCTGGCGGGCGACAGGCCGTCCGAACGCTGGGTGGGCAGCATCCGCGGCATGTTCACCGTGCGCGGCGAGGTCTCGAAGATCACCAAGACCATCCAGAAGCACTCGCTGCCGGATTTCGACGGCCCGTTGCATCCGGTGGAGTAGTCGCGGCGGCCTGAACGCGCGAGACTGGGGCCATGCCCGAGTTACCCGAGGTCGAAGCGCTCGCTCACCACCTGCGTGAACACGCGGTGGGCAAGACGGTCTTCCGTGTCGACGTGTCGTCCCTGAGTGTGCTGAAGACGGCGACACCGCCGTGGACCGAGCTCCACGGTCGCGAGGTCACCGGTGCCGGCCGGTTCGGCAAGCACCTGGACCTCGTCGCCGGGGATCTCCATCTGGTCGTCCACCTGGCGAGGGCGGGCTGGCTGCGCTGGTCCGACGCGTTGTCGCCGACGCCGCTCAAACCCGGCAAGGGGCCGATCTCGCTCCGCGTCCACCTCGACGCGGCCGCCGGGCCTGGCTTCGACCTCACCGAGGCGGGCACGAAGAAGGGCCTGGCGGTCTGGATCGTGCGTGACCCGGAGAAAGAGGTCGCCAGTATCGCGCGGCTCGGGCCGGACGCGCTTTCGCTGGATCGCACGGGGCTCGAGAAGCTGTTCACCGGCCGCACCGAACGGTTGAAGACGGCGCTGACCGATCAGTCGCTGATCGCCGGGATCGGCAACGCCTACTCCGACGAGATCATGCACATGGCGAAGCTTTCTCCTTACGCCACGACCGGAAAGCTGTCCGAGGGAGCTCTCGACGGGCTTTCGGAAGCGATCCGCGAGGTGCTGATCAGCGCCGTGACGCGCTCCGTCGGCCAGTCCGCGGCCCGGCTGAAGGGAGAGAAGCGGTCCGGGCTGAGGGTGCACGCGCGCACGGGGCTGCCGTGCCCGGTCTGCGGTGACACGATCCGCGAGATCTCCTTCGCGGACAAGTCCTTCCAGTACTGCCCGACCTGCCAGACCGGCGGGAAGCCCCTCGCCGACCGGCGGATGTCGCGCCTGCTCAAGTGACGCGCCACCCCGCATTTCGTCCTCTGGATGCGGTACTTGCGTGCGCAACTACCGCATCCAGAGGACGAAACGCGGGGGTCAGCAGAGGGCGGCGGCGATCGCGGGAAGCGGGCTGCTCGGTAGCGGATCCTCGTGTGCCACGTCCTTGGCCAGGTCGTAGACGTTCAGTGCCAGCACGATCTGTTTCGAGCCGTCCTCGGTGCTCATCGAGACGCTGTAGAACCCCGGTCCGGCCCCGGTGTTCCCCCAGACCGTCTTCGGCCCGCCAGGACAAGGCAGGTTGATCGTCTCGACACCGGCGCCATACGCGCCGAACTCGCCAGACGGCACCAGGCGTTCGAGTTCGGCCTGTTGCGCGGGCTTCAGCAAACGTCCCGCCAGCAGCGCGCGATGGAACGTCGCGAGATCGTCGACGGTCGAGACCATCGCGCCCGCGGTCCAGTCGTAGGACGGGCTGAACACGGTCATGTCCTGCCCGCTCAGGTCGTACCCGTGCAGGTGCGGGCCTCGCAGGAACGGGGACCGGAGCGGGAAGTACGTCCGGTCGAGGCCGAGCGGATCGAGGATCCGGCGCTGGATCTCTTCGCGGACGTCGTTGCGGGTGACCTGCTCGATCACCTTGCCCAGCAACAGATATCCGGTGTTCGAGTACTCCACGTCAGTGCCGGGCGCGAACGAGGGCGAGTCGACGAGCGAACGCCGGATCACCTCGGACGGCGGGTAGACGTAGGCCCGGTTCCCCTCGACGAGGTACGGGTCGAAGAAGTGCGGGTCCAGCGGGTCGTGCACGCCGCTCGTGTGGTTCAGCAGCATGCGCAAGGTGATCTTTTCCGGTTCGTAGCCCGGCCCGCGGACGACACCGGGCAGCCGCCGTTCGATCGGATCGTCGAGCGACAGCGCGCCTTCGCCCGCCAGCCGCAGGACGACCGTGGCGACGAACGCCTTGGTGTTGCTGGCTGTCCGGAACCGGTGGTGCGGCCCCGCGGCTTCGCGCGTGACCCGGTTCGCGTACCCGGCGCCGAAGCGCGAGACCGCCTCACCGTTCCGGACCCAGGCGACCGCTCCCGGGAAACCCCCTTCGGCGACCAGGTGCCCGACCGCCGCGCGCACCGGATCCCCGGCAGCGGCGGCCGTCCCCGCCGGCGCGCCCGCCAGCAGGACCCCCGCCAGCGCGCCCGCCGCGAGCTTCCCCGATCCGCGCATTGTGTTCCTCCCCCGGAAGCGATTGCCTGCGCACAGTCTTCTCCGTGCCACGGGGAGTGACCATGGGGTGACCACCCCGGTCTTGGGTAGGGTCGGCCCCACCCTCGGTTGTCACAACTCAACGGAAAGTGGGGAGCAAACCTTGCACCCGGTTGGTCGAGCGCAGAGCATGGACGCCGTGTCCGGGCTCGAGATCGCGCAGATCATCCCTTGGGGTGTGGCGCTGCTGCTCGCGATCCTCGTCGTCGTCCTGCTGATCAAGCTGAGGCGACCCGCGAGCATCGTGGAGAACGCGGTACTCCAGGCCGTCCACCGGATGTCGAAGGCGACACCGGACCTCCGGGAGGGGTTGGACGAGCAGGTCGCCGACAAGATCACCAGTCAGCTGCTGGAGATGCTCGACTGCGTCGCCGTCGGCATCACCGACAGCGAAGGCACACTGCTGTCCTGGGACGGCGAGGCCAACGACCACTACGTCGACCTCGTCGACGCCATCGGCAACGCGATCCGCAAGCATCGCCGCGAGGTCGTCGCGCACGACAAGATGCCGTGCAACCACCGCGGCACCTGCCGGATGCGGACCGCGGTGATCGTCCCGCTGATCGTCGAGGGCGAGACCGAGGCGGCGCTGCTGGTCGTCGGGCGCACGCGCGGGCGGCTGGTGCAGATGGCCGACGCGGTCGCGCAGTTCGTCTGCACCCAGTTCGAGCTCGCGCGCCTGGACGAATCGAAGAACCAGCTCCAGCAGGCGGAGATCAAGGCGCTGCGCGCGCAGATCTCGCCGCACTTCGTCTACAACGCGCTGAACACCATCTCGTCGCTGATCCGGACGGACCCGGAGGAAGCGCGAGAACTGCTTCAGGACTTCGCGGACTTCACGCGCTACTCGTTCCGTACGTCGGGCATGTTCACCTCGCTCGCCGAGGAACTGCGCAACATCGACCGGTATCTGACCATCGAGAACGCCCGGTTCGGCGGACGGCTCGAAGTGCGGATGAAGATCGCGCCCGAGGTGCTTTCGGTGGTCGTCCCGTTCCTGATCATCCAGCCGCTGGTGGAGAACGCCGTCAAACACGGTCTCGCGTCGAAGCCTTCGGGCGGCTGCGTCACGGTGATCGCCGAGGACTACGGCGCCGAGGCGCTGATCAGCGTCGAGGACGACGGCATCGGCATGGAGCCCGCGAAGCTCGCGGACCTCCGCAGCCAGCACCGCACCGGCGCGCACGTCGGCCTCGGCAACATCAACCAGCGGATGCAGCAGGTGTTCGGCCGCGATTACGCGCTCATGGTCGAGACGGCGCCCGGCGCCGGCATGAAGGTGACCCTGCGGGTGCCGAAGTTCATGCCGGGGGTGCGGCCGAACCTGCCGGACTTCTCCGCCGACAGCGCCGCCGTCCCGCCTCAGGGCGGCCCGAACGAGTCCAGCGGGGTGACCGGTTCGCGCAGCGGCGTGCTGCCCTCCTGAACGTCGGTAACCTGGGGGTATGAGCGTTGCGGACAAGCTGACCTCCCGTCTCCCGATGATCGGCGACCGGGGTGAGCGCAAGGACGTCGTCGCCGTGGTCAAGCTGCACGGGGTGATCACGCCGACCCCCTCACCGCTGGCCAGGGGGTCGATCAACCTCGCCGCCGTCGAGTCGGCGCTGACCCGCGCTTTCGCGCACGAGCGGTTGAAGGCCGTCGCGTTGCAGATCAACTCGCCGGGCGGGGCGCCGACGCAGTCGGGCCTGGTCGCCGAGCGGATCCGCCAGCTCGCCGACGAGAAGAACGTGCCCGTCCTGGCCTTCGCCGAGGACGTCGCCGCGTCCGGCGGCTACTGGCTGGCCTGCGCCGCCGACGAGATCTACGCGCACCGGACGTCGATGGTCGGGTCCATCGGCGTGATCAGCGGCGGCTTCGGGTTCACCGGCCTGCTGGAGCGGTTCGGCATCGAGCGGCGGCTGCACACCGCGGGGACGAACAAGTCCCGGCTCGACCCGTTCAGCCCGGAGAAGCCGGAAGACGTCGAGTGGCTGAAGAAGATGCACGGCCAGCTCCACGAACTGTTCGTCGACTGGGTCACCGAGCGCCGTGGCGACCGGCTTTCCGGCTCCGACGACCTGTTCAACGGAGACGTCTGGCTGGGCGCCCGCGCGGTCGAGCTCGGCCTGATCGACGGCGTCGGCAGCCTGCGCCAGGTGATCACCGAGCGGTACCCGGACGCCGAGATCGCGGTCGCCGAACCGAAGAAGCCGCTGCTGGCGCGGCTCGGCATCGGTGCACCGGCCGCGGCGAGCGCCCTGCTCGACGCTGTCCAGTCCAAGGCCGCCTGGAGCCGCTTCGGCCTCTGACGCGCGTGAGATGAAGGGGCCTTTCATTGCAAAATTTGCGATGAAAGGCCCCTTCATTGCGCTTGCGGGCGGGAGGGATTCACCCGAACGGTGGTAGGCGTAAGTGGTTCAGACCAGGTCTCATATCGGACATACCGCTTTGTTGTGAACGGCAACAAACCTCGACAACGTTGACGAGGAGGCCTGATGTCCGTTACTTCTCCCCGCCGGGGCCGCTGGAAGGCCGCGCTCGCCGCGGCACTGATCACGATCCCGCTCGCGGGGCCGGCGTCCGCCGCCGTCCCGCCCCCGCCGTCCGGCTGGGCCACAGTGTTCACCGACGACTTCACCGGCGCCGCGGGTTCGCTCCCGTCGAACGCGAACTGGATCATCGACACCGGTCACGCGTATCCCGGCGGCCCCGCCAACTGGGGCACCGGCGAGATCCAGAACTACACGGCCGACCCCGCCAACCTCGCCCAGGACGGTTCCGGGAACCTGCGGATCACGCCGCTGCGTGACGGCGCGGGCAACTGGACGTCGGCGCGGATCGAAACGCAGCGCGCGAATTTCAAACCGCCGCAAGGTGGCGCGCTGCGGATCGAAGGCCGCATCCAGATGCCGAACGTCACCGGCGCCGCGGCGCTCGGCTACTGGCCCGCGTTCTGGGCGCTCGGCTCGCCGTATCGCGGCGATTACTGGAACTGGCCCGCCGTCGGCGAATTCGACATCATGGAGAACGTCAACGGGATCGACTCGGTCTGGGGCGTGCTGCACTGCGGCGTCAGCCCCGGCGGCCCGTGCAACGAGACCACCGGCCTCGTCGGCAGCCGGACCTGCCCCGGCGCGAGCTGCCAGAGCGCGTTCCACACCTACACGTTCGAATGGGACACGAGCGCCAGTCCCCAGGTGTTCCGCTGGCTGGTCGACGGGCAGCGGTTCCATTCGGTCGCCCAGAACCAGGTCGACGCGACCACCTGGGCGAACATGACCGGCCACGCGGGCTATTTCGTGCTGCTGAACCTCGCGATCGGTGGGGCGTTCCCGAACAACAACTCCGGCACCACCACTCCCGGACCCGGAATCGTTCCGGGACACCCGATGCTCGTCGACTACGTCACGGTCCTGACCCGCGGCGCCTGAGCATCGACCCCCAGATGTGGCACGGCTAGGCGGTTCGTGTCACCGGAAAAGACGACGGCACCGGCAACCCCAGGCGCGGGGGTGCCGGTGCCGTCCTTTTCGTTCGACTTTCGTGAAGCGGGCTGGACAAGGAACCCTGCAATAGGCAGGATGCGTCTCACTGTGAGTGCTCACGATGACACCCGGAAGCTCATTGTCCTGGCGGTGGACGATGAGCCCAAAGGGCTAGACGAACTCGTCCACTGTCTCCGGAACAGCCCGCACGTCGCCCTGGTCTATCCGGCGATAGACGCTTCGGAGGCGCTGCGCCTGCTGTCCGCCGACGACCCGAGGCTGGCCGATCGCAAGGCGCGCGGCCTGCCGATCGTGGACGCGGTGTTCGCCGACATAGACATGCCCGGTCTGTCCGGGATGGAGATGTCGCGGGTGTTCGCCGCGCTGCGCCCGTCGCCGGCGCTGGTTTTCGTGACCGGGCACGCGGAAGAGGCGGTCAACGCCTTCGACCTCGGCGCGCTCGATTACGTGTTGAAGCCGTACCAACAGGATCGGCTCGACCGCGCGATCACCCGCGTGATCGACAAACTCGCCGCCAACGCCGCGCCGCAGTTCGGCCAGGAAGGCGGCCCGGGGCAGGTCAAGAACGACGACGAGGTCATCCCCGTCGAACTCGCGGGCACCACGAAGCTGATCCCGCGCTCTTCGGTTCGCTGGGTCGAGGCGCAGGGCGACTACGCCCGGTTGTTCACCACCGACGGCAGCCACTTGGTCCGCATCCCGCTCGCGCAGCTCGAAGAACGCTGGGAGAAGGCGGGTTTCGTCCGGATCCACCGGTCTTTCCTGGTCTCGCTGCCGCTGATCACCGAGCTGCGCATGGGCCAGGGCGGTTACCAGGTAGTCATCGGCAACGAGGAGAAGGTGCTGCCGGTGAGCCGCCGCCACACGCGCGCGCTCAAGGACCGGCTGGTCGGCGCCAACCGGTCGACGTAGCGGCGGCCCATGACCGACGACTACTACCGGCGGGTCAACGGGGTCCGCGAACCGGACCCGACCCTCGGCAAGGGCAGGACAAAGAAACCGGCGCCACCCGAGGGGGCCGCCGTCGAGCCCGTGCCCGGCGCGCCGTCCGGCCCGAAGCACGAGCAGGCCAAGCCTGAGCATCACGCGAAACCCAAGCGGCAACGGGTGATCCTCGCCGATCCGCGACAGGCCACGAGCACCCTGCGGGCCCGGGTCGAACTCGAAGAACAGACCAGTTGGGGAAAACTCCTGGTCCGGGACCTGGTGAAGATCCAGCTGCGGACGGCCTCCCTGCTGGCGCTGCTGGTGATGGTCACCCTGTGTTCACTGCCGGTGCTCTTCTACCTGATCCCGTCCTTCGGACGAGTGATCGTCGTGGGCATCCCGTTGTCGTGGTTGATCCTCGGCGTGGCACCTTTCCCGTTCCTGTTCGGCATCGGGCTCTGGTACAACCGGCTCGCCGAACGTCATGAACGCGACTTCGTCGACATGATCGAGAACTGATTGCGGAGCTGCACATGCGAGGATCCTTGGTGTGAACAGAGGTGAGGCTGACCCGACCACGCCGTCTCGAAGCGCGCCAGCGCTGAGAGACTTCACGGTCGCGCGCCCTCTTTCGGCCGAAGGCCACGGAATCGTGGCGGCAGGGCGCCTTACCGACTACGAGGCTTTCCAAGATCACTGCGCCCTGGCGACGCGTTTCCGTCAGCGCGCGATCAAATGACACTGTCCATGGCCGGCATAGTGCTGGTCGCGGTCCTGACCTTTTACCTGGGGCATCGCTCCTCGAGGTCGGCGGTCAGCACGCACGACTTCCTCGTCGCGCGGCGCACCGTGCGTTCCCGGCGCAACGCCGCCGCGATCTCCGGTGAGTACCTGTCCGCCGCGTCGTTCATGGGCGTCGCCGGCATCGTGCTCAAGGACGGCGCCGACGCGCTGTGGTTTCCGATCGGTTTCACCGCGGGCTACCTCGCGCTGATGCTGTTCGTCGCCGCGCCGCTGCGGCGGTCGGGCGCGTACACGCTGTCGGACTTCGTCGAGATGCGGCTGGGCTCGACGATGCTGCGCCGGGTCTCGACGGCGTTCGTGGTGTTCATCGGGATCCTCTACATGGTCCCGCAGCTGCAAGGCGCCGGTCTGACGCTGGCGACCATCCTGCCGGTGCCCGCCTGGGCGGGCGCGATCCTGGTGACCTGTGTGGTCGGGTTCAACGTGATCGCGGGCGGCATGCGCGCCATCACCGTCGTCCAGGCTTTCCAGTACTGGCTGAAACTGTTCGCCATCGCGGTGCCGACGTTCATCCTGTGCATCGTGTTCCTCGGCGCCGGTCCGCCGGGCGGCGCGCGCCCGCTGGGGCAGCCCGCCCCGCCGGCGTTCCCCGAGAACACCACGGTCTCGGTGCAGGCCGACGTCACGCTGAAGGTCACCTCCGTGACCGTGCTCGAGGCCTACGGTCAGGTGGAAGGCGCGCGTGCCAACGGTTTCGCGGTGTGGACGCCGGAAGCCGGGCACAAGGTCGCCAAGGGCACGACGCTGAAGTTCACCGCGGGCACCCCGGTCCCGGTGGTCAGCGACGCGCCGACGTCCAACGGCGACTGGCTGCGGCCGGGCTCGGGCAGTCTCACCGATCTGCTGCAGGTCTATTCGCTGATCCTCGCGACGTTCCTCGGCACCATGGGGTTGCCGCACGTCCTGGTCCGCTTCTACACCAACCCCGACGGGAAGGCCGCGCGCCGCACGACGGTGCACGTCCTGCTGCTGCTCGGCCTGTTCTATCTGTTCCCGACACTGCTGGGCGCGCTGTCGCGGATGTACGTCCCCGAGCTTCTGGTGACCGGGAAGACCGACGCCGCCGTCCTGCTGCTGCCGTCGGCGGTCCTCCCCGGGGTCGGGGGGCAGATCCTGGGCGCGGTGACCGCGGCCGGTGCCTTCGCCGCGTTCCTGTCGAGTTCGTCCGGGCTGCTGGTGAGCGTGGCCGGGGTGGTGTCCACCGACGTGCTGCCCGGGCGGGTCCGCGATTTCCGGGTGGCGACGGCGATCGTGGCGCTGATCCCGTTCGGGCTGGCGGTCCTGCTGCCGTCGGAGGATCTCTCGCTTTCGGTCGGGATGTCGTTCGCGCTGGCCGCGTCGACGTTCAGCCCGCTGCTACTGCTCGGGGTCTGGTGGCGCAAGCTCAGCTGGCCCGGCGCGCTGGCGGGGATGCTCGTCGGCGGCGGCCTGGTGCTGACCGCGCTGGTGGCCAACATCGTCAGCAAGTACACCGGCGGCTGGGCGCCGTGGTTCTCGAACCAGCCCGCGCTGATCACCGTGCCGGCGGCGTTCCTGACCACCTACGTGGTGAGCCGGGCGACCGGTTACGGGCGGCCGGACGACGTCCACGGCGTGATGCTGCGGCTGCACGCGCCCGATCCGCTCGGGTTCATGCGCGATCGCGCGGTCGCCCGGTTCGGGCAGGCCGAGGAGAAGACGCGGACCACCGGCAAGGGTCGCCACCGCAAGTAAAGTCACCCTTTCGGGTCGCGACCCTCTACACAGAGTCGTCTCGTTCACTCAAATGGATTGCCCCTCTCACGCCCCATGAGGGGCATGATCTTCCGTGACATCGAAATCACCGAATGGTTGAGGTAGATGGGAGGTCCGCAGTGAGTGATACCGATCAAGGCCTCGGGTCCGATCCGGAATCCGACTGGGAAAAGGTGCAGGCGAGCCCGGAATTCACCGAGTTGCGACGGCGGCTCCGGGTATTCGTTTTCCCGGTCTCGGCACTGTTCCTCCTCTGGTATCTGCTCTATGTGATCCTCGCCGACTACGCGACCGGGTTCATGAGCACCAAGCTCTTCGGCAACATCACCGTCGGCCTGGTCTTCGGGTTGCTCCAGTTCGTGTCCACTTTCGTGATCACCGGTCTCTATGTCCGATACGCGAACCGAAAGCTTGATCCGCTCGCGGACAAGATCCGGCACGAGGTCGAGGGGACCGAGCGGTGAAAACGCTGGCAGCGGGCGTCCAGGGCAGTAATCCGGCGCTCAACATCACCATTTTCGCGGTGTTCGTGGCGATCACGCTGGTGATCGTTTTCCGGGCGAGCCGGAATACGAAGACCGCGTCCGACTACTACGCCGCCGGGCGCGCGTTCACCGGGCCGCAGAACGGGATCGCGATCTCGGGCGACTACCTTTCCGCGGCGTCGTTCCTGGGTATCGCCGGGGCGATCGCGATCAACGGGTACGACGGTTTCCTCTATTCGATCGGGTTCCTCGTCGCGTGGCTGGTGGCGTTGCTGCTGGTCGCGGAACTGCTGCGCAACACCGGCAAGTTCACCATGGGCGACGTCCTGGCGTTCCGGATGAAGCAGCGCCCGGTCCGCGCGGCGGCCGCGATCTCCACGCTCGCCGTCTCGTTCTTCTACCTGCTCGCGCAGATGGCGGGGGCGGGCGGCCTGGTGAACCTGCTGCTCGGCATCGAGGGGAACCTCGGCCAGGACCTGGTGATCGCCGTCGTCGGCGTGATCATGATCCTGTACGTGCTGATCGGCGGGATGAAGGGCACCACCTGGGTCCAGATCATCAAGGCCGTGCTGCTCATCGCGGGCGCGTTCGCGATGACGCTGTGGGTGCTCGGGAAGTACGGCTTCAACCTCTCCAACCTGTTCCAGGCCGCCGTCGACAAGGGCGGCAAGGCCGGGGAAGCGCTGCTCGGACCGGGCAAGCAGTACGGGAAGACCGGTACGACGAAGCTCGACTTCCTGTCGCTCGGCATCGCGCTGGTGCTCGGGACCGCGGGCCTGCCGCACGTGCTCATGCGCTTCTACACCGTGCCGACCGCGAAGGACGCGCGCCGTTCGGTGGTCTGGGCGATCGCGCTGATCGGCATCTTCTACCTGTTCACGCTGGTGCTCGGCTACGGCGCGGGCGCGCTCGTCGGCCCGGAAGTGATCGCGAAGGCGCCGGGGACGACCAACTCGGCGGCGCCGTTGCTCGCGCTCGAACTGGGCGGCCCGGTGCTGCTCGGGTTCATCGCGGCGGTGGCGTTCGCGACGATCCTCGCGGTGGTCGCGGGCCTGACGATCACGGCGTCGGCCTCGTTCGCGCACGACGTCTACGCCAACGTGATCAAGAAGGGCAAGACCGATCCCGACAGCGAAGTCCGCGTCGCGCGGATCACCGCGCTGGTGATCGGGGCGGTCGCGATCGTCGGCGGCATCCTCGCGAAGAACCAGAACGTCGCGTTCCTGGTGGCGCTGGCGTTCGCGGTGGCGGCGTCGGCGAACCTGCCCACGATCCTGTACTCGCTGTTCTGGAAGCGGTTCAACACCCAGGGCGCGCTGTGGAGCATTTACGGCGGGCTCGCGGTCTGCGTGCTGTTGATCGTGTTCTCGCCGGCGGTTTCGGGTAAGCCCGTCGACGCGAAGACCGGGAAGAGCGCCTCGATGATCCAGGGCGTCGACTTCCACTGGTTCCCGCTCGACAACCCCGGCATCGTCTCGATCCCGGTCGCCTTCTTCCTCGGCTGGCTCGGAACCGTGCTGTCCAAGGACCACAACCAGAAGAAGTACGCGGAGATGGAGGTCCGCTCGCTCACCGGCGCCGGTGCCGAAAAGGCGACTCAGCACTGAGGGTGTTCTTCACGCGCGCGCAACGGGCCGGGATGCGAGGATGGAAGCGTGGTGAGCCCTGCTGACATCCCGACCGTCGCCGTCCGTGATCTGCCCAAGGACGGTGTCGCGCTGCTCGACGTCCGAGAGGACGACGAGTGGGCCGCCGGGCACGCCCCGGGCGCCAAGCACATCCCGATGGGTGAACTGCCCGCGCGCGTCGGCGAACTCGACGACCTGCCCGACGATCAGCCCGTCTACGTGATCTGCCGCAGCGGCGGCCGGTCCGCCCGCGCCGCCGCGTGGCTCAACGCGAGCGGCTGGGACGCGGTGAACGTCGCCGGTGGGATGGGCTCCTGGAAGCAGGAGGGGCGCCCGATGGTCGGCGACCATCCCGGCGTCGACCCCGAAGTGCTGTAACCGTGCAGCCAGGCCACTACCCGCCGAGAACACCGGTGCCACCGGTGCGTCCGGCGCCGATGCAGCAGCCGCGGCCCCAGCCGGCGCGTCATCGTGTCCGCTGGGTCGCTTCGCCGCCTCCCGGCGCCTGGCCGCAGCGTCGCAAACCCGTGGCCGAGCGCTACTCCGGTCCGCCGTCCTATCCGGTCCCGCCGCGCTGGGGGTTCCCGAACCTGGTCTGGCGCCGCCCGACAGCGGTCCCCGGGACGGCGTCCGGCGAAGTCACCGCCGGGGAGCGCCTGCGGGTCATCACGCGCAGTCTTCTGCCGGTGCTGTGGACCTTCGCCGCCCTCGCCGTCATCGCGGCGGCCGCGGAGATCTGGCGCTACGTCCTGCTCGTGCAGAGCCGCGACTCCGCGCTGTCGACGTCCGTCGTCTCGGTGTCCGACAGCTTCGTGATCACTGCGGGCCTGCTCACGACGATCCTCTCGCTGCTGCCTTCCGGGCTCACCGTGTGGTGGCTGCTCGTGGCCAGGCACGCCGCCGCGGACGCCTCCGGTGAAGTGCCGCCGAGGCGGCTGTGGCACGTGCTGGTGTTCGTGCTGGTGCCGGTGGTGAACCTGGTGATGGTGCTGCCGATCCTCGCCGAACTCGAACACGCCGTCCTGCGCCGGACCCGGGAAACGCGGCCGAAGCCGTCGCGGCTCGTGCTGATCTGGTGGGGTGTCTGGGCGGCCAACTGGCTGCTGCTGGTGCTCGTCATCGTCTGGCGATTCCGCGACGGCGTCCAGGCGCTGGCCGACGGCGTCGTGCTGGTCGCGCTGACCGATCTGGCCGCGGCCGGGCTGGCGGTGGTGACGGCGCTGCTCGTGAAGCGCATGTCCGGCCTTCTCGCGCCTGTGGCGGAGAAGCGCCTTCGCCTGCTTCGCGTGCTGAAGGTGGAGGGCGCTCCGGACCCGGAACGGCGCGACCGCCCCACCTCTTCAGTGCGCTGACGCAACTTTTCCACCAACTGTTGAATGCGGATCCACGCACTCTGCCGAAGGCTGATCGGCCTGTAAGATGGGGGCATGAGCAGCGAGCAGCAGAAGTACGACCTGCCCGCCGGGGTGACCGGCAGGGTGAGGTCTACTTCCAGCGGCCTGCGTAAGCCTCGCACCATGAAGGCGGGCAAGTTCGGTCTGGGCATGAAAACCGTTCTCGTCGGTCAGGACGCGAATGAGCCGACGAAGCCGTACTCGCAACCGTCGTTCTTGGGGATGTTCGATCTTCCCGCTGACGCGTCCGAGAACGTGAAGGCTGTCGTGCGCGGCCAAGACGTCGCCTGAGCGCACGACGGGGACAAGCGAAAGTCGATGGCCCGTCCGATCGTGGTAGACGCCGGCCCCCTCATCGCCATGGTCAGCCGGAAAGACGACCACCATCAGGCGGTGGTCGCATGGCTGGAAACCGCGGCTACGCGTGATCTGCTGGTGCCGTCGCTGGTGCTGACCGAGGTATGTCATTACATCGAGAAGTACCTCGGTGGTGAAGCCGAAGCGGCGTTCATCGAGGGACTCATGCGCTCGCCTCAGTTCGCGATCTATCACCCCATGGACGACGATTTCCGGCGGATGGCCGTGCTGATGCGGCAGTACTCGGATTGGCCGCTCGGTCTGGCGGACGCGGCCGTCGTGGCCACCGCGGAAAGGCTGAAAACGGTCGAGGTGGCGACGGTGGACCGTCGGCACTTCGAGCACATCAAGCCCGTGCACGTCTCCCACTTCACGCTCTATCCCGAAACGACCCGCTGACCTGCGGAAAGAGAGCAAGGGACCTTTGCTATCGCGTGGTGACCGGTAGCGAGCGCAGGCCCCGGATCACGAACTCCGGCCGCCGTTCCGGCGTCTCCGCGAGCTCCAGCCCGGGCAGCTTCGTGGCCAGCGACGTCAGCGCGGCCCCGATCTCCACCCGCGCGAGCGGGGCGCCGACGCAGTAGTGGATGCCCATGCCGAAGCCGAGGTGCGCGTTCGGCGTGCGGCCGATGTCGAGGGTGTCGGGCCGGTCGAACACCTTGGGGTCGCGCGCGGCGGCGCCGAGGAGCGCGCCGATCTTCTCGCCCTCGGCCACCCGGAATCCGGCGATCTCGACGTCGGTGGTCGCCGTCCGCTCGAAGAGCTGGAGCGGCGCGTCGAAGCGGATCAGCTCCTCGACGCACGGGTCCAGCAGATCCGGGGAGGCCACCAGCCGCTCCCACTGGTCCCGGTGGGTCAGCA
The DNA here is from genome assembly GCF_002234405.1 of Amycolatopsis thailandensis. Taxonomy (GTDB): domain Bacteria; phylum Actinomycetota; class Actinomycetes; order Mycobacteriales; family Pseudonocardiaceae; genus Amycolatopsis; species Amycolatopsis thailandensis. The sequence continues at coordinate 19,538 of NZ_NMQT01000006.1, read as the reverse complement.
GCGCGTTGACGCCGTTCCCGATGACGTTCACCGTCGCCTCGTGCCCGGCCATCAGCAGCAGGACCGCGGTCGCGACCAGCTCGTCCTCGGTGAGCTCACTGCGCAGGAGATCACTGACGATGTCCTCGCCGGGGGAGTCCGCGCGCTGCTTCGCGACGTCACGCAGATAGTCGACGAACTCCGCGGCCGCTACTTCGGCGGCGTCGCGCTTGTCCTCGGCGAGTCCGTACTCGTACATCTTCACGATGTGGTTCGACCAGGTGACCATGCTCGGCCCGTTCTCGACCGGGACGCCCAGGAGCTCCGCGATGACCGCGACCGGAAGCGGCTGCGCGAGGTGCGCCAGGAGATCGGCCGAGCCGGTCTCGGCGATCTCGGCGGCGAGCCCGTCCACCATGCCGTCCGCGAGTTCGGCGACCATCGGCCGCAGCCGCTGGACGTGCCCGCGTCCGAACGCGCCCGCGATCACCCGCCGCAGCCGGGTGTGGGCGGGCGGCTCGTTCTCCAGCAGCGAGTTGCGGTGCAGCAGGTTGAACGACGCGAACCGCTCCACCGGCAGCGCGTCCTGCCAGATCCGGCCGAGCCCGCGATGCCGCAGGACCGCGGCCGACGCGGCGTGAGACACCGCCACGGCGATACCGAGGCCGTCGTGCCGGTGGACTTCGCCGCGCTCACGGAGTTCGGCGAAGGACGGATACGGATTCGCGAGGAAGGCCGGGTCGGCGAGGTCGAACACGTCCCGACTGTAGCCGCGCCGCGCCGGGGAACCGTCCCGGCGCGGCGCGCTGGTCACAGATGCAGCCAGAGGCCCAGGTGCAGGCCGATGCCGTGGTGATGGTGCCCGTGGTGGTGATGGCCGACGCACAGCAGCAGGCAGTGGCGCGCCTGGTCCGCCGACTCGGACTGTGGCGCGGCCGAGGCCGTGCCCACGGCGGGCCCGGCCAGCATCAGCCCGAGTGCCACGGGCAACGCGGCCAAGGCGGCCCGGCGCTTCGAGGTGCTCATCTGTGATCCCTTCTCCGCACTACGACGCCGGATGGCGCCGAGATCGAGTATTCGGTGCGGTGAGGGGAAAACGGCAGGCTGATCACCCGCGATTAGATCGTCCGGATGATGACAACCGTTTTCAGTCATGTTTGCGTGATACCCGAACGGCCGCTGAAACCGGCCGATCCGGTCGATCCGGTGGTCAGTGGGGTGTCGTCCGCGACGATTCCGTCACCGGCCCCGGTGAACCCCGGGGGTCTTACGAGGCCCGTGCCCTTCCCGCGATAGCGTTCCGAACCGAGCTTGAGGAGGCTGACGTGGGCAAGGGTTCGCGCAAGAAGGGTCCCAAGACGACCTCGGACCGCAAGCCGAAGGTGCGCGACGTCTTCGTCGGCCAGCCCTTCGAGGGACTCGCGGCGGAGACCGAACTGATCGCGCTGCGCGAGTTCGTCCCTTCGGCGACGGCGTCGCTCACGCTGGCGGGCTCCGGCGAGAAGGTCACCCTCGGCACGGTGCTGCCGATGGCGGCGGCCGCGTTCGTCCGGTCCGACGGCGAGCGCTACATCGGCATGCAGGTGCAGACCCGGTCCTCGGACATCAGCCGCGACCTCGGCCGCGCGCTGCAGTGGGTGCTGGAGGCCAAGGAGGGCGACGTCCTGTCCGTGCCGGACACCACGACGCCGCCCACCGCCGACGAGAAGGCCCGCTTGCAGGACCTGCTCGAAACGAGCGTCGAACTCGACGCCACGCTCTACAACGACTTCGCCTGGTGGCTGCCCGAGGACGCCGACGCGAGCGGCGACGTCGCGCTGTCCCTCGAGCGCGCGAACGCGGCGATCATGCCGACCGAGCGCCTCGGCGCGGGTGCCTACTGGGTGCTCGCCGGTGAGAAGGCGCACCTGCGCTGGGTTCGCCCCGAGCCGGAGAACCTGCTGCTGCAAGCGCTTGCGCGGCTGTCCGCGGCCGGTGAGCTGGGCCTCGGCGAGGGCTCCCGCTACGCCGGTTCGTTCCGCGCGCACGGGCTCCTCGTCCCGGTGTGGGACCTCGACCCCGAGGCCCACGCCCGCGAGTGGGCCGACGCGAAGGAGCAGCTCGGCGTCCGGCTCGAAGCCGCGCTGAAGTCCCTCGACTCCGAGCCGCTCAACGCCGCCGAGCGCCGCTCGCGCGACGGCCTGATCGGCCGTCAGCTCACCATCCGCTGACATCCCTCGCGTTTCGTCCTCTGAACGCGGTGGTTGCCCGCGCAACCACCGCCTTCAGAGGACGAAGTGCGCGAGGATGGTCCCGTGATCCTCCATATCTGCCCCAAGGGTGACTGGTCCGAAGAGGGCGTCTACACCGCCGCGTCCCTCGAATCCGACGGCTTCATCCACTGCTCGGACCCGGGAACCGCGCACATCCCGGCCAACGCCGTGTTCGCCGGCCGCACCGACCTGCTGCTGCTGGAGATCGACCCGGCGCTCGTCGGCGCGCCCGTCGTCTGGGAGGACGGCGACCCGCCGCATCCGGCCGGGATCCAGTTCCCCCACGTGTACGGTCCGATACCCCGTAACGCCGTGGTGGCCGTACACGAATTCCCTGTTCAGGGGGACGGTTCGTTCAGGATTCCCGACTCCGTGTCGAGACGGTGAGCAGGAAACTCCTCATCCGGCCGGGCGTCTCCCGAAAGTGTTCGCGGCAAGAGACAACCTGTGGGGGCGGTCATGCGTTTCGGGAGAGGTGAGCCAGGCGAGCCTGGCCGAGTGACCCCGGGAGGAGGCGATACGGTGACCGCTGCCGCGACGGTCATCCCGGGGACGGAAGTCTGGGGAGCCGGCGAGAGCCGAGGGAGAGACGTGCCGGGCGAGCTCACCGACTTCGGCGACTTCGTGCAGGCCAGCCTTCCCGGCCTGATCCGGTACGGGCACGCCCTCACCGGGAATCCGCACGACGCCGCCGACCTGGTCCAGACCGTGCTGGAGAAGATCGGCTCCCGCTGGTCCTACGTGCAGCACAAGACCGGCGACCCGATGGCCTACATCCGCCGTTCGATGGCCAACGCGCACATCAGCCGCTGGCGCCGGACCAAACGGGAGAGCCTCGTCGCCGACCTGCCGGACACCCAGCCGTACAGCCCGGCCGACCCGTTCGAGCACGAGCCGTTGTGGCAGGCGTTACGCGCGCTGCCGCCGAGGCAACGCGCGGTGATGGTCCTGCGTTACTACGAGGGGCTGTCGGAAGCGGAGATCGCGGATTCGCTCGGCGTCAGCCAGGGCACCGTCAAGAGCCAGGCGAGCAAGGCGATCGCGTCGCTGCGCACGAAGCTCGCGTTGTTCGAACCCAAGGACGAAGGGAGGGAAGCGGGATGAACATGTCCGAGGAAGACGTACAGCAGAAGCTGCGCGACCTGTTCTCCGACGAGCGGCTCGGCGCGGGATCCACGCTGAATCCCGAGACGATCGTCGCGGGCGCCCGGCGCCGCCGTCGTCGCCGCCAGCTGATGCAGACCACGAGCGGGATGGCCGCCGCGATCGTCATGGTGGGCGGCGGGCTCACGGTCTTCACGATCCACGACAAGGACAACGGCGCGGCCTTCCCCGGCGACCAGCTCACCATGGGCGCGGCATCGTCGAGCCTGGCGCGACCCGGGCCGGGCACCTCCGAGCCGCCGGTGTCCTCGCCCGCGCCGCCGCCGACCCACACGGCCGCGCCCCCGCAGTCGACGGCCTCCGACGGGCCGGTCAAGCCGCCGAAGAGCACCGCCGCCACGAAGCCGCCCGCTCAGGGCAAGGTGACCACCGGCGCGCTGCTGACGTCCGCCGGTTTCGGCAAGCTCCGGCTCGGGATGAGCGAGTCCGAGGCGGAGGCCACCGCCGGCCCGCTGCGGGCGAAAGAGGTCCGGGGCACCTGCACGTACGGCTACGCGGAAGGTGCCGCCGTTCCGGGGCCGTCGTCGGTGTCGCTGACCGAGGCCGAGGGGATCACCGTCATCAACCCGGCGGGCACGGTGCATACGCCGGAGGGGATCGGTGTCGGCTCGACCGAGGCGGACATCCTCGCCGCCTACCCCGGCAGCACCAAGGACGGCGGCGCGTATGTCGCCCCGGTGAGCGCGGTGAGCGCGTACCGGATCTTCGTGGCCAAGGACGGGTCGGCCGTCAGCATCCTGCTGACCAGCATCAACCAGGACTGCCAGTTCAGCTGAGGTCGTCCGCGCGAAAGGAAAACCCGGGCTGCTCCAAGGGGGAGAGCCCGGGTTTTCCTTGTGGTGGGAGCGTTGGTCAGTGCGTCAGAGCGCGCCGCCCGCGACGGGGGGCATGCTCGAATCGGTGCCGCCGTCCCCGACGGACTCGCGGTGCAGGTGGTTCTCCACCTCGAACAGGTTGCCGTCGGCGCGCTTGACGATGTTGAGCAGCGTGGACATTTGGGAGATCTCCTCGACCTGCTCCTTGAGGAACCACTGCGTGAACTGCTCGCCGATGTAGTCCTCTTCGGCGCGGGCGGCCTTGGCCAGCTGCTGGATGTCGGTCGCGACGTCCTTCTCCTGCTGCAGCGCGAGCTCGATGAGCTCACGGACGTCGGAGAAGTCGTTGCGCACGTCGCCGGTGCCGGGGATCTCCACGTGGTGGTCGGTGTCCAGCATGTACTGGACCAGCGCCATTCCGTGGTTCCGCTCTTCGACGGACTGCTTGTAGAAGTGCTTCGCGAGCTGCGGCAGGTCCTCGGCGTCGAACCAGACCGCCAGCGCGATGTACTGCTGGGAGGCGTTGAACTCGTTGTGGATCTGCGCCTGCAGCAGTTCGTAGAACTTCGAGCGCGGTTGCTTCTTGAGGAGGGCCATGTGTTCGAAGATACGCCATTCCCCTATTTGATTTCCAGTTTTTCCTGGTGATCTGCCCCCTATTAGGTTACCATTACCGACAATAGGTCCACCTCAATTAAGTAAGCCTTCCCTAATCAATTCGAATCAATTAGGGAAGGCTTACTTAATTTGTGGCTCAGATGCTTTCGCGCCGGATCGGGCACGACATGCAGCGCGGCCCGCCGCGGCCGGAGCCCAGCTCGGAGCCGGTGATGGCCAGCACCTCGATCCCGGCTTCCGTCAGGCGGGCGTTGGTTTCCACATTACGTTCGTACCCGACGACGACGCCGGGCGCGAGCGCGAGGGTGTTGTTCCCGTCGTCCCATTGCTCGCGTTCCGCGGTGACCGGATCGAGTCCGGTGTCGATGACGCGGAGCCGGTCGATTCCCATCGCTTCGGCGGCCGCGGTGAGGAATGGGGCAGGCCCTTCCACCTTCACCGAACCGTCGTCGGTGGGGCGCATGGTGAACGCGGTCAGTGAATCGGCCGAAAGCGGATACATGACGACGGCGTCGGCCGCGACCATCGTGCAGACGGTGTCCAGATGCATGGTCGCGCGGGTCTGCTGGATCGGGACGGCGAGCACGGTGTGCGCGATCCCGTCGGCGAACACCGACCGGGCGAGGGATTCCGCGCCGGCCGCGGTGGTGCGCTCGCCGACGCCGATGGCCAGGACGCCCGGCGAGAGCAGCATGACGTCGCCGCCTTCGATCGGCGCCGAATGCGCGCCGTACGCGCGGGCCGCGTGGCGGAACCACGGGTGGTAGGCGTAGATCAGGTCCAGCACCGCGGTCTCGCGGACGCGCGCGGGCATGGTGAGCGAGGAGACCGCGACCCGGTTGCCGATCCAGGCCGACGAGTCACGGGTGAACAGCAGGTTCGGCAGCGGATCGACGGCGAAGTCGTTCGGGTGGTTCATCAGCCGGACCAGCGAGGCGCCTTCGGCGGCGGGCAGCTCCTCGAAGGTCATGCCCGCCATCAGGACCTCGGCCAGCACCGCGGGCGAGACGCTCGACAGGTGGGAGCGGAGCGAATCGGCCAGGTCGGGCCCGAGCCGCCGCTCGTCGACCGCCGCGTGCACGCCGGCCGCGTGGGCGCGGGTGTCGCCGAGCGCCGTGCGGAGCGCGTCGGCCAGCAGCAGCACCTCGACGCCGCGGCCGCGCAGCACCTCGGCGAACGCGTCGTGCTCCTCCTGCGCGCGGTCCACCCAGGGGATGGAATCGAACAGGAGCTGGTCGTTGTTGCGAGGCGTGAGCCTTTTGAGCTCGTTGCCGGGCCGGTGCAGCAGCACCGCACGCAGGGGGCCGACTTCGCTGTCAACTCGGGGTGGAGTCGTCTCGTCAATCACGAGTTCACACTAGCTAGGGAAGCCAGGAAACTCGCCCCTTGAGCAGCGCGTATCCGACGAAGGAAACGAAATCCAGCGCGGTGTGCGCGACGATCAGCGGCCACAGCCGGTTCGTCTTCTGCCACAGCCTGCCGAACACCAGGCCCATCACGACGTTGCCGACGAAACCGCCGAATCCCTGATACAGGTGATACGACCCGCGCAGCACCGACGACGCGACCAGCGAGGTGTTCTCGCGCAGCCCCAGTTGCCGCAGCCTGGTCAGCAGATAAGCGACGACGAGCACCTCTTCGGCGAACGCGTTCCCGAAGGCCGACAACGTCAGCGTGATCGGACGCCACCACGTTTCGCCCAATGTGGACGGTTGCACCGACAGGCTGAACCCGAGGCTGTAGGAGAGGAAGTACAGGCCGAGCCCCGGAATCCCGATCACCGCGGCGAGCAGGAGCCCGTGGACGACGTCGCGGCCGGGGCGCTGTCTGTCGAGCCCGATCTGGCCGAGCTTCATCCCGCCGCGCCACAACAGGTACAGCCCGAGCGCGCCCCAGCCGACCAGCTGGCCCGCGCTCAGGAGCTGTTTGAGCAGGTCGACCAGGCTCAGCGTCGCCTGCGGGACGTTGAGCTGGGCTTGTTGCTGCGCCAGCGGGGCAGGCTGCAGCAGTGAGTCCACAAGGGACAGCAGGCTGCGCAGCCCGGACAGGCCGAGGGTGATGCCGAAGACGACGACGAGTTCGATGACGATCGCGCGACGGCGCGCCGGGTCTTCCACGAATTCCGGCAGCGCCGGGCGTTCGGGACGCAGCCAGCTCATCGGCCGCACGCTACCGTGTGGCTGAAGGACGCTTTCACCTCATGTCACGCGGTGAAGGGCGCTTTCCCCGCATCGCATGCGGGCATGGTTCCCTTCAGCCCTGCCCGGTGACCGTCCACGAGCTACCGTCGGGTCATGCCCAGGAGTATCGCGACCAACGAAACCGTCGACCGGGCCGCGCTCGTCGACTTCCTGTCCACCCGGCACCGCGCCATCCTGATGACCACCAAGGCCGACGGCGGCCCGCAGCTCTCGCCGGTGACCTGCGGAGTCGACGGCGAGGGCCGCTTGGTCATCTCCACGTATCCGAAGCGCGCGAAGGTGGTGAACATCCGGCGCGAGCCGAAGGTGTCCGCCTGCGTCCTGTCCGACGAGTGGAACGACCAGTGGGTCCAGCTGAACGGCACCGCCGAGGTCCTCGACCTGCCCGATTCGGTCGAGCCGCTGGTCGACTACTTCCGCGCGATCTCGGGTGAGCATCCCGACTGGGACGAGTACCGCGAAGCGATGGTGAAGCAGGGCAAGAGCATCATCCGCGTCACCATCGAATCGTGGGGCCCGATCGCCAAGGGCGGCTTCCCGGCGGAACTGGCCTAGCGAGACACAACGAGGTCTCCCCAAGGGCGCCCTGCGCCCGACGGAGACTTCACCGACGCGCGCCTTTTTCGGGCGGATGCCCACGGAAATGTTTTGCGGGGCGGCTCGGTCGCCCGCCCGGTCGTGACGACGGGCCTCCGCCCTGCGAAATATTTGCGTCAGCGCGCGTCGAAAGAATACGGGCAGCCGACCAGGCGGCGGATCTCGCCGCTCAGCTGCTGCGGGCCCTCGACCGGCCGTGAGAACGCGAGCCGGACGTCGTGGTCGCCTGAGTCGGCCTCGACCCGCAGCCGCAGACCGTAGCGATCCAGCCCGAGCGGCCGGATCCAGCCGCCGCGCAGCTCGGCGGGCACGTGCTTGGCGAGTTGCTGGACGACGTCGGCGTGGTCGCTCTCCAGATGGCGCAGCCACGCGGCCTCGTAGTCGTGGAACGGGTCCGGCGGCGCGGCGCTGAACATATGCGGCCGGAGCGAGTGCGTGCCCTCGGCGTCGGCGAGGACCAGCGACGCCGGGGTCAGCCTCAGCAGCGTCAGGCCGTGCCCGACGTCGAGCAGTCGCTCGTCCGGCCGGGTTTCGGCGATGGAGACCGCGCGGGCGCGCGCCGAGACCTCGGAGAGCGGGCGGAGCCAGCCGGTGATCCACAGCAGCCCGCGGATGGGTTCGCGCAGGTCGACCGGCGCCTGATCGGTCAGTTCGACCATCACCGCGAGCTCGCCGCGTTGCGCCTCGTGCGCGCGTTTCACCAGGTGGTGCTCGTCGGGCAGCAGCACGCTGACGCTGCCGCTCGTGTGCACGTGGTGCAGTTCGGGGATGACGCGGCCGTACTGTCCTGGCTGGTCGCGCTGTTCGGCGGTCGGCATGAGCGTCGCCGGTCCGTTGCGGGTGGCGATCGTCTTCGCGCGTTCCGCGGGGTTCGGCGCCGGCGGGCGGCGAATGGACGTCGGTGTGGTCACGGCTCACCTCCTAAGTTAGGTGAGCCTAACCTGATTTACGCGTCGAGTGGAAGTAGCCTGGATCACTTCTCGAGAAGTGCGTATACGTTGACCAGGTGGAAGAGCACAGAATCCGGGGTGTCGAACCACCCGAAGGGGTTCCGGCCATCAACATGCCGGTGCTGGCACCCTTGCTCGACCGGCTCATCGTGACGTACGGGACGATGCTCTTCACCGCCGGGATGATCGTCGCGCTGGGCGTCTACCTGGCGTTTTCGGGGCGGTACGGGGTGGCCGTGCCCGCGTTCCTGATCTCCTTCATGACACCGGTCGCGGTCTACTTCGGGTACGTCCTGCTCGTCGGATGCTCGCCGATGCGGAAGCTCACCCGCAAGCCGTTCCGCCTGGTGAGCGAGCTCGACGACGCCGTCATCGCCGGTGCGTGGGTGAGCGTCCCGCTCGACGGCCGCTGGTTCGCCATCCGGCTCCCCGCCCCGCTCCGCGCACAACTCGCGGCTCAGCGGCGGCTGTGGGTGCTGGGGCCGTTCTTCCTGCTTCCCGGTGTGATCGTCCCGCGGAACGGCAAGTGCCGGGACGCCCCCGTGAAGGGCTCGGTGCCGCTGACGACCCAGCCGGTCTCGCCGGGACGGATGCTCACCCTGCAACGTCGGCTTCTGGCGTCGTACTACCTGTTCACCGCCGGTATCGCGCTGGTGGCGGCCGCCTTCTCGATCTGGGTCGCGATCGATTTCCCGGACCGCCGCAGCGTCCTGGTGCTGGACGCGCAGGTACTGGCCGCCCTCTGCCTCGTCGCGACGATCGGCCTCGTCATCACGGCCGTCGTGATGACGAGGCCGTCCCCGGAGCCGACGTGGACCGAACTCGCCGTCATCTCCGGACCGGCGTCGGTCAACCTCGTCGGCATGGTCACCATGAAGGGACGGACGGTGCTGCCCGACGGCCGCGAGGTCACCGTCCGGGCCGGTGGTTCGGATCCGTCGCTGGCCGCGAACATCGCCGCGACCGGACGGCTGTGGGTGCTCGGGCCGCCGATGGCCGGGAGGATGGCGAAGGCAGGAGTGCCGGGCCACGCGGTTTTCGGGCCGGTCAAGTTCGGGAAGTGAGCTCAGCCGAGCGAGCGCCGCGTCGCTTCCTCGGTCTCCACCACACCCCGCCGGATCCCTTCCAACTGCTCGTCCAGCTCGCCGATCGTGGTGGTGTCGAGCAGCGAATCGCCGGTCGCGGCCGATAACTCCGCCGCCCTGGCGACTAGCCCGTCGAGCCCGAGCGCGCCGGATCGCAGCTGTGCCAACAGCTTCCGCTGCGCGCTCGAAAGCCGCGCGTGCACGTCTTCCTGGGCTTGCACGGCTTCGAGCGACTGGGTCAGCTCGTCGCGGATGTCGTCGTCGGCGGTCTTCAATTCCTTCCGCAGCCGGGCTTTCTCGGCGGACACCGCGCCGACGTCCACCCGCGTCAGCGCCTTGCCGGTGGCCGTCGCGCGGCCCGCCAGCCGTCGGAGCGTGTCGACGGTTTCCCGCACCACCGGTTCCATGCCGGCCACCCGGCCGGCGAGCGGGCCGGCTTCGAGCGAGCCGGAAATCGACCGGAACCCGTCGGCCGCCGACTCCGCGCGCCGCAGCCAGTCCGCCTCGGGTGAACCCGGTTCGACGTCCGGGAGTGCTCGTTCTTCGGGCTCCGGCAAGGGTTTCGGCCGCGTGGCGGCGGCGACCCCGGCACGGGCGGCGAGCACGGTGACGCCGACGCCGAGCGCGGCGAGGGCCGGCAGCTGCACCGCCCAGGCCGCACCCGCCGACGTCGCCGCGAGGAGCAGTCCCCACGGTTCGGCTAGCTCACGGACGAAGCGCATATCCGAGGATCTCAGAAATTCGAGATCACGGCGGTGAAGACCTGGTCGATCGAGTCCGGTTTGGACGAGTCGTACCCGACGCCCTGAGTGGTCTCGGCGATCTCCTTGAGCACGTTCAGGTCCGCGTCGGAGCCGTAGGCGATGGTGAACATCCGCACCGCTTCGCCGCCGCCCTCGGTCCGCAGCTGCCCGACGAGGTTCTGCAGATCGATCCCGCCCGGATCCTCGTTCCGGCCGTCGGTGAGCACGACGACGGCGTTGATCGCGTTCGGGTCCAGCCGCTGCTTCATGAACTCGTACGCCGCGAGCGACGAGTCGTAGAGCCCCGTCCCGTTCTGCGGTGTCAGCCCGTTCAGCCGCGACGCCAGCTCCTGCCTGCCCGGTTCACCGCCGATCGGCGACACCGGCCGGAGTTCGAAGTAGTCCTTGTCGCCGTTCAGTTTCGTGGAGAACATCCACAGCCCGACCTTGTCCGCGTCGCTGAACTGCGGCAGCGACGCCACGGCCGCCTGTTTCGCGAGATCCATCTTGTTCTTGCCGGTCCCGCTGACGCCGTCGCCCATCGAACCGGAGACGTCGACGACCAGCAGCACGTTCGCCTTCTTCCGCAGGTCCTTCCACGACTTCAGCACCTCGGTCAGCACCGGCGGGCTCGGCGGGCGGATCAGGTTGAACTTCCCGTCGGGCTGGGCGCCGTTCTCCGAGGTGGTCTGCGAGCCCGGTTTCCCGTCGAAGGTGCGGAAACCGATGTCGCTGAACTTCTGCTGCGCCTCGGCGCCGCGCAGATGCGCGAGGAAATCCGCCGCGACCTGCTTGTGGAGGTCGTCCGCCCAGTTCAGCACGGTGAACGGGTGATCGGAGTTGAGCGTGCCGTCGCTCGGGTAGATCCCGACGAGCGGCACCTTCGGCGGCGCGTGCTGACCGCGTTTCGCCGGGTCGTTGGTGGGATTGCCCTGGTTGTAGCCGACGAGCGAGTTCTCCTCGACCGTCACCGCCGAGATGTACGACAGCGCGGCGCCGCGGTCGTCGGCCTTCTGCAGGTTCGTCAGGAACGTCAGCGTGTTGTCGCCGTAGTGGACGATGGCCTGCTCGACGTTCTGCACGAACGTCCGCGCCTCCGGTTTCGCGAGCGCGTTCGCGGTGAGGTCCGAAGACGTGCCCGTCGCCGCGTAGTAGGCGCCGATGGTGGCGTTGAGGCCGGACGTCGAGATGTTCGGATTCGTCTTGCCCAGCCGGAACTTCCCCCACTCCGGATGCCCGTACTTCGCCCAGCCCTGCGGATCCGTGGCGAGCGCCGCGAGGTCCTTCCAGCCGATGCCCTTGCCCGGCCAGCCGAGCGCCTCGGCCATCGGTTTCGGCATGGCGACGACCAGTGGCGCGTTCGCGACCGATTCCGGGTCGCCCTCGGGGACCAGAGCGGGGTGGTCGGTGCCGGTGAGGTTCTGGCGCAGCAGGTTCACCCAGCCGGACGCCGCCGGCGTCCAGACGTCCGGCCGCGGTCCGTCCACAGCCTCGTTCCAGCCGCGCGACAGCGCCTGCATGGCGGTGCCGGAGGACTTCGACTGCACGAGCACGTCGACGCAGCGCCCGGCCACCGTGCGGCCGCTGTAGCCCTTGGCGATCTCGGTGACCACGCCCGCCTTCTCCGGCGACGACGACACCCGCAACTTGACCGCGTCGCCCGTCGTGCACTTCGCTTCCGCGGCCTCCTCGCCGGAGTCGCTCGTGATCGCGCGCAAGCCGATGATCAGGCCGATGGCGACCACCGCCGCGGCCACGAACGCCAGGACCTTGCGGCCGCCGCGGGACTGCTGAGGATTCACGACCATGGAGAACCTCCGCCGGTGGGGACACCGATTATCCGGAGGTTTCGCCTTGCCCGGCTTGGCGTTGCCGAACCGTTGCGGCCGTGGCGGTACTTATCCCGCCATCTTTTCCGCATTTAGTCCTCTGAATGCGTGGGCACCTGCTCGCGCCGGTCTTCGAATACCGCATTCAGAGGACTAAATGCGTGGCATCAAGCTCCCGGACCCCGGCCGGACCAGGTCCACGCGTAGCCGTGGTCCTCCGACGCGTCGGCCGCTTCGCCGAGCTCCAGCGGCGCGAAGGTGTCCACCATGACCGCGGTCTCGTCGAAGAACTGGGCGCCGATCGACGCCTCCGCCGCGCCGGGCTGCGGCCCGTGCGTGAAGCCGGACGGGTGCAGCGAAAGCGAGCCGATCTCGATCCCGGAACCCTTGCGCGCCTCGTAGTTGCCGCGGACGTAGAACATCAGCTCGTCGGAGTCGACGTTCGCGTGGTTGTACGGCACCGGGATCGACTCGGGGTGATAGTCGACCTTGCGCGGGCAGAACGAGCAGACCACGAAGTTCGGGCCCTCGAACGTCTGGTGCACGGGCGGCGGCTGGTGCACGCGGCCGGTGATCGGCTCGAAGTCGTCGATGTTGAACACCCACGGGTACAGGCAGCCGTCCCAGCCGACGACGTCGAACGGGTGGGTCGCGTAGGTGTAGCGCGTCAGCCCGGCGCGGTGCCGCACGAGGACCTCGACGTCGGTGCCGTCGGCGACCAGCGGTTCGGACGGGCCCCGGATGTCGCGCTCGCAGTACGGCGAGTGCTCCAGGAACTGGCCCTTCGCCGACAGGTACCGCTTCGGCGGGCCGATGTGGCCGCGCGCCTCGATGGTCAGCAGCTTGACCCCGCCGTCGTGCGGGAGCACGCGATAGGTGCACGACGTCGGGATGACGAGGTAGTCGCCGTCGCCGACCTCCAGCGCGCCGTAGATCGTCTCGACGGTCGCGCTGCCGCCCTGGACGTAGAACAGCTCGTCGCCCGCCGCGTTGCGGTACAGCGGCGAAGGCCGGGTCGCGTGGACGAAGCCGATGGTGACGTCGGCGTTGCCGAACAGCCTCCGCCGGTCGGTGACCGCGTCGGCGTCGCCGAACTTGAGGTCGTGCGTCTTGTACGCGCGGGGCTTGAGCGGGTGGTTCGGGGTGATCGGGCCACGCTCGTCCTCGATCGCGACGGCGTCGACGATCGCGGTGGGCAGACCGCGGTGGTAGAGCAGTGCCGAGTCCGCCGAGAAGCCCTCGACACCCATCAGTTCCTCGGCGTACAGGCCCCCGTCGGGCTTGCGGAACGCCGTGTGGCGCTTGTGCGGGATCTCGCCTACCTGCCGGTAGTAAGGCATCGGAATCTCCCCGGAACGTGTCCGTTGTGCGAACGATTTTGTCCTGATGTCGTACGCTACTAGCGTGTCAGTCGTGTCAAGCGCTGTGGAACTCACGCCACCCGGCCCCCGAGGAATCCCTCCCCTGTTCGCGCGGCTCGTCGACGACTCGGCGTTGTTCCCGCCCGGTGAGGCGTCCATGCCCGAAGCGCTGCGTGCGCACTTCGCGTCGAGGGCCGGTGAGCACTCCGGCGTCCTCGGTGTGTTCCTGTGCCAGGCGTCGAGGCTGCCCGAGCTCATCACCGAACTCATCAAGATCAAACCGAAGGAACCGCTGCCGCTGTCGCTGATCATCGACACCGGTCTCGGCGGGGTCCCGAAGGCGATCTCGATCGTCGAATCCCGCAGCGAGATCCTCGCACTGCGCATGGTGGAGATGCCGGCGCCGTCGGACGTCGACGAGGTCTGGCTGGAGCGCGTCTCCGAGTTCGTGCCGGAGGACGTCATCCGCGTGGTCGAGCCGCGGCGCGGCGTCGGCTGGCTGGACGGCGTGCGGAAGGTGATCGAGCACGGCAGCTGGCCGAAGATCCGCTGCGGCGGCAAGGCGGGCGAGAACTTCCCCAGCGTCGACGAGGTCGCCGACTTCCTCGCGGTGGTCAGCGGCTCGACCGGGGCGTCGTTCAAGGCGACGAACAGCCTGCACCGCGCCGTTCGCCACACGGACGAGACGAGCGGCTTCACCCACCACGGCTTCCTGAACCTCATCGTCGCGTCGGCGCGGTGCCTCTCGGGTGGCGACGTGCGCGCCGCGCTGGAGTCGACCGACAGCGCCGCACTGGCCGCCGAGGCCAAGGGGATGTCGGAGCCGGCCGCGAAGGCCGTTCGCGGGCTCTTCGCCTCCTACGCGGCGGCTTCGTTCGACGAGCCCGTCGCCGACCTCGGGGAACTCGGGCTCTTGTGACCCGCGAAGGGTCGCTGACTCTCGACCGCGGTCTGGCGCTGTTGCAGGCCGTGGCGGACGCGGGTGGCGAGGCGGCGACGATCTCCGAACTCGCCGTCGCCATCGGCGCGAGCCGGGCCGCCGTCTACCGGCTGCTCGTCCCGCTGTCCGAACGCGGCCTGGTGTGGCGTGACGGGAACAAGGTGCGGCTCGGCGTCGGCCTGCTCCGGCTCGCCGGGCAGGTCCTCCCGCAGCTGCGCGAGGCGGCCAGGCCGGTCCTGCGGGAGCTGGCGGAGAAGGTCGGCGCGACGGCGCATCTGTCGGTCGCGCAGGGGGACCAGGCGCAGGCCGTCGCGGTCGTCGAACCGTCCTGGACGAGCTTCCACGTCGCCTACCGCGTCGGCACTCGCCATCCGCTGTCCGCCGGCGCGGCGGGCAAGGCGATGAGCCTGCGGCCCGGCGGTGGCGAAGGCTGGGTGACCTCGTCCGGCGAGCTGGAGGCCGGCGCGTCCGGGGTCGCCGCGCCCGTGCGCGGGGTACCGGGACTGAAGGCCAGCATCGGTGTCGTGTCGCTGGAGCCGCTGGACGCGTCCGTGGTGGGGCCCGCCGTCGTGGCGGCCGCCGTCCGGCTGGCCGAGGTGCTGAAACAGCCCGAGTAGCGCGTCAGCGGGTGCTGAGCAGCGGGCGCACCATGGTCGCCAGCAGGGTGAGGTCGACGGCGAACAGGAGCCGCTCGAACAGGCCGAGCGTGATTTCCTGGTGCGACGGCCCGGTGAGCATCGTCCAGACGAAGCCGCCGAGCACGATCACCACCGCGGCGAAGCTGGCCACCGAAAGCCGCCGGATCGTCGTGCGGCGCGGCTCCCACGGGCAGCGCGCCCGGCCGGGGCGGGTCAGCACCCAGGCGGCGGCGGGAAGCGCGAGGAAGGCCGTCAGCGCGGCGTAGTTGTGGATCTGCCCGGCCAGCGAGCGGGCCTGGCCCTCGGGGTCGACCGGGACCAGCGCGAGGACGAACAGCCCGGCGCACCAGACGCCGAGCAGGACGAGGACGGACTCGTACCCGCTGCGGTGCGCCTTCGCGATGCCGCCGAGCAGGGCGAGCGAGCCGAACCCCAGCGCCAGGCACATCGCGCCGAACAGCGGAGCCGCCGTCGAACCGGGCGAGAGGTAGCCGTAGACGTACTCGGACAGCGTCTGCCAGATCGGGCTGACCTGGCTGGACAGCCGCAGATGCAGGTCGATCGAGATCGCGACGGCGACGGCCATGCCCAAGATCGCGAGCCTGCCGTGCACAGGGGAAACGGCGAGTGTCTTCGGCGAGGTCACGACCGGTTTCTCCAGGCACGTCGGGGTGGGTGTTCACCTTTTCGTTCCCGAAAGGTTACCCGGCGAACCTGTGAAAAAGCCGTGGGCCTCAGAAGGCCAGCTGAGCCAGCGCGAACAGCGAGAACCCGGCGAAGACGAAGCCCGCCACGCGCTGGATGAGCTTCGGGCGGATGCGGCTGCGAACCTTCGCGCCGATGAAGACGGCGAGCCCGGCGACGGCGACCAGCGCGACGAAGGAGCCGAGCGCGACCGCGAACGGGTTGCCGAAGCGGGCCGTGAGGCTGGCCGTCGCGAGCTGGGAGGCGTCACCCCACTCCGCGGCGAAGAGCACACCGAAAGACGTCAGCGCGGAGCGGAGGAAGGACACGGGACCCGCTCCGGACCGCGACGCGTCTTCGCCGCCGTCCTGGCCGGGGCTGAACCCTTCGCGAAGGAGCATGTACGCACCGATACCGAACATCGCGGCGACGATCGCGGTCACCAGCGTCTCGGGCAGCAAAGTGAGCACACTGCCGAAGGTGGCGGCGATCGCACATTGCACGGCGAAGGCCGCGGTCACCCCGGCGAATACCGGCCACGCGCGGAAACGGGTGGTGAGAACCAGGGTGGCGACGAGGGTCTTGTCCGGCAGCTCCACGGCCAGTACCAGGCCGAACGCGCTGATCAGCGCCAGCATCGAGTCAGACATGATGAATTCGCACCCCTTTCATTGCAACGATAAAGGGGCGATTCAGAGAAAGGCAAGCTGATCGCATTTCCGAATCGCGCTGCCTGCGCGGGCGAATTGTTTTTCGAGGCGTAGCAGAAAGGAGATTTCGGTGAACCGAATTCTTTTTTCCGGCTTCGCTGGTAGCTTCGGCTGTCATGGACGAGAGAGCGCGGATCGAGGACGTGTGCACGCGGCTGAAGGACCACTACGTGTTCCCTGACGTCGCCGAGAAGCTGACGGTGTACCTGCGGGCGAGGCTGGGCGACGGCGCGTACGCCGGGTTGGACGACCAGGCGTTCGCCGTCGCGGTGACCCAGGACCTTCAATCGGTCAACGGGGACAAGCATCTGCGGCTGCGGCACCACGTCGACCCGTTGCCCGAGGTGAACGGGGAGTCCTTCGACCCCGAGCAGTTCCGGCGCGAGGCGGAACTGAACTGCCACGGCATCGCGGCGGCGCGACGGCTGTCCGGGAACGTCGGCTACCTGGAGACGAAGCTGTTCTACGGGCCGGACATCGCCGGCGAGGCCCTTTCCGCGGCGATGACACTGCTCGCGACCACCGACGCGCTGATCCTCGACGTCCGCGAGAACCGGGGTGGCAGCCCCGCCGCGGTGGCCCTGCTGATCAGCTACCTGGTCGACGAGCCGACGCACTTCAACAGCATTTACCTGCGCGATGGCGACGTGACGAACCAGATGTGGACCCTGCCGTACGTGCCGGGGCGGAAGTTCGGTCCGGACAAGCCGGTGTGGGTCCTGACGGGGCCGACGACGTTCTCCGGAGCCGAGGATCTGAGCTACTCGTTGCAGCAGCTGGGGCGGGCGAAGACGGTCGGCGCGGTCACCGGCGGCGGCGCGAACCCGCGGCAGCAGTACAAAGTGGACACCCATCTGGATGTCACCGTCCCGGGTGGACGTGCCGTGAACCCGGTCACGGGAACCAACTGGGAAGGCGTCGGCGTCCAGCCCGATATCCCGGTCGCCGTCGAGGCCGCGCTCGACACCGCCTACGCGTTGGCGCTGGAACACGTGCTGACGCTGGGGGACACGGGAGTGCGGCGGCCGGTCGCCGACGAGGCCAGGCTCACACTCGCCGGTCTCGGCTGACCAGGGCGTGGGACCTACGTCCTGTCGAGATCAGGACCACTTGAACTGGCGGGCTCATCGAGCGTTGAGCAGGCTTGAGGCGTGGAGGTTCTCGATCTCGCTAGGTGGCAGTTCGGCATTACCACCGTCTATCACTTCCTGATGGTCCCGCTGACCATCGGGCTTTCGGTCCTGGTCGCCGGGATGCAGACGGCCTGGGTCCGCACGGGTGACGCGCGCTACCTGAAGATGACCAAGTTCTGGGGGAAACTCCTGCTGGTCAACTTCGCGATGGGCGTGGTCACCGGGATCGTGCAGGAGTTCCAGTTCGGGATGAACTGGAGCGCGTACTCGCGGTTCGTCGGGGACGTGTTCGGCGCGCCGCTGGCGATGGAAGGGCTCGTCGCGTTCTTCGTCGAGTCGACCTTCCTGGGGCTGTGGATCTTCGGCTGGGACAAGCTGCCGAAGAAGGTCCACCTGGCGTGCGCGTGGGCGTATTCGCTGGCGACGGTGGCGTCCGCGTACTTCATCCTGGCGGCGAACTCGTGGATGCAGCATCCGGTCGGCGTCGAGTTCGTCGACGGGAAACCGACGATGAACTCGATCTGGGCGGTGCTGACGAACAACACCGCGCTGGCCGCGATCCCGCACACGCTCGCGGGTGCCTTCTCGGTGGCGGCGGCGTTCCTGGTCGGTGTCGCGGGCTGGCGGTTGTGGCGCAAGCGTTCGGAGGACGACGAGCACCGCGCGGTGTGGCGTTCGTCGTTGCGTCTCGGCGGCTGGACCGGCGTGGTGGCGTTCGCGGTGCTGGCGATCACCGGTGACATGCAGGGCAAGCTGATGTTCGAGCAGCAGCCGATGAAGATGGCTTCGGCGGAAGCGTTGTGCCACACGGAGAAACCGGCGAGCTTCTCGATCATCGCGATCGGGGACGTGAGCGGTTCGAACTGTGAGGACGTCAAGACGTTCAACGTGCCCGCGTTGCTCTCGTTCCTGGCGCACAACGACTTCTCGACCGAGGTCAAGGGCGTCGAAAACCTGGTGACCGAGTACCAGGCGAAGTACGGCACGAACTACCCGGACGACCCGCAGCTCGGTTCGCTCGCGGGGAAGCCGATCGACTACGTGCCCAACCTTCCGGTGACCTACTGGGGTTTCCGCGCGATGATCGGCTTCGGCGCGATCTCGGCCGGGATCGGGCTGCTCGCGCTGTGGCTGACGCGGCGCGGGCGGATCCCCGGGCAGCGCTGGTTCCCGTGGCTCGTGCTCGGCGGCATCGCGACGCCGTTCATCGGCAACAGCGCCGGCTGGATCTTCACCGAGATGGGCCGTCAGCCGTTCGTGGTGGTGCCGAACCCGACCGGCGTGGACGGGGTGTGGATGTTCACCGCGCAGGCCGTCTCGAAGTTGTCCACAGGCGAGGTCTGGACGTCGTTGATCGCGCTGACGACCGTCTACGCGGTGCTCGGCGTCGTCGAGGTCTTCCTGATGCGCAAGTACGTCCGCGGCGGCGTCGACGCCGTCATGCCGCCCAAGAAAACGACCTCGACCAGCAAGAACAGCGACTCGGAAGGCGGTGACGGCGATGACGACGCGCTGGCCTTCGCCTACTGATCGCCTCTTGACGTCACCTACCCAGCCCCCCGCCCTTCCCGGGGGACGGCCCCGCACCCAGCGTATCGGGGGTGTCGCTCAGGTGGGTTACCCACAGCCTATCTGTGGACAACTCGGGTGGTTGTGGATAACTCAGGGCGAGCAGGTGGGGAAGCGCCGGTTCGGGCGGGCAGGCGTGGTAGCGGCGGGTTGCGAAAGCCACTTTCGCAACGCTCAAGGTTGCGAAAGTGGCTTTCGCAACGTCCGGAGCGGGCAGGTGACCGGGCGCGGGACCGAGCGGGCCGAGCGGGCCGAGCGGGCCGAGCGGGC
>NZ_NMQT01000059.1 GCF_002234405.1 Amycolatopsis thailandensis | reverse complement strand
AGAGTGAGGGTGAACATTCAGTTTTTTTTTTTTTTCAAGCATAAGCCGTAATACGATCTGATCATGTGACTGGAGTTAAAAGGTTTGCTCTTCCGTTCTCGGACCTGTGGCGCCGGTTCCCGCATCAGCTCTCGGGCGGGCAGCAGCAGCGCATGGCGCTGGCGACCACGCTGGTGACCCGGCCGGAGGTCCTCGTACTCGACGAACCCACGAGTGGTCTCGACCCGGCGAGCGGAGCGGCGCTCGCCGCCCGCCTTACCGAGCTTTCCCTTGCCGGGACGGCGTTGCTGATCCTGACCCACGACCTGACGCTGGCTCGCGCGTTGCCCGGCGACGTCGCCGAACTCCGGGACCGCCGGCTGGTTCCGTGCGAAATCGAGTCCGGCCAAGACACTCCTGACAAGTCTCCGTCGCCTTCACCGGCGTCACCGGTGCTCGTCGTTCGCGGGCTCACAGTGCGCGCCGGGCGGACGGCGCTCATCGAGGACCTCGACCTGGAACTGGCCGCGGGCAGCCTCACCACGCTCACCGGCGTCTCCGGAGCGGGCAAGACGACACTCGCCCGCGCGCTCGCCGGACTGACCCCGCCGAGCGCGGGCACCGTCGAAGTCGACGGAGTCCGCCTCCACCGGCAAGCCCGCCGTCGCGGGCACGCGCAGTTGCGGGCCTTCCAATACGTCCACCAGGACAGCCGCGCCTCTTTCGACGAGTTCCGCGGGGTGCTCGACCAGGTGGCCGACACCGCCTGCCTCCTTCGCGGCGCAGGCCGTTCCGCCTCTCGGCTCGAAGCGTCGGAAGTCCTGCGCGCTCTCGGTGTCGACCAGTCCGGTCATCGCCCGGGACAGCTCTCCGGCGGGCAGCTGCAACGCTGCGCCGTGGCCCGCGCTCTCCTGGCCCATCCGAGAGTGCTGATCTGCGACGAAGTGACGTCGGCTCTCGACGCGGCCAACCGCGCACGGCTTCGGGAAGTCCTCACGGCCGCGACGAAACGGCATGGCACCGCGCTGCTGATGATCAGTCACGACGACGCTTTCGCCGCGGATCGCGTACTCGCCTTGACAGAAGGGCGGCTGACGGAGCCCTGACCTCCTTCGCGAACGTTCAGCCGGTAGCCGTTTCGGCGAGCAGCGCGGCGAGTTCGACAGGCATGGTGATCATGCAGTCGTGACCGGTCGGCAACTCCCGCGTCCGCTCACCCGCCGGGACCGGACGACGCGTGATGCCCTCAGGTTTCCCCTTGACACAGTGGATGTGCGTGCGCGGGATCGTGCGCGCGGCCGGATCGTCCAGCCGGACCGGCTCCTGGAGACATCCCACGGGCTGGTCCGACAGCATCGAACGCAGCCAGGCGACGTCGTCCGGTTCGGTGACTCCGAACAGGCCGAGTGGCGGCGGCTGCTCCGGCAGCGGCGGAACCCGCCAGCCGTCCACAGCGGCGTCGACGAGCCGTTTGGTGACGGGAAGGACGTCGACGGCGGTTTCGCCGTCTTCGGGGACCATCGCGTCGAGGAAAACCAGATGCGCGATCCGCCCGGGGACGCGGTTCGAGACCCCCGAAATGACCATGCCGGCGTAGCTGTGCCCGACGAGGACGACATCGTCGAGGCCTTCTTCTTCGATCAGGGCGACTACGTCGTCGATATGGGTGCCGAGGCCGATCCCTGGGCTCAGCAGGTGCGCCTTGTCGCCGTAGCCGGTCAGCGTCGGCGCGAACACCCGATGCCCCGCCGACTCCAGCTCCGGGACAACGCGATCCCAGCTCCGTCCGCTGTGCCAGGCCCCGTGTACCAGCAGAAATGTCGCCATGACCGGCAGTTCCTCCTCGTGCCTCGGTATGCTTTGGTAACCATGACCATGGTGTCCGTGCGATGACCGGCGGGGCAATACGGCACTTTCAGGTGCCCCGGTTCTCAGGAGGTAACCGTGCAGGATCCGTGCAAGGCGCGTGAGGTTCTCGGGATCGTCGGGGACAAATGGGCGCTGCTGATCGTGCGCATGCTCAAGGACGGGCCCCGGCGCTTCACCGAACTCAAACGGGCCGTCGACGGCATCAGCCAGCGCATGCTCACCGTGACACTGCGAGACCTCGAACGCGACGGGATCCTGACCCGCACGGTCCGCAACGTCATGCCGCCGCACGTCAGCTACGAACTCACCACGATGGGCCGTACCCTGCGCGAGGCCACCGCACCGCTGCTCGAATGGAGCGTCACGCATCTGCCGCAGATCGATGCCGCCCGCGAGGCCTACGACGGACGCTCTATCAGTTGATTGAATCAAGTGATAGCCTCACGCGGTGAGCAGCACCGAGCAGCGGCTGATCGCCGCCGCGGAACGCCTTTTCGCCGAACAGGGCGTCGGTGCGGTCTCCCTGCGCACCGTGATGCAGGCGGCGGAAACGAACGTGGCGGCGATCCACTACCACTTCGGCTCCAAGGAAGGATTGCTCGACGCGGTCCTGCGCGGCCGCCTCGACCAGGTGACGGGCGAACGGAACGCGGCGCTGGCCGGACTGGCCGAGGGCGAGGTCACCGCGCGCGAACTGGCCGTCGCGTTCGTGCGGCCCGTGGTCGCGGTGCTCGGCTCCGGCGGCGAGCATTGGATCCGCCTCGTCGGCCGGCTTCTCACCACCGACGAGAAGGGGCTGAGCACCCTTTCCGACTCGTTCCTCCAGCGCAACGCGAGGTTCGTCGAACTGCTGGAGCGCGAGTCCCCCGGCACGCCCCGGAGAACGCTCGATTTCCGGCTGACCCAGGCCATGCACCTGACTCTGAACGTCCTGGGCGACATCGAGCGTGTCCGCCGGCTCGTCGCTCCGGACGCCGATCCCCGCGCCTGGCCGCTCGACGAGGTCGTCGCCGATCTCGTCGACGTCGTGACGGCCGTCCTCGCCGGACCCTCCGGCGAGCGCCAGATCCCGCCCAGCTTCAGGAGTTGACGATGGGACGTTTCAGCCTGCCCGAGGAGACCCCCAAGGGCCTGGACTCGCCCGTGACCGCCGCCGCCATGAAGTACATGGCCAAGGCACAGGTGAAGATCTTCGAACTGACCAACGGCCGCGTCGGCGCCAAATGGCGGGTCGGGGCCGCCTTTCGCAAACCGGCCCCGACATTGCTGCTGGAGCACCGAGGGCGCAAGTCCGGCCGCTTGTTCACCACTCCCCTGCTGTATCTGCGCCACCACGAGGATCTCGTCATCGTGGCTTCCCAGGGCGGTCTTCCGCGGAACCCGCAGTGGTACTTCAATCTGATCGCGGATCCCGCGACCCGGGTCCATCTCAAAGGGCGGCGCGACGTTCCCGTCACGGCGCGCGTCGCCCCACCGGAGGAACGGAGCGAGCTCTGGCCTCTCCTGGTCGATCTGTACGCCGATTTCGCGAAATACCAGGCGTGGACCGAAAGGGAGATCCCGGTCGTGGTGCTCAGTCCGCGCTGATCGCCGCGCGGCGCTTCCGGCGCTGACGGACGAAGGACGTCCAGTAGTGACTGCTGCTCAGAAGCAGCCACGCTCCGAGTCCTACGTTGAACCAGTTGTTCCAGCGCATCGGCCCCTCATCGGTCAAGCCCAGCACGATCCAGGAACTCCCGACGACATCCCAGAGCAGAGCGAGCCAAAGCGCTACCTTCGCGGGCATTCTCGTCTCGCCGAAACCCCATTTCCCCGAAGCCATAGCGTTCCCCTTCGCCGCCGATCGCCTCGCCACCGTGGTACCCGGAGCCGCAGTCGGCAAACCGCCTTCCGGTACCCGTTCCAGCGAGCGGCCGAAGCGTCAGAACGCGCCGCGGACCGTGCCCCCGTCGACGCGGATCGTCGCGCCGCTGACGTATTCGGCGTGCGGGCCGCACAGATACGCGACCGCGCCCGCGATCTCGTCGGGCCTCCCGTAGCGAGACCTGTCGTTGGGCACGAGCTCGCAAACCGAGTTGCGCTCGATCTCTTCCCAGCTCTCGCCCCAGCCGCGTTCCGGCGACAGCGCGGTCAGGAAGTCCTGGACCGCGGGGACGAGGATCGCGCCGGGCGCGACGACGTTGGAGGTCACGCGCGTGCCCGCCAGATCTCGGGCCAGTGAAACCGCCAGATTGTGCCGGGCGGCCAGTGACGCGTTGTAGTGCGGGTGACTGCCGAACGGCTGGGTGGCCAGGCCGCCTCCGATGGTGACGATCCGTCCGTAGTCGCGCTCGCGCATGGCGGGGACGAGCCGCTGGATCATCCGCACGCCGGAAACGACGTTGACGTTGTAGGTGTGCAGCCAGCTGTCAGAGGTGGCCTCGGCCCAGTTCAGGTGCTCGTAGGCGCCGGCGTTGTTGACCAGGATGTCGATGACGCCGCCCGCGAGCGCGTCCTCGGCGACCCGGTCCGCCCCGGCGTCGGTGCCGAGGTCGCCCACCGCGACGACAGCTTTTCCGCCGTTTTCGATGATCGAGCCGGCGATCGCCTGGGCCCGCTCGGCGTTCCGGCCGTGAATCACGACCTCGGCTCCCTCGGCGGCGAGCAGCCGGGCGGTGGCTTCTCCCAGCCCGGAGGTCGAGCCGGTGATCAGCGCCCGACGTCCCGTGAGCTGCAGATCCATGAAAATTCCTTCCGATCAACGCTATGTCTACAGCTGTATACTACGCTCCGTTATGTATCCACCTGTAGACTTGCTCGCATGAGCCGCACCACACCCCGCACCCGCAACGCGGCCGCGACCCGGCAAGCCATCCTCGAAGCGGCGATCACGGCGTTCACCCGCCACGGTTACGACGGCGTCGGCCTCCGCGAGATCGCGGCGGCGGCAGGCGTGACGGCGATCCTGATCAACCGCTACTTCGGTTCCAAAGAAGCCTTGTTCACCGAGGTCGTCGACGTCTCCTTCGCCCAACCCACGATGGTCCCGAAGGAGCCGGCGGACGACCTCGCTGCCCTGACCGCTCGTGCCCTCGTCGAGCGCACCGCCCCGGAAGCCGACCATCTCGGCCCGTTCGAGCTGCTGCTCAAGTCGGCGGCCAACCCGAGGGCGGCGGAGATCATGCGGGAAGGCATCCGGAAACACGTCGGCGCGCGGTTCACCGACGCCCTGTCAGGCGCTCACGCGGAGGAGCGCGCCGAGTTGGGCCTGGCCTTGCTGGCGGGCACCTGGCTGATGCGCCGGATCATCGGCACCCCCGCTCTGCGTGAAGCCGATCCCGAACAGCTGACGGCTCAGGTCGCCCACGTTCTCGCCGCGATCGTGGAGCTGGGGTCCGCGAGCGGCTGACCCGACGGGCAGGACCGCAAGTCGCGCGGACCGCCGCGTGCCGGAGTTCGCCGTGGCTTTACAAAGGCGTCTTTACTCTTCTGTCCGTGCCCGGTGGAAGGACTGCGAAGACGGCCGCGCGGCTGTTCGCCGTGCTGGCCGCGTTCACCATCGTCGCCCTGGTCCAGAGCGCGCTGTGCAGTGACGGCGCCGCCGCGGCCGGATCGCCCTGCGCTCCCCTGTTCGCCACGGAAAAGACCCATGCCGCGGCCGACGAATGCGAACCGGCGGCGCCGCAGGCGAGCCCAGCGGGTGACCACGCCGCCCGGCTCGTCCCGGGCGAGCCTCCGCACAACCACCTCGACGACGCCGCCGGGATCGGCCTGGCGCTGGCCGCGCTCTTCCTTCTCGTCCGGCGCCGCCGCCCCGACACCGCGGGCCTGTCACACGGCCTGCCGTTGTCCTCGCTGTCCAGGCGGTTGGCGACCACGCCGCCGCTCGTCCAGCTCTGCGTTTCCCGTACCTGATCGGCGATGCCGGTCGTGACCGGTCCGCCCCGAGGCGGACCGGCAGGCCATGCCGCCTTCAGTTGCCCGGAACCGAGCCAAGGACTCAGCAGAATGACCAAGAACACCAAGGTTTCCCTGACGGTCGTCGCCGTCGTCGTCGCGGTGGTGGCCGCGCTGCTCGTCTTCACCACGCGGGGCGAGGACGCCCCTGCCGCCCAAGCGGACGCGCCCCCGGTGGTGCCCGCGTCGATCCTGGTCCGGCCGGACAGTCATCGGCTGTCCGATCCGGCCGGCGCCAAGGTGACCGTCGTGGAGTTCCTCGACCTGGAGTGCGAGGCGTGCGGCGCCGCGTTTCCCGGTGTCGAGCGCCTGCGCGCCGAGTACGGCGACCGCGTCACCTTCGTGATGCGCTACTTCCCCATCCCCAGCCACCAGAACGCCGAACTCGCCGCGCGGGCCGTGGAGGCCGCCGGCCAGCAGGGCAAGCTCGAACCGATGTATCGCCTGATGTTCGAGAAGCAACCGGAATGGGGCGATCAGCAGGTCTCCCACCGCGACACCTTCGTCGGCTTCGCCCGCCGGCTCGGACTCGACACGGCAGCCTTCGAGACCGCGCTGGACGACCCGGCCACCCTCGGGCGGGTCCTGGCCGACCGCACCGACGGCGCGGACATCGGCGTCGAGGGCACGCCGACGTTCTTCGTCAACGGCGTCAAGTTCTCGGGGTCACCGTCCTATCAGGCCCTCAAGGCCGTCCTCGACCGGGAGCTGGCGAAATGACCGGGGAACGCGCGCCGTTCGCGGTCCGCGTGACACCGTGGGTGCTGCTGATCGGCGGCGCGATCGGCCTGGTGGCCGCGCTGGTGCTCACCGTCGAGAAGATCAAGCTCCTCAAGGACTTCTCCTACATTCCCACGTGCAGCGTCAACCCGGTCCTCAGCTGCGGGTCGATCATGAAGACGCCGCAGGCGGAGCTGTTCGGCTTCCCCAACCCGTTGCTGGGCATCGCCGGGTTCACCGTGGTCCTGACGACCGGCGTCGCGGCGCTGAGCGGGGCACGGCTCCCCCGCTGGTACTGGCTGGGCCTGCAAGCGGGTTCGGCGCTCGGCGTGGTGTTCGTGCATTGGCTGATGCTCCAAAGCCTGTACGTCATCGGCGCGCTCTGCCCGTACTGCATGGTCGTCTGGGCGGTCACCATCGCCGTCTTCTGGTACACGACCCTGCACAATCTCCACAAAGGACGGACAGTGCTCCGCTACCACAGCGTGGTGCCCGTCCTCTGGTACGCCGCCATCGCCGCCGCGGTCCTGCAAGCGTTCTGGAGCTACTGGAAGACGCTCGTCTAATACTAAGCGTCTTAGTAGGACTTCACCGTGCGCTCACAGCCGTCCCCGTACTACTAAGCACGATAGTTGACCCTGTACGACAGGAGATTCGGCACCCGTGACCCCACACCGGCGCTCACCGCGGCATCCCCTCGCCGCCACCGCCGCCGTCATGATCCTCGGCCTCGGCGCGCTTCCCGCGAGCGCGCAACCCGCACCGCCGGACGGCCAGGACCCGATGCGGCGCTACCAGGAACTCGGCGCCCAGGCGGCCAAGGCCGACGAGGACCTGCTGGAATCGCAAGACCGGCTGAAGACCCGCGAGACGGAACGCGACCAGGCGACGGCCGCGCTCGGACAGGCCGACAGTGACCTCACGCAGGCACAGTCGGCCATCGATCGCTTCCGGCCGCAGGTCGAGGCGATCGCGCGGTCCGCGATGAACGGCGAACAGCTCGGCAACGCGGTCCTGTTGCTCGACAGCGGAAGCAGGCAGGAGTTCCTCGACCGCTCGTCCGCGCTGGCGGTACTGGCCGGGGAGAAGGCCAACGCGTTGAACGGTCTGCGCGACGCGCTCGGGAAGGCGCGGACAGCCCGCGCCACCGCCGCGGGCGCGCGGGAGACGGCCCAGCTCGCGGCGAACGACGCGACCTTGGCGCTGGATCAGGTCCGCACGCGCAAGAAGGACCTCGACACCCAGATCGCCAAGGTCCGCGAAGCCCTCGGCGACCTTCCCTCGCCGGACAGGGCGAAACTCGGCAAGGTCCAGGACAAGGGCTCCTATCTCGGCCCGCCCGGCGCCGCGAACGACGCGCTCCAGGCGGCGTTGTCCAAACGCGGCTCGCAATACGAATGGGGCGCCACCGGGCCGAGCGAGTTCGACTGCTCCGGCCTGACGTCGTGGGCGTACAAACAGGCGGGCGTCTCACTCCCCCGCACCAGCCGCCAGCAGTACACCGTCGGCAAACCCGTCCCGCTCGACCAGCTCGTCCCCGGCGACCTCGTCTTCTACGACGACGGCACCGGCGATCCCGGCGCGATCCATCACGTCGGCATGTACGCCGGGCCGGGCAAGATGGTCGACGCGCCGACCGAGGGCCAACTGGTCGACGTCCGGTCGGTCAAGGGAGACGGGCATCTGATGGGCGCCCGGCGCATCGTCGGCTGAGCGGGACGCGCGCAGTATCCTTGCGGGCGGAGGTGTCATGCAACGGCTGGGCGAACTCGAAGCGTCGGTGATGGACGTGCTCTGGAATTCGGCGGAACCCTTGCGGGTGCGCCAGGTTCTCGAGGCGATCAACCAGCACCGCGATCTCGCCTACACCACGGTGATGACGGTGCTCGACAATCTGCACCGCAAGGAATGGGTCGTGCGGGAGATGGAGAATCGCGCGTACCGCTATCGCGCCGTGGCGACCCGCGAGGAGGCCACCGCGCAAAGCCTGCGCGAACTCCTCGACGCCTCGGACGACCGGGAATCCGTGCTGCTGCATTTCGCGCGTTCGGTCACCGAAGAGGAGTCGGACATCCTGCGGCGGGCGCTGCGGCGGAAGCCCGGCAAGCGATGATCCTGGCGGCGGTGCTCCTGTCCGGCGTCGTGCTGATCGGCTGGTTCTCGCCGCGGGTGCTCGGCAGGCTCACCGCGGGCGGGATCAGCCCCGGCACCGCGATCGCGTGGTGGCTGCTGACCGCGCTCGGCGTCCTCGCCGGCGCCTTGGGCGCCGTCCTGCTCCTCGTCCTGCCGGACCACGGTCCCGCCACGGCCATCACGCGGGTTCTCCACGACTGCTGGGCCGCGGTGGGCCACAGCGACCTGCCCGGTCTGGACCCCGTCGCCGCCACATTCGCGGGCGCCGCCTTCGTGCTCGCGGGGGTCCGGCTGGCCGTGGCGTCGGCACGGCGCCGGAAACGCGGCATCCGCCTGCACCGGCGTCATCTCGACGTGCTCCGGCTGTCCGGCGCCCGGCCGGGGCCGACGCTGTGGCTGCCCGAAGACCGTCCGATCGCCTACAGCCTCGGCGGCCTGATCGTCGCCAGCGAAGGGCTGGCCGCGCGGCTCTCACGCCCCGAACTGGACGCCGTCCTCGCCCACGAACGGGCTCATCTGCGCGGCAGGCATCACCTTCTGACCGCTTCGGCCGACGTCCTCGGCCGCGCGCTGCGGTTCGTCCCGCTCATGCGCGAACTTCCGGGCGCCGTCCGGCTGCTCGTCGAACTGGCCGCCGACCGGGCCGCCGCCGCCCGGCACGGATCCGGGACCGTGCGCTCGGCGCTGCTGTCCATCCACGCGGCGGACGGGCCGCGCCGCGCGCTCGGCATGGCAGGCGGCGACACCGAGATCCGGCTGCGCCTGCTGACCTCGTACCCCATCGGGCGGTTCCGTTTCCCGGCCC
Organism: Amycolatopsis thailandensis; assembly: GCF_002234405.1. Lineage (GTDB taxonomy): Bacteria > Actinomycetota > Actinomycetes > Mycobacteriales > Pseudonocardiaceae > Amycolatopsis > Amycolatopsis thailandensis. Next base: position 45,131 of record NZ_NMQT01000059.1, on the reverse strand, counting down.
GGGCGAAAGCGGTCGCGGGCGGCACCCTCGCGTTGCTGGCACCGCCCGCCTTCGCCACCGGACTGCTGTTCGCGACCGGACTCGTCTCCTGCTGGTGAGCCTCAGGCCAGCTCGGGGATCAGCTCACCGATCAGGCGGATGCTCTTCAGCACCTTCTCGTGCGGGATGCCGCCGATCTGCTGCAGGCACATCATCCGGTCGATGCCCAGTTCCGCGTAGGCCTTCAGCTTCTTGCGGCAGGTCTCCGGGCTGCCGACGATCAGCGAGTCCTGCTCGCTCAGCACGGTGAAGATCTCGTCGTCCGGCACGGACTCACCCTGCAGGATCCGGGCGATGAGGAGGTTCGCCTCCGTCGGGGCGTTCGACGCCTCACCGCGCAGGAAGTCTCCGGTGAGCCCGCCACCGCCGGGCGCGGTGACGATCTCCTCCTGCCGGGCGTTCAGGCGCACGAACTCGCTCGCGGCCTCGAAGAACGTCAGCGCCGTCACCGTGTACCAGGCCGCGGCCGCGGCGGCACCGTTGCGCATCGCCTCCTCGTCGGTGTCCGCGCAGTGCACGAAGGTGAAGAACCCGACCTGGTCGTTGACGAACGCCCCGACCGGATCCGCGCAGCGCCCGGCCGCGTCCCGGTACAGCTTGATCAGCCGTCCCGCGCGTTCCAGCGATTCCCACATCGTCGTGCCGAGGACACCCACCCCGCGCCGTCCCGCCTCCTCGAACGACGCCGGACTCGCCGCCGCCTGCCAGAGCGGGGGATGCGGTTTCTGGACCGGTTTCGGCGAGATGGGCACGTCGTCGACGCGATAGGCGGCGCTTTCGTAGGAGAACCGTTCGGAAGTCCACATCCGCGGCACCATTTCGAACGCTTCCTGGGTCTGGGCACGCGCCTCGTCCGGTTCGATGCCGAAGAGGCGCCACTCCGGGATCGTCGACCGGGTCAGGCCGAGTTCGACCCGGCCCCCGCTGAGGTGGTCGAGGGTCGCGGCGCGTTCGGCGACGCGGATCGGGTGGTTGAACCGGCCGGGCGCGAGCACCGCGGAATGACCGAGCCGGATGCGGCTGGTGCGCTGCGAAAGCGCGGCCAGCATCAGCTCCGGCGCGGACGACAGGCTGAACTCCCCCGCACCGTGGTGCTCGACCTGCCACCAGCAGTCGTACCCGAGCTCGTCGGCGAGGACCGCCTGTTCCATCGCCTGGGAGAACCTGAGCCGCTCGTGTCCTTCGGGCCACGGCCGCGGGTTCTGGATCTCGTTGAACAGGTCGATCTTCATCCACGGCCTCCGTCTGCTCCGGGGTCACCGAAAGATCAGTCCGCAGGTGCGCGAGCCGCGTTACAGAGGTCGCACGTTCGGCGCAGCGAGACCTGTTCGTCATCAAAGCGGGCAAACGGGTTCAGCCGCACACAATCAGGTGACGAACGCGGAACCGGCCTTTTCCCGAATGCCACACCCCCGTCGCGGATTGTCGTGGACCGGACAACACATCGGGGACGGTAAATCGGGCATTCTCCACTCACAAGAGTGAGCGACACCCGGAAATGGCGCGCTCCTTTGCGCCGGAAAGGGGAATTGCAGGCGCTACTCATTCGGCGGCATTCGAACGGGACCGCGCTGTCGTAACGTCGATTCTCGCTGTACACCCCGCGAAGCATTCCCGCGATATCTGGAGGTTTTCGTGATACGACGTCCTCTGCGCACCTTCACCGTCCTGATCGGAGCCGCGGCAGCCGTCACCGCGTTCGCGACCCCGGCTTCGGCGTCCCCGGCGCTGAACGAAGCGGCGGGTCCGGCCACCCTGGCCGCCGCACAGCAGAAACTCGGTACGTCGCTCGGCGCCGCGTTCGCCGGGTCCTGGCTGGACACGGCGACCGGCGAACTGGTCGTCGGCACCACCGACGCTGCCCAGTCGGCGAGGATCCGGGCGGCGGGCGCCGTCCCGAAGGTGCTGCGGCACAGTACGGCCGAACTGAAGCATATTCAGTCCACATTGGACAACAGAACCGTGAGCCTGCCCGGCTCGGTCGCGGGCTGGTACATCGACGTCGTGGCCAACGACGTCGTCGTCAGCGTGGTGGGCGGCGACGCCACCGGCCGGGCGTGGGCCGCCTCCGCCGGAGTCCCGGTCCGGGTGGAGCAGGTGAAGAGCGCGCCACGACCGCTGTGGGACGTGATCGGCGGACAGGGTCTCTACTTCAGCGGCGGCGCGTGTTCGGTCGGGTTCAACGCCTATGACGACGACGACCGCTACGTGATCACCGCGGGGCACTGCACCGAACTCGGCGGCACCGTGCACGGCGTCGACGGCACGATCGGCAAGGTCGCGAAGTCGTCCTTCCCGGGTAACGACTACGGGACCGTCAAGGTGACCCACTCCGACGTGGACACCCCGCCCCGGGTCGACCGGTACGAGGACGGTAACGATGTGCGGATCGAAGGCGCGGACGTCGTCGGCGTCGGCGGGCGGATCTGCCGCTCCGGGATCACCACCCACTGGCAGTGCGGACGGGTCGAAGCGCTGGACCAGACGGTGAACTACGGCAACGGGAACGTCGTCCGGGGACTGACTCAGACGGACGCGTGCGCCGAACCGGGTGACTCCGGCGGCTCGTTCGTCAGCCGTCCGTCGTCGGGTTCCGGCACGAAGCTGGTGCAGGCGCAGGGTATGACCTCGGGTGGTTCCGGTGACTGCCGCTCGGGCGGCACCACCTTCTTCCAGCCCGTCAAGGAGGTGCTCAACCGCTACGACCTGACGCTGGAAAAGGACTGATCACCCCGCCGGGAGGGGCGGCCGATCCCTCGGCCGCCCCTTGACCCGTCCGGCGAGTTCGTCCGCCTCGTGGACGAGTTCCTCGATCTCGGCCCACCGGCGCCGGACCCGTTCGCCGTCCGCCACCAGCGTGCCGGAAACCATGCCCAGGAACAGGTTCGCGTCCGTCCCGATCTCCGCCAGCCGCAGGAAGGGAAGGCGATCTTCCTCGGTTCCCGCTCCGTGCGCCGCCGCCCATTCGCGGGCCCGCATCCCGGCGTCGTGACACGCGTCGACGAGGAGCGTCCGGATCTCCTCCGTCCGGTTCCCCGGACTCGCGGGAGGTTTCCCCATCAACGGGAAGATGTTCCAGGCCACCGAGAGCAGGCAGTCGGCCACGTCGTCCATCGACTCCACGTTCACCGCGCGGAGTGTTCCGGTCCGGGCCCGCTGCCAGGCGGAATGACTCGCGCGATCGGCAGGATCGACCCGATCGTGTGGCCGACGGCAGAAGCGGCTGGAACGCCCGCGCGGACGTTCCAGCCGCGAGCAGGAGGTGTCGCGAAAGCCACCTTCGCACCCTTCAGAACCGGCGCCCAGTCAGGCGAGACAAGCCGAAAGAAATCGCCTCGGCAAGGTTTCTCTTGAACCGTTCGGCACAGGTGTCCTGCCAGGTGACAAGTCCGTGAAGGTGAGGCGAAGGGAGCTTTCCCCTCATCGCACGCGCGGAAAGTCCCCTTCACCACAGGTCTTGCGGTCCCCGACGCCGGCACCCAGCGACCCCCGGACACGCCAAACCGGCCTTACCCCTCAAGAACGTCGGCCATCCCCGTCCTGACCGGCACCACTGTGAACGTCGACGGAGGCGGACGGCTTCTCCGAGACGTCGATCGCGCGCGCGTCGACCATCCGCAGCCCGGCGACGAGCCCGGACAGTCCTTTGTGGCCTTGCGGCCGGATCGCGAGGATGCCGCTGACGAAGAACAACAGGTTCGCCAGCGGCTCGAACCCGCCGTTCACCACCGATGCCAGGGTGAGCAGGGTGAAATAGCCGCCGGAGCCGGTCAAGAACCGCACGATCATCCGCCACAGGGCGGGTTTCCCGCCGTCCGGTCCGGCGGGGCGCAGCAGGACGACCCGCTGGCCGAAGCTGGCGCCGTTGCCCGCGACAGGGATGACGAAGAGGAGGAGCAGAGCCGGCGACAGGGTGCCGATCAGCGCGGTGACCACGGTGTTCGGTTCGCCCGCCAGCAAGGTCGTCACGATCCCGACGGTCGTGCCGAGCAGGACGACCGAGACCACGTCGACGGCCATCCCGAGCAGACGGCGGCGCGCGGTGACCGGCCGGGGCGCTCCCGGCGGCGCGGACGGCTCGTTCCCCGGCAGCAACCGCAGCAAGGGGGCGAGTCCGAAGCCGACGGCGGCGCCGAGGGTGTTCATCAGCAGGTCGTCGACGTCGGCCAGCCGGTACGGGCACTCGAACAGGAACCAGACGCCGGTGAGCTGGGTGACTTCGATGAACAGCGAGACCGCGAACCCGATGGCGACGGTGGTGAGGAAGCCCCGGCGGAAGAGATGGCGGACGAACATGCCCAGTGGCACGAAGAGCGCGATGTTGAACACCGCCTGCTGGACGGCGGGATTGCGCAGGAACGCCCGGAGACCGGCCCCGGCCTGTTCGCGGTGGATGTCGGCGACGAACTGGAACGGGCGCGGTTGCAGGTGACTGGACGCGTGCCCGGCGCACCACGACGCCGTCGTCTCCGGAATGGGCAAGAGCGTGTACGTCCACAAGGACATGACGTAGACCAGGAAACCGAAGACCAGCAGAACCCGCCAGAACCCGAGTTCACCGCGTCGCCGGTAGCTCGCGGCGACATACGGGACGGCCAGGAGGCCCGCGAGCACGAAACCCGCGAACACCGCGATGACCGCGGAGATGGTCGGATCAGTCACTCGCGGAAGCTAACAACGCTCGCTCCGGAGCACCCGTTACGCCACCTGGCCGGGTGACGGTTTCGGCCAGAGCTCGCTGATGCGCGAGAGCGGCGATGGCGAAAGTCAGATGGACGACGACCCAGTTCCGGTCCTCGCGGTGAACCTGTTGCAGGAGGTCGAGAGTGGCGTCGCCCGGAGCGCGGCCCTGACGGCAGGCGTCGATGTACGCCTGGGCCAGGTCGTCGACGTTCCTCCGGAATTCCGCGAAGGCGTCGGCGGGTTGGGCGTTGCTGCAGAGATCCACGGTCACGTCACTCAGCGTTCCATAGCGCGACACAAAGTTACGACTTCACAGGTTCGGAATCACTCACGTGAGGTAGCCCCACGCGACGATCTGTGCTCTGCGTCACGCCGAAGCGAGTCCGGCGGGCACCCGGTGTTCCCGTTCGGCCGCTTTGGCGGCCTTGGCCTGACGGGCGACCGGGAAACGCTGGTCGAGTTCGACCAGCAGCGGGGTCGCCGCCATCAGCACCAGCAGTGCGAACCCGGCGTAAGCGCCCAAAGTCGCGAAGATCGTCATGTCTGCCTCCTCGTCCCCGTGCCACCTGTTCCGGCGGCCTGGAACCAGGATCACCCGCCGACCGGGGCCGGCGGATCGGTCATCCGGCGGAGACGCCTCGACCGGTCGGCCTTTTCGACACAGACCGTTCGGCTGCCCCTGGACGGCGGTGCAGCAGATCGAACCGCGACCACATGGCCTCGGCCGCTTCGATGGATTCCCCGGTAAGAACCGGATCGACGGCGGCGAGCTGCGCGACGATCGCCTGGACCAGGCTCATACCCGCGGTCAGCGACGGGAAGAAGGTCACGCCCTCGGCCGGCACCATCAGCACCTGTTCGACGGCGCCCGCGAGCGCGGGACTGGCGGCGTCGGTGATGGCGAAGGCGCGGGCTCCCCTGGCTTTGGCCTCGTTCGCCGCGAGCACGGTGCTTTCGTACAGCCGCCAGAAACTGATCGCGATGAGCACGTCTTCGGCGGAGAGTTTCGCCGTGGCGTTGGCGAGTTCGGCGTCTCCGGCGGTGATCGCGTGGACGTCGTAACCGGCGAGCCGGGCGTTGTGCGCGAAGGCGATCCCGACGGCGGCGTAACTGCCATCGGCGATGACGAGCGTCCGGCGCGCGGCGGCGACGGCCTCCGCGACGTTGCGGATCTCGTCCTCGGCGAACCGCCGGTTGAGCAGAGCGAGGCTGTCGAGGTCACGGCGCAGCGACGCCGACCCGGGAGAGTCGACGTCCCGGTGCTCCTCGGCCACCTGCGGCGCGCTCAGCGACGACATGTACCGCGCCCGCAATTCCTGTTGCAGCGCGGGCCAACCGGCGAACCCGAGCGCCTGCGCGGTGCGGGTGACCGTGGCGACGTTGACCCCGGCGAGCTGGGCGAGCTCGGCCGTCGAGCCGAACGACGCCCGCCGCGGTTGCGAGACCAGCACTTCGAGCACCGCGGCCGACTTCGGCCGCAGGCCGCGTTCCGGCGTCCGTTCCCGAAGCCACGCCTCGAATCCGTCGTCGATTCCCGTCTCTGTCACGCACGCCCTCCCTCGACCGCGTCACGGTAACGCATCGTGCCCATCGGACCACTTGCAACAACCATTGCAGTTTTGTCGAAACGCAGTATACGTTGTCCGCACTCCTCGTCGCCCGAACCACGGAAGGCGTTCCCCATGACGCTTCTGGCACGACTGGACCGGCTCCCGCTGAGCCGTCCCCATTACAAACTCCTGCTCATCGGCGGGCTCGGCTACACCTTCGACGGCATGGACTCCGCCGTGGTCGCCTTCCTCCTGCCGAGCGCGAAAGCGGCCTGGGGCCTCGACAACGGGCAGCTCGGGCTGATCGGTTCGGCGACGCCGTTCGGCTTCCTCTTCGGCGCGATCGCCGCCGGCCTGCTGGGCGACCGCATCGGCCGCAAGAAGGTCATGATGTACGCGCTGGCCTTCTACGCGGTGTTCTCCGTCCTCGCCGCCTTCTCCCCCAACTACGAGATCTTCCTGGGCGCCCGGGTGCTGGCCGGGGCGGGCGCGGGCGCCGAAAGCGCGATCATCGCGCCGTTCCTGTCGGAGTTCGTCCCGGCCAAACGCCGCGGCTGGTTCGTCGGCGCGCTCGCCGGGTTCTTCTCGTTCGGGTTCGTCATGGCTGCGCTCATCGGACGGTTCGTAGTCCCGACGGTGCCGGAAGGCTGGCGGGTCGCGCAGCTCATCACCGCGCTGCCGATCGTCATGCTGCTGTGGTGGCGCCGATCGCTGCCGGAGTCACCGAGGTTCCTGGTCGCGAACGGACGGCACGCCGAGGCCGAGAAGATCGTCTCGAAACTGGAGCGGGACGTCGAAAAGGCGACCGGGCAGGCACTCCCGGCCGTCCCCGAGGCCGAAGCCCAGCCCGCGACCGAAACCCCCAAGGTCAACCTCTTCAGCGCGCTGAAGTTCCTGTGGAGCCCCGCGATGGCGCGCCGCACCGCGGTGATCTGGACCGTGTGGTTCGTGATCACGTTCTCCTACTACGGTTTCTTCTCCTGGATCCCGACGCTGCTCGTCGAACGCGGCATCACCGTGACCAAGAGCTTCGAGTTCTCGATCATCATCTATCTGGCGCAGATCCCCGGGTACTTCTCCGCGGCGTGGCTTTCGGAACGGCTCGACCGCAAGCACACCATCGCGCTGTACCTCGCGGGTTCGGCGGTGAGCGCGTTCTGGCTGAGCCAGATGGACGCGCCGTGGTCGATCACCCTCGCCGGGGCGGTGCTGTCGTTCTTCCTCAACGGCACCTACGCCGGCGTGTACTCCTACACCCCCGAGGTGTTCCCGACCTGGATCCGCGCCAGCGGGACCGGGCTGTCCAGCGCGTTCGGCCGGGTCGGCAGCATCCTGGCCCCGACGATCATCGGCCTGTCGGCGGCGAGCCTCGGCTTCGCCGGCGTCTTCGGCCTGACCACCGCAGTCCTGGCGGCCGGGGTGGTGTGCGTGGTCGTGTTCGGCCTGTCCACCGCCGGCCGTTCCCTGGAAGAACTGACCGAACACGGCAAGCCCGTGGAAACCGCGAAGGAGATGACGAAGTGACCGTGTCACTGTCCACCGTGGAGGACAAGACCCGGGCCACCATCGGCGTACGGCTGTTCACCGTGCTGGCCTGGGTGCCCGAACGGCGAGCGCTGCGGCGGGTGCACAGCAGTCACCCGGCGGAGTACCCGGTCGGTGGCGAGAAGACCGTCGAGGTGGCGGCGGGCTGGCTGGAGCGGTGCGTCACCGGGCAGGAACCCTATTTCGGCCCGGACAGCGCGGCCGTGCGGGAGATCTTCGCCGACCACGAGCTCATCGACAGGCTCGGCTGCGGCGCGGTGATCAACGTGCCGGTGGTGGACGACGGCCGCACCCTCGGTGTCCTCAACATCCTCGACGCCGAAGGCCGCTACGACGACGATTCCGTCGCGGCGGCCCGATCTCTGGCACCGTTGGCGGTCCCGGCCCTGCGCGAACTCCTGGAGGAAACCCGATGACCGGATCGCTGCTGCTGCGCAACGCCCGTCTGCTAGACCCGCTCAAGGGCGAGTACACCGAGGGAGACCTCCGGTGCGCCGACGGCCGGATCGTCGAGATCGGCCCCGGTCTCAGCGCGGACGACGCGCGGACCGAAGACCTGCGCGGCGCGTTCGTGCTGCCCGGTCTCGTCGACGCCCACGTGCACGTGACCGCGTCGACCGCGGATCTGGGCTCGCTTCCCGCGTCGTCGCCGACCTACGTGACCGCGCACAGCGCTCGCACCATGAGCCGGATGCTGGACCGGGGCTTCACCACGGTCCGGGACGCCTCCGGCGCCGACTACGGCCTCGCCGACGCGCAGGCCGAGGGCCTATTCCGCGGCCCGCGCCTGCTGTTCTGCGGGCGGGCGCTCAGCCAGACCGGCGGGCACGGCGACAGCCGCACCCGCGGCGCCCACGTCAGCGAAGACCATCCGTGCTGCGCGGGTCTCGGCCGGGTCGCCGACGGTGTCGACGCGGTCCGCGCGGCGGCGCGCGACGAACTGCGCAAGGGCGCGCACCACATCAAGGTGATGGCTTCGGGCGGCGTCGCCTCCCCCACCGACCGGATCGACTCGACGCAGTACTCCGCCGAGGAACTGCGCGCGATCGTCGAGGAGGCGGAGTCGGCCAACCGCTACGTCGCCGCGCACGCCTACACCGCCCGCGCGGTGAACCGGGCGCTGGAACTGGGCGTCCGGTCGATCGAGCACGGCAACCTGATCGACGACCTCAGTGTCGAACTGTTCCTCCGGCACGACGCGTACCTCGTGCCCACTCTGGTCACGTACTGGGCGCTGAAGGAGGAAGGGCGCGAGCACGGGCTGCCGGAATCCAGCTGGCGCAAGGTCGACGAGGTCCTCGGGGCGGGCTTGGCCGCTTTGGAGCGAGCCGCGCGCGGCGGCGTGAAGCTGGTGTACGGCACCGACCTGCTCGGCGGGATGCACCGGCACCAGAACCACGAGTTCCGGCTGCGCGGCGAGGTCCAGTCACCGCTGGAGGTCGTCCGCTCCGCGACGTCGACGGCGGCGGACCTGCTGAACCTGACCGGCGAGATCGGCACCCTGGACCCCGGCGCGCACGCGGATCTGCTCGTCGTGGACCGGGACCCGCTGGAAGACATCGGCGTCCTCGCCGAGCCGGAGAAGTTCCGGCACGTCATCCAGGCCGGGACCGTGGTCTCCGCCTGACGCGTTTCGTCCTCTGAATGCGGTACTTGCGCGTGCAAGGATCGCATTCAGAGGACGAAATGCGGGTCAGAGGACGAAGCCGGCGGGGAACGGGTCGTCCGGGTCCAGCAGGTAGGTGGCGTTGCCGGTGATCCACGCGCGACCGGAGAACTCCGGCACCACGGCGGGGACCCCGCCGACGGTGGTCTCGGCGACCAGTTCGCCGGTGAACGTGGTCCCGATGAACGAGCTGTTCTCGAACGGCGTGTGCAGCGGCAGCTCCCCGCGGGCGTGCAGCTGGGCCATCCGGGCCGAGGTGCCGGTGCCGCACGGCGACCGGTCGAACCAGCCGGGGTGGATCGCCATCGCGTTCCGCGAGGTACGGGCGTCCGAACCCGGGGCCAGGAACTGGACGTGTTTGCAGCCGCCGATCAGCGGGTCGGCCGGATGCTTCGGCGGGCGCTGGTCGTTGATCGCCGCCATGATGTCCAGCCCCGTTGAAAGGATCCGGTCCTTCTCCGCCCGATCGAACGGGATGTCCACTTGGGACAGTTCGAGGATGGCGTAGAAGTTACCGCCGTAGGCCAGGTCGTAGCGCACCTCGCCGAGCCCCGGCACCTCGACGACGGCATCGCGTTCGGCGAGGAACGAGGCGACGTTGCGGAGCTTGACGCGTTCCGCCCGGCCGTCCCGGACGTCGACCTCGGCGTGCACGAGCCCGGCCGGGGTGTCCAGGCGCACCACGGTCTTCGGTTCGGTCACCTCGACCATGCCGGTCTCCACCAGTACGGTCGCCACGCCGATCGTGCCGTGCCCGCACATCGGCAGGCAGCCCGACACCTCGATGTACACCACGCCCCAGTCGGCGTCCGGGCGCGTCGGCGGCTGCAGGATCGCGCCGCTCATCGCGGAATGCCCGCGCGGCTCGTTCATCAGGAACCGCCGCAGGTGGTCCAGATGTTCCATGAAGTACCGGCGGCGTTCCGCCATGGTGTCACCGGGGATGACGCCGACCCCGCCGGTCACCACCCGCGTCGGCATGCCCTCGGTATGCGAGTCGACGGCGGTGATCGACCGGATCGACCTCATCTACTCCACCCCCAGCGAGGCGAGAGCGCGGCGCATGTCGGCGGTGACCCGCTCATGGTGTTCGCCGGTCAGCGGCCCCCGGGGCGGACGGCACGGACCGCCGTAGCGGCCGACGAGGTCCATCCCGAGCTTGATCGCCTGGACGAACTCGGTGCGCGAGTCCCAGCGGAACGCGGCCACCAGTGGTTCGTAGAGCGCCCTGGCCTCGTCGAGCTTGCCGGATCGCGCCAGTTCGAACAGGCGCACCGACTCGGCCGGAAACACGTTGGGGAAGCCGGCGAACCAGCCCGTCGCGCCCATCAGCAGGCTTTCCAGCACGACGTCGTCGGCGCCGCTGATCACATCGAGACCCGGTGCCTGCTCGCGGATCTCCAGCACCCGCCGGACGTCACCGGAGAACTCCTTGACCGCGACCACGTTGTCGATCTCCGCGATTTCGGCCAGCAAGGCGGGCGTGAGGTCGACCTTGGTGTCGATCGGGTTGTTGTAGACCATCACCGGCAGGCCGACCGACGCCACCGCCTCGAAGTGCGCGAGCACCTCGCCGCGGTTCGCGCGGTACATCGTGGGCGGCAGGCAGAGCAGGCCGCCGGCGCCGTCCTCGGCCGCGACCTCCGCCCAGTGCCTGGCCTGATGCGAGCCGGGACCGTGCACACCGACGACGACGATCCCGTCCGCGCCGACGGTCTCGATCGCGGTGCGGGCGACGCGGCGGCGTTCCTCGTCGGTCAGCGAGGAGTACTCGCCGAGGGAACCGTTCGGGCCGACACCCCGGCAGCCGTTGTCGATCAGCCAGCGGCAGTGCGCGGCGTAGGCGTCGTAGTCCACGGCCAGCCCGGCGGGCGCCTTCTCGTCCGCCCGGTACGGGAGGGCGGTCGCGACGACGACGCCACCGAGATCGCGGGTGCTCATTCAGGTTCTCCTTCGGTTCGGGCGGCGAGCTCGCCGAGCCGGATCGGCTGGACGACGGGGCGGTGGTGCCGCTCGGTACCACCGCAGAGTTCGGACACGGTAGGGCCGCACATCCGGCCCTGGCATGGGCCGAGGCCTGCCCGGGTGCCGAGTTTCAGGGCGTGCGAGCCGGGGCAGGCCGGGTCCCCGGCCGCACGCGTCAATTCGCCGTAAGTCGTTTCCTCGCAACGGCAGACGATCGTTTCTTCCCGCAACCAGCCTCGCCAGGCCGATCCGATCGGATGAGCCGTGGCGAGGCGTTCGGCGAAGGCGCGAGCGCGGTCGCGCGCACGGATCAAGGCCGGTGCGGGCTCCGCCCCGGCGGCGGCGCATCCCGCCACCGCCCCCTCCGCCGCGGCGGTGATCGCGCCGCCGATTCCGGTGATCTCACCCGCGGCGAACACACCGTCCACTGTGGTCTGTTGGGTGCGATCGACCCGCACGAATCCACCGTCCAGGACGCAGCCCGCGGCGACGGCCAGCTCCGGCTGCGGGACGAAGCCGTGACCGACGCAGACCGCGTCGACCTCGTGCGTTCGTTCGGTGCCGGGGACGATCGACCAGTCCGCGCGGACCTTCGCGGTCACGACCTCGCGGACCCGGTCCGTGCCGCGTGCTTCGATCACGGCGCGGCCCGGCCGGTACGGGACGCGATGGCGGGCCAGCGTCGCGGCGTAACGCGCCAGCTCCCCCGCCTTGCCGACATGGGCGGCCAGGCGCCACGGACGCGACGACCATCCTTTTCGGACGGTCGCGAACGGGTTCGCCTCGAGGACCGCGACCACCTCGGCCCCGACACGCAGCAGCGATTCCGCGACCGGCAGCAAGAACGGCCCGGCACCGGCGACGAGGACCCGTTCGCCGATCGCGACCCGCTCCCCCTTCGCCAGCGCTTGCGCCGCGCCCGCGGTGTACACGCCGGGCAATTCCCAGCCGGGGAACGGCAGGGTGCGATCGTGCGCGCCGGTCGCGAGGACCAGCGCGTCGGGAACCAGGGTCAGCCGTCGACGTCCGCCACCGTCGGACTGTCCTCGCAGGAGGTGCAGGCGGCTTTCCACCCGGTCGAACGCCCAGACGGTGGACCCTGGCCACCACTGGCACCGGGGATGCGCGAGCAGGCGGCGATCGAACCCCTGTCGCCGTGTCGCGTCAGCCCCCAGCGGCATGCGGTGGTACTGGCCGCCGGGCGATTCCGCCTGGTCCAGCACCGTGACGCGGGCACCGGCCCGCAGGGCGTGTTCGAGGGCCGCGAGCCCGGCGGGCCCGGCGCCGACGATCACCACGTGCCGGCTCACGCGTGCTCCTCCCGGGTCTGGGTGCGGATCTCGTCGCCGTCGACGGCCGGACGCCGGCACGCGCGGACGTCGGGCACGTCGTTGACCGTGAGCAGGCAGTCGAAACACGCGCCGATCCCGCAGAACACGCCACGCGGTGCGCCGGAACGCGTGGTGCGCCAAGAGATACGTCCGGCGGCGAGCAGCACGCCCGCCACGCTCTGGCCGTCGATCCCGGTCAGCGTTTCGCCGTCGATGGTGATCCGGATCGGCCGGTCGCTCATGCGGCCGCTCCCGCCAGTACCGCCGGACGGTCGACGGTGAATTCGTCGACCGGCATCGCGGGTTCCGTCCCGGTGAGCAGCTCGCGCAGCAACAGCGCGGTGCCGACGCTCAGCCCGATACCGGCGCCTTCGTGCCCGGTGGCGTGCCAGAGGTTGCCCAGCCGCGGATCCTCACCGAGGACCGGCAGGTGGTCGTCGACGTAGGGCCGGAATCCGCCGTAGGCCCGCATCACCGCGACGTCGGCGAGCGCCGGGAACAACCGCAGGGCCTTGACCGCGATGGCGCTCAGCACGTCCGGGCGGATCGCGTCGTCGAAATCCACCCGGCGGCGTGACGAACCGATCAGCACGGTGCCGCCCCAGGTCGATTCGACGACGGCGGAGGTCTGCAGTTCTCCCGAATCCGCACCGACCGCGCCGACGTAATCGGCGTCGTAGACCTTGTGCCGGACGACACCGGTCATCGGCGTGGTCACCAGTACCTCGCCCCGACGCGGGCGGATCGCGATCGGAGCGCCGAGTCGCGCCGACACCTGGCCGGCCCACGGGCCCGCCGCGTTCACGACGACGTCGGCCTCGATGACCTCGCCGGGCACGCGGACGCCGGTGATCCGTCCCTTGTGGACGGACGCGCCGACGACCTCCACGCCGGACCGCAGCCGGGCGCCGTGGCGCAACGCGGATCCCAGCAGGGCCAGCGCCGCGCCCGCGGGCTGGACCTGCGCGTCCTCCGGGTAGTGGAACGCGGCGGTCACCTCGCGGGTCAGCGCGGGTTCGGCTTCGGCGAGTTCCTTGAGGGACAACGGTTCCGCGCGGACGCCGGATTGCGACGTGGCGAACGCCGTGAGAGCCCGGGCGCCGTCGTCCGTGGTGGCGACCACGATGCCGCCCTTGGGGTCGTACTCGATCCCCGAAGCTGCGCGCGCGTCCTCGTCGGCGATCTCGGCGACCACCCGGGGCCAGAGCCCTGTCGACAGCTTCGCGAGTTCGAGCTCGGGGCCGGGTCCCTTGTCGGAGACGAGGATGTTGCCCTCGCCGTGCGAGGTGGTTCCCCCGGCGGGACGGCCACGATCCACGACCACGACGTCGAAGCCCGCCCGGCTCAGCTCACGGGCGCACGCGGCGCCGACGATACCGGCGCCGAGTACCACCACGCGCGTTCGGTTCATCGACCCTCCAGCGTTCGGTAAAGCGAACGATCGGAGGGTAGGTTCCGCCCCGGAGAAGTGTCAATACCTCGGGAGCGGTCAGCCCTTCAGTACCGGATGCGGCCTGCCGTCGAGCCGCTCGTCGGCGCGGTACTGCAAGAGCAGGACCGAGTGCACCGGCCCCTCCGGGGCGGTGTAGCAATGCGGCTCACGGGCGTCGAAGGCGACGTAGTCCCCCGGGCCGACCTCGACGGTCCGGCCCGCCACCTCGACGCGCAGCGAGCCGGACTGCACGACGGTGTGCTCGACTCCCACGTGCCCCTGCGAGCGCTGCGGCGCGTCACCGCGCACCACCTGGTCGTACACCTCGAAGACACCGTCACCGGTCTCGATCCGCCGCAGCGGCCGGAGATCGACACCCTCGCCGCTGAGCACCTCGACGTCGGCGCCGCGCACCACGGTGAGCGCGCCACCGGCCCGACGGTCGAGCAGGTCGGAGATCGCCACCTCCAGCACCCGGGACAGGCTGAAGACGGTCTCGATGGTCGGATTCCCGCCGCCGGACTCCAGTTGCGACAGCGTCGCCTTGCCGATGCCCGACCGCCGCGACAGCTCCGACAGCGAGATCCCCCGCGCCGCCCTGGCCGCCCGCAGGTTGACCGCCAGCATGTCCCGGATCGAGGGCGTCTCGTCCTCCACCGCTTATCCCCTGTCGTTCGTCAGACCGTACGACCGGAGGGCGAATCGTTCGCTTTGCCGATCGAGCTCGCGGACATCATGACACGCCTTCTCCCGGGGAGGGCATAGCCGCGGCCGATGGGCCGACGCGATGGTGGGCGGCTCAGGCCGCGATGAAACTCGTTCACCAACCGGTGTGTCACCGTCGACACAGGGTCACGGGCGCACCGTCGTTCCCTCCAGCGAGGAGATTCCCGTGCAGCTGATCCGCAGATCCACGGGCCGACGGCTTCGAGCGTTCGGCGCGGTGCTCATCACCACCCTCGGGCTGACCGCCTTCGCGGCCACCACACCGGCGACGGCGGCCGCGAACGCCTGTCTCACCGGCACACTCGCCTTCGACCATCTCGACGCCGAAGCCGGGACGAGCAAACCCGTGCGCACGCAAGTGGCGCGGAACGCGAACTGGGAACTGTGGGGGCGCACCGGCTCCGGCGCGGCGAGCAGACTCGCCGCGGGAATCACCGGCGCGTCCGACGGCCGGTTCACCGCCTGCCACAACGCTTCCCTGGCCGAGGCCTACGTCCGGTTCCGGTCGAGCAGCACCTCGATGTGGCGGGTCGTCAAGGCCGCGAACAACACCACCGACTACACCTTCGACTCGGCCCGCCGCACGAACGTGTCCGGCACCCAGGACCTCGGCACGGTGAAGGTGCCTTCCACGCTGCAGCGCGCGTGGAAGGTGGTGGACACGCTCAACGTCCTCTACTGGAAGCGTGCGAACCCCGTTTCGTCCTGCTGGACCGCCCGGCAGTCCGACGGCCGGTGCGACCAGATCACCTTCGTCTGGGATCCGAAGGTCGCCGACGGAGGCTATTGGGACTACCCGAACACGAACTACGTCTTCCTCGGCGCGACGATGCCGGACTCGAAGCATCTCGTACTCCACGAGGCCGGGCACTGGCTGCAATGGCAGCTCTACGGGCGAGGTTTCCCCGTGGTCGACAACTGCAACCCGCACTACATCGAGAAGCACAGTTCGGAGTCGTGCGCGTGGACCGAAGGGTTCGCCGACGCCGTCGCCGCCTACGCCCTCGGCGATTACCGCTACGTCTACGACAACGGTGGCTCCTACAGTTTCCGGAACGACGCTTCGACACCCGGCTGGGACGCCGGCGACACCGTGCAGGGCCGGGTCGGCTCGTCGCTGCTGGACCTGTGGGCGACCGGCGGGCCGGACGGCGGGAACTGGAACCGCACGATCGCGCTGATGACCCGCGACTTCAGCCAGGACTTCCGTGAGTACTTCACCGAAGACCGGCCCGCCGCCGGGCTCTCCACGACCGGCGCGGCCGAGCGGATCCTCGCCGGGCACACCATCTCGTACTGACGGGGCTGAAGGGGACTTTCCCCGCATGTCATGCAGGGAAAGTCCCCTTCACCGCGTCGGACATGGGGAAAGCGTCCTTCAGCCTCTCGCGGCCTGGACCCAGGCGGTGATCTCGTCGGCGGTCGAGGGGAAGGCCGAGGAAAGCAGTTCGTGCCCCGATCCGGTGACCACGACGTTGTCCTCGATGCGGACGCCGAGGCCGCGCAGTTCCGGCGGCACCGTGCGGTCACCGGCGTGGAAGTACAGACCCGGTTCCACCGCCAGCGCCATGCCCTCGGCGAGCGTTCCCTGACGGTAGGCCGCGGGACTCGCGGAGGCGCAGTCGTGGACGTCCAGCCCGAGGAAATGACCGGTCCCGCAGACGATGTACCGCCGGTGCTGCTGCCCGTCCGGCGACAGCGCTTCGTCCACCGACACCGGGAGAAGACCCCAATCGTGCAACCCCGACGCCAGCACGCCCAGCGCGGTCGTCTGGAAGGCGGCGAAGTCCTGCCCTGGCCGCACCTCCGCCAGTGCCGCGAGATGTGCCTTGTACACCAGGTCGTAGACGTCGCGCTGGGCCGTCGTGAACTCCCCGCCGACCGGGAACGTGCGGGTGATGTCCGCCGTGTACAAGGAATCCAGCTCGACTCCCGCGTCGAGCAGCAGGAGGCTGTCCTCGGTCACCTGCCCGTCGCAACGCGTCCAGTGCAGGATCGGCGCGTGCGGCCCGGCCGCCACGATGGAGGCGTAACCGGGGCCGGTGCCCTCGGTGCGGGCGCGCCGGTCGAAAGTGCCCTGCAGCCAGCGTTCACCGCCGCCGCGGACCGCCTCCGGCAACGCGGCCAGCACGTCGGCGAACCCGAGCGCGGTGGCGTCGACGGCGTCGCGCAACTGGCCGATCTCCCAGTCGTCCTTGATCCGGCGCAGGTCCGCGAGAACCGTCCGGAGCCGTTCGCTGTGGCCGAAGCCGTACGCGTCCAGCGCGGGATCGACCCCGGCGCCGACCAGGAAACTAGGGTTCCGCCCCCGCAAGCCGTGCGGGAGGTCCTCCAGCGGACGGCATTCGATACCGAGCGTGTCCCCGTACGCGGCGGGCCCGGCGGCGGTGCCGACCCACAGCGGGCTGGTGTCGGCGTCGCCCACGAAGTCGGGCTCGTCCGGCTCGGCCGGGCGCGGGACGTACAGCGTGGCGTGGTGGCTGTCCCCCGCCGGGGTCAGCACCAGGATCGCGCCCTCGCGCTGGCAGCCGGTGAGCCAGACGAAGTCGCTGTCGGCGCGGAAGCCGTGGTAGGTGTCGTTGGACCGCACGACGGCCCGTCCGGCGGCGAGCGCGATCCGCTGACCGGGCAGTTCCGCCGACAGTCTGCCGCGATGCGCGGCGGCGGCCTCGGCGGTCCCGGCCGGCACGTCGACGGTGGTGTCGGCGGGCTCCCAGCCGTCGCTGATCCAGTTCCGGAACCCTTTGGCGGCCAGCAGCGCGCGCAGATCCGGCCGGGTTCGGTCGCCGGTCATCGGCTCCCCCTTCAGGTAGACACGGTCGTGGTCGCACCTTCACACCGCGAACGGCCGGGACGTAATGACCGGCGGCGATAGACTCCGCCTATGGCCCTGGAGATCCGGCACCTGCGGGCGATCTGCGCCATCGCCGAGGCGGGCAGCCTCTCGCAGGCGGCCGCCGCGCTGGGCATGTCACAGCCGTCGCTGACCTCGCTGCTCCAGCGGCTCGAACGGCAGATCGGCGCGCCGCTGTTCGTCCGCAGCCACACGGGGGTGACGCCGACTCCGTTCGGCGAGCAGACGCTGCGCCGCGCGCTGACCCTGCTCGTGGAATTCGACCGGTTCGAAAGCGATCTCCTCGGCGCGCTGGGCGACGGCCCGGTCCGGCTGGGATCGTCCCAAATGGACTGTCTGCCGACCTTCGTCGAGCAGCTGGACGACGCGCTGCCGGGCCTGGACGTGACCGTCCATCTGGAACCGTCGAGCGCGGTGCTGGCGCAGGCGCTGGCCCGCGCGACCCTCGACATCGCCGTCATCGCCATGTCCGACGACCAGGAAGTGCCGCTGGCGAAGCATTTGGGGCATCGGGTGCTGTTCTCGTGGGTGCCGGTCTTCATCGGCCTTCCCGCCCGGCACCGGCTCGCCGACGGCTTCGAGGTCGACCTCGCCGAGCTCGCGGACGAAGCGTGGATCGGACCGCCGGGCCCCGAAGACGGCTCGCTGACGTCACTGCGCGCGGCGACGCATCGCGCCGGGTTCACCCCGCGGATCCGCTTCGAATGCCCCAACGGCGGCGGGCGGACCCTGATCGCCGCCGGACAGGCGGTCCAGCTCGTGGAACCCACCGCACCGGAGCTGCCGGGCATGGTCGTCCGGCCGCTCAAGGGCGACCCCATGCGGATGCGGCTGGTACTGGCGTGGCGCAAGGAGCGGCTGACGTGGGACCAGGCGGAGAACGTGTACCGCGCGATGATGACGTCCTACACGCAGCACGCGATGGCGTCCACACCGTTCCGGACCTGGTGGGAGCGGCGGCGGAGTTCCCGGTCCGGCGACGGGCTGGTGGACTTCTTCCGGGTGGCCGGTTCTTGAGGCCCGGAGGGCCTTCGGCGCGGAGCCGGTCAGGGCCGCGGCAAAGTCGCTTCTGTGCTGGTCAAGGAGGTTGTGAAAGCCACTTTCGCAACGTTGAAGGTTGCGAAAGTGGCTTTCGCGACGCGGCGCGCTGAGTCCCTTGAATGCCCCTGGCCGCCGGACCGGCGCGATCCCGACACCACCCACACGCAGAGCGGCCCGCGTGGTCGTGAGTGGCGTTTCGGGTTAGAGCGGACCGGTGTTTACCTACCCACGCCTGACCGGGCGTACGTGGTGGTTCCGCGGCTGACAGAGCGCGACGATGAAGGAATTGGGACGTTGAACGTCCCAATTCCTTCATTGTCGCCCGGGGACGCACGGTCTCGGACCTTGATCAACGGAGGATCCGGGACGCTCAACGTCCCGGATCCTCCGCTGATCAAGGTCGTGGCAGGCGCGACCGGTGACGGGGGAGGATTCCGGACACTCAACGGCCGGAATCCTCCCCCGTCACTCACGACACCCGCTTACGCGACTTTGCCGAAACCCTGGCCCTGAAGGTAGTGAAGGAGGCCTTCACGGACACCGCGCCCCTCGGCACGGCCCCGAAAGCACCGAGTCGGGTGGTCTGGCGGGAACTGGCGCAGCGGCTGTCACAACGTCGCCCGGCGACACCGGCCCGCCCGACGGGCAAACTCACGAACACCTGGACGGAACCCGGCCTGCCACCAGGAAACCACCGCTTTCGAACAACCTGTAACCCGATCCCGCCTCGCCGCGATTGACCTCCCGTACCAGGCGAACGGAGACGGGAGATGATGACGCAACGGCTGTGGCTGGGACTGGCGGTCGTCTACACGTGCACCGCCGTGATCCAGCTTTACCTTCTCGCCAGCACCGGCGCCGTCTGGGCCGGAACCCTCACCGCGGCCGGTTTCGTGGCGGCGCTCCTGTGCGTCCTGGCCGCGTGGAAGGCCTCGAGAAGAGAACGGGAAGACACGACGGAAGTCGACTCGCGCCGACCCTAGCGATCGGCGTGTCGCGCCCAGTGGAGTGCCGGGGCCTCACCTGGGAAAAGGCCCTGGACGAGTGATCATGCGTGAGCGTGAATCCCGTACGCGCTCTTGCCAGGAGAAGTGAGCAGCGTACGGTGAGGAGTACGTGAGGTTGAGTCCACCAGCCCGCGCGAACGACCCGCATGTCCGCGGCCCCGCTGCTTTCACAGGGCGACATACCAGGGCGACGCGGCGGCGAGTTGACTTGCGCAGCCGTTGTGCAGGCTTACCCGTTGTCCGTCTCGTCCCCGGCTATCCGGGAGACCAGCATCATGACCGACCGTATTCCGTTCACACGAGGCAGCCGCGACGGCCCCGCCCTCCGCACCGTCATCCACCCCGCCGTTCCTCAACAGCGCCCGTCGGTGGAGAACCTTCTCCGGATCCAAAGAACCCGATGGAGTGAAGATCTGCTCGTCGTTTCCGCGGTGGGTGAGGTCGACCTAGCCACCGCCGGACGGCTCGAGCACGCGCTCCGGGACGGCCTTCCCGCCGCGACGGTGCTCGACCTCACCGAGGTCAGCTTCCTCGGCGTCGCCGGGCTGCGGGTCATCGAGTCCGCAGCAGCCCGCGCCCACGTCGAACGCCGCACCACCGGCGTCGTCGCCGACACCCGGCCTGTCCTACGGCTGCTGCACCTGTTCGGCGTCGAGGCCCACATCCCCGTGTACCGCTACCTCGACAGCGCGATCCGCGAAGTCCCGCACGCCTTCCCGGCGCCGAACCACTGATCCGGCGGTCAGGATCCGGCGAGCGGCAGAAGCGTGGAAAGCCCCGTCTTCAGCGCCAATCGCCGGATCGTGGGCGACGGCAGGAAACTCAGGTCGACGCCCTGCGTGGTGCACCGGTCGTTGATCCTGACCAAGGTCGCCAGCCCGGTGGAATCGCAGAACTCCACGCCTTCGAGGTCGACGACGAGTTTGCCGGGCGCGGGTTCCAGCGCCTCCTCGACCGTCTCCTTGAGGTCCTCGGACGTCGTCAGGTCGATTTCGCCCGCCACCGCGATGACCACCGCGGCGCCATCGGGCCTGGCGACGGACACCGAGAACGGAACTTCGCGGTCGTCGCCATCTCCACTCGTCACCGTCATCCACCCCTCACGATCGGTACACCGAGTCTCCCGAACATATCGGATGGCGCCGCACCTCCGCGCGGCACTCGCGTCCCGATTCCGGCGGTGCCTTAGCCTTGTCCATGGATCCGGCGGTCTTCGACCGCGGCGGACTAGGAGGAGTGCTCCGTGATGCCGATCGACGAGCCGGTGCGCGACAGGCCTACAGGCGCCGACGAGCTGGTCCTGGCGGTCGCCGCCGTGCCCGCCCAGGCAGCCGCGTTGCGGGACCGTCTGGCGAGCTGGGCGCTCGAACGCGGCCTCCCCCGGGAACTGGCCGAGGATCTCAAGCTCACCGCCTACGAAGCGATGACGAACGTGGTCAAGCACGCTTACCCGGACGGCACCGACGACAACGTCATGACCATCACCGCCACCCACGAAGACGGCTACATCAAGATCACCGTCGCCGACGAGGGACGCTGGCGGGACGGCAGGCGGCCGGACGGTGGGCGTGGTCTGCCGATCATCCGCGCTTTCGCGCCGGAAGCCTCGGTGACGAGCACGCCCACCGGCACCATGGTCCGGCTGGCCTGGCCCTGCCCTCCGGCCTGACCCGCGTCAGCTCGCCAACGGGTCGGCGAGGATTCCGTTGACCCAGCTGCCCGGACGCGTGGCAGCGTCCTGACGGAGCACCGGCAGGTCGGACGGCCAGTCCACGCTCAGCGCCTCACTCTGTCCCGGCGGGATCGTCACCAGCTTCGAAGGCGTCCAGGAGGCGGAGCCACCGCTGCCGGCCGAGCCCTCCGTCCGGGACAGCACGGTGACGGTTGCGGTCGCCGTCGATCCCGGCGGGACCTCGTTGACGCGCACACCGTCGTCCACGCGCGGCAGGTGGTAGACGGGTCCGTTCGGATCGTCCGGTCCGAGCAGGTCGACGCCGGGTACCCCGTGCAGACCGCAGGCGCGCGACGAGATGTTCTTGAACGTCAACGGGACGTCGTACTGACCTGTCGCCTCTTCGAGCTGTTTCGGCTGCCCCAGCGAGACCGCGAGATCCTCCGTCCCGCACCGCTCCGTGGCGGCTTGGGCCGGGACGACCGCAGTCAGCGCGAGCGTTCCGGTCAGCACCGCGACGCCGAGGGAAACACGCTTGATCTGTTTGCCGGACATGGTTTCCTCCTCGTTCGGCGGGATTCAGGCGGTGACGGCGGTGACCTGGACGGTGGCGCCCTTCAGCGGCTCACCGGTGGGCCAGCTCGCGACGACGGGAACGCCATCCGGCCCGGTCGGCAGGTCGAAGGTGATCGTCGTCGGGGTGCGCGGGTTCGGCGCCTCGGCGGAGGCCTGCACGATGCGCGACACGGCAGGGTGTCCCTCGCGGAGATTCACCGGTGCCGCGTTCGCCGCGGTGGCGTCGGGCACGACGGCGACGTCGTCGACCGGCTGCCCGTCCGAGACGAACGACAGCGCGGTCGGCGCGCCCTGGAGCTTGCAGTTCGTGGTCGGCGACGTCGCGGTGTAGGTGAGGACGTAAGCCTCGTGGCCCGTCGAGTGCGACGGATCCGGGGTCACGGTCACCTCGACGTCGGACGCGCCGCAGAGTTTGTCGCTCGGCATCGCCCCGGCGACGCCGCCCGCGACCAGGAGCCCGCCCGTCACCAGTCCCCCGACGGTCATCGCCGCGGCCGCTCGCTTCACCTGGACGTTCATGACATCTCCTCCCGTTCGGTGATCGATTCACGTTGATCGAACTCACTGGGAAAGATGCCCACCCACGCCCGGAAGATGCGTGAAGATGATGTTGATCCCCCGAAAGCAACCCTTGGGAGTGACGGACGTCTTCAAGAACGTCGCACCGCGTGCGCGGCCCAGCGGCCGTTGATGCGATGCACCTCGACGTCCCGTTCGTAACAGGCCGAAAGCCCCTCGTCGGTGAGGACCTCGTCGATCGGCCCCGCGCCGGTGACCTTGCCGCGGCGCACCATGAGCGCGTGCGTGGCCGTCGCCGGGATCTCCTCCAGGTGATGCGTCACGGTGACCGTCGCCAGTTCCGGCTGGGCCAGCGTCAGGTTCTCCAGCGCCATCAGAAGATCCTCGCGGCCGGGCAGGTCGAGACCGGCGAACGGCTCGTCCAGCAGGAGCAGCAGCGGGTCGGCCATCAGCGCCCTGGCGAGCCGGACCCGGGCGCGTTCACCCTGCGAGCACACGCGCACCGGCCGGTCGCGCAGTTCGGTGCAGCCGACCAGTTCGAGCAGTTTGGCCGCCCTGTCCCGGATCGCGTCGTCGTAGCGGTCCCACAGCGGGAGGACGCTTCCGCTGAACCCGGTGAGCACCACGGTGTGCGCGTCGTGGTTCTCCGCGTCGGGCAGCCGCTGGTTCGCCCCGACGAAACCGAGGTGCGTCCGGACGTCGCGCAGGTCGACCGCGCCCATGCGGTGCCCGAGCACGACGGCCGTGCCCGCGCTGGGGAACCGCTGGGTCGAGGCCACCGAAAGAATCGTCGACTTCCCGGCGCCGTTGCGGCCGAGGACGACCCAGCGCTGCCCGTAGTCCACCCGCCAGTCCACGTCCGACACCAGCGGCACGCGGCCGACGTGCACCTCGACCCCGGCCAGCTCCACCGCCGGTCCGTCGAGATTCGGCTGGACGAAGACAGGCTTGTTCATGCGGATCATGATCGCAGGACGCGCGGCCCGTTCAGGCCCGGGGTCCGATCATCGGACGATGTCGTAGACCAGCTTCTGGACACCGTTGCCGTAGGCCTCGCTCTCCACGAGCTTGAGGCTCTGCTTGTCCTTGTCGGTGTCGCTGAACAACTTCTTGCCCGCGCCGAGCAGGACCGGGAACATCAACAGGTGGTAGCGGTCGATCAGGCCCGCGTCGGAGAGGTTCCGGTTCAGCTCGGCGCTTCCGTGGAGGATGATCGGCCCGCCTTCGGTCTCCTTGAGCTTCGCGACGTCGTCCAGCGAGCGCAGGATCGTGGTCTCGCCCCAGTTGCCGACGAGGTCCTCGTCGGTGAGCGTGGTCGACACGACGTACTTCGGCATCGCGTTGTAGCCGGCGAATTCGACGGTCATGTCCGGCCACACCGGCGAGAACGCCTGGTAGCTGACCCGGCCCATCATCATCGCCGTGGCCTCGCCCTGCTCACGGCCTTTGAGCTCGTAGGCCGCTTCGTCGAACTCGATGCCGTTGAAGGTCCAGCCCGAGTTGCGGTAGCCGGGCTCCCCGCCGGGCCCTTCGACGACGCCGTCGAGCGAAACGAACGCGGTGGCGATCAGGGTGCGCATCTGGTTTCTCCTTGGTGGTTCCGAACTGCTTTCGACACTGCGTCGAGCGGGGACCGGCGGATTCGACAACGTGCCGGAAGAAAGTTTCAGCTTTCCGCGTCGCGGACCAGCAGGGCGATCTGGACCCGGTTTTCGGCGCCCAGTTTCGAGAGCATGCTGCTGGTGTGGGCCTTGACCGTCGCGACGGTGATGTCGAGCCTCCGCGCGATGTCGGTGTTGGACAGCCCCTCGGCGATGGCACCCGCGGTCTCGCGTTCGCGGTCGGTCAGGGTGGCCAGCAGCCCGGCGGCCGTCTCGCGGGACGCCCGGCGCGCGTCCGAGGAGTGCGGACCGGTGGCCGCGGCGATTAGTCGTGCGGTGGCGGCGGGCGACAGCGCGGGTTCGCCGGTCGCGACCGTCCGGATCGCCGCCAGGATCCGCGGCGGCGGGGTGTCCTTGAGAAGGAACCCGAGGGCGCCGACGCGCAGCGCGCCCAGCACCATCTCGTCCGAGTCGAAGGTGGTGAGCACCAGGACCCGCGGCGGTTCCGGCAGCCGGAGGATCTCCTCGGTCGCGCTCAGGCCGTCACGGCCGGGCATCCGGACGTCCATCAGGACGACGTCGGGCCGCTGCTCCCCCACCACGGTGACCGCGGTGTCGCCGTCGGCGGCCTCCCCGACCACGACGAGGTCGGGTTCGCCGTCGACGATCAGCCGCAGCGCCATCCGCACCAGATGCTCGTCGTCGACGAGCACGACCCGTACCCGCTCGCTGTCCATTCACTCGCTCCCTTCGCGGACCGGCCACGGCAGCCGCGCGGCGAGGACGAACCCGCCACCGGGGTCCGCGTGGTGGTCCAGTTCGCCGCCTGCCAGATCCACTCGTTCGGACAGGCCGAGCAACCCGAAACCCGACGCCGGCGGGCCCGCGGTCTTCCGTGCCGCACCGGAATCCCGGATCGTCGCCCGCAAGCCGTCGCCCGCCTTCCCCTCGACGGTGACCGTCACCCTGGCTCCCGGCGCGTGTTTGCCCGCGTTGGTCAGCCCTTCCTGCACGATCCGGTAGACGGTCCTCGCGATCGCGTCGGGCGGCTCACCCGCCGTCGTGGTCGTCAACGTGACGTCCAGCCCCATCGCCCGCGCGTCCGCGACGAGAGCGGGCAGCTCGGCCAGTGAGGGTTGCGGCGGCTCCAGCTCGTCCGGACTCGCCCTCAGCACACCGAGGACGTCTCTCAGCTCCTCCAGCGCCTGGTGCGAGCCGTCGGCGATCCCGCGCGCCAGCTCCGCGACCTGGTCGGGCGGCAGGTCCGGGCGGTGCCCCAGTACCCCGGCCTGCATGGCGACCAGCGAGACCCGGTGCGCGAGGACGTCGTGCATCTCGCGGGCGATCCGGTGGCGCTCCACGATCCGTGCCTCGGCCGCGCGGGCGGCCTGCTCCCGCTCCGCGCTTTCGACCTGCTGCCGCAGGGAGCGCACCTCCTCGCGGCGCGCGCCGATCGCCGCTCCGATGGCCACCGTGATGCCCACCATCAGGGTCGGGAGGCTGATCACCAGCCACAACGGCCCCGGCGTCTCACGATGCGGGTAGAGGTCGTTGCCCAGCACCGCCGTGACCACGGACAACACTGCGGCGACCGTCGTTTCCGCCGGTCGACGCCGGGCGGCCAGCGAACAGAGCGCCAGCAACGACGCGCCACCGGACAGGACCGAAGCCGTCGACGCGAGGATCACCGCGAGCGTGACCGTGACGGGGAACCGACGGCGCCACAGCAGGGCGATCAAGCAGAGGACCGCCAGCGCCGGATCACCGGTGATCATCCACTCGATCCTCGGTCCCGACGCGCCCACCGGCAGCTGCGACGCCGTGATGATCCAGAGCAGCACGCCCAGCGCGGCCGCGGCGAGCAGGCGCCAGGCCTGACCCCACGGACGGAGGAACGGCTGGGCGCCGGCGTCGGTGATCACGCGCCCATCATGGTCGACCCGCCCGGAGCGGCGCAGCCGGACACAGGACCATCCCTGCCCCGACCTCGGTCGCGGGCGGGATCGACTTTGGTCGAACGCGACGCGAGACGCGATGCCGATGTGCTCGCGGTGTGCCCGGGGAGATGCTGGGCCCACCAAGGGAAAACAGGAGGCGGGGAACATGGGCAAGGGTGGCTGGCTGGGGACACAGATCGTCGGGATGGTGGCCGTCGCCGTCTTCGCGCAGGCAGCCATCCGCAGTCTGTTCGACCATTCCGCGACCCAGTTATGGGGGGCTTTCGACTGGGTACCCGGTGAGTGGGGCGGCAGGCTGATCGTGTTCCTGCTGCTCGCGGCGGTGGGAGTCGTGCTGGCGGGCTGGGCGCACGACCGCGGCAAGCAAGTGTCCCGCTAGCGGCGCATCGGTCCGCTAGGATCCCCAGCCGGGCGATTTCCGTCTACATCGGACGGAGGTCGCGGATCTGGGTGAATCGCGGGAGAGTGCATGGCGGACGGAGCTGGCTCGCTTTCGGGGTGGTCGCCGGATCCCACCGAAGTGACCAGTTACGTGGGCCGCGACGTCGAGACCGGCGAGGCGCGGCGCCTGCTCGAAGCCTCTTCGCTGGTCACGCTGACCGGCCCGGGCGGCGTGGGCAAGACCAGACTGGCGTGGCGGGTCGCGGCGGCCCACCGGGAAGCGACCGCCGACGAGGTCGTGTTCGTGTCACTCGCCGAACTTCGGGAACCCGCGCTGCTGGTGCCGACCGTGGCGAACGTCCTCGGTTTCGGCGACCGCTCCGCGAAACCGGCCATCGAGGTCGTCGTCGAAGCGCTTCAGGCGAGCCGGTTGCTGCTGGTACTGGACAATTGCGAGCATCTGGTCGACAGCTGCGCCTGGTTCGCCGACACCGTGGTCAGGGCCTGCCCCCAGGTGACCGTGCTGGCCACGAGCAGGCAGTCCCTCGGGGTGGCGGGCGAACGGGTCCTGCCGGTGCCGCCGCTGGCGATCCCGGAGCAAGGCGATTCCTTCGAACGCGCGGTGAACGACGAATCGGTGCGGCTGTTCGTGGATCGCGCGACCGCGGTCGCGCCGTCGTTCCGGCTCACCGAGTCCGACACCGAACCGTTGATCCGGCTGTGCCGCAGGCTCGACGGGCTGCCGCTGGCCATCGAGCTGGCCGCCGTCCGCGCGCGGGCGTTGTCCCTGCGCCAGCTGGCCGACCGGCTCGACAAGCAGTTCTCCGTGCTCACGAAGGACCGGCGCGGGCGGCCGGAGCGGCACGAGACCATGCGGGCCCTGATCGACTGGAGCCACGACCTGTGCACGGGCCCCGAGCGGCTGTTGTGGGCGCGCGCGTCGGTGTTCTCCGGCAGCTTCGACCTCGACGCCGCCGAGCAGGTCTGTTCCGGCGGTGAACTGCCGGGTGAACGCGTCCTCGAAGTCGTCGACGGGCTGCTCGACAAGTCCATCCTGCTGCGCGAGGAGTATCCCGGCGGCGTGCGGTACCGGATGCTGGAGTCGGTGCGCGAATACGGCGTCGACCGGCTCCGCGAGACGGGCGGGACCGCGGACCTGCGGAAACGGCACCGGGACTGGTTCGCCGAACTCGCCGGCCGGTACGCCACCGAGTGGCTGGAGACCGATCAGCTCGCCTGGATCGGCCGGTGGCGGCGCGAGCACGCGAACCTGCGCGTCGCCCTCGACCACTGCACCGGCACCCCCGAGGACGCGGTCGTCGGCCTGCGGATGCTGCGCGACGTCAAGGAGTTCTGGATCGTCCGGGGGCTGAACACCGAAGGGCGGATGTGGGTCCGGCGGCTCGACGAGGCCGCGGGCCCTGGCGTACCGGAACGGGCGCACGGGCTTTGGCTCTCCGGTTTCCTGGCGCTGGTGCAGGGAGACATGCCCGCCCATCGGTGCATGCTGGACAGGGCGGCCGCCGAAGCCGAGGCGAGCGGCGACGAACTCGCCGCCGCGTACGTCCTCCACGTCCGCGCCTACGCCGCGCTGATCGGCAACGACATGCCCGAGGCGTCGCGCCTGTTCGGCACGGCCATCGACCTGTTCCGCGCCCACGGCGACGAAGGCGCGGACCTGTGGGCGAGCTACAACCACGGACTGGCCGTGTGGCTGGACGGCGACATCGACCACGGCCGGGCGGTGCTCGCCGAAGCCGTCGAACGCTGCGAGCGGCGGGGTGAGGTCTTCTGGCGGGGATGGGCGCTGTGGTCGCGTGCCGCCGCCGAGTACCTGCAAGGGGATCTCGCCGTCGCGAGCCGGTGCTGCGAGCAGGTCCTCCGCCTGCACGAGAGGGTCGACGACCGCGTCGTCGTCGGGTTCACGCTCACTGTCCTGGCCGGCTGCGCGGCGCGCACCGGGCGTCCCAACCGGGCCGCGATCCTGCAGGGCGCCGCGATGGACGTCTGGCGCACGGTGGGTGCCTGGCCGACGCGGTACGAGGCGTTCACCGAACCGCTCCAGACCGACACCGACACGGTGACCGCCGCGCTGGGCTGGGAGGTCGCGATCAAGGAGTTCGCCGACGGCGCCGCGATGCCCATCGGCGACGCCATCGCGTACGCGCTGGAAGAGCGCTCCCCCGAACCGCCGAAGCAGGCCGCGCAAGTGCTCACCAAACGCGAGACCGAGATCGCGCACGTGGTCGCCGAGGGACTGACGAACCAGGAGATCGCCGACCGGCTCGGCATCGCCCGCCGCACGGTGGACACCCACATCGACCACATCCTGACCAAACTCGGCTACTCGAACCGGGTCCAGGTCGCCACCTGGGTGACCCGGACCGCGGACCAGGCCTGACCCTCACGCCGCCCTGATCGGGGTGGCGGCCCCGGCCTGCTCGGGGGCGAGCAGATCCGCGCGCAGGGCGATCCGCATGTCCAGCCGCGCCTGCGGGTCGTCGAGCCGCGTCCCGAACAGGACCCGGAGACGGCGCAGGCGGTTGCGGACAGTCTGCGGGTGGACGCCCAGGTTGTTCGCGATCTCGGGTGCCCCGCCGCGGGCGGCGAGCATCGCGTCGAGGGTTTCGGCGAGTTTGGTGCGCTCGTTCGACGGCAGATCGGCGATCGGGGCCAGGCTGCGGGTGACGAGCGCCGAGGTGAGCACCTCGTCGGCGAACAGCCAATGGGTGGTCAGATGGTCCGACCAGCGCACGAGGGGACCGTCCTCGATCACCTCGCGCCGGACGAGCTCCAGCGTCCGGCGGGCCCATCGCAGCGAGGCCGCGGCTTCCGCCGGTGCGACCGCGGGTCCGACCGCCGCCCGTGCGCCCGCCAGGACGCCGCTGATCTCGACGTCGTCGGGCACGAGGAGGTGCGGATACTCGCCGGTGAGGTCCGCCAGCACCTCCGGGCCGAACGAGGCGCGGACCGCGCCGGGCTCGGCGGCGACGGCGACCACCCGCGCGGGCGGCACCCAGCCCGCCGCGGCCGCGAGCCCCGCCCATTTCGCGGGCGGGCGGCCGCTCAAGATCTCCCTCAGCAGATCCCGGCGCACCTCGGCCGTCGAAGGCGTGTGCGCGGCGCGGTAGGCGGCGGTCGACAACCGGATCAGGACGTCGGCGCAGCGGAGCAGGGCCTCGACACCGGTGTCCATCAAGGCCGATCCGGCCCCCGGCTGCCGTGACAGTGAGGCCAGCACGGGCAGGGCGCCCCGGCCGGCCGAGTGGTAGGCGCGGGAGAGCCGGGCCAGTTCCTTGCCGGCCGCGTACTCGGCGACGCCGACCTGCCGGAAGGCGTCCGCGCCCACGGCGATCCCCGGCGCGGAGTTCATCCCGTCGTGCTCCAGCACCAACGCGACGAACTCGACGGCGCGCGCGTCGAACAACGGCGCGTGCTCGGGCAGCGAGTGCCGGATGTTGTCGACGACCACGCGGGCGATCACGAGGGCGGCGGAGCGGGCCGGGGCCGAGGGGGCCGGGGCGGGACGGACTGGAGCGTGGGACGCGGTCATCGTCGACCTCCGGGGCAGCGGGAATCGTCGGGCCGCCGAGTCTGCTACTCCGCGGTAGCGGGGCACATCGGGTGAATTACGTACTCGCGCCCATCCCGCCTACGCATCACCCGTTCGTGGTGGTCACCTCGGGGGCTGAAGGGGACTTTGCCCGCATGCGACGCGACGAAAGGGCCCTTCACCGCGTCGCATGCGGTGAAGGGCCCCTTCAGCCCCCGGCGTTCGGTGACCGGACTCAAGCGTTCGGGTCGAAGGGGATCCCGGCCGGTTTCGCCTTGGCGAGTTCGCCGTTGAACGACGAATCCCGGATCCCCAGCTGGGCGCTGCCGAAGTCGTGCCCGGTCAGCTTGTCGCGCAGGCCCGGCGGGTAGCCGTCCCAGCCGATCAGCGGCGGGTACTGCCACTGCTTCTTGTGGTTTTCCGGCTCCTCGCCGAAGTTCGCGTGCCGGAAGCAGTGCGTGCTGATCCCGTCCTTGTGGTAGATCACCTTGGGATGTTTGCCCGTCTCGTCCCACGGGACCTGGTCGCGCTGGCGGGTCGTGTACTTGCCGTGCGCCGACGTCGACACGTACTGGCCCCACTCCCCCTGGACCAAGACGACGACGTGCTCCCAGTCGTGCCGGTGACCGGCGCTCCCGGGGCCCAGCGCGGCCTGGTCCTTCTCGAAGTAGAGCGCGTACAGGTAGGCGCACCAGCCGTTGTTGCACTTCACCCGCGAGTACGCGTTGGTGTTGTCCAGATCGGACAGGTCGCGGCACTGGCCGTTGACGTCGCCGCCCAGCGCGAGCCCGGGCGCGAGGGTGCCGTCACGGCCGATGGCCGGGGTCGGATAACAACCGTCGCCGTCGTAGTCGAAAGCGGGCTCGTAGGTTCTGTCGGCCCCGGGCGCCGACCAGTCCAGTGCCTGCGGTGGGACGGCCGAGGCTGTTCCTGTCACGAAGAGCAGAGCGGCGAGCGTGCCGAAGAGGACCGTGCTGAACCGTCGCATGTGGTTATTTATTCACGACTTGATTCAACACGGAACCCTCCTTGGTCGCCTTACTCGCAGACAGCCCCGTGCGCGGCGCTCTGGACGACCTTGGCGTACTTGCCGAGGACACCGCGCGTGTACGCCGGAGGCCTGGGAGCCCAGCCTTCCCGGCGTGCCCCGATGTCGTCGATCTCGACCTCCAGGGTCCGGTTCGCGACGTCGAGCGTGATCGGGTCCCCGTCGCGCACGAACGCGATCGGCCCGGCGTCGACGGCTTCCGGCGCGATGTGGCCGACGCAGAGGCCGGTCGTGCCGCCGCTGAACCGGCCGTCGGTGATGAGCAGGACGTCCTTCCCGAGTCCGGCGCCCTTGATCGCGCCGGTGATGGCGAGCATTTCCCGCATGCCCGGGCCGCCCTTCGGACCTTCGTAGCGGATGACGACGACGTCCCCGGCGACGATGCGGCCCTCGGCGAGCGCGTCGAGGGCGGCCCGTTCGCCGTCGAACACCCGCGCGGTGCCGGTGAACGTCGATTCGTCGAAGCCCGCCGACTTCACCACCGCGCCTTCCGGCGCCAGCGATCCCTTGAGGATGGTCAGCCCGCCGGTCTTGTGGATCGGGCGGTCGAGCGGCCGGATGATCTCGCCGTCGACCCCGGCGGGCGCGATGCCTTCGAGGTTCTCGGCCATGGTCTTGCCGGTCACGGTGAGCACGTCGCCGTGCATGAGCCCGGCGTCGAGCAGCGCCTTCATCACCACGGGGATGCCGCCGACCTTGTCGACGTCGTTCATCACGTACTTCCCGAACGGCTTCAGGTCCCCGAGGTGCGGGACCTTGTCACCGATGCGGTTGAAGTCGTCGATGCGCAGGTCGACCTCCGCCTCGCGCGCGATCGCGAGCAGGTGGAGGACGGCGTTGGTCGAGCCGCCCAGCGCCATCACGACGGCGATCGCGTTTTCGAACGCCTCCATGGTCATGATCTGCCGCGCGGTGATGCCCTGGCGGAGCATGCCGACGACGGCTTCTCCCGAGCGGTGGGCGAAACCGTCACGGCGCCGGTCGACGGCGGGCGGGGCGGCCGACCCGGGCAGCGACATGCCGAGCGCCTCGGCCACCGACGCCATCGTGTTGGCGGTGTACATCCCGCCGCAGGCGCCTTCGCCGGGGCAGATCGCGCGCTCGATCCTGTCCACCTCCGCGCGGGTGATCTTGCCCGCGAGGCAGGCGCCGACGGCCTCGAAGGCGTCGATGATCGTGACGTCCTGCCCGTCCACCTGACCGGGCATGATCGAGCCCGCGTAAAGGAAGACGGAGGCGAGATCGAGCCGGGCCGCGGCCATGAGCATGCCCGGCAGCGACTTGTCACAGCCCGCCAGCAGCACGGAGCCGTCCAGCCGTTCGGCCATCATCACCGTCTCGACCGAGTCGGCGATCACCTCCCGCGAGACCAGCGAGAAGTGCATGCCCTCGTGCCCCATGGAAATGCCGTCGGACACCGAGATCGTGCCGAACTCCAGCGGGTAGCCACCGCCCGCGTGCACCCCGTTCTTGACCGCCTTGGCCAGCCGGTCGAGCGACAGGTTGCACGGGGTGATCTCGTTCCACGAGGACGCCACCCCGATCTGCGGTTTGGCGAAGTCGTCGTCGTCCATCCCGACCGCGCGGAGCATCCCGCGGGCCGCCGCGCGCTCCAGGCCGTCGGTCACGTCGCGCGAACGAGGCTTCAAATCCGGCTGGTCCTGCGGCATCGGAACACCTTTCTTCGTGGTGGGACACCGGGCACGGTGCCAACCCGGCGCGCCCGGCGCAACTCACCGCACCGCGTTCGCTCCACGGTGCAGGGCCACGCGCGTGATCGCGTGATGCTCGACGCCGAGCACTTCGGCCGTCCAGCCCGAGACCACCACCCGGTCGCCCGGCTTCTCCGGGATCCGGCCGAGGACCACGAGGATCAGCCCCGCGATGGTCGCGTACTCCCCCGGCGGCGCGTCCCGCAGTTCGACGCCGACGTCGACGAGGTCGTGCACCGGGAAGGTGCCGGGCAGCACCAGGGAACCGTCCTTGCCGTCGCGCACGGCCAGCACGTCCCGGTCGGTCTCGTCGTAGATCTCGCCGACTATCTCCTCCAGCAGATCCTCCAGCGTGACCATGCCCGCGACGGCGCCGTGCTCGTCGACCACCAGCGCCATCTGCTCCCGCTCGGCCTTGAAACTCCGCAGCGCGTCCGAGACCCGCAGCGAATCGGGGAACACCACCGCCGGCCGGACGACCTCGGCGAGGTCTTCGTGGTCGCCGAGCAGATCACGCAGGCGCACGACGCCGACGACGTCGTCCAGATGCCCACCGCGGGCGACCGGCGCCCGGGAGAACCCGGACTCGGCCAGCTGCCGTCGCGCCGATTCGAGGTCCTGTTCGGCCGCGAGCGTCAGCACCGCGCGGCGCGGGACGAGCACTTCCCGCAGCCGTCGTTCGTGGATCTCCAAGGCGCCGTTGATGATCATGCGCTGCTCGGCGTTCAGGCCGCGTTGCGCCGAGACCAGTTCCCGCAGTTCCTCTGGCGACATCTGGTCCGGATCGGCCTCCGCCCGGCCGCCCAGCGCCCGCACGACGAAGTTCGTCGACGCGCTCAGCGCCCACACCACCGGCCGCGAGATCGCCGACAGGAAGTTCAGCGGACGTGCCACCAGCAGCGCCCACCTCAGCGCGTTCTGCATGGCCAGCCGCTTCGGCGCCAGCTCGCCGAGCACCAGGGTCAGGAACGTGAGGACCATGGTCACCAGCGCGACGGCCACCGCTCCGGCGGCGTTGCCGAGGAAACCCAGCAAGGGAACCAAGGGTTGCGCGAGGGACACCGCCGCCGTCGCCGAGGCGAGGAACCCGGCGAGCGTGATGCCGATCTGGATCGTCGCCAGGAAGCGATTCGGGTCGCGCGCCAGCCGCACCAGCGTCCGGGCGGACGCCCGGCCATCCCGTTCCAACGCCCGCAGTTGCCCTTCACGCAACGAGATCAGCGCCATCTCGCTGCCCGCGAACACCGCGTTGAGCACCACCAGCACCGCGACCAGCGCGATGTCGAACCCGTAGCCGCCCACAAACACCCCCCGGCCCGCCCGAGATGCAGAACATTACCGAGAGGAACGCGGCTCCGCAGATGTCACGAGCGCCTGGCTACTGACGGGTAGTTCCGATACCTTCGAAGGAACCCGCACGGACGGAGTCCTGATGTTCGCACTCAAGACCGCTCCCGCACGGACCTTCCTGCGCCGGGCGGAGGAAATCGCCAAACCGGTCACCCGCTGGAGCCTCGGCCACGCGATCCCCCGGGTCGCCCTGCGGGCCGCGGCGCGGCGCGGCGACCTCCAGGGCAGGCTGTCCGTCGAGGCGAGCGGCGGAGCGGACCTGACCGGATTGTTCGACGAGATCCGCGCGCACGGCGCGGTCGCCACCACCCGGGTCGGGCACGTGACCACGCGGCATTCCGCGTGCAAGGACATCCTCACGAGCGACGCGTTCAAGACAGTGCGGTTCGTCCCGGAGAACGCGGTGCTCAACCGGCTCGTGGCCTGGTCCGAGTCCGGGCTGATCCACCCGATCCAACCGCCGTCGCTGCTGGCGAGCGAGCCACCCGATCACACCCGCTACCGGAAGCTGGTCACCCGCGTCTTCACCGCCCGCGCGGTCGAGCAACTGCGGAGCCGCACCCAGGCGATCGCCGACGAACTGCTCGACGGCCTCGATCCGGCGAACCCCGTCGACCTCATCGAGCGGTACTGCGGGCTCCTGCCGGTCACCGTGATCAGCCAGATCCTCGGTGTCCCGCCGGAGGAACGCGACAGGGTGCTCGCGCTGGGCGGCGCCGCGGCCCCGAGTCTCGACCTCGGGCTGCCGTGGCGGACCTTCCGCACCGTCGAGGCCACCCTGGCCGAGTTCGACGCCTGGCTCACCGTGCACCTGGAGAAGCTGCGGGTGAATCCCGGTGACAACCTGCTCAGCAAGCTGATCGCCGCCCGCGAGGATGGCGTGGGCCTGACCGAGCGGGAACTCAAGGCCACCGCGGGACTGGTGCTGGCGGCCGGCTTCGAAACGACCGTCAACCTGCTCGGCAACGGCATCGCCCTGCTCACCCGGCATCCGGACCAGCTCGCGAAACTGCGCGGGAACCCGGACCTGTGGAGCAACGCCGTCGACGAGGTCCTCCGCTACGACCCGCCCGTCCTGCTCACCGGCAGGCTGTGCGCGCGGGACACCGAGATCGGCGGGGTGCCGATCCTCCGGGGTTCGATCGTCAGCACGGTGCTCGCCGGCGCCAACCGCGATCCCGAGATCTTCGACGCCCCTTCGGCTTTCGACGTCGAGCGGGCGAACGCGCGGGACCACGTGTCGTTCGGCGCCGGCCGGCATTACTGTCTCGGCGCTTCGCTGGCGAGGATGGAAGGGGAGATCGGGCTGCGGTCGATCTTCGAGCGGTTCCCCGGCCTGCGGCCGCTGGACGGCGCGCGACGGCGGCAGACCCGGATCCTGCGCGGGTTCGAAACGCTTCCCGCCACCCTCACCTGACTCGTGAGTGGTGGAGACGGTTCTGGTGGGCCGGTATCTGGTTACCTTGATCAGCGCGGCGCGGGTTGTGAAAGCCACTTTCGCAACGTTGAAGGTTGTGAACGTGGCTTTCGCATCACGGCCACTTACCACTCACGAGAAAGTACCGAATGGCCTCCGCCGCCATCGGTCCACAAAGGACCAAAGACTTCGCCACCCAGCTCGACGAACTCCGGGACTATCTGAACCCACGAGAAGACGCCGAAGTGAAGGCGATCCCGTTACTCGGCAGCAACGTTCCGGAACTCTGGCTACTCGGCCGCTCCTACGAATTCCTCGCCTCGCTCTCCGGCGGGCTCATGGCGCGTACGAACAGGTCGGCCAGCTCCCGCGCATAGGTCGCGACGTCGGTATCGGGCCTCGCCAGCAGTTCGGCCGGGGCCGCCTCCATCGCGGCGATGATCGACACCGCCATCACCCGCGGGGAGAACTCCCGCAGCTCCCCCAGCCGCTGTCCCTCGCGGAACATGTCCTCCATTTCGGCCAGCGTCTTCGCGCTCTGCCGCTCGAACCAGCTTCGCGCGGCCTCGGCGTCCCTTGACGCCGAAGCGATCTGGCCGATGGCCATGATCTCCTTCGGCCGCTCCGCGGAATAGAACACGAAGCCCTCGATCAAGGAGCGCACGGCGGCGGCGTGACTCCCGGCCCCCTCGGCCCGCGCGCTCAGCGCCTTGTCCATCGAGGTGTGCACGGTCTGCATGACCTGCTTCATCAGTTCTTCACGCTTGGCGAAGTGGTACGTGATCAGTCCCGGGCTGATCCCCGCCCGCCGCGCGATCTGCACGAAGGACGCCTTCGCGTAGCCGATCTCCGCGATGGTCTCGATGGCCGCCGAAACGATCTGCCCGCGCCGGGCCTCCTCGATGAACGAACGCCTCCCCTGGTCGCTCGGCTCATTTTCTGGTTGCATGAACAGTAGCCTAGTTGAGCAACTAGCAAGGGGGAAGTCGTGATCACTCGCAAGACGTTCCTGAAATCCGTCGCGGGAGCGGTGGCGGTCGCGGGCCTCGGCGGGGGCGTGGCCGAGGCGGCGGCAGGCGGCCCGCACCGGCTACGAGGAGGGGTCGCCTACGACACCGGGGTCCTGCACGCCGCGGGCGAACCGCTGAGCCGGGCGCGCTGGAGCCGCCGCCGACTGGAGCAGGAGATCCGGGTGATCGCCGACGGCCTGCACTGCCCCTCCATCACCGCGTTCGGCACCGAGATCGGCAGGCTCACCGAAACGACGGCCGCCGCGCTGGGACGCGGGATGGAGGTGTACGTCCAGCCGAGGCTCTACGACCATCCGCAGGACGAGGTCCTGGAGCACATGGCCGAATCCGCGCGGCAGGCCGAACGGCAGCGCGACGGCGCCGACGTCAAATTCGTCGCCGGCTGCGAGCATCTCCTCTTCACCCCGGGCATCGTGCCGGGCGCGACCTTCCAGGAACGGATCGCGAACATCGGCGAGATCCCGCCCGGGGAATGGCCCAAGATCATGGAACGGCTGTCCGACTTCCTCGCCCGGGCGGCCGACGTCGTCCGCCGGAACTTCCGCGGCCGGATCACCTACGCCGCGATCGGTGGCGCGGAGCAGATCGACTGGAACCTTTTCGACATCGTCGGAATCGACTACTACCAGTACTTCGCCACCGATGCGGAGTACACAAAGGACCTCGCCCCGTACCGGCGGTGGAACAAACCCGTGGTGGTGCTGGAATTCGGCGCGTGCACCTTCACCGGCGCAGCTCAGGCGGGCGGGATGGGCTGGGACATCGTCGACCGCGACCAGGAGCCGCCCCGGATCAAGCCGGGCCACGTACGGAACGAGCACGAACAGGCCCGGCACCTGACGCGCCTGCTGCGCGTGTTCGGCGCGGCGGGGATCCAGGGCGCGCATGCGTACACGTTCATCGCGCCGGGCCTGCCGCATCATCCGTCACGGCCGGAGTACGACTACGACATGGCGTCGTACAGCCTGGTGAAAACACTGCGGGAACGGCACCACGACGAGGAATCACCGTACCGGTTCGAGCCGAAGCGATCTTTCACGGCGATGGCCCGGCACAACCGCGGACAAGCGGGCATTTTTACCGGACCGGCTTCGGAAACCGGCCAGTAACCTCCCCTCGGTGACCACTCCGGAGCGCCAGGGCAAGGAAGCTCCGGAGCTGCCCGCGTTCACCATGATCGGGTGCCTGATGGGCTTTTTCATGACCTTGCTGGTCCTGATCGGCCCGGGCCTGCTCTGGATCAGCACTTCTTTCGAGCCCGGTGATGACGACCGCCTGGTCGTCATCACCATGGGCGCGGTGTTCACGATCGGCGGCTTGGCCACCGTCGGCTCGCACCTCCGGCAGAACGCCAGGGCCCGCGAGACCCACCGCGCGCTCGACCGGACGGGTGTCCGCGCGAAGGCGGAAGTCGTTTCCAGCAAGCGGATCTGGGTCGACGAGGTGAGTACTCCCACGGACGACGTCGATCTCGTCGTCACCGGCCCGGGAGTGACTCCGTTCAGTGCGCGAGTGCTCACCGAGGACGTCGGCCGCTACGAAACGGGCAAGGTGGTACCCGTCGACGTGGACCCTCGGACCCTCCTGTTCCGCCTCGCCGACTGACCGGGACACGACCTGGTCGCGATCATTGCCCGGCAGCATCGTATCGCTTATCGTATATGAAATTCACCCCCCGATGCTGCGAGGTGACCTCGTGACCACCGCCGACCCGACCACCACCACGGTCGCGCGAGATTTCACGGATTTCCGCACGGTGGTGTCGCAATCCTTCGTGCCGCTGCACGTGACGAGCGAACACCGCGACCACTTCCGCGGCCGCATCCGCTCGTGCGGCGCCGACGACGTCCAGCTGACCGAGGTGACCGCGTCGGCGCACGTGGTCGAGCGGACGCCCGAGCTCATCGCGAGGGCGGACAGGCACTACTACAAGCTGAGCCTGATCCTGTCCGGGACCGGGCTGCTGATCCAGGACAACCGCGAGGCGATGCTGCGCCCCGGTGACGTGGCGTTGTACGACACGCACCGCCCGTATTCCCTGGCGTTCGAAGAGGACTTCCGCACGCTCGTGGTGATGTTCCCGCAGCGGCTCATCGATCTCCCCCGTGACCTGGTCGGCCAGCTGACCGCGGTCCCGATGTCGGGCAAGCGCGGCATGGGCAACGTGGTGGTGCCCTTCCTCGCCCAGCTCGGCAGCAACCTCGACCAGCTCGGCGGACCGGCAGGCGTCCGGCTCGCGCATACCGCGGTCGATCTGCTCGCCACGCTGTTCGCCAGCGAACTCGACCTCGCCCGTGCCACCGCCGGGCCGCACCACGAGCTGATGCGGCGCGTCCTCGCCTTCATCGACACGAACCTCTCCTCCACCGATCTCGGCCCGGCGCAGATCGCCGCCGAGCACTACATCTCCACGCGGCATCTGCACGGCCTCTTCCACGAACAGGGCACGACCGTCTCGGGCTGGATCCGCACCCGCCGCCTGGAACACTGCCGCCGTGAATTACTGGACCCCGTGCACGCTTCCCGGCCGGTCGCCGCCATCGCGGCGAAGTGGGGTTTCGTCGACGCGCCGCATTTCAGCCGGGTGTTCAAGACGGAATTCGGCTGCTCGCCGAGCGAACTGCGGCGCGGCTTGACCGTGAGCGAGCGGTTGTTGCCGCCCAGCGCGTGACAGCTGGCCCTCCCCCGGTGGTCGCCTGAACGATGACCGCATGTCCGATGCACCCGAGGAACAGTGGCGTACCTATGACGAGTTCGCCGCCGGAATAGCCACCTACCGCCTGCCGAACGCGGACCTGTCGGGACGCGAGCTCACCGTCACCCTCGACGACGGGACGACGCTCGCGCTGCGGTTCGAGGACGCGGAAACCGTCACCTGCAACGGCATCAAGGATCCGTACGACGCGGTCGCCGTCCGGGAAGACGTCTTCTTCGTGAATCTCCCCCACGCCAGCGTGGAAGGTGAAGCGCTCACCGTCGTCTTCTCCACGACGACGCATCGCGCGCTCGCCGTGCGCTCGGTGATCGGCGCCGAAGACGTCGAGGGAGTTCCCCGTGTCTCCCAGACGTTCTGGTCCGGCACCACCGACGCGGGCACACCGACCGGTGAGGTACCGGGACCGTCGCGTGACCTGATCGGCAAGCGCAACGTCTACCGCTACAGCCCGGAACACCTTTACGAGCACGTGTACGTGTCTTCGCAGCGCTATGCCTGGCAATGCCTCGAAGGCGTGCAGCGCGGCCACGGGGACATGGACCTGTCGACGGTCTGGAAGTTCCAGGACGGGCTCTACCTGTTCTGCTTCCGCGAATTCCGCATCGCCGTGGCCAGCGTGTGGTTGCACGACCTCGGCTACGCACTGAAGACCACCGGAGTCTTCCTCGGCCTGACCGGCGACGGCCGGTCGGAACATTCCCGCGCGGGCGGGCACATCTACCCGCTCGGCGCCGTCTCTTATCCCGACGCGCAACCGGTCTAAGGAGCCCAAGTGTCCAATTCAGACATCATCGCCGCGCACTACGCCGCGAGCGACCGGGGCGATCTGGCGGGCATGCTGGCCCCGCTCGGTCCCGAGACCACCTGGACGGAGGCCGCCGGTTTCCCTTACGCCGGCACCTACACCGGTCCGGACGAGGTCAAGGAAAAAGTCTTCGGCGCGATCGCGAACGACTGGGACGGCTACGGTTTCGCCCTCGGCGAGCTGGCCGACGCGGGTGACACGGTGATCGGTATCGGCACCTACCAGGGCACGCACCGGGAGACCGGTCGCTCCTTCACCGCCCGCGTCGCGCACGTGTGGAAGTTCGACGGCGGCAAGCTCGCCTCGTTCGAGCAGATCGTCGACTCCGCGCCCGTCGTCAAGGCCATGAACGCGTCGGAGAACCGGTGAAGCCCGCGCGACGCCTGGTCGCCCTCGCAGCCGCCGTCCTGCTCGCCACGGCGGGCTGCGCCGGAGCCGAAAGCGGTTCGAGCGGCCCGATCAAGGTCGGCTCGGTCAACGCGCTCAGTGGCGCGGCCACCTTCCCCGAAGCCTCCCAGGCCGCCAAGGCGGTCTTCGACGCGGCCAACGCGAGCGGCGGCGTGAACGGAAGACAGATCGAGTACAAGGCTCTCGACGACAAGGGTGACCCGGCCGCCGCGGCGGCGGCCGCCCGTGAGGTCGTCGGCCGCGACGAAGCGGTCGCGCTGGTCGGCTCGTCCAGCCTCATCGAGTGCGAGATCAACAACAAGTACTACGAGCAGCAGAAGATCCTGTCGATCCAGGGCATCGGCGTCGACCCGGCGTGTTTCACCAGCCCCAACATCGCCCCGGCCAACGTCGGTCCGTACCACGACATGACGCTGACCCTGCTCTACGGCTCGGAAACGCTGAAGCTGAACGACATCTGCGCGCTGCTGGAGATCGCGGGCAACACGCTGCCGTCGTACCAGGCGGCCATCGACGAGTGGTCGGCCATCACCGGCAAGAAGCTCAAGTACCTCGACGCGACCGTGCCCTACGGCGGTTCCGACTACACCTCCTACATCGTCAAGGCCCGCAACGCCGGGTGCAAGGCGATCACGGTGAACCCGGTCGAGCCGGACTCCATCGGGCAGCTCAAGGCCGCCGCGGCGCAGGGCTGGAACGACGTCACCTGGTTGCTGCTGACCAGCGTCTACAGCGAGAACTACGCCAAGGCCATCACCAACGCCGGCGCCGGGGTGTACGTGCCCGCGGAGTTCTACCCGTTCACCGACTCGACCAGCCCGCAGAACAAGGACTGGCGCGAGCTGATGACCAAGAACAACATCCCGCTGACCTCGTTCAGCCAGGGCGGCTACCTGGCGGCGAAGTACTTCCTGGAAGTCGCCAAGGGGATCAAGGGCGACGTCACCCGCGAGTCGGTGACCAAGGCGCTGCGCGAGATGAAGCCGATCACCGATCCGATGGTCGGCACGCCGTACGTCTTCGGACCGGGCCAGACCCACCACGACAACACCGCGGGCTGGCCGATCAAGCTC
The DNA here is from genome assembly GCF_002234405.1 of Amycolatopsis thailandensis. GTDB lineage: Bacteria > Actinomycetota > Actinomycetes > Mycobacteriales > Pseudonocardiaceae > Amycolatopsis > Amycolatopsis thailandensis. Next base: position 3,472 of record NZ_NMQT01000059.1, on the reverse strand, counting down.
GCCTCGGGCACCAACAAGTGGGAGCTCGTCGCCGACGACTGGCTGCGGATCCCCAAGAAGTAACTGGAGGAAACGATGCTGCAGGGAGCGCTGGCAGGCCTGGCCGCCGGCGGACTGTACGCGGTGTTGGCGGTGTGCCTGACGCTGATGTCGCGGCTGGTGCGGGTGGTGAACTTCGCCCAGTCGGCCACCGGGATGTTCGGCTGTTACGTGGCGGTGTTCCTGGCCGTCGATCTGGGCCTGCCGATGTGGCTCGCCACCGTCGCGGGGATCCTGCTCGGCGGGCTGCTCAGCGCGCTGCTCGGCTGGATCGTGTCCACCTGGCTCGCCGAGGCGGACACCGGCACCCGCTCGGCGGTCACCGTCGCGGTGCTGCTCCTGCTGATCTCGTTGTCGTTCATCCTGTTCGGCAACAAACCGCAGCCGTTCCACCCGATCCTCGACGGCCCGGCGGTCACCGTCGGCGGCGTGGTGATCAGCCAGGTCACCGTGGTCACCGTCGCGCTGGCGGTACTGGTGGCGCTGGCCAGCAGGCTGGTGCTGAGCAGGACCCCGGCGGGTGTCCAGCTCAGGGCGCTGTCCGAACGCCCGACGACGGCCGAGCTGCTGGGCATCCCGGCGAAACGGCTCAGCGTGGCGGTCTGGGCGGTCACCGGGGTGGTCAGCACGCTGGTCATCTCCATCGTCGCGCCGTCGCAGTCCAACGACGCGACGTCGCTGGCGATGCTGGTCGTCCCCGCGGCCGCGGCGGCCCTGCTCGGTGGGTTCCGCCGGCTGGATCTCGCGGTCGCGGGCGGGCTGGGCCTCGGCCTGATCCAGGGCGCGGCCGCTCAGGTCGACGGCCTTTCGGTGGTGCGGTATTTCCTGCCGTTCGTCGTGATCGTCGCGCTGCTGCTGTGGTCGCAGCGCAAGGAGGTGTGGGATGCGGCTCGCTGAACGCGGGATACGCACCGGGATCCCGTTCGTGGTCGCCATCGCGGCGATCGCGGTGGGCTACGGCCTGAGTGTCGGGCTCGACGGGTACTTCGTCTACCTGGGCATGAGTGCCGTCGTCGCCGGGATCTCACTGCTCGGACTGGGCGTGGTGACCGGCAGCGCGGGGATGATCTCCCTGTGCCAGCTGACCTTCGGCGCCGTCGGCGCCTGGGTGGTGTCGGCGCTGAACGAGGCGCAGGCGCCCGGCGGATTCCTCACCTGGCTGGTCCTCGGCGGTCTCGCCGCCGGGGTGGTGGGCGTGCTCGTCGGGCTCCCGGCGTTGCGGCTGCGCGGGATCAACCTCGCCGTCGTCACGCTGGGACTCGCCGCCGCGGCGGACCTCGCGCTGGTCCAGCTCCAGTTCCCCGGTGTCTCGGGCGGGATCTCGGTCGAACGGCCGGACGCCTTCTCCGACGACCGGAGCTACTTCCAGCTCGCGATCGTGGTGCTGGTGCTGTGCTGCCTGGCCGTGTACTTCCTGCGCCGCGGGCGCTGGGGCAGCGCGTGGCAGGCGGTGGCGTTCTCCGAACGTGGGGCGGCGGCGGCGGGCACGAGCGTGCGGACGTCGAAGCTGACCGCGTTCGCGGTGAGCGCCACCCTCGGCGGGATCAGCGGCGGCCTGCTCACCGGGCAGGTCGGGCTCGCGTTCCCGGCCAGCTTCACCGCGATCCAGTCGCTGGCGCTGTACGTGCTGGCGATCATGTCGGGCGCGCATCTGATCGACATGGCCGTGTTCGGCGCGGTGCTGTGGGTCGGGGTGCCGGAACTGCTGAAGCGCTGGGGAATCCCGCAGGACTGGGGATTCGTGGTGTTCGGCGTGCTCGGCGTCCAGGCGCTGGCCAGCGGCGGGAACCTGGGCACCACGGTGCGGCAGGTGTGGTACCGGCGATCGAAGAAGGAACCCGCGAAACTCGACCTCGCCGCCGGGACCACGGAGATCGAGCCCAAGGCGCCTGGCCCGCCGGTGCTCACCGTGCGCGGGCTGAGCGTGAACTTCGGACACGTGGCCGCACTGTCCTCAGTGGACATCGCGGTGCCGGAACACGGGGTGCTCGGTGTCATCGGCCCCAACGGCGCGGGCAAGTCGACACTGGTCGACGCGATCAGCGGTTTCCTGCCGAACGCCGAGGGTTCGGTGGAACTGGGCGGCAAACCTCTGACGGGGTCACCGTCGAACCGGGCCCGCGCGGGACTGCGCCGGACGTTCCAGCAGGACCGCGTCCCGCCGGGACTGACTGTCGGGGCGTACCTGAAGTTCCTCGCCCGCCGTCGGCTCACCGCCGACGAGATCGGCGAGGCCCTGGACTTCTTCGGCTGTCCCGCCGCTCGCACCCCACTGTCGCAAGTGGACGTCGGCGCGCGCCGGCTGGTCGAGGTCGTCGGGCATCTGCTCGCGCGGCCGCGGGTCCTGCTGCTCGACGAGCCGGCCGCGGGGCTCCCGCACGAAGAGCACGTCGCGTTCGGGGAACGGTTGCGGCAGGTTCCCGCGCGATTCGGGGTGTCGGTGCTGCTCATCGAGCACGACCTCGACCTGGTGCGTTCGGTCTGCGACACGATCACCGTGCTCGACTTCGGCAGTGTGCTGGCCTCCGGCCCGCAGGCCGAGGTGCTCGCGGATCCGGCAGTGCTCAAGGCGTACATGGGCGAAACGGAGATGCTGTGAACGCGTTGCGGATAGCGGGGCTGACGGTCACCCGCGGTGCCGGGCCGGTGATCTCCGACGTCGACCTGACGCTGGAACCGGGCCGGATCACCGCGCTCGTCGGCCCCAACGGTGCCGGGAAGACCAGCCTGCTCGAGGCCGTCTCCGGCGTGGTGCCCGTCGCGTCGGGGACCGTCCACATCGGACCGGACGAGATCACGAAACAGTCGCGGGTCTCCCGTGCCCGGCGGGGTCTGGCGCATATCGAGCAGGGGCGCGCGGTGTTCGGCGGGCTGACGGTGACGGAGAACCTGATGCTGACCGCGCGCACCCGTGCGCGAGCCGACGAACTGTTCGAGCTGTTCCCCGAGCTGGAGAAACGCCGCGATTCGCCTGCCGCCCTGCTCAGTGGGGGCGAACAGCAGATGGTGGTGCTGGCCCGCGCCTTCGCCGCGCGGCCGTCGTTCCTGCTGATCGACGAGATGTCGCTGGGACTCGCGCCGGTGGTGTTCACCCGGCTGCTGCCGATGGTGACCCGGTTCGCCGAGGAGGGGGCGGCGATCCTGCTGGTCGAGCAGTTCACGCACCTCGCGCTCGGAGTGGCGAGTGACGCTCTGGTGGTTTCTTCGGGGCGGGTCACCTACGCGGGGTCCGCGCAGAGCCTGCTGGACTCCCCCGGCACCCTGCACGCCGCCTACCTCGGCGAGTCCTGACGGTCCGCGAGTCCGTGAAGGCCTCCTTGAGGGACTCTGGGTCCCTCAAGGAGGCCTTCACGGAATGTTGTGAGCCCCCACCGGCCACGTCGCGACTGGCGGGAATCACGTCGGTGACGTAGCGAAGGCCTCCTTCCCTACC
>NZ_NMQT01000058.1 GCF_002234405.1 Amycolatopsis thailandensis | reverse complement strand
GCCGCCGGGCCATTGCGGGGCCGAGGCGCGCGGGTCGGAACGGGGAGCGGGGGATCTCGGCGGCGCCGAGCGGTGGGTACCGCTCGGAGGGGTCCGGCGCTGGGGGCGGCGCGGGGGTTCCTCGCCCGGCCAGCCGGGTTCGTCGTCTTCGCCCGGCCATTGGGCACGGCGAGGTGCATCAGGCTCCTGGCCTGGCCAGGAGCGATTGCGGTCGTCGTTCACGAATGGGCCTCCCAGACCGGCGCTTCGGGGGACGCCGCTCTGTGCTCAACTGCGTTTTCGATACCTGTCACTGACCCGCTGTCCTCTGCGACCGGGTCCGTGGCCGGGTGGTGCCCGGATCTCCCGTACCGAGGACGTAGGACCGCACCAGGTGGTTCCAGTGACAGCTCCGGCAGACCTCGACCTCGTAGACGGTGAACTCGGCGAAGTGCCCGTCCATCCGTACCAGCTCGTCCGGCGTCTTGGCGGATCCGGCGACGTGCTTGAGCTCCTCGCCGTACACCCAGGACACCAGGGTCAGTTCCTCCCGGTGACAGACCGGGCAGTCCTGTTCACCTGGTCGTCCGTGGAATTTCGCGGCCCGCAGGAGGTACGGACCCGCGTCGCAGACGTCGTATGTGCCGACCCGTCCGGAGTGGACGCCCTTGAGCAGCGCGCGCCGCTGTAAGGCGTAGTCCACGACCTGCCGCTGGTTTCGCACGCCAACAGAGTACGGGCTCTTGCTGTGTGGTCCACGCCCCGTTCTCGGCGGAACGGTGGGTATGCGGTCGGACACGCCGACAATTCGATAACTGTCCGGTGAATTTAGTCCGGTTCCGAAGCGCTCGATCGGGGTTAGCTACACCACTTCGATGTATCGGCGCGATATAGTGGGCCGGTAGGTTGACCGAGCCGGTCACGGTGGCCAACGTGACCGGTCGCGGTTTGTTCCCGGAAGGGGGTGCGATGTGCTCGAGCTCGCGATCTTGGGGCTGCTGCACGAGACCCCCATGCACGGTTACGTCCTGCGCAAACGTTTGCATGAGACGCTCGGGATGTTCCGGACGTTCTCGTACGGCTCGCTGTACCCGACACTGCGTCGGCTGCTTCGTGCCGGTTACCTCGTCGAGGAGCTCGAAGAGGTGGAAGACCGGGCATGGGCACGCCGGGGCAAGCGCGTGTACAAGCTCACCGCCGAGGGCAAGGAACGGTTCGCCGAACTACTCGGCGACGCCGGCCCGCAGACCTGGGACGACGAAGGCTTCGGCGTCCACCTGGCGTTCTTTTCGAGGACACCGGCCGACGTCAGGATGCGAATCCTGGAAGGCAGGCGTCGTCGGGTCGAGGAGCGTCGAGAAGGACTTCGGACGGCGATGGCGCGGGCCGAGGAGAAGATCGACCGCTACACCCGTGAGCTGCACCGGCTCGGGCTGGAGTCCAGTGAGCGGGAGGTGCGCTGGCTCAACGAGCTCATCGCGCACGAACAGGCCGAGCAGCGCGGACCGGAGACCTGAGGCGCTCTCCGTGCCCGCTGTGGATTACCTACAACTGTTGGACTAATGAAGGAGAAACCGGCATGGGCGAGAACCGCCGCGTTCGGGTGGCCATCGTGGGCGTCGGCAACTGTGCTGCCTCGCTGGTCCAGGGCGTTCAGTACTACCGCGACGCAGATCCCGGCACCCGCGTGCCCGGTTTGATGCACGTCGTGTTCGGCGAGTACCACGTCCGCGACATCGAGTTCGTGGCCGCGTTCGACGTGGACGCCAAGAAGGTCAGCCGCGATCTGTCCGAGGCGATCTTCGCGAGCGAGAACAACACCATCAAGATCGCCGACGTGCCGCCGCTCGGCGTCACCGTGCAGCGCGGTCACACCTACGACGGACTCGGCCGGTTCTACCGCGAGACCATCGAGGAGTCCGACGAGACTCCGGTCGACGTCGTCGCGGCGCTGCGCGAGGCCGAGGTCGACGTGCTCGTCTCCTACCTGCCGGTGGGTTCCGAAGAGGCCGACAAGTTCTACGCGCAGGCGTGCATCGACGCCGGTGTGGCGTTCGTCAACGCGCTGCCGGTGTTCATCGCCTCCGACCCCGAGTGGGCGGAGAAGTTCCGCGCGGCCGGCGTGCCGATCGTCGGTGACGACATCAAGTCCCAGGTCGGCGCCACCATCACGCACCGCGTGCTGGCGAAGCTGTTCGAGGACCGCGGCGTCCAGCTCGACCGGACGATGCAGCTCAACGTGGGCGGGAACATGGACTTCCTGAACATGAAGGAGCTGGAGCGGCTCGAGTCGAAGAAGATCTCGAAGACCCAGTCGGTCACCTCGCAGGTCGACCGCGAGCTCGGCAAGGGCAACGTCCACATCGGACCGTCCGACTACGTGCAGTGGCTCGACGACCGCAAGTGGGCCTACGTCCGGCTCGAGGGCCGCGCGTTCGGCGACGTGCCGCTGAACCTGGAGTACAAGCTCGAGGTGTGGGACTCGCCGAACTCGGCGGGCATCATCATCGACGCCGTGCGCGCCGCGAAGATCGCGAAGGACCGCGGCATCGGCGGCCCGATCCTGTCGGCTTCTTCGTACTTCATGAAGTCGCCGCCGGAGCAGTACGACGACGCGACCGCGCGCGACGAGGTGGAGAAGTTCATCGCCGGCGAGGCGTGACCCTCCAGTAGCGCGCTATGAAGGGGCCTTTCATCGCAAAATTTGCGATGAAAGGCCCCTTCATAGCACTCGCGTAAGCCGGGTCAGGCCTCGGGAAGCGCCGCCGGCAGATCCGTGATCGACCCGACCACCGTCGTCCGCGCCAGCACCGCCGGATCCGGCGGGAAGTGCGGGTTCGGCACCGCGTACACCGTCATCCCCGCCGCCAGCGCCGCGAGCAGCCCGTTCGTCGTGTCCTCCACGGCCGCGCAGTTCTTCGGCTCCGCGCCCAGCAGCTCGGCCGCCTTCAGATAGACGTCGGGCGCCGGTTTCCCCGCGCCGACCTGCTCCGAGGACACCGCCGTCGGCACCGGCAGCCGCGTGATGTCCAGGAAGGCCTTGATCAGCAGCGGCGGCGACGAGCTCGCGATCGCCACCGGCCAGTGCTTCGCGACCTCGCGCACGACGTCCGGACCGCCCGGGATGATCGGCGGTTTCTCCGCGTATCGCCGCGCCATCCGCTCGATGACCACCTGTGCGACGTCCGCCGGCCGAAGCTGGACGCCCAGATCGTGGGCCAGGTAGGCGGCCCATTCCGGGGTGCTCATCCCCTGCATCGCCCTGGTCGACTCGTCCCGCCAGGTGCCGTGGAACTCGTCGACGACCGCCCGGCGGACCTCGTCCCACGTCGTTTCCGAATCCACCAGGACACCGTCGAGATCGAAGATCACCGCTTCCACACCCTCAACCCTAGGCGCTGGCATCCTGTGCGGCAGATTACTTAGCCATGCTCAGTAATTTTAGTTAGCATGGCTAAGTGACCACGAAAGTCGCCGACCTCGCACATCGGCTCCGCCCGCTGGTGTTCCGGCTGTACTACCTCGTACGCCGGGAGACCCCGCAGGTGCAGCTCACCCTCACGCAGGGGTCGGTGCTGTCGGAACTGCTGAACGGCGGCCCGCGCCGGATGAGCACGCTCGCCGACCTCGAACGGGTCCGGATGCCGACGATGACCGACGTCGTACGCCGTCTCGAACGGCTCGGCCTGGTCAGCCGCCGTCCCGACCCCGCCGACGGCCGCGCCGTGCTCGTCGAGGTCACCGAGGTGGGGCAGCGCTTCCATCGCCAGTTGATCGTCGCCAGGGAGGAATTCCTCCGCGAGCGGCTCCTCGAACTGGACGAGCACGACCGCGCCGCGATCGAAGCCGCGCTCCCCGCTCTCACCAGGTTGCTGCGGCAGGAAATTCAAGAAGACAAGAAGGAGGAACTGATCCGCGATGAGCGCTGAGTCCCACTCGAGCCTGTTGGACGCTCTCAAAGGACAGCCCAAACAGGTATGGATCACCGCGTTCGCCGCGGTCATCGCGTTCATGGGCATCGGGCTGGTCGACCCGATCCTGTTGTCGATCGCCGAGGGCCTGCACGCGACGCCGTCCGAAGTGACCCTGCTGTTCTCCTCCTACCTGGGTGTCCAGGTGGTGGCCATGCTCTTCACCGGCGCCATGAGTGCCCGCTTCGGCGCCAAACGCACGGTGATCACCGGTCTGTCGCTGATCGTGCTGGCCACCGCGCTCTGCGCCGCCGCGGGCTCGATCGAGCAGCTCGTCGGGTTGCGCGCGGTCTGGGGCCTGGGCAACGCCTTCTTCATCGCGACCGCGCTGTCGGTGATCGTCGGCGCCGCCGCGGGCGGGCAGTCCGGCGCGATCCTGCTCTACGAAGCCGCGCTCGGGGTCGGCCTCGCGGTCGGCCCGCTGCTGGGCGCCCTGCTCGGCAGCATCTCCTGGCGCGGCCCGTTCTTCGGCACGGCCCTGCTGATGGCCGGCGCGCTGGTGCTCTGCGCGGTCTTCCTCCGCAAGGACGCCCACGAGGACCGGCCACGTATCCGCCTGCTCGATCCGATCCGCGCCCTCAAGCACACCGGTCTCCTGCGCACTTCGATCGGTTCCGCCCTCTACACCGCGGCGTTCTTCGCCGTCCTCGCCTGGTCGCCGTTCGTGCTGGAGTGGAGCGCGGTCGCGGTCGGCCTGGTGTTCTGCGGCTGGGGTCTGTGCGTGGCGGTGGCCGGTGTGGTCCTCGCCCCGCGGCTCGCGGCGAAGTTCGGCGAACGGCACGCGACCGTGCTGGCGGTGCTCGCCTACGCCGTGCTGCTCGCGGTGATGCTGGTGCCGAGCAAGCCCGTTCTGGTGGCCGCGATCATCGCCTCGGGTCTGGTGTCCGGCCTGCTCAACACGCTGTTCACCGGGATGGCGATGTCCATCAGCGACGCTCCCCGCCCGGTCGCCAGCGCGGGCTACAACTTCCTCCGCTGGATGGGCGGCGCGGTGGCCGCCACCCTGGTCGGCCACGTGGCCGAGTGGTTCGGCTCGCCGCACGCGCCGTTCCTGGTGGCCGCCGTGCTCTGCGTGCTCGCCGGTGGACTGCTGGCCGCGCGCCGCACCAAGCCGGACGTGTACCGGGTGCCCGAGGAGGCCGCGCTCGTCGGCGAAGAGTTCTGATCTGTACGGAAAGTGAACAATGGGCCAACGGGGGGTTTCCTCCCGTTGGTCCCTTGCCTTAGCGTCGACCTCCCGAACTGCCTGACCGGAGGTCCGCGTGAAGTTCCTTCCGTTGCTGGCCGGCCACTCACCAAGCCGGGCGTCAGTGACCTGTACCTATCGCTGTGGTGACGCGTGCTTCCACGACGCGCCGAACACTTCGGACAACCCCACCTTCGCCGACGTGCTCGGCGCGGTGAGCCGTCGTGGCGCGCTCAAGGCGACCGCCGTCGTCGCACTCGCCGCCGGCACGCCACTCGCTCTGGCGGCACCCGCGTCCGCCGCACCCGCCGGACGCCCGAAACCGCCACCCGGCACCGACTACAAACGCGTCCAGCCGAACACGCTCGACGCCGTCGTGGTGCCCGAAGGCTACGAACAGGGCATCGTGATCCGCTGGGGTGACGCGGTGCTGCCGGGCGCGCCGGAGTTCGACTTCGACCACCAGACCGCCGCGGCGCAGGCGAAGCAGTTCGGCTACAACTGCGACTTCGCCGCGCTGCTGCCGCTCGATCGCTGGGGGCTTTCCTCGCTCCTGGTGACGAACCACGAGTACACCTCGGAAGAGTTCATGTTCCGCGGCTACGACCGGGACAACCCCACCGAGGAACAGGTCAAGATCGCGTGGGCCGCGCACGGCCTCACCGTCGTCCAGGTGTCGCGCGGACGCGACACCGGGCACCTGCGGCCCAAGATGTCCCGCTACAACCGGCGGATCACGCTGCACACCCCGTTCAAGGTGACCGGCCCAGCAGCGGGCAGCGACTTGCTCAAGACCGCCGCCGACCCGACCGGCACGGTGGTGCTGGGCACGATGAACAACTGCGCGGGCGGAGTCACGCCCTGGGGCACGATCCTGTCCGGCGAAGAGAACATCAACCAGTACTTCGGGAACGCGGAAACGGTGACCGATCCCGTGGCACGCAAGCGGTACGCGCGCTACGGCATCAAGGGCACCGCGACCACCCGGAAATGGGAGCGGTTCGACGCGCGCTGGGACATCGCCAGGGAAGCGAACGAGGCCCACCGGTTCGGCTGGGTGATCGAACTGGATCCGAACGATCCGGACAGCACCCCGGTCAAGCACACGCATCTCGGCCGGTTCAAACACGAGACGGCGAACATCCGCGTCGCCAAGGACGGCCGCGTGGTCGCCTACTCCGGTGACGACGAGCGTTTCGAGTACATCTACAAGTTCATCTCCAAGGGCCGCATGAAGCCGGGCGACAGCGCGCATGCCCGGCGGCACAACATGACCCTGCTCGACGACGGCACGCTGTACGTCGGCCGGTTCACCGGCGACAGCCCGGCCGCCGAGATCGACGGCACCGGGAAACTGCCGAGCGACGGCGAATTCGACGGCAGCGGCGAATGGATCCCGCTCGCCTCCGGCAAGAAGTCCTTTGTGGACGGAATGACCGCCGAAGAGGTCTACGTCTTCACTCGCGAGGCGGCCGACCGCGTCGGCGCGACCAAGATGGACCGCCCCGAAGACATCCAGGCGCATCCGCGCACCGGCCGGATCTACTGCGCGCTCAGCAACAACGTCGAACGCGGAAACCCCGGCAAGGAAGGCGCCACCGAGCCCAACCCGCGGCTGAACAACAAGCACGGTCAGGTGCTGGAGTTCGAGGAACGACGCGGGGACGCGCTGGCGCTGACGTTCAGCTGGCGGCTGTTCCTGGTGTGCGGTGATCCGTCGTCGCCGGACACCTATTTCGCCGGGTTCCCCAAGGACCAGGTCTCGCCGATCTCCAGCCCGGACAACGTCGCCTTCGACAAACACGGCAACCTGTGGATCTCCACCGACTCGGCGGGCGCGCTCGGCATCAACGACGGCCTGTACTCGGTTCCGTTGGAAGGCCGGAATCGCGGAGAGCTGAAGCTCTTCCTCACCGTGCCCCGCGGCGCGGAGACCTGCGGTCCGATCGTCGAAGAGAAAATCGTCACGGTCTGTGTCCAGCATCCGGGTGAAGTGGACGGGGCGAATGCCGACAAACCGGCCTCCCATTGGCCCGACGGCGGCGAAAACCAGCCCCGCCCGTCGGTGGTGGCGGTCTGGAAACCCGGCAGGCACGGCCTGTCGGACATCGGTTCTTAGTCGACAAGCAACGATCTAGCAGTACTTTTCGTCGATGGCGCGCCGCCGGTCCGGCAGCGCGCCATCGCTCGTTCGCGCGCTGTTCATCTTGTGGTCAGGACCGGCTCTTTTTGGTCGCTTAACGTCACGGCGTTCCCCCGACTGGACTACGTGAACCCACCGCGACCATGGAGGCCCTGTGTCCTTCGAGCCTCAGCGGCTCCTGCCGTTGATCACCTCCCACCCCGGTGGCCGCTCCGCGGTCACCTGCGAGTACCGCTGCGGCAACGCGTGCGCCCACCCCGAGCCCAACACGTCGGACAACGAGTACTTCGGCGACGTCGTCAAGAACATGCTGTCCCGCCGTGGCGCGCTGAAGGCGAGCGCCGTGATGGCGGCGGCCGCCGGTGGCTTCGCCGCGCTGTC
>NZ_NMQT01000057.1 GCF_002234405.1 Amycolatopsis thailandensis | reverse complement strand
GGCGGGCGGCCGTTGCCGCCACCGGACTCGCCACGACGCGGGCGGCCACGGACGCCGCCGGGACGGCCGCCTTCGCGGTGACCGTGACCCTCGCGCGAACCCTGGTAGCCGCCGCGGTCGCCGCCACCGTAGCCGCGGCCACCGCCACGACGCGGGGACTCACGACGACGCTCGACGACCGGCTCGCCGCTGGGCTGCTGCGCACCGGTGATGCGGGTGAGCTCGGCGTCGCCCGGGCGGATGGTGGTCTGCTCGGCGCGGACACCGGCGCGGTCGGTCATCCGGCGCACCATGCGGCGCTGGTCGTGGGTGACCAGCGTGACCACGACACCGGACGCCCCGGCGCGCGCGGTGCGGCCGGCGCGGTGCAGGTAGTCCTTGTGGTCAGCGGCCGGGTCGACGTGCAGCACCAGCGAGATGTCGTCGACGTGGATGCCGCGCGCGGCGACGTCCGTGGCGACGAGGACGGGCGCGTAGCCCTCCTTGAAGTCCGCGAGGACCCGGTTGCGCTGGCCCTGCGTCTTGCCGCCGTGCAGCGCGGCCGCGTGGACGCCCTTCTCGCGCAGGCGCTCGGTGAGGCGGTCCACGTGGTGCTTGGTGCGGACGAACATGATCGTGCGGCCCTCGCGGGCGCCGATCTCGGTGATGATGTCCTGCTTGTCCTGGTGCGACACCTGGAACACGTGGTGGTCCATGGTGGTGACGCTCGCGGTCGACGGGGCGACCGAGTGGGTGACCGGGTCGGTCAGGTACGCGCGGACCAGCCTGTCGACGTCACCGTCGAGGGTGGCCGAGAACAGCAGGCGCTGGCCGCGGGCCGGGGTCAGGTCGAGGATCTCGCGGACCTGCGGCATGAAGCCCATGTCGGCCATCTGGTCGGCCTCGTCGAGCGCGACGAAGTTGATGTCCGACAGCGACGCGGTGCCCTGGCGGACGTGGTCCGACAGCCGGCCGGGGGTGGCGATCAGCAGGTCGACGCCGCGGGAAAGCGCGTCGGCCTGGCGGGTGAAGGCCATGCCGCCGACGGCGGTGCGGCACCACAGGCCGAGGGACTTGGCCAGCGGGGTCAGCGAGTCGGCGACCTGCATGGCCAGCTCGCGGGTCGGGACCAGGATCAGCGCGCGCGGGTGCTTCGGCCGGGCGCGGCCGCCGTTGAGCCGGGTCAGCATCGCGAGGCCGAAGGCCAGGGTCTTGCCGGAACCGGTCTGGGCGCGGCCGAGCACGTCGCGGCCGGCGAGCGCGTCGGGGATGGTCGCCGACTGGATCGGGAACGGGGTGGTGATACCGGCGTCGGCCAGCGCCCGCAGCAGCGGGTCGGGGAGGCCGAGTTCCGCCCAGGTCTTCGCCTTGACCGTCTCGACGGCGTCTTCGCGCAGCATCGCGTCACCCGCGGGGCGGGTGCGCGGCTTGCGGTGCTGACGCGCCGACGGTGAGACGTGGCCGGAGTTGAACGTGACTGTCACAAATGCCTCTCGGACGTGGCACGTCACAAGGAGGCCCGGGCTGCCCGCGCGCAGGCAGGGCAAGATGGTGTGCACAGATGGGCGTTCACAGGGACGAACCCGGCACACCGCGTCTGCGTGACACCGCGCGCCAATTGGTTGATACGGATACCGCGAGCCATTCGGTTGGCTTTGGAGGCGACGGACACCACTCATCCACGCCGCCGGTTGCGGTCTAGTACTACTGTACCGGACCGTTATCCGGCCTCCCAACTGGAGGGACCGATTGTGGGCAGGGTCTCCACCGAGGGTTCTCCCGGCGTGTCATGAAGGGGTCTTTCCTGACGGATCACGTCAGGAAAGACCCCTTCATGACACTGTGGAGGGTCAGCGCAGCCCGGCGATCTCTTGCAGTTCCTCGATCAGCTCGGTGACCGACGTCAGCCGCTCCGGCAGTCCCCGTGAGTGGAACCACGCGGCGATGTTCCGCACGTCCCGCGCGAGGAACTCGAGCCCGCCCGGATTGGCGACGATGTCGACCACCTGGGGCAGGTCGATCACCATGATCCGCTCGCGGTGGACGAGCAGGTTGTACGCCGAGAGGTCGCCGTGCGCGAGCCCCTGCGACGCCAGCAGTTCCAGCATCGCCGAGGTCTGGAACCACAGCTCCCGCAACTGTTCCGGCTCCGGCCGGACCTGCGCGAGCCGCGGCGCCGCCGTCTCGCCGTCGCCGAGGAATTCCAGCAGGATTTCGGTTCCGTCGCGCTGCACCGGGTACGGCACCGGGGCACCGACCGTCCAGAGCCTGCTCAGCGCGCCGAATTCGGCCACCGCCCACTGTTCGGCGATGAGGTTGCGGCCGAAGCTGCTGCGCGACTCCATGGCCCGCATCTCCCGCGAACGCCGCATCCGCCTGCCTTCGAGGTAGCCGGCGTCACGATGGAACAAGCGGTGCTCACCACTGCGGTACCGCTTGGCGGCCAGCACGGTGCCCTCGGTGCCGGGCAGATTGCGCCGGACGAGGTGGACGTCCGCCTCCTTGCCGGTCTTGAGGATGCCGAGTTCGGTGTCCACCGCCGCCAGTTCGGTGATCACCCAGTCCGGCCGGGGCTGCGGCCCGTGCTCGGCGTCTCCCCAGGTGCTCCAGCGGTCGGCGCCGTCGGGGATGGCGGTTTCGGTGTAGGCGTCCTCACGCAGCCGGGCCAGCCGGACCTTTTCGGCTTCGGTGAGCCGTCCGCCGCGCGTGGGTTCGGGCTCGTCGTCGAAACGAGGACGACGGATACGGCGAGGACGTTGTTCGTAGGACTCTTCGAGATCGTGCTTGCGCACTGGTGGGTTCTCCTAGTCAGGGGTGCCCCACCGGGCGAGCGTCGTGGCTCCGCGCTCAGCCGCGAGGGGCGAGTGGATGGGGGCGGACAACGCCCCGGACAGTCATCAGCACGAGGCACCTCCCTGTCGCATCCACCGGCTCCCTGCCGGATCGCGCACGATCATCTCGGACACCCTCAGGCGCGCGCAACCGAATTAATTCGAGGGCGGAGGGGAGGGAGTGTCGTGAGTGGTGAGGCCGGCTCGGACGGACTCGTGTTTACCTGCCCACTGGTGTGATCGGCGGTCGAGTGTGGAGGATTCGGGACGTTCACCGTCCCGGATCCTCCACACTCGGGGTCAATCTCCCCCGCCACCGCGTCTGCCACCGTCGCCAAGGACGGTGGCAGACGAGGTACCTGCGCTTACCCGTCTGCACGTACATGAAGGCCCCCTTCACTGCGCCAGGCGCAGTGAAGGGGGCCTTCACGTACTTGGCAAGGTGTGAAGGTCGAGTTTCCTCGGCTCAGCCGAGGGAAGGGGGCCTCCACGCGCGGCCGCTGTGACTACTGTGGTTGCTGGTGCCTGTGGGGCGAAAGTGGCGATCGCTCAGGTAGTGAAGGCCTCCTTCACTACCTTCAGGGTAGGCAAGGAGGCCTTCACGGACCTCGGCGAGCACCTAGGCGGACCGCAGTCCGGCGAGTTCGCTCCGCGACCGCACCTTCAGCTTCCGCAGAACACTCGCGACGTGCTGTTCCACCGTGCGCCGCGACAGGAACAGCACCTCGGCGATCTCCCGGTTGGTGTGCCCGGCGGCCAGCAGGCGGGCGACGTCGCGTTCGCGCGGGGACAGTTCGTCGCCGTACCCACGGCGGCCGCGTCGCGACGGGGCGACCGCGCCGGTGGACCGGAACGCGTGACGGCATCGAGCGGCGTCGCGGGTGGCGCCGAGCCGGTCGAACGCTTCGGCGAGCGCGGCGAACGTCTCGGCGACGTCCTCGTTCCCGGCCAGGCGGCACCGCGCGGCCCGTTCGGCGATCAGCGCCGCGTGATACGGCGCGGGGAGGGCTTCGAACCGGGTCCGCGCCTGTTCGAAGGCTTTGATCGCGGTCGCGTGGTCGCCCCGGGCCGCCGCGACGAGACCGCGGTTCGCGGCCAGCGCGGCATGGGTGGCCGGCGCGTCGAGACCGCCGATCTCGCGTTCGAACTCGTCGGTCAGCGCCTCCGCCTGGTCTTCCCGGCCGGTGACGCAGTACGCGTCGACGGCGGCCATGAGCAGATCCGCGCCCCAGGCCCAGACACCCTTGGCGCGCAAGAGTTCCAGTCCCTTTTCGGCCTGGGTGACGGCGGCTTCGCCGAGGTCCTGCGCGAGCAGCATGCCCGCCATCCCGGCGTGCGCCGCGATCACGACCGGCGTGAACGCGTTCTCCGGCTGGTCCGCCGCGGTCCCGGCGAACCGGGCGGCGGCCTCGTCCCATTCGCCGCGGGCGGCGGCGAGCAGGCCCAGCACCAGGCACAGTTCGCTGGTCACGGGCAGGAGGTCGCGGTACTCGTCGATCAGCGCGTCGGCCCGTTCGGCGAGGCCGTCCCAGTTCCCGGTGAGCCAGTCGGTGTGGACGGCGGTCGCGCTGGCGGTGCTGACGACGTACGGCGCCCCGCAGTCGGCGGCCAGCTGCAGCCCGCTGCGCAGCAGGCTCCTGGCCCGCCGGTGGTGGCCCGTCCAGGCGCAGGCGTCCGCGATGTTGCAGTGCAGCCGCGAAAGATGCCGCTGCTCGTCGGGCGAACCGACGCTGGTGGGCGCCCGGTCCAGCATGTCCCAGCCGCGGGCGTCCCCGATGTGCAGCCGGGACGCCGCGTTGTTGGCCAGCAGGATGATCTTCAGCCGCCGATCGGTGGCTTGGTCGATGAGGCCGTCCACCCGGTCCATCCATCGCCGGTGTTCCCGCAGCGGCGTCGCGCCGACCCACGGCTGGGCGAGCACGCCCATCCCGCGTCCGGCCAGGTCGGGCCGGTCGGAGAGGTCGTTGACGGCGATCTCGATCTCGGTCCTCGCCGCCTCCAGCCCGCCTGCCTGGCGCACCAGCAGGAGCCCGAGGCCCAGCCGGACCTCGCCGCTCAGCCGTCCGGACAGCCTGCCGTCGGTGAGCAGCCGCTCCAGCGCGGGGACGACCTCGGCCTGCGCGAGGCCGTTGCACGCCACCGAGCTGAACTTGACCGCCAGTCTGTCCACATCGGACGGTTGCAGGCCCGGTTCGTCGAGCAGGGTGCGGAGCAGGTCCGTCGCGGTGGCGAG
This sequence comes from Amycolatopsis thailandensis, assembly GCF_002234405.1. Taxonomy (GTDB): domain Bacteria; phylum Actinomycetota; class Actinomycetes; order Mycobacteriales; family Pseudonocardiaceae; genus Amycolatopsis; species Amycolatopsis thailandensis. Next base: position 79,174 of record NZ_NMQT01000057.1, on the reverse strand, counting down.
ATCGCCGACCGTCGACGCCTGATCCGCGGCCGCTTCGCCGTACTTCAGGGCACCGGCCCGGTCGCCGGCTTTGCGGCAGTGTTCGGCGAGCCGCACCAGGGACTGCGGGAGGCGGTCGCGCAGCAGCCGCGACGCCCGCCGGTGCAGCTCCTGGCGATCGGGGCCGGGGATGGCGCGGTACACGGCTTGCTGGGCGAACGCGTGCCGGAAGCCGTAGGTGCCTTCACCGCTCTCCACCAGGACGTTGCGTTCGAGCGCGAGGACGAGCGCGCGGCGGGCGCGTTCGGGGGCGATCGCGGCCGCGGCGGTCAGCAGGTCCGAAGTGGACGGTGTGCCGAGAACGGCGGCGGCCTCGGTGATCCGCCGCGCCGCCGACGGCAGCGCGATGAGGCGCTCGACGGTCGCTTCCTTCAACAGCGCGGGGACTTCGACCGTGTCCAGCAGGCGTCGCGCGGTCGCGCCGTCGGCGTGCACCGCGCCCTCGACACCCCCGATGGCGTGCACGATCTCCTCGACCACGAACGGGAGCCCCGCGGTGCGCTCGTGCAGTCGCGCGGCGAACTCGGCCGACACGTTCGCCTCGCCGAGCAGGGCCGACACCAGCGCCTGGACGCCGTCGCGGTCCAGCGGACGGAGCGTGACGGGTACGTGCGTGGTGCCGGGCACGGGCCGGTAGGCGCTGCCGAGCGGGATGCCGCCGGGCGTCTCTTCACGCCGGTAGGTGAGCAGGAGGGTCAGGCCCGCGGGCGGGTCGGTCATCAGGAACCGCAGCAGGCGCCGGGAGCCGTCGTCCGCCCAGTGGAGGTCTTCGATGAGGAGGATGTGCGGGCCCAGCGCGCAGAGCAGCTCCCGGACGGCGCGGAAGAGCCGGTGCCGTTCGGCGCGGGGATCGCCGAGCCGGGCGGGCGGCTCGGGCAGGAAGGCCGCGAGTTCCGGCAGGTAGGGCGCGAGCACGCCGGTCACGGGGTTGAGTTCGCGCGCCGGGCGGACGTCCTTCAGCGCGTCGAAGACGACGCCGTAGGGGAAGGGCTCGCGCAACGGCTGGCAGCTTCCGGTGAAGACCGGCCGTCCGGCCAGTTCGGGGCAGGCCAGCAGTTCGGTGGCGAGCCGGGTCTTGCCCACGCCCGCTTCGCCTTCGAGCATGAGCACGGACGGCGAGCGCATCGCGCCGTCGAGGAGCTCGCGTAGTTCAGCTTCACGGCCGACGAGAACTGGCGAGCTCGTCCTGCGTCGGCAGCCACCGATCACCATGCCGGGTCACCCCCGCTTCACGAACAACACCGTTCGAGTGAACGCAGCTTAAGCGCGGATTCAGTGCTCACGGAACCCGCTCGGACGGTCACACAACTTTCGTAGGGATGGTGATTTTCCCTATTAGATACGTAGTCCTACGGACCGTTGCCTCGCTTGTTCGTGCAGGTACCGCCACCCGAAAGTGATTCCAGCGTGACTGCTCGTCACGGCGTCGGCCCGGATTCTCGCCGACGCGAACCACCTGTTCGAGTGAACGGAGCTCAGGAAATGCGTGGAGAACTTCGACGTCACCGGATCGCTGGTGCGGTGCTCGCCGGGGCCTGTGTGACGGCCTCGCTGGCCTTCGCCGGGTCGGCGACGGCCGCCGAGGGGCAGATCCTCGGCGCCGGTGCGCCGGGAGCGGTCACGGACGGGTACATCGTCTCGTTGAAGAGCGGCGACGCCGGTCTCGCGGCCAAGTACGGCGGCCAGGTGAAGGCGACCTACGGCGCCGCGCTGAACGGCTTCTCGGTGAAGATGACCGAGGCGCAGGCCAAGCGGCTCGCCGCCGACCCGGCCGTCGACTTCGTCCAGCAGGACGCCGTCGCGCACATCACCGGCACCCAGAACAACCCGACCTGGGGCCTGGACCGGGTCGACCAGCAGAAGCTGCCGCTGGACAAGAAGTACACCTACCCGAACGACGGGGCGGGGGCGACGGTCTACGTCGTCGACACCGGCGTGGACTACCGCCAGTCCGAATTCGGCGGCCGCGCCTCCAGCGGGTACGACTTCATCGACAACGACGCCGACGCCAAGGACTGCCAGGGCCACGGCACGCACGTCGCCGGCACGGTCGGCAGCGCCACCTACGGCGTGGCCAAGGGCGCCAAGATCGTCGCGGTCCGCGTGCTGAACTGCCAGGGCAGTGGCCAGTACTCGCAGATCATCAGCGGGATCGACTGGGTCATCAAGAACGCCAAGGGCCCGTCGGTGCTCACCATGAGCCTCGGTGGCCCGGCCGACAACGGCGTCGACGCCGCCGTGCGCCGCGCGGTCTCGGCGGGCATCACGAACACGGTGGCCTCCGGGAATTCCAACACGAACGCCTGCAGCACCAGCCCGGCGCGCGTGAAGGAGGCCATCACGGTCAACGCCACGCAGAACGACGACCGCCGGTCCACGTTCTCGAACTACGGCAGCTGCACCGACATCTTCGCGCCCGGCACCAACATCACCTCGCTGCGCAACGGTGGCGGTACCCAGCAGATGAGCGGGACCTCGATGGCGACGCCGCACGTCGCCGGCGCGGCCGCGATCTACCTGACCTCGCACCCGTCGGCCAACCCCGCCGCCGTGGCCTCCGGTCTGGCCGCCGCCGCCACCAACGGCGTCGTGACCAGCCCCGGTTCCGGCTCGACCAACAAACTGCTGAACGTGGCAGGTCTCTGATGCGCCGCGGCGTGCGCGGCGGGGTGGTGGCCCTCGCGGCCACCGCACTCGCCGCGCTCGCCGCCGGCAACGCCGTCGCCGCGCAGGCGGAAGGCGTTGTCGTGCAGGCGAACCAGCACTACGGGGATCAGTACATCGTGGAACTCCACGAGGTCGGCACCATGGCCGTCGAGCAGTCTTCGGCTTCGCTGACCAGCCGCTACGGCGGCGAGGTCCGGTCGGCGTACAAGAACGTGCTCCGCGGTTTCTCGGTCAAGGGCCTGTCCGAGCAGCAGGCCCGGCGCCTCGCGGCGGATCCGGCGGTCAAGACGGTCTACCAGGACGGCACCGCGCGTGCCGTCGGCACCCAGACCAACCCCACCTGGGGCCTCGACCGCATCGACCAGAAGAACCTGCCGCGCGACAAGAGCTTCACGTACCCGAACACGGGTGAGGGCGTCACCGCGTACGACCTCGACACCGGGATCAACCCGGAGAACCCCGAGTACGAGGGGCGCGCGTCCATCGGCAAGGACTTCGTGGGCGGCAACGGCAAGGACTGCAACGGGCACGGCAGTCACACCGCGGGCACCATCGGCAGCAAGACCTACGGCGTGGCCAAGAAGGTCAAGCTCGTCGGGCTGAAGGTGCTCGGCAACGACTGTTCGGGCAACGGCCCCGACTCCGCCATCGTGGACGCGGCGGAGTGGCTGACCTCGAACGGCACCAAACCGGCGGTGGCGAACCTGAGCCTGCGGATGGACCAGGTCGGCCTCGGCGACGACGTCATCAAGAAGTCCATCGCGGCGGGCTTCGTCTACGTGGTGGCGGCGGGCAACGAGAACCAGAACGCCTGCAACGTCAGCCCCGCCCGCATCCCCGAGGCGATCACGGTCGGCGCCTCGGACGAGAACGACAACAAGTCCTCGTTCTCCAACCACAGTTCGTGCGTGGACATCTTCGCCCCTGGCAGCAACATCACGTCGCTGTCCACGTCCAACGGTGGTTCGGCGAACATGAGCGGGACTTCGATGGCCACGCCGCACGTGGCCGGTGCCGCGGCGCTGTACCTCGCCGCGAACTCCGGCGCCACCGCGCAGCAGACGCGGGACGCGCTGGTGAACAACTCCTCGGACGGCGTGCTCAAGGGCCTGCCGAGCGGAACGGTGAACAAGCTGCTGAACGTCTCGTTCATCGGCGGAGGCGGCCCCGGCCCGAAGTGCGGGGCCAAATCCAACACGACACCGGTGTCCATTCCGGACGCGGGTGACGCGGTGACCAGTTCGGTGACGCAGGAAGGCTGCGACGGCAAGGCGTCGGCGACGCTGCCGGTCAAGGTCGACATCGCGCACACCTACACCGGTGACCTGGCGATAGACCTGATCGGGCCGAGCGGTGCGGTGTTCGGCCTCAAGCAGGCGGGAGGGATCGGCGAGGCGAGCGGCGTGCACACGTCGTACACGGTGAACGCCTCGTCCGAACCGGCGAACGGGACCTGGAAACTGCGGGTCCGTGACGTCTACCGGTTCGACAGCGGGACGATCGAAGGCTTCTCCATCACCTTCTGAGTCCTTGCGAAGGGCGGTGCGCCGCGGTCACGATGACCGCGGCGCACTGTCGTTCTCGCTGGGAGGCCTTGGATGGAGTCGTACGACGCCGTGATCGTCGGTGGCGGGCACAACGGCCTGGTGGCGGCCGCCTATCTGGCCAGGGCCGGCCGCTCGGTGCTGGTGCTGGAACGCCGGGACGAGGTCGGTGGCGCGGCGGTGTCGTTCCGGGCCTTTCCCGGCGTCGACGTCCGGCTTTCGCGGTACTCGTACCTGGTGAGCCTGCTGCCGCGCAAGATCATCGCGGACCTCGGGCTCACACTCGATCTCCGGCGACGGCGGATGTCGTCGTACACGCCTGTCGGCGACGGCGGTCTCCTTGTCGACACGGGCGACGACGGCCGCACTTCGGCGTCGTTCTCCGCGCTCACCGGGTCCACAAAGGACTTCGAAGCGTGGCGACGGTTCTACGCGATGACCTCCCGGGTCGCCGAGGCGACGTTCTCGACGCTGACCGAGCCGCTGGTCTCCCGCGCGGAGCTGCGTTCGCGGATCGAGCCGGAGGGCTGGGACGCGCTGTTCGAACGGCCGATCGCGGAAACACTCGTCCGGATGTTCGGCGACGACACCGTCCGCGGCGTCGTCCTGACCGACGCGCTGATCGGGACCTTCGCCGACGCCGGCGACTTCCGGCAGAACCTTTGCCTGCTCTACCACGTGATCGGCAACGAAACCGGCGACTGGGACGTGCCGGTGGGCGGGATGGGCGCGGTGACCGGGGCGCTCGCGTCGGCCGCGCGGACGGCGGGGGCGCGGCTGGTGACCGGCGCCGAGGTGCTGTCCCTCGATCCGGACGGTTCGGTGCGCTATCGGCTCGGTGACGACGAGTTCGCCGTGCGCGGCGGGCACGTGCTGTCGAACGTCGCGCCGCGAACCCTTGCCCGGTTGCTGGGGGAGGAGCCGCCGGAGTCGCCGGAAGGCGCGCAGCTCAAGGTGAACATGGTGCTGTCACGGCTGCCCCGGCTGCGCGATGCGAGCGTCGACCCGCGCGAGGCGTTCGGGGGCACGTTCCACGTCAACGAGGGTTACGGGCAGCTGGCGACGGCTTACGCCGAGGCCGCCGCGGGCGAGATCCCTTCACTGCCGCCGTGTGAGATCTACTGTCATTCGCTGACCGACCCGTCGATCCTCGGCCCGGCCGAGCGGGCCGCCGGTGTGCAGACACTGACCTTGTTCGGGCTGCACATGCCGGCGCGGCTGTTCGAGGGACGCAACGACGCCGCGCGCGAAGAGGCGTTGCGAGCGACTTTGTCCTCTTTGGACAGTGTGCTGGCCGAGCCGATCGAGGACTGCGTGCTGCGCGCGCCGGACGGCCGGTCGTGCGTCGAGGCGAAGACACCGCTGGACCTCGAAGCCGAGCTGGGATTGCCCGCGGGTCACATCTTCCATCGCGATCTGTCATGGCCCTATGCGGCCGATGCCGCTCAGGTGGGTCGTTGGGGAGTCGAGACCGAACACGAGCGGGTGCTGCTCTGTGGCGCGGGCGCCGTACGGGGTGGTGGCGTTTCGGGCATCCCCGGTCACAATGCCGCCATGGCGGTGCTTTCCCGCTCCTGAAGTGTCATAAGGGGTCCCCTCAAGACGAAAAACGTCTTGAGGGGACCCCTTATGACACGCGCGCTACTGGACGGTGAGGGTGTAGGTCGCCGTAGCGGTCTTGCCCGCCGAGTCCGTCGCGGTGACGGTCACCGGATACGTGCCCCGCTGGAACGGCGCGGCCACCTGCATGGTCGAGTTGCCGCCGCTCGAGATCGTCTTCGGGTTGAAGAACGGTGCGAACGGCAGGCCCTGTCCGGACGCCGAAAGCGTGATCGTGCCGGTCCCGCCGGTGGCGGAAACCGTGACGTTGCTGAAGAAGCCGGGCTGGACGGTCCCGCTGCCGGGGTTCACGCTCACCTTCAGGTCGCCGGGCTGCGGGCCGCCGTTGCCGACGGTCAGCGTCAGCTTCGTGGTCGCCGTGTCCGTGGTGCCCTTGCCCGAGATCGTGACCGCGTAGTCCTTTTCGGCCGTCCCGGCGGGAACGTCGATGCTCACCTTCGCCGACTCACCCGAGTTGATGGCCGCGGGCTGGAACGTGGCCTTCGCGCCGTCCGGAAGCCCCGACGCGCTCAGATCGACCTTCTCCGCGCCGTTCTTGCCCGGCTTGCTGGTCACCGTGGCCGAAACGTACTTGCCCGGCTCGACCTTGAGTGAGGACGGCGTCACCGCGAGGGAGAACGTCTCGGGGTTGTTCGGCTCGCCGATCTGCTGCTTGACCCAGTCGCCCATGTCGTTGTTGAGCCGGCCGTAGACGCTGTACCACTTGAAGTCGCTGCGGCTCCAGGACGCGACGCCGACGACCTTGCCGTCCACGATGAGCGGACCGCCGCTGTCACCCGGCAGGATGGTGACGCGGCCGTCGCTGTAACCGCTGCAGATCATCGTGGCGTCTTTGAAACCCGCGCCGACACCATTGCAGTTGCTGCCCTGCACGACCGGCAGGGTGAACTTGTGCAGTTCGACGTTGCGGGTGTCGTCGTTGAAGTCCTTCTTGCCGTAGCCGAGCCCCAGCCCGGACTTGCCCGGCTTGTTCAGGTCCGTGTCGGCCGACGTCGCGACCTTCGCGTACTGGCCGCCCGGCACCGGGATGTCGGCGTCCGTGGTGACCACCGCGACGTCGTAACCCTGGTCGAAGTTGACGTACTTCGGGTGGATGTCGTAGCTGACGACGCCGATCCTCGTCCCGCCGCCCGCGTTGAGATCGTCCAGTCCGTAAAGGAAGCTCTTCTCGCCTTCGGCCGCCTTGCAGTGGGCGGCGATCAGGATCTTGCGCGGCGCCACGACCGAACCGGTGCACGTCTGGCCCTGCGGCCGGGAGCCGCCCTGGCGCAGGCCCGCGATGATGAACGGGTGGTCCTTGACCGAGGCGGGCGTGCCGCCGATGGAGTTCGTGTGCGGTCCACTGGGGACGACCGCTTGATCCGTCGGCGTGACCGCGGGCAGGTTCGCGGCGGCCGCGGGCGCGGGGAGGAGGACCGAGAGGCAGCCGAGGGTGGCGGTGGCGATCCCCAGCAGCCGTTGTCTTCTGTTCACGGTGGTTCCTTTCCAGGTGGCTGGAAATCACTTTCCGCATCCGTGCCTGGTGGAACAACCGAGGAAGAAGCCCGTAGGGGTACGGAACTAATGCACGCCGTCGCCGGTGAGTAGTTCGATGCTGTGGTCGCCGGTGCGCTCGACGTCGAGACCGGCTTTCGACAGCACGCGCATCAGCTGTTCCACAGTGGACGGTTCGCTCCGGGACTTCACCAGTTCCGCGGCCAGCCGTCCCTTGTAGGCCTTGTTGAAATGGCTCACCGTGGTCCGGTTGCCCTTCGCGTCTTCTGTCACGACGCGCACGGTCACCGCGTCCGGCCGGAGTTTCGCGAGCGCCGAGTACGTTCCGGAACGCAGGTCGACGACCAGCCCCTCGATGCCCTGGAGCACCGGTTCGAGCACCGGCTTCCACACGCTGCGGATGGTCCCCAGCGACGGCAGCGCGTTCCCGCCGGAAAGCCGGTACGCGGGGATCGGGTCCGTCGCCGCGACCACGCCGAACAGCGCCGAAGCGACGGCGAGGCGCTTCTCGGCCTTCGCCAGCGTCGCCTTGGTGAAGGACTTCACGTCGAGCGCGTCGTAGAGCACCCCGGTGTAGCGGCGCAGCCCGGGCATCGTGGGCGAGGTCCACAGTTCGGCGTTGCGGGCGACCTCGTCGGCCTGTCGTGGCGTGATCCCGAGCGCGGCGACGCTGGCCGGGACGTCGGCTGCGAGTTCGGACAGCGCGTCGGCCAGCTTCGCCCTGGTCGGGTTCAGTTCCGGGAACGACAGCGCGCCGAGGTCCAGCGGCGCGCCGGTGCCGCCGGCGGCCTTGGTTTCGGAAGGGGGGAGCAGCACGAGCACCACGGAAGCGTAACTAAATGGGGTGCGTCACTCCGAGGCGCGGGCTTAGCCTCGTCCGCATGAGCCTGACCTGGCGCCCGCTGACCATGGAAGACATGCCACGACTGGCCGAGACCTTCGCCGCGGCGGAGCGTGTCGAGCCGATCGAAGAGCACTACAGCGCGGAGGACCTCGCCGAAGAGATCGGCTCGCCGAACGTCGACCTGCCGACGGCGACCACCAGCGCCTGGGACGGCGGCAAGCTGGTCGCCTACGGCCTGCTCAGGCGGCGTGACGCGGCGAATCCGGCGCATATGGTGCGGGTCGAGACGCTCGTCCACCCCGGGTACCGCGACGACGCGATCGCCGCGCGCCTCACCGCCTGGTTCGAGAAGACGGGCAAGGAGATCCACGCGAAGTCCCATCCGGACGCACCGCTGGAACTGCACGCCGCGGCCAACACCAAACAGCGCTGGCTCACCGACCTGCTCGTGGACGCCGGTTACGAGCACGCCCGGTGGTTCGTCGACATGCGGGCCGACCTCGGCTCGCTCCCGCCGGTCAAGCCGCTGCCCGAAGAGTTCCCCCTCGTCGCTTACGAGGACAAGTACGAGGAACTCACCCTGCGGTCCCGCAACGAGACCTTCGCGGACCATTGGGGGAGCACGGAGCAGTCCCCGGAGGCCTGGCGGCATCTCGTGGTGGGCGCGAAGGACTTCCAGCCGGATCTGTCGTTCCTGTTGCTGAGCCCGGCCGGGGACAAAGTGGTCGCGATGGTGCTGACCGCGCATTTCGCCTCCGACGAGGCCGCGACGGGTGTGAAAGAGCTGTATGCCAGTCACGTCGCGACCGACGCGGGCCTTCGTGGACGCGGCATCGCCGGCGCGCTGCTCGGTCACACGCTCGTCAAAGCCAAGGCCGCGGGCTTCCAACGCGCTTCGCTCAACGTCGATCAGGACAACACGCATCGCGCTCTCGGCGTCTACGAGCGCGTCGGGTTCAGCGAGCATCAGCGCTGGGCCGGGTACGTGAAGCCCATCGCCACCTGACCGGTTGTCACCCGAAAGGGCGTATTTCGGTACAGTCGATCTTCTCGGAGAGATCGCTGGGGGTGGTAGGGCGTTGCCGGTTTCCGCACGCCTCGGCTGGCACGACCTGCCGTCGGCGACGCGCGACGCCGTGGAGCGTGAGCTCGGGTCGGCGGTCCGTCGTTCGCTGTGGCAGACCCCGGAATTCGACGGCGGTGTCGCCGCGAGGCTCGAACTCGACCGCGGTCATCGCTGGGTTTTCCTGAAGGCCATTCCGGCCGACAGTCCGCGAGCGGGCGGCTACCGGACGGAGGCCGCCATCGCGCGACGGCTGCCACCGGAGGCGCCGACGCCGAGGTTACTGTCCTTTGTGGATGGTGACTGGCTGGTGCTCGCGTTCGCCGACTTCGACGGCACGAGGCCAAACCTGCGCCCAGGCTCGCCGGACATCTCCGCGGTCCTGGCCACGTTCGGCGCGCTCGGGCGCACGCTCACGCCGTGCCCGCTGCCCGACGTCCCGGACGCACTCGACGATCTCGGCCCGCTCCTGCGCGGATGGCACGAACTGGCGAAGGAACTTCCCGGCGACCTCGACGGCTGGGCCGTCCGCAACCTCGACAGGCTCGTCCAGCTGGAGACGTCCTGGCATCCCTGGTCGGCCGGGGACACCTTGCTGCACAACGACATCCAGCTCGAATACCTGGTGCGGACCGGGCCGGGCAGGGTGCTCGTCACCAACTGGCGCTATCCGGCGAGGGGCGCGGGCTGGCTCGATCTGGTCGCGCTCGTCCCGTATCTGCTCGACGCCGGGCACGAACCCGCCGACGTCGACCGCCTGCTGCGGCGCCGCCCCGTGCTCGCCGGCGTCCCGGTCTGGGCGGTCACCGCTTTCGGCGTCGCCCTGGCAGGGCACGCCGAACGCGCGTCCCGGTTACCGGAACCACCCGCGACGACCGGCGTCCGCGCGGCGCAACGCCGTCTCGCCGCGGCCATGCGCGACTGGCTCGCCTACCGGACCCACTGGCCCTAGGCCGTCAGGTCGCATCCAGAGGACTAAACGCCCCACGAGCACCCGGGGCACGCCGCGCCGAACACGTGAGTTCCGGCTTCAAGCACGCGAGTTCCGCCTCTGATCACGCGAGTCACGTCCGCGCCCCGGCCGAGAACCCGGCGAACGAGCCGGGAGCAGGCACCGTGACAAGTCCGTCAGCGCGACAAAGTACGTCAGCCGACGACGTGCAGCGGGTCTTCGCCCGCGACATACCGGCGCAGTTGCTCGGCGACCAGCCGCTTCGCGCGCGGGTAGAACGACGCCGATCCGCCCGCGATGTGCGGCGTGATGATCACGCCCGGCGCGGACCACAGCGGATGCCCGGCGGGCAGCGGCTCCGGATCGACGACGTCCAGCGCGGCCCGCAACCGTCCGGAGACGGTCTCCGCGGTGAGCGCCCCGGTGTCGATCGCCGAGCCCCGCCCGACGTTCACCACCAGGGCGTCGTCCGGCAGCGCGGCGAGTTCCGCGGCGCCGAACAAGCCCATGGTCGCGGGCGTTTCGGGCAGGATCAGGACCACGATGTCGGCGGACGGCAGCAGTTCCGCCAGTTCGCCGACGCCGTGCACCCGTTCCGCGGGCCGGGCCGTGCTCGCCACCCTGGTCACGACGGCCTCGGCCGCGACCAGCTGCCGCTCGATGGCCTGGCCGATCGAGCCGTGGCCGACCAGCAGCACCCGGCTGTCCGCCAGCGAACGCGTGTGCTCGCGATCCCACGACGCCGTCGCCTGCTGCGCGAACCAGCGCGGCAGATCCCGCTGGGACGCGTGGATCAGCGCCAGCGCGTGCTCGGCCACGCTGAGGTCGTGCAGGCCGCGGCCGTTGGCCAGCTTCACTCCCGCCGGTACCAGCGGGACCAGCTTCTCCACCCCGGCCGAAAGCGCCTGCACCAGCTTCAACGCGGGAAGCCGGGCGATCAGCTTCGTCGGCTCCGAACCCGAGTCGTACGGCAGCACGTAGACCTCGACGTCATCGAGGTCGCCGTCCGGCAGCGGACCCGTGCCGTCGTAGAGCCGGGCGCTCAGCCCGTCGGGCAGCTCGATGTCGGACCAGGGCAGGATGGCTCGCTCCGTCATGCCGCCATTCTGACCATGGGACTCGCCGCGGAATCCGTTGCCCTTCCACGCCCATGGGCGCGAGACTCTGCTTCTCTGGCCAAAGGGACCAAGGAGACGGCAGTGACCCAGTACCTGATCTCGTTCGACGAAGGCGCGATGCAGATCTCCGAGGAGGACCTGCCCGCCGTCACCGATGCGTCGGTCGCGGTGGTCCGGGCGGCCATGGACGCCGGCGTGTGGGTGTTCGGCTGTGGCCTGACGCCCCGGGAGGGGACGAGCGTGGTGGCCACCGACGGCACGGTCACCGACGCCCCGCAGCCGGCGGGCAAGCAGTACCTCGGCGGATTCTCGATCGTCGACGTGCCCACGCGCGAGGAAGCGTTGCGGTGGGCGGCCGAGATCGCCGTCGCCTGCCGTTGCGCGCAAGAGGTCCGCGAGCTGCTGCCCGCTCCGGACGACCTCTGATCACGGGTGCCGTCCATCTGATCACGCGTGTCGTCCGCCTGACCACGGGTGCCGTCCGGCTGGGCACGCTTGAGCGCACGTCCAGCCGGACAACGCCGAGGCTGCCCCGGGGCGGACCGATGCGGCGATGACTATCAACGGACGTCAAGCGTGCGCAGCCGGACGTCGCCCGTGATCAGATGGACGACACGCGTGATCAGATGGACGTCAAGCGTGATCGGCGGGACACCGGCTAGCCGTGGACCGCGACGCAGAACTCGTTGCCCGCGGGATCGGCCAGCACCGTCCAGGCGATACCCGGCATCTCGTGCTCGTCGAGCTTCTTCGCACCCAGTGCGGTCAAACGTTCCACCTCCTTCTGTCTGTCTTCGGTCTGGAAGTCCATGTGGACGCGGTTCTTGGTGGTACGCGGTTCCGGCACCCGCTGGAACGCGAACACGGGCCCGGCCCCGGCCTTGGGTCGCAGGATCAGGAACTCGCCCTCGTAGTCCTGATCCACCTCCACCCCGAGCGCCTTCGTCCAGAACGCCGCGAGCGCGCGCGGATCCGCGCAGTCGATCGTGATCATGCCCAGTTCGATACCCATGGCGGAACGCTAGCGGCACCCACCGACAAAACCGGGTGCCCGCGATAACCGGTTGAACAGCCCCGGGGCGGGGTGACTACGCTGCGCAGAACGTCTAAGCACGTAATTCCAGCGAGGAGCCCAGAAGTGATCACCAGGATGTCGTCGTTGTTCCTTCGCACCCTGCGTGAGGATCCGGCGGACGCCGAGGTACCGAGCCACCGGCTCCTGGTACGCGCCGGCTACGTCCGCCGGGTTGCCCCGGGCGGCTACTCCTGGCTGCCGCTGGGCCTACGGGTGCTGCGCCGTATCGAGAACGTCGTCCGCGACGAGATGAACGCCATCGGCGCGCAGGAGATCCAGTTCCCCGCGCTGCTGCCGAAGGAGCCCTACGAGGCCACCGGCCGCTGGACCGAGTACGGCGACGCCCTGTTCCGACTCAAGGACCGCAAGGGCGCCGACTACCTCCTCGGCCCGACTCACGAAGAGCTCTTCGCGCTCACCGTGAAGGGTGAATACAACTCGTACAAGGACTACCCCGTCGTCCTGTACCAAATCCAGACCAAGTACCGCGACGAGGCGCGTCCCCGGGCAGGCATCCTGCGCGGCCGCGAGTTCGTCATGAAGGACTCCTACTCCTTCGACCTCGACGACGAGGGTCTGGCGAAGTCGTACGAGCTGCACCGCCAGGCGTACACCAAGTTGTTCGACCGCCTCGGCATCGAGTACGTCGTCGTGAAGGCGACCTCCGGCGCGATGGGCGGCTCGGCCTCCGAAGAGTTCCTCGCCGTCGCCGAGACGGGTGAAGACACCTACGTCCGCAGCACCGAGTCGGGTTACGCCGCCAACGTCGAAGCGGTCACCACGCCCGCGCCCGAGGCGAAGCCGGTCGACGGCCTGCCCGAGGCGAAGGTCCACCACACGCCGGACACCCCGACCATCGAGTCGCTGGTGACGTTCCTGAACGACGCCGGTCTCGGGCGCACTTTCACCGCCGCGGACACGCTCAAGAACGTCCTGGTGAAGACCCGCCAGCCGGGCGCCAAGGAGTGGGAGCTGCTGGCCATCGGCCTCCCCGGAGACCGCGAGGTCGACACGAAGCGTCTCGAAGCGTCGCTCGAGCCCGCCGAGTTCGAGCTGCTCGAAGAGGCCGACTTCGCCAAGAACCCCTTCCTCGTCAAGGGCTACATCGGCCCGAAGGCGCTGAAGGACAACGGCGTCCGCTACCTGCTCGACCCGCGCGTCGTCGACGGCACCGCCTGGGTCACCGGCGCCGACGAGCGCGACCACCACGTGGTCGACCTGGTCGCTGGCCGCGACTTCACCGGTGACGGCACGATCGAGGCCGCCGAGGTCCGTGAAGGCGACGCTTCGCCCGACGGCAAGGGCACCCTGGTCGCCGCGCGCGGCATCGAGATCGGGCACATCTTCCAGCTGGGCCGCAAGTACGCCGACGCGTTCTCGCTGGACGCGCTGGGCCCGGACTCCAAGCCCATCCGCATCACCATGGGTTCCTACGGCGTCGGCGTCTCGCGGCTGGTCGGCGTGCTCGCCGAGCAGAACCACGACGACCTCGGCATCGTCTGGCCGCGCGAGGTCGCGCCGTTCGACGTGCACGTGGTCATCGCGGGCAAGGACGAGACGATCGCCGCCGGCGCGGAGAAGCTCGCCGCCGACCTGGACGCCGCCGGGATCGAGGTCGTCCTCGACGACCGCAAGGCGTCCCCGGGCGTGAAGTTCGCGGACGCCGAACTCGTCGGTGTGCCGACGATCCTCGTCGTCGGGCGCGGTCTCGCGAACGGCGTCGTCGAGGTCAAGGACCGCCGCACCGGCGACCGCGAGGAGATCGCCGTCGACGCGGTCGTGGAGCACCTGGTCAAGCTCGTCCGTTCCTGATGGGTCTGTTCGGCAAGAAGCGCGGGGATTCCCCGGGCTACGAGGACAACGCGGCGCTGGACGGGTTCGGGGGCTATCAGCCCTCGGACTCGCCCGGCTACTCGCCCGCCCCGGAACAGGCCGAACCGAAACCAGCGCCGGCAGCCGAACCCGCGCCGGAGCCGCAAAAGCCCGCGAAGCAGCCGATGTCGCGAAGCGGGCGAAGGGCCATGTACGGCTTCTTCGCCACGCTCGGCGTCATCGCGGTCGCCGCGCTCGCGAACAACAGTGACCGCTCGTCGGACAGCAGCTCTCCGACTCCCCGGACCCCGACCGTCTACACGCCTTCGCCGCGCGTCGTCGCGCCGCCGGTGACCGAAGGCTGGCAGTCGGTGGCCGGGGCCGACGGTCAGGTCGCCTACGACGTCCCACCGAACTGGACGCCGAAACCGGGCACGGTCCACGGCTGGGAGAAGGGCGCCCTCGTCCCGGGCATCTCCATGTTCTCCAGCGCCTTCGTCGGCGACGGCTACTGCCCGCAGGTCAAGGGGAGCAGGGTCGGCGGCAGCGGGATGACGACCGTGAAGGTCGCCGACGCGGCCGCCGCGGCGAACAAGGCCGTCAACGATCTCGCGGTGAGCGCGTACAACCCCGACGCGGGCCCGCTTTCGGCCAAGATCGCCGTCGAACCGCCGCAAGCGACGGAGTTCACGCTGGGCACCGGCAAAAAAGCCCCCGCGAGCATCGTCATCGCGGAGGTGACCCTCGGGTACGCGGCGCCCTGCACCCCGAAGCGTGCCCTGGTCGGCGTGCAGGCGGTGGACATGGGAGACGCGTCCGCCGCCCTGCTCGTCTATTCGGATCAAGACGAACAGGGCAGCGCGGACCGCGAGCAGATCCTGAAGATCCTCAAGACCTACCGGGGTGTGCCGGAAGCGGACCGTAAGACCATCACGCCGCCGCCTTCGACGTTGCGCTGATCTCTTTGGGGCTGGGGCTTCTTGCCCGAGCGCGCGAGCTTCGCCAGCCGCAGGAGCCCGGTGTTCGGCAGGTAGGCCCGGCCGAGCGCGATCCCGATCCGCGGCAGATCCGCCTCGTCGCGGAACGCCAGGTACAGCGGGACGTGGCGCGGCTGGAACTTCGCCTTGAACGCGTGCAGCGAACGGAACCCGTAGAACGGCTCCATCATCGTGCCGAGCGCGTCCAGCACCCGCTCGACGGCGTGCGCGGGTTCGCCGGAGCTCGCCAGCGGGGCGCCGGACAGCGAAACGAACTTCGCGCCTTCATCGCGGAAGGCCAGGCACGACGACGCGATCAGGAACTCCATCGACGGGCGGAAGCCGTCGGCGCGTTTGCGCATGACGTCGAGCGTCCAGCCGCCGATGGCACCCGCGCCGGTGTAGACCGGCATCCACGACGTCACGCCGTGGACCACGCCGTCGGCGTCCACCGCGAGGCCGACCCGGGTCTCGGGGTCCATCGCCTCGTCGACCCCGCCGAGGGTGAAGCCCATTTCCGGCATGCCCTTGTCGCTGATCCACTCCTCGGAGATCGCGCGCACCTGCGAGATCACCGCGCGCGGCTGGTCGGCGAGCCGGACGAGCCGGAACTCGATGCCGTCCTTCTTGGCGCGGTTGAGCGCGGTCCGCACGTCCTGCCAGCGCTTGCCGCGGAACTCCAGCGTTTCCAGTTCGATCAGGGTGTCCTCGGCGACCTGGACCTGCTTCCAGCCGAGTTCCTCGGTCTTCGCGGTGGTGTCGCCGGTGGCGGAGAACAGGCACGGCACGAGACCGGTGTTCTCGCACATCGTGATGAACTCGGCGATCGTCCGGTCGGCGGCGCCGTCCGGGGCGATCGGGTCGCCGAGGGCGATGGCGACCCCGGCGTGCCGCCGGTAGGCGAGGTAGGACTTGCCGTCCGCGGCCACGAAGTACGAGTTCTGCGGCCACGTCGTCATCCACGAAAGCGTGCTTCCGCCGTGACGGCTGAGCAGCGTGCGGGCCAGCGCGGGGTTGCCCATCCGGCCGAGACGACGGCGTTTCCGGCGCGACGGCACGCGGAAGGCGCCCCGCGACGAGACCAGCAACGCGAATTCGACCGTCCACAGGAGGTTGTCCACGAAGAACAGCGGCGGATCCATCAGTTCGCTCTCGTCACCGAAGATCTCCGCCAGCGTGAGCACCCCGCCGTAGACCATCACCTGAAGGATGACGAACGAGGTCAGGATCATCGCGCACCACCAGGCGACCTGGCTGCCCTTGCGCAGGCCGTTCATGATCGGCACCACGATCAGGCACAGGACGACGACTTCCCAGGTGGACAGCGAGAGCTCCTCGGACGAACCGAAGGGACCGTTGCCCGGTACGAAGGACATCACCAGTTCGGCGACCGTCAGCACCAGCAGGCCGGCCACGACGTAGAACCGCCACTCGCGCAGGCTCGGCCGTCGTTCGCGGCCGGATTCCTTCGAACCGAGGAACTTGCGCCCGAACGGCAGGGCCAGGACGAGGGCGAAGAAGTGCACGAGGTCGGCGAGGGTGCCGACGAAGATGATCGCGATCCCGGCGTAGACGCACAATCCGGCGCGCAACCGCAGGCGCCACGGCGGGCGCAGGGTGGCGCTGGCGACCGCGACCGCGGCGAGCGCGCCCCCGGAGAACCCGACGTCGAGGCTGCCCGCGACCCGTTCCGCCCACTCCCAGCCCGAGTTCCGGCTCAGCGCCAGGAACTGCACGGCCACCAGCACGCTGACGAACTGGCCGCCGATGGTCACGGCCATCGCCCGGCGCGTCCCGAGCCGCCACTCCGCGAACCCGGCGAACAGCGCGAAGCTGAGCACCATCGGCAAGTAGTACAGCGGGACGACCGCGAACAGCGGTCCGGTGAGCACGGTCCACCATCGGCCTGATTCGAGTGACGGCAGCCCATACGCGATGTACGGGTACACCGCGCGGTCCTCGGCGGCCGACCAGAGCGCGCCCGTGGCCAAGGCGAGCGCGAGCATGGTCAGCGTGACGAGGGTGGTGAAAGGCAGCCGGTGCCTCAGCACCGTGGCGATCTTGTGCGTCCGGCCCGGCGCGGCCGTCCCGCTTCCCCCTTTTGGCATGGAAATCAAATTAGGCGCGGGAGCCGGTCCGGCACATCCGGCACCGGACCCATCTTTCCCTTAGGGGAGTGCTACTCGCGACGGATGGTCCCACCCATCTTGAGGACGATGTCCCTGGCGACGGCGTCGGGGATTCCCTGGTCCGCCAGTACCAGGAGGACGTGGTAGCGGCCGGATCCGGGCAGGGCGCGCAAGGGGAGGGCGATCGCGGTGATCGCGACCGACGGGGCCGGGCAGGGCCCGTCCGGGGCGGGGACGACGGTGGTGGTCACGGCGGTGGCCGTCGCGCCGCCGTCCAGCATCTTCACCGGGTCCGCCTTGCCGATTTCGGTCTTCGGGGACCGTCCTTCGCCGAGAGAGCCGTACGCGGCTTCGGCCCATCGCAGGGTCGTTTCCTCCGCCGCTTGGGCGGTGCCGCCGACCTCGCCTTCGTCGATGGTGGTGAATCCCGCCATCGCCCGCGCCGCGAGGTCGGAGGCCGGGCAGAAATCGCGGTGGTAGCGGGCGACGCCTTGCAGGGTGACGAGGTCACCGGCCGGCGTCTCGTACCCGACGGCGACGTCCGGCTCTTCGAGTTTCCAATCCGGCGGGACGTCGAAAACGAGCGGGTGATCGTCGGACTGGACGGGTTGCCAGCCCGCGATCACGGGCTCGATCCTGGTGGGCATCACCGGGTCGGGAAGGACGAGGCTCGGCGCGGGCGGTGGCGGCGCTGTCCTGGCCTGGTACGTGGCCGTCGTGCCGACCGCGAGGACGACGATCAGCCCGATGACGCCCAGCGTCGGCCTGAGGCGGAGACGGCGGCGAGCCGGGGCGGGATCCCGGACGACCGGGATCGGCCCGGTCCTTTCGGTCTCGGCTTCGAGTGGCTGCCCGGTGAGCGGATCGACGAACCACGTTCGCGGTTCGTCGGAGCGCTCACCGGGGTCGGTCATGGCTGCGGCCTCAGACTCGCGAGGATCTTTTGCGCGTCCGCGTCGGGAAGCGCGTCGGGTGTGCCCTGGTCGATGGCCATGACGAAGCAGATAGTCTGCTCGCCGGATTTGAACGCGGCCGAGGTGATCTTCACGCTCGGCGCCCGGCACTCTTCGGTCTCGGGCGGGGTGAACGTCCCGGTCGAACTGGTCGCCTGGATCGCCCCGTTCGCGATCGGGACCTGCTTGACGTCGGGCATCGGGACGTCGGCCTTGCCGGTGGCGGCCTGGATCCAGAGCCGCACAGCGCCCCGGGCGGCGTTTTCGACCGGGATGTCGCCCGCGGTGGCGAAGCCGACGACGCCGCGGTTCGAGCCCCGGGCATCCGGGCAGGCGCCGAGTTTGTATGTCGACGCCTCGTGGATGACCATCTTGAACTCGCCCTCGTTGTAACCGACGATCTGGCCCGGCTTGGTCTCCCAGCCGGACGCGGGAAGGTCGTAGGCGGTCTTGTCCTTGGCTGACAGGATCCCCTGCCAGCCGGGCGTCGTCGAGGGCACTTCGTTGTCTTTCGGGGCACCGCTGCTCGTGGACGGCGGTTTCGACGCCGAGGACGAGGGTGGCACCGGCGCGGACGAAGGCGGCGGACCGGCCTGAGGCTGTGGCTCGTCGCCGTCACGCAGGACGAAGAAGAGCGTGGCGCCGACGGCGATGACGAGGACGAGCGCGCCGAGGCCGATCCAGAGGCCCTTCTTGCTCTTCTTCGGCGGCTCCGGCGCGAATCCCTGGTACGTCTGCTGCGGGAACTGCTGGTAACTCTCGTACGGCTGCTGAGGTTGCTGCGGGTACTGGCTGTACTGAGGCGGATTCTGCGGCGGATACCCCTGCTGCGGGGGTTGCTGCTGATAGGGCTGCTGAGGTTGCTGCTCCGGCCAGCCGTTGCCGCCTGGGTATGCCATGGAGCGAGCTTAGTTGGCCTCCCCGAGCACGGCCGCGCGCACCGCTGCCAGGTCGGACAGGTCGCCGAGCACGGTGTGCGCGCCCGCGTCGGCCAGTTCCTCCGCGCTGAACTGCCCGGTCGCCACGGCCACCGCGACGGCGCCGTTGTCGAGCGCGGCCCGCACGTCGTCCGGGGTGTCGCCGATGACGACGACCGATTCGGGCACGAAATCGGTGCCGTGTTTGGCCGAGGCCTGGCCGACGGCGGCGGGCACCAGATCGGGCCGGTGCGCCGAGAGCGAGCCGTAGCCGCCGATCTCGAAGTCCACGTGTTCGTGCAGGTCGAACGCGGTCAGCTTGTGCACGGAGATCTCCGGCAGGTTCCCCGTGACCAGCGTCTGGACGACGCCGCCGTGCCGGGCGAAGGCGTTCAGCGCGTCCTTGGCGCCAGGAAGCGCCCGGCCGTTCGAGGACAGCGTCGGCGCGTGACTTTCGGAGACCGCGATCAGCGCGAGCCACAGCTTGCGCACGTTCTCCTCGGTGGGTTCGACACCGTGCGAGGTCAGGATGTCCGCGCTGATGGCGCGTTCGGTGCGGCCGCCGAAGTTCGGCAGCGCCCGCAGCTCGACGCCCGCGACCTCGGCGAGCGCGGCCGTGTACCAGGCGGCACCCATGCCGCGCAGGTCGACGAGGGTCTGGTCGATGTCCCAAAGCACTAGCCGATGCGGAGTAGTCACGCGGTCGACGGTACCGGTGAGCTTATTCAACGTCTGTTGACTTCCTGGGGGTGGACGCCTACCTTGACAGCTAATTCAACAAGTGACGAATAAATGGAGGACGGTCATGCCGAACCGTCGCCCCGCCGGGGCCTTCGCTTTGCTCGCCGCGGTGGCCGGTGCGCTGGTCGCCGTCGTGCTCGGTTTTCTCACCTTCGGCGCGCAGGCCACCGTCGCGCCCGACGGTCTCCCCATCGCCGTCGCCGCGCCGCCGGGGCCGCTGCAGGTGGCCGCGAACGGGATCGCGTCCCATGGCGGCGGTCCGGTCTCCTGGCGGATGACCTCGCCCGAGGAAGGCCGGAAACTGCTGGAGGACAAGGAGGTCTACGGCGTCCTCGAACTCCCGTCGACGGTCGTCGTGTCCGGGGCGGTGAACCCGTCCGGGACACAGATCGCGCAACAGGTCCTGACCGGCGCCGCACAGGCGACGGGTGGCACGCCGAAGGTCGAAACGCTGCACCCCGCGAGCGTCGCGGGCCGGACCGCGCCGCTCGCGCTGAGCGCGCTGGCGTGGGTCGGCTGCCTGGCCGCCGGTGCCGTGCTGATCGTGGCCGGACGGCGGATCGGCCGGGACGCGGGAGCCGGCGCGCGCTTCACGCAGATCGTCGCGGCGGGGGCGCTGGTGACCGGCGTCCTGGCCGGATTCCTGAAACTGTGGGACTCCGCGCTCCCGCTCGGCTGGGACGTCCTCGGCTTCCTTTTCCTGGCCTCGACCGGGTTCGCCGCCTTGCAGGCCGGTCTGCTGCGGCTGCTCGGCGTGCGGGCGATGGCGATCCTCGGCCCGCTGTATCTGGTCGCGCCCGCCGTCGCGGGGCAGGTGCCGGAGCTGCTGAACCCCGCCTATCGCGCGGTGCTGTGGTCCTGGACGCCCTTCCGGTTCTCCGCGGAAGCGCTCCGGAGCCTGTTGCAGGGCGTGCCCGGAGCGCCGGACGTCGCGACCGGGGTGTGGGTGCTCGCCGGGCTGCTCACGGCCGGGCTCTTGCTCGCGCTGTGGCCGGGCAGGTCAGCCCTCCAGCAGGCTGAAGCGGACACGCCGGACCGGGTTGTCCAGGTTGGTGTCCACTAGGCAGACCGACTGCCAGGTGCCCAGCGTCATCACGCCACCGAGCACCGGGATCGTCGCGAACGGCGGCAGCAGCGCGGGCAGGACGTGGTCACGGCCGTGACCGGGACTGCCGTGCTGGTGCCGCCAGCGGCCGTCGCGGGGGAGCAGTTCGTCGAGCGCGGTGAGCAGGTCTTCGTCGCTGCCCGCGCCGGTTTCGAGGATCGCCAGCCCGGACGTCGCGTGCGGGACGAAGACGTGCAGGATCCCGTCCTCGGCGTCCGCGTCGCGAAGGAAGGTCTCGGCGTCCTTGGTCAGGTCGTGCACCACGGCCACGCTGCCGGTGCGCACCTCGATCTCCGTGGAGTACATACCCGTCACGGTAGTGCCCCGAAGCGCGCGACGTAGTGCCAGACGCGTTTGAGGGCTTGCGGATCGAGGTGGCCCGCTTCACCGAGCACCCGCGGGTCGAGATGGCCGTCTTCGGCCAAAGCCAGGCCGAGTTCGACGAATTCCGGACCGCGGTACGCGGGATGCCGCTCGAGTTCTTCGGTCGGCAGGCGGAAACCCGGATGCCATTCGACAGGGCAGTCCAGCCGGAGCGCGGCCTTTTCGACGTCGGTTCCGCGATGACTCGGGTCGAGCACGAGGGCTTCGACGTCCGTCGCGAGATCGACAGGGCCGTGGACGTGCGCCTCGACGTAGTCGTCGAGAAGGTCCGTCTCGTCTCGCTCTGCCATCGCGATCAGTGCGGAAACCCTGGTCCCGTAACCGAAATCCGCCGGATCCAGCACGCTGTCCGGATAGCAGAACGTCGTCCGCGCGACGGTGTGCGCGGCCATCCGGAAGTGGGCCGAGCCGAACCTCGGCGCGCCGCCGGTGGGACGGCGGCGGAAGTTCAAGGCACCGTACTTCGGCCGCTGGGCGGGCGACACGTCGTCGTAGACGCCGCCGAACATCCGGCTTTCCCAGCGCCAGCGGGCTCCGCCGGGGTGCGCGGTCAGTCCGCCGTTGCTCGTGCCGGTTTCGAATTGGTTGCGGTAGCGGCCGTCCTCGGCCATCGCCGTCAGTACCGAACGTCCGTCCACTGTGGATCTATCGGGATGGAAGTGCAGTGTCACCGGCAGCCCGGCCTCGTGCCCGCCGCGTGCTTTCGCCGCGACGTGTGCGAGGGCCCGGGAGTACATGCCCCGAGTATCAGGCGTGCCGCCGGGCGAGGGCGACCAAATATCGGACCGGCTCGTCGGTCGGGTTGACGTAGGCGCACTGCCGCGGGGTGCCGAGTTGCAGGCAGTCGCCCGCGTCGAGTTCGTGGTCGACGTCGCCCTCGCGGAAGCGCAGATGCCCGTCGAGCACCCAGATCTGGTGGTGGGTCAGCGCGTAGGTGTGGGCGGGGAAGGCGACCTCGGCACCGGCGGGCAGGACGACCTCGACCAGTTCCAGCGGTCCGCCGAGGGACGGCGACACCGCGCGGCGCACGTACCCGGTGTCGGGGTCGGTCCAGGTCGGCTGATCGGCCAAGCGCGCGAGCCGCCGGTCGCCGTGTTCGGCGCGCGCGATCAGTTCGGACAACGTCATCCCGAGCGCGGCGGAAAGCCTGCTGAGCAGGACGGCCGTCGGCTGCGCCTCACCGCGTTCGATCTTGCCGATCATCGCCCTGGACACGCCCGAGGACTCGGCGAGGGCGTTGGCCGAGAGGTTCTGGTCGAGTCTCGCGGACTGGAGCGTCGCGGCGAGCGACGCGGACAAGGGATCCGACATGCTGCTTACTATAGTGGCAGCCTCGGTTACTATGGTTGCCATGGTGATCAGGGAAGCGACGGAAGCCGACGCGACGGCGTGCGCGGAGATCTACGCGCCGTATGTCACCGACACGGTGATCTCGTTCGAGACCGAGCCGCCCAAGCCGGACGAGATGGCCGAGCGCATCGCCAAGGCGCAGCGATCGCACGCTTGGCTCGTCCTCGAAGACGACGAAGGCCGCGTCGCCGGCTACGCCTACGGAGGCCCTTTCAGCGGTCGTCCGTCCTACCGCTGGTCTTGCGAGGTTAGTATCTATCTGGAGCTCGGCCGCCGGAGGACCGGTGGTGGCCGCGCGCTCTATCAGGCGCTGCTGGACACGCTGGCGGCGCGCGGTTTCCGGAACTTCTGCGCGGGGATGGTGCTGCCGAACGACGCGAGCGCCGGGCTGCATCGCGCGCTGGGGTTCGAGCCGGTGGGGACCTATCGGCGGATCGGGTACAAGCACGGGGCGTGGCGGGATGTCGCGTGGGTGCAGCTTTGCCTGCCGGCACTCACCGGGTCACCTACCGAACCCCGTTGAGGCGTTGCGGTCACCGTTTCCGCTGTCCGTGAAGGCCCCCTTGAGGGACCCAGAGTCCCTCAAGGAGGCCTTCACGGACTTCATTCGCAGCCGAGTGGGCGGAGGAGCGACCAGGCTCGGTGGGCAGCGGACTGACGTTGCGAAAGCCACTTTCGCAACCTTCAGCGTTGCGAAAGCCACTTTCGCAACACCATGCCTGCCCGGCGAGAGACCACATCGGACAAAGGATGCCGTGAAGGCCTCCTTCACTACCCTCAAGGTAGGAAAGGAGGCCTTCACGGACAGCGGAGGCCTCCCTTAGGACTCCAGGTACCGAAGCACCGCGAGAACCCGCCGGTTGTCCCCCTCGGACTGAGGCAGCGCCAGCTTCCCGAAGATGCTCGAAACGTACTTCTCCACCGAGCCCGCCGAGAGGAACAGCGCCGCCGCGATGGCCGAGTTCGACCGGCCCTCGGCCATCAGCCCCAGCACTTCCCGCTCCCGCGGCGTGAGCCCGGCGAGCGCGTCCGTCTTCCGGGTGGCGGTGAACAGCTGGCTCACCACCTCCGGGTCGAGCACGGTCTCACCTTCGGCGACCCGCCGGAGCGCGTCGAGGAAGTCCGAAACCTCCGCGACGCGGTCCTTCAGCAGGTAGCCGACGCCGCCCGCGCGGTCGGCCAGCAGTTCCGTCGCGTACTGCGTCTCGACGTACTGCGAGAACAGCAGGATCGCGCACCCCGGCACTTCGGCGCGCAGCGCGATCGACGCGCGCAGTCCTTCGTCGGTGTGCGTCGGCGGCATCCGGATGTCCACAATGGACACGTCCGGCCGATGCTCGCGCACCGCCGCGCACAGGCTTTCGCCGTCGGCGACGGCCGCGACGACCTCGTGCCCCCGAAGGTTCAGCAGTTCGACGAGCCCCGCCCGGAGGATGGCCGAATCCTCCGCGATCACGACGCGCACGCCGCCCCCTATTTCCGTAAAGGTATTTCCGCGCTGATCACCGTAGGTCCTCCCGGAGGACTGTCGATGTCGAGCCTGCCGTCCACCGTCGCGAGCCGTTCGGCGATCCCGGCGAGCCCGCCACCGCGTTCCGGCCTGGCCCCGCCTTCGCCACCGTCGCGCACCACGAGCCGCAAGGCGTCACCGACGATACCGACGTCGACCTCGATCGCGGCGGAAGTGTGTTTCGCGGCATTGGTCAGCAGCTCGGCGACGGTGAAGTAGGCGATGGTCTCCAGCGACGGCGACGGCCTGCTCGGCAGGTCCACGCCGATCCGCGCGTCGATGCCCGAGCCCGCGGCCAAAGTGGACAGCGCGACGTCGAGGCCGGCGTCGAGCGCGGCGGGGTGGATGCCGCGGGCGAGGTCACGCAGTTCGACCAGCGCCTGTTTCGCGTTGGCGTGCGCGGCGGTGACCAGGGCGGTGACCTGCTCGATGTCGCCGTCGCCGCCGGACAGCTCGTCCTTCGCGATGCCGAGCTTCATCGCCAGCGCGACCAGCTGGGCCTGCGCGCCGTCGTGCAGGTCGCGTTCGATCCGGCGTAACCGCCACGTCGCGTCGTCGACGGCGCTCGCCCGGCTGCGTTCGAGGTCACGCACGCGTTTGGAGAGGTCTTCGGCGCCGAGGATCCCGCGCACCAGCAGCCGGTCGAACTCGGTCAGCCCGTGGACCACCCACGGCATCGCCAGCAGCACGGCCAGCCCGGTGAGGGCGAGCGGCAGGGTGAGGGGCCAGGCGCCGACGTGAAGGTCGAACGTCGGCATGGCTTCACCGTTCAGGGTGAACCAGAAGAACGGGTACGTCAGCGTGCTCACGGCGTACACGAACAGGACCGCGACCAGGAAGAACTCGATCAAGGCCACCGGGAGCCGGATCAGCAGGTAGGCGATCGACCGCCAGCCGCTCGGGTCCGCGATCTTGCTCTTGATCCCGTTCCACAGGCCCGGCCGCAGCTCGGGCCGGGCGGGCGCGGTGACCGTCGTCCCGAGCAGCATCCGTGACAGGCCGATGTGCGCGGAGCCGATCAGCCGCGCGCCCGCCACGACGCCGATGAGCACCGGCAGCCCGACGGTGAGCAGGCTCAGGGCCGTCCCGAAGAGGAGCCCGAAGACGACGAGAACGGCGAGCACCAGCGTCAAGGGCGCGCCGATGATCACCCAGGCCAGCTCTCCCCAGTACGCGCGGTTCAGCTGCGAGCCGAGGACGCGCCCGGGAAGGGCGAAACGGGTGATCACGGCTTCAGCTTGCCGTGACCACCCGCCCCACGCCCATCCAGGTTTCCCTAGTCTTCGCGGGTTTCGTCCGCCTGCGCGCGCTGGGACGCCTCGCGCATCTCGATGACGTCCGTGAGCCAATCGCCGGTCTCGCGGGCGATGTCCCGGATCGCGCCGGTGATGATCGTCGCGATGTTGCCGATATGGGTGGCCGCGGACTCGGTGACCTCTTGGACCACGTCCTTGGTGCTTTCGAACTGACCGACCATGTCAGACACCTTAAGCCGCTCGGAGGGTCTTGTCGCTCTCCACGGTAGCCGGAGTGCGGGGCTCGCCGTTCCACGGAAGGGCCAGTTTCACGATCTTCTTGGCCACCGAGAACAGCTGCTTGTGCAGGGGACCGGTGTTGTACGGGAGGCCGTACTTCTCGCAGATCGCCCGCACTTCGCCCGCGATCTCCGGGTAGCGGCGCGCCGGGATGTCCGGGAACAGGTGGTGCTCGATCTGGTGCGAGAGGTTCCCGGTCATGACGTGGAAGAGCTTGCCGCCGGTGATGTTCGCCGACCCGAGGATCTGCCGCAGGTACCACTGGCCCCGCGACTCGTTCTCGGTCTCCTCTTCGGTGAAGCTCTCGACGTCGGCGGGGAAGTGCCCGCAGAAGATGATCGAGAACGCCCACAGGTTGCGGGTCAGGTTCGCGGTCGCGTTGCCGAGGAAGGTCAGCGGCGCGAGCGGACCGGTCAGCAGCGGGAAGAGTACGTAGTCCTTGCCGACTTGGCGGCCCGCCTTGCGCACGATCTTCTTCAGCACCGGAACGTTCTCGGCCCAGGTGCGCTCGCCCTTCGCGACCCTGTCGACCTCCAGATCGTGCAGCATGACGCCCCACTGGAAGAACAGCGCGAGCAGCGTCGCGTACACCGGGTTGCCCAGGTAGTACGGGTTCCACTTCTGCGCCGGATCCATCCGCAGGATGCCGTAACCGATGTCCCGGTCCTTGTCGAGGATGTTCGTGTACGTGTGGTGGATGTAGTTGTGGGAATGGCGCCAGTTCTCCGACGGCGCGACGGTGTCCCATTCGAACTTCTGCGAGCTCAGCGCCGGGTCACGCGTCCAGTCGTACTGACCGTGCATGACGTTGTGGCCGATCTCCATGTTGTCGAGGATCTTCGCCACCGAAAGCGCGGCGACGCCGGCGACCCACGCGGGCGGGAAGAACCCGGCGAACAGCAGTCCGCGGCCGGCGACCTCGAGCGCGCGCTGCGTCTTGATGACGTTGTGGATGTAGTCGACGTCGACCTGGCCGAGGTCGGCGACGATCCGCTGCCGGATCTCGTCCAGTTCGCGGCCGAAGTCCTCGACCTGTTGCGGGGTCAGTTTGTCCTGCAAGCCCGTCATGACCGGTCCTTTCTAAGCGTTGATCTCGACGTCCCCGACCGGGACGGAGATGCAGAGCTGGATCTCTTCGTTCTCTTCGCTGGAGGTCTCGCCCGTCTTGGCGTTGCGCACGCAGCCGGAGGTCTTGATCTGGGTGCAGGAGAAGCAGATGCCCATCCGGCAGCCGTGTTCCGGGCTGAGTCCCGCGTCTTCGGCCTGCTCCAGCAGCGGTTTCCCGGAGTTTTCGAACTCGCGGCCGCTGCGCGCGAACCGGACCTGCCCTTCGGCGTTCTCGGTGTCGAAGGTGAGCGCCGGTGGCGTGAACTCCTCGGTGTGCAGTTGTGCACCGAGGCCGTCGGCCTCGAACGCCTCACGGACCGAATCCATCAGCGGCTTCGGGCCGCACAGGAAGGTCTCGGCGTCGGGGTACCACGGCGCGGCCTCCGCGAGGTGCTCCTTCGAGAAGAAGCCGTGCAGGTCGCCGCCGGTTTTCGCGTGAGTGAACGCGTGTACCACGCGCAGGCCGGGCAGGCGGCGGGCGAGGTCGGCGAGCTCGGCGCGGTAGAGCGCGTCGTCGGCGCCGTTGGAGTAGTGCAGGAAGGCGACGTCGCCCTCGTGCTTCTCGTCCGCCAGCGTGCGCAGCATCGACAGGACAGGCGTGATCCCGCTCCCGCCGCTGAGCAACAGGATCCGCCGGGGCCTCGGCGACGGCAGGGTGAACTCACCGTCCGCAGTGGACAGTCCGAGGACGGAGCCCGTGGTGATCGTGCGGTTCAGATGCCGCGAAACAAGCCCCTGCGGGTCGGCCTTGATGGTCAGTTCCAGTGAGCCGTCGTGCTCCGAACCAGCGGGTGAGTAGCAACGGGTCCGGCGGACGCCGTCGATCTCGACGGTCACCCGCACGTACTGGCCCGCGACGTGACCCCGCCAGGCCCGGCTCGGCCGGATGGTCAGCGTGACCGTGTCGGGTGTCTGCCTCCGGACGCCGGTGACCAGGCCGCGGATCTCGCGGCGGACCAGCATCGGATCGACGAGTTCGAGGTAGCGGTCCATTCCGTGGGGCGTGAGCAGGGCCTCGGCCAGCGAGGCCAGCCGCCTGGCCCTGCGCGGTACCAGTGCCGTCATCACTTTCTCCCAATTTCGGTGAACGCTTGTACACTCAACAGTGAAGTGGCGAAGATCCCGCTTGTCAACGTGAGAGGACGGCGATGTGACGTGGGTGATACCGCGGAGGCGATTACGCTGTCGGTCGTGACAACTGAGCCCGTTTCCCGGCAGGAGCGCAAACAGCGCACGCGTCAAGCGCTGCTGGACGCGGCGCTCGACCTGGTCGCGGAACGCGGGTTCTCCGGACTCAGCCTGCGCGAGGTCGCGAAACAGGCCGGGATCGTGCCGACGGCGTTCTATCGCCATTTCGCGTCGATGGACGAACTCGGTGTGGCGCTCGTCGAGGAGTCCATGCGCACCCTGCGCACGATGATCCGCTCCGCGCGCACGAGGCCGTCGGCGTACAACGACATGATCCGCTCGTCCGTGCGCGTGCTGCGCGAGCACGTGCGGGCGCACGAGGACCATTTCCACTTCCTGACCAGGGAGCGGTACGGCGGCACCGGCCCGGTCCGGCAGGCGATCGGCTTCGAGCTCAAGCTCTTCGTCAGCGAGCTCGCCGTCGACCTCGCGCGGTTCGACTTCCTCCGTGACTGGAGCACCGAGGATCTGCACCTGCTCGC
Source organism: Amycolatopsis thailandensis (assembly GCF_002234405.1). Classification (GTDB taxonomy): domain Bacteria; phylum Actinomycetota; class Actinomycetes; order Mycobacteriales; family Pseudonocardiaceae; genus Amycolatopsis; species Amycolatopsis thailandensis. The sequence goes on along the minus strand of NZ_NMQT01000057.1, from coordinate 50,568 downwards.
CGACCTGATCGTGACGACCATGCTCACGACGGTGCTGGAGCTGCTCGAAACACCTTCACGTGACGACGAGATCGTGCGCACGGCCGAACGGCGGCTGCGGTTGATCTTTCTGGGCGTGCCGAACTGGCGGAGTGTTCCGTAACCGGCGAAACCCTTGCTCCGTAAGTGGGGCTGAAAGCGTCCTTCACCGCATGACACGCGGTGAAGGACGCTTTCGTCACATCGGACGAGGGGAAAGCCCCCTTCGCCACGCCGTGCTTGAATCCGGAACTCGCGTGCTTGAAGGCGGATCTCGCGTGCTTGAGCCCGGATCTCGCGTGACTGGAGGCCGCACTCGGTGTTCCGCCCCCGATCACGCGAGTTCCGCTCCCGATCACGCGAGTTCCGCCTTCAAGCACGCGAGATCCGGCTTTGATCACGCGAGTGCGGCGCAGCGTCACGGCCGCTCCGACCCGCCTTATGACGTCGCCCACCTGGATCGATGGCTGGATCGATCGTGATGAGCGATGTCACGGAAAGATGCCGTCCGGATACGTTCAGCCAGGAAAGTTGTCGGTCGGACGTGGTAAACAGTGCGGGTTCGTGTGGTCCTCTCCAGCGAGGAGGTCGCCTGTGGCGGCAGAAAACGAGCAGCTCACGGTCGGTGTTGTCCGGGAAACCGGACAAGGTGAACGCCGCATCGCGCTGGTACCGAAACTCATCGAGCGCGTCTCCGGACGCGGACTGCGGGTGGTGGTCGAGCCCGGCGCGGGCGCCGGCGCGCTGCTCGCCGACGAGACCTTCGAGCAGGCGGGTGCGGTGATCGGCGATCCGTGGGATGCCGACATCGTGGTGAAGGTGGCGCCTCCGAGCGCGGCCGAAGTCGCGAAGCTCAAGCAGGGCACCATTCTCATCGGCTTCCTGAATCCACGGGGTGATCCCGAGGGGATCGCGGCGCTGGAATCGGCGGGCGTCCGCGCTTTCGCCGTCGAGGCGATCCCGCGGATCTCCCGTGCGCAGGCGATGGACGCGTTGTCGTCGCAGAGCAGTGTCGCGGGTTATCGCGCCGTATTGCTGGCCGCGGAGAAACTCACGCGCTTCTTCCCGATGCTCACCACCGCGGCGGGAACCGTGCCGCCGGCCAAGGTGCTCGTGCTCGGCGCGGGCGTCGCCGGGCTCCAGGCGCTGGCGACGGCGAAACGGCTCGGCGCGCAGACCACCGGGTACGACGTCCGGCCCGAGGTCGGCGAGCAGGTGAAGTCACTCGGCGCGAAATTCCTCGAACTCGGCATCGAGGCGGTCGGCGAAGGCGGGTACGCCCGCGAGCTGACCGAGGAGGAAAAGGCCGAGCAGCAACGCAGGCTCACCGAGGCGATCACGAAATTCGACGTCGTGATCACCACCGCGCTCGTCCCCGGCCGCAAGGCGCCGACCCTCGTCACCGCCGACGCGGTGAAGGGGATGCCCGCCGGTGGTGTCGTGGTCGACCTCGCCGGCGAGTCCGGCGGCAACTGCGAACTGACGAAACCGGGCGAGGAGGTCGTCGAGTACGACGTCACCATCTGCTCGCCGCTCAACCTCGCCGCGGAGATGCCCGCGCATTCCAGCGAGCTCTACGCGCGCAACGTCACCGAGTTGCTGGAACTGCTCGTCGACTCCGAAGGCAAGCTCGCGCTCGACTTCTCCGACGAGATCGTCGCCGGGGCCTGCGTGGCCGGCGCCGTCGCAGCCGAAGAAGAAGAAGGAGGCGAGTGATGCTCGTAGGCAGCTTGGCGATCCTCGTACTCGCCGGATTCGTGGGATTCACCGTCATCTCGAAGGTGCCCAACACCCTCCACACCCCGCTCATGTCGGGGACCAACGCCATCCACGGCATCGTCCTGCTCGGCGGGCTGATCGTGCTCGGCCTCGGGGTCGACGGCGTACTGAACAAGATCCTGCTGGTGATCGCGATCGCCTTCGGCACGATCAACGTCGTCGGCGGTTTCCTCGTCACCGACAGGATGCTCTCGATGTTCAAGGCGAAGAAGCCGGAAGACGGTGGTGACAAGTGACGACCTTCATCGCCGTCCTCTACATCATTTCCTTCGCACTGTTCATCTACGGCCTGATGGGCCTGACCGGTCCGCGCACCGCGGTCCGCGGCAACTGGATCGCGGCGGTCGGCATGGGCATCGCGGTGATCGCGACGCTGCTGACTCCGGGCATGAGCAACTGGCTGCTGATCGCGCTCGGCGTCGCGATCGGTGTCGTCGTCGGCGTGCCGTCCGCGCGCAAGGTCAAGATGACCGCGATGCCGCAGATGGTGGCGCTGTTCAACGGCGTCGGCGGCGGGGCGGTGGCCTTGATCGCCTGGGTCGAGTTCCGCACCACCGAGGGCTACGCGCACGAGCCGGCGTACGTCGCGATCGCGTCGTTGTTCGCCGCGATCGTCGGTTCGGTCTCCTTCTGGGGCTCGAACATCGCGTTCGGGAAACTGCAGGAACTCATCTCCGGCCGCCCGATCACCCTCGGCAAATTGCAGCAGCCGGTGAACGCGCTGGTCCTGATCGCCGCGATCGTCTTCGCGGTCGTCATCGCCACCGGTGGCAGCGCCGAACTGCTGATGATCGGCCTGCTCGTCGCGGCGGGCATCCTCGGTGTGGTGGTCGTGCTGCCGATCGGCGGCGCGGACATGCCGGTCGTGATCTCGTTGCTGAACGCGCTCACCGGTTTGTCGGCCGCGGCCATGGGGCTCGCGCTCGACAACACCGCGCTGATCGTGGCGGGCATGATCGTCGGCGCCTCGGGTTCGATCCTGACGAACCTGATGGCGAAGGCGATGAACCGGTCGATCCCGGCCATCGTCGCCGGCGGGTTCGGCGGCGGCACGACGGTCGCGAGCGGCGGGTCCGGCGAGGTCCGGCCGGTCCGCAGCACCAGCGCGTCCGACACCGCGATCCAGATGGCGTACGCCAACAAGGTCGTGGTCGTGCCCGGTTACGGCATGGCCGTCGCGCAGGCGCAGCACGTGGTCCGCGAGATGGCGAAGCTGCTGGAGGCCAAGGGGATCACGGTCGCGTACGCCATCCATCCGGTCGCGGGCCGGATGCCGGGGCACATGAACGTGCTCCTCGCCGAGGCCGACGTCCCGTACGAACAGCTCAAAGAGATGGACGAGATCAACTCCGAGTTCGCCCAGACCGACGTCGCGCTGGTGATCGGCGCGAACGACGTCACGAACCCGGCCGCGGAGACCGATCCGGGCTCGCCCATCTACGGGATGCCGATCCTCAAGGTGAACCACAGCCGGTCGGTGATCGTGCTCAAACGCTCGATGAGCTCGGGCTTCGCCGGCATCGACAACGAGCTCTTCTACGATGCGAAGACAAGCATGCTCTTCGGCGACGCCAAATCGTCGGTGGGCGAGATCGTGGAGGAACTCAAAGCACTGTGACCGGCCCCTCGGAAGTCGTCGCCGCGTTCGACGACCCGGCCGACAACCTCGCGTTCGACGAAGCCCTCCTGCGCGCCGCACCGGAGGCGCCGGTCCTGTGGATCTGGCGCAACACCGACAGTGTGGTCGTGGGGCGGGGGCAGAAGATCGAACGCGAGGTCAAGGCCGACGTCTGTACGAGCGACGGGGTCCCGGTGCTGCGCCGGGCCAGCGGCGGTGGCACGGTTTTCCATGATCCCGGCAACCTCAACATCACCCTCGTCCTGCCAGGGCTCGGGTTGTCCGGGGAAGCCGTCAAACCGCTCGAAGCGCTCGGGGAACTGATGACCGCGACGGTGGCCGAACTCGGGCTGCCGTCGCGGCTCGGTGATCGGGGACTGTTCGTCGGTGACTCGAAGCTGTGCGGTTTCGCCGTGTTCCGGACGAGGACGGGCTTGCTCGCGCATTCCACCCTGCTCGTTTCGACCGCGGCCGAACGAGTCGGCCGGTACCTCACTTCGGCGCCTTCCGACCCCCGGCCACTCGACTCCCACCGGAGCCCGGTCGCGTCGCTCGCCGAACACGGCCTGCGCAAGGGTGTTGCCGAAGTCACGGACGCAGTCCGGGTGGCGGCGGCCGCGCAACTGGGTGAACTCACCACCCGGAAGCCCTCGCCCGGGGAGCTGGAGTGGCACAGCTCGCTCCAGCGCACGAGGTATCACTACCCGGAATGGCATTCCGAGGGCGCTCAGCGCAAATGACCGAAAACGAAAAAGGCCCTTTCGCGGAAATCGCGAAAGGGCCTTTTTCGGTGAGCTATTTTTCGGTGGCCGAGAAAGTGACGGCGGGCACCTTGCGGGCGGCGCGCGTGGTCTTCTTCGGCTCGGCTGTCTTCTTCACCGGCGTCTTGGTCGCGGCTTTCGGCGCAGCCTTGGTGGCGGTCGTCTTCGCGGCCGCGGCCTTCGGGGCGGCCTTCGTGGACGCGCTCCTCGCGGTGGTCTTCGGCGCTGCCTTGGCCGGGGTCTTCGCCGCGGCGGCGGCCTTGGCGCGACCGGCCGGAGCCTTCGCGGTGGTGGCCTTCGCCGCCGTGCCACGGGTCGACTTCGCCTTGGCCGCGGTGGCCTTCGCCGTGGTCTTGGCGGGAGTCTTGGCCTCCGCCTTGGGAGCGGCGGGCTTCTTGGCGGCGGCGGGCTTGCGGCCGGCGACACCCTTCGCGGCGGGCTTGCGACCCGGCTTCGCGGCCGTCTTCGCCTCGGCCTTCGCGGCGGTGGCGGCGGTCTTCGGGGTCGACTTCGACACCCGGGCGCCCTTGGGGCGCTGCACGACCCGGGGCCGCAGTTTGCGTCCACCGATCCGGCGGCCGTTCTCCACATAGGCACTCAGGATCTCCCGGAGTGCGGTGGCGTTGTCGGCCGAAAGGTCGATGTCGTAAGCGATTCCGTCCAAACCGAAAGCGACCGTTTCTTCGGCCGCCTCGCCGGTCAGATCGTCCAGCAAATGAACAGCAGTGTTCCTGGCCATGAAAAAACCTCCCGCGCTCGATCGTTCCACTGCGTAACCGGCACGGTGAACCCTGAACCCGCGGCTGATGACTCACGCAGCGACACGAGGATAGCGGCAGGTTGCGCGAAGCTGCGCGGTGGTGTGCGCTGAATGCATGTCAGCACAGACTTTTGACGTGATCGTGATCGGAGGCGGCCCGGTCGGCGAGGTCGCCGCCGAACGGGCCGCGCGTGGCGGGCTTCGGGTCGCCCTCGTCGAACACGAACGTTTCGGCGGCGAATGTTCTTACTGGGCCTGTATTCCGAGCAAGGCGCTGCTTCGGCCGGGGAACCTCCTCGCCGCCGCGAAGCGCGTCCCGGGTGTCCCGGTGGGTGACGCGGTCGACCCCGCGAAGGTGTTCGCGCGCCGGGACTGGTTCACCGGCAAGGGAGACGACAGCGGACAGGTCAAGTGGGCCGAAGGCGTCGGGATCGCCCCGATCCGCGGGCACGGCCGGATCACCGGTGAGCGGGAGGTCACGGTCGACGGCGGTGACGTGCTGACCGCACGGCACGCCGTGATCGTCGCCACCGGCAGTGTCCCGCGGACGCCGTCGATCCCCGGACTGGACACGATTTCCGTGTGGGGCTCCCGGGAGGCGACGTCGGCGGAAGCGGTCCCGCGCCGTCTCGGTGTGCTCGGTGGCGGAGTCGTCGGCGTCGAAATGGCGCAGGCTTTCGCGACACTCGGCGCCGAAGTCCACCTGATCATCTCGGGCGAACGCCCTTTGCCACGGCTGCCGGACTTCGCGGGCGACGCCGTCATCGCGGGACTCCGCGAAGCCGGGGTGACCGTGCACACCGGATCGGGTCTCGACGCGGTGTCCGCTGTGGACGGTGGTAAGGAATTGTCCTTGAAGGGTGGTGGCCGGTTGCTCGTCGACGAACTGCTCGTCGCCACCGGCCGCCGTCCCGCGACCGACGGACTCGGCGTGGACACGCTCGGGCTCGAAGCGGGCGCGCCGCTCACGACGGACGACAACGGCCGAGTGTCCGCTGTGGACGGTGACTGGCTGTTCGCCGTCGGGGACGTCACCGGCCGGGCGCCGCTGACCCATCAGGGCAAGTACGCCGCCCGCGCCACCGGCGACGCGGTGGCCGCACAGGCGGCGGGCGAGCCGGTCGACTCCGCCGCGTGGAGCGCGCACAGCGCCACGGCCGACCATCACGCCATCCCGCAGGTCGTCTTCACCGACCCGGAGGTCGCTTCGGTCGGGCTCGCCGGACCCGAGGAGGGCAAACCGCATCGCGTCGTCGACATCGACATCGCGGTCGCCGGTTCGTCACTGCACGCGGACGGCTACGCGGGCAAGGCGCGGATCGTCGTCGACACCGAACGCGGTGTGCTCCTCGGCGCGACCTTCGTCGGGCAGGACGTCTCCGAACTGCTGCACTCGGCGACGATCGCGATCGTGGGGGAGGTCCCGCTGTCGAGGTTGTGGCACGCGGTCCCGTCGTTCCCCACGATCAGCGAGGTGTGGCTGCGCCTGCTGGAGGCGTACGGTCTTTAGCCGTTGACGGGAAGTTCGAGGGCGGCCTTCGCGCCCCGGACGAGGCCGGGATCGTCCGGAGTGGACGGTCCCGGCACCCAGACGACCTGGATCAGCCGGACCGATTTCCCGTCCAGGCTGCTCTGGTAGGCGGCGCCTTCGAACACCGGGACGTCGCCCTGCCACTGGTCGGTCTCGGTGGCGAGGTCGAGGATGCCGCCGCCGCCGGGATTGTCGGCGGCGGCCTTGAACGCGGTCGCCTGCTCGGCGTCCGGGAACTCCACGACGGCGATCGTGACCGCGGCGGCCCGGCCGTCGATCGAACTGGCGAAGCTGGCCCGTTTCACTCCCGCGCAGCTCGTCCGCTGAAGACTCGCCTGGACGTCGCCGTACGCGTGCGACGCGCATTTCTGGTCCGCGGCCGACGCCCGCGAGGTGAACTGGATGTTCTCCACCGCGCTGCTGCTCGGCGGCGGCGAACTAGTCGCCGGGGTCGGCGGCGGGGGAGTCTGGGTGGACGCGGTGTCGTCACCGCCGGAGGCCACGCTGATGGCCGCGACCAGCAGCACGATGAGCAAGCCGATCGCGGCGAGCGGGAGCCACTTCACCGTCTTGGACTGATGCGGCGACTTCGGGGCGGGCTCGGTGGGAGCGGAAGCGGCGGCCGCGGGCGGAACGGGCTTCGCGGCGACGGCCTGCCGAGCGGGCTGGACCGGCGGAGCGGGCCGGACGGGCGGCGGCGTGGCGGGCAGGGGTTTGGCGGCTTTGACCGGAGGAGCGGCCGGTTTCGCCGGTCTTTTCACCTTCCCCGGATGCTGCACCGGAACCGTCGGGGCGATCGCGACGAGCGGGTTCTCGCGGATCACGGTCGGCTCGTCGTCGGAGTAGGCGCTGAACCCTTCCCCGAGCAACATCTCTTCGGGCATCGGTGGCGCGTCCGGGGCGAGCGCGGCGATCAGGTCCCGCGCCTGCTGGACCGAGCGGGGGCGGGCGGCGGTGGCCAGCGAGACCGTCGCGGCGAGCATCGTCGTCGCCGTCGGGTAGAGGACGCGGACGGAGCCGGCGAGGTCCGCGGCCGGCTGGTCGACCGTCTCCACGTACGGACCGACGGCGATGATCGTGCCGATCGGCCCGGCGCCGGGGGCGACGTCCGCGATCTTGTGCGTGCACGCGGCCGACAGCGAGAGCGCGTCGGTGGCCGGGTTGATCGAGGTGTCGCCGTGGACCAGCGGCCAGCCGTCGGCCTTCCACGGCCCGCCGAGCGGGGCTTCGAGTTTCAATGCCGGGTCCGGCAGGTCGACACCGATGACGATGAGGACGCCCTTCGGCATGACGACGACGGCTTCGACGGGGCGCCCGTCGACCGGGCTGGCGCCGATCAGGGCGACTCCGCCCACGACGTTGCTGCCCCGGCCGAGTGAAGCCAGCGCGGCGCGGACGTCCTCGGCCACCCGGGACGGCTGTTGAGCGAGGCGAACGAGTCGCACCGAACCCCTCCCCATCTCGTCGGTCTCGATGCACAAAGTAGCGCCTCCATCCGGACCAACGGGCCGACACGTCGCAGGTAGGCGCGGTGACCTTGCTCCGAGAAGTTGTCATCCACGTGAGCGCCGTCACTCACCTGGGTGTTACTCGTTGGTAGGTGGCAGCTTCTTTGTCCCCTGTCACCAGGAGAAACGTCATGGCCGTATCTCGCCCCTGGCGTCGACGCGCCGCGCTCGTCGCCGCCCTGCTCGCCGTCCCGGCCGCGGGGATGGTCCCCGCACAGGCCGCGGGACCGCTCGCACCTGTCGCCCCCGGGCTCTCCCGCCTGCTCTCGGCCGTCACCGGAGCGACGGGGGTGACCGCGCTCGTGCACGCCGACGACATCGCCACCGCCGAACGCGCCGCCCGCGGAGCCGGGCTGACGAAGATCACTTCGTTCGGCAAGATCGGCGTCGTCGCCGTCCGGGGAACCGCCGACCAGGTGCGCGCCGTCCGCGAGGCCGACGGCGTCAGCTACGTCGAAGGCAACGAGAAGCTGAAGGCGCACGGCAGCGCGGGCACCACGGCGACCAGGAGCCTGCAGACGCAGGCACAGCTCAAGGACGCCGGTGGCGCTCCGGTGGACGGCAGGGGCGTCTCCGTCGCGATCATCGACACGGGCGTCGACCCGACGCATCCGGCGTTCAAGGGCGCCGACGGCAAGACGCGGGTGGTGCGCAGCCTCAAGAGCCTCTGCCTCGACGGCACAGCGACGAACTGCATCGTCGACGTCCCGACCGTCATCGACACCGACACCCTTTCCCTCGGCGGCCACGGCACGCACGTCACCGGTATCGCCGCCGGGAACCAGCTGACGCTGACCGACGGCACCAAGGTCGGCGGCTCGGCGCCCGGCTCGAAGATCGTCTCGGTCTCGACCGGGGCGGCGCTGCTCGTGCTCGGCACGGACGCGGCGCTGAACTGGGTGCTGGAGAACCACAAGGCGCCCTGCGGCGCGGGCGTCGCGGCGTCGGTGTGCCCGCCGATCAAGGTGACCAACAACTCCTACGGCCCCAGCGGAGGTGGCACCTTCGACCCGAACTCGGCGACGGTGAAGCTCCAGCGCGCGCTCGCCGCGGAAGGCGTCGTCACGGTGTGGGCGAACGGGAACGACGGCGGCGACGGTTCGGCGAACCTCTCCAACCCGCCGGGACAGGACCAGACGCCGGGCGTGCTCTCGGTGGCCTCGTCCAACGACCAGGGGACCGGCACCCGCGACGGCACGGTTTCCGACTTCTCCTCGCGCGGCCTCGCGACCAGCCAGTCGAGCTGGCCCGACGTCTCCGCGCCGGGGGAGAACATCCTCTCGTCCTGCCGCCCCACGCAGCCGATCTGCACACAGGGCCTCCAGCCCGAGAATGGCCCCGGACTGCTGGACCTCGCCACCTACAACGTGATCAGCGGGACCTCGATGGCGGCACCGCAGATCACCGGGATCGTCGCGCAGCTGTTCCAGGTCGCGCCGAACGCGAGCCCGGGCGACATCGAGGCCGCGATCAAGGGGACGGCGTACAAGTTCACCAACGGCTCGCCGTACGTGGCCGCCGGGCCGTACACGTCGAGCTTCGACAAGGGCACGGGCCTGGTGGACACCTTCGCCGCGGCGAAGTCCCTCGGCGCCCAAGGCTGACCTGCTCGCCTTCCGTTCCGGCTCGCTCGCCGGGACGGAAGGCGGGACTCGCGTGATCAGAGACGTGACTCGCGTGTTTGGGCACGTGACTCGCGAGTGCGGTGCGCGGTCACCCAGCCCACCCGTTTCCTCGGCAGGGCGGCACAATTGCCGTCCCCGGGGTAACCCGGGTGAAGGGATCTTTTCCCCGGCCCCGCCGAAAGAAGGGGGGCTTTCGCAGGAGTTCCGCGTCCCAATCAGGTGCGACTTGTGGTGTTCATGTGGCCAAACAGCACAGTTGGGGTGCACAATGTGCTCACGCGTACCGGGAGGCGGCACGAGCCACCTGACCAGCACAACTCGCGAGGTCGTAGGGGAAGACGCCCCTCGTCGAGTAGCGGAGGTCAGCAGTGAGCACCCGTGGCAACACCCGTGGCGTGGTGTACGTCCACTCGTCGCCGTCTGCGGTCTGTCCGCACGTCGAGTGGGCTATTTCGGGCACCCTCGGTGCCCGAGTCGAGTTGAAGTGGACGGCGCAGCCCGCCAGTCCAGGACAGCTCCGCGCCGAATGTGGATGGCGTGCGCCTTCGGGCACCGGCGGAAAGCTGGCGTCCGCGCTCAAGGCGTGGCCGATGATCCGGTTCGAAGTCACCGAAGAGCCCAGTGCGGGGGTCGACGGTGAGAGGTTCTGCTTCGCCCCCGGCCTCGGCCTGTGGCACGGCAGGACCAGCGCCAACGGCGACATCGTCGTGGGCGAAGACCAGTTGCGGGCACTCGTGAGCAAGGTGCGCACCGGGGAGTCCCTGGCGCACAAGCTCGACGAGCTCTTGGCCGCCAACTGGGACGAAGCGCTCGAACCGTACCGGCACGCCGGTGACGGCGCACCGGTCACCTGGCTGCACCAAGTCGGGTAGACGCCGGTGAGGACGGAAGAGGCGGGCGGCTAACCTTTCAGGGTGACCGCCCAGCCTCGCCCCCTCTCCCGCCAGCGGTGGCTGATCCCCGTCCTCGTGGTCGTGATCTCGCTGACCGTCGGCGTCGGGTTGCTGGCACGCGACCTCTATCTCCGCCCCGAGGCGGAACCCACCGAGCCGCTCGTCAGTGATTCGCCGACGTCGGTCCCCCCGGGCGCGCAACCCGGCTCGCGCGCCGTGGAGGTGACTCCGGACGTCTTCGCGCATCCGCATTACCAGAGTGTCCGGCAAGTGCTGCAAGGGTATTTCGACTCCATCAACGATCGCGACTATCTGAAGTGGACTTCGGTGGTCAGCCGCGAGCGTGCCAAGACCAAGACCTCGTCCGAGTGGAAGAAGGACTATCAGTCCACTCAGGACGGCAGCATCCTCGTCTACCGCATCGAGCCGGGCGCGCCGAGCACGCTCCGGGTGCTCGTCGCCTTCACCAGCACCCAGGACGTCGACGACGCGCCGGTATATCTGCCGGAAGGGTGCATCCGCTGGCGGCTGGTGCTGCCGCTGCGGCTGGAGAGCGGCTCCTGGCGCGTCGACACCACCGACGGCGGGACGAACCCCGAACACGAAAGATGCTGAAGTAAGGGGCGACATGGTCCCCCAGGCTGACGCGGGCGCGAACCGGGGCCGAATAGAGTCGCGGGCATGGCAATTGACCAGCCGGCCGTGCTGACCGGCGCCTCGAGGGGGCTCACCAGCGAAGAGGTCGCCCAACGGGTGGCCGCGGGACAGACCAACACTGTCTCGACGAAGACCAGCCGGACCACCGGCGAGATCATCCGCGCGAACGTCTTCACCCGGATCAACGCGATCTACGGGGTGCTGTTCGTCCTCATCCTGTCGACGGGGTACTTCATCGACGGGTTGTTCGGCGGGCTGATCATCGTCAACAGCGCGGTCGGCATCATCCAGGAACTCCGGGCGAAACGGACCTTGGAACGGCTCGCCATCGTCGGACAGGCGAAGCCGACCGTCCGCCGCGACGGGCAGAGCGCCGAGATCGCCCCGGAAGACGTCGTGCTCGGGGATCTCGTCGAACTGGGGCCCGGCGACAAGATCGTCGTCGACGGCCCGGCGCTGACGGCCGACGCGCTGGAGGTCGACGAGTCGCTGCTGACCGGGGAATCCGATCCCGTGGTCAAGCAGCCCGGCGACAAGGTGCTGTCCGGCAGCTTCGTCGTCGCGGGCAGCGGCACCTACCGCGCGGACGTCATCGGCGACGAGTCCTACGCGGCGAAACTGGCCGCGGAGGCCAGCAAGTTCACCCTGGTGAAGTCGGAACTGCGCCAGGGCATCGACAAGATCCTCAAGTTCATCACCTACCTGCTTGTCCCGGCGGGCGCGCTGACCATCTACAACCAGCTCGCGGGCGACCAGGCGTGGCCGGACGCGCTGCGCGGCATGGTCGCGGCGCTCGTGCCGATGGTGCCCGAAGGCCTGGTGCTGATGACCAGTGTCGCGCTCGCGGTCGGCGTCATCCGGCTGGGCAAGCGTCAGTGCCTGGTGCAGGAACTCCCGGCGATCGAAGGACTCGCCCGGGTCGACGTGGTGTGCGCGGACAAGACCGGCACGCTCACCGAGAACGCGATGCGGCTTTCCGAGGTCCGCGAGATCACGCCGGGCCACCCGGTGGACGACGTGCTGGCCGCGCTCGCCGCCGCGGATCCCCGCCCGAACGCGAGCCTGCAGGCGATCGCCGAGGCGTATCCGGCCGATCCCGGCTGGCGGGTCTCCGCGACCATGCCGTTCTCCTCGGCGCGCAAGTGGAGCGGCGCGTCGTTCGGCACCGACGGCGACTGGGTGCTCGGCGCGGCCGACGTCCTGCTGCCGGAAGGGGAACACCGGGCGGAGGCCGAGAAGATCGGCTCGCGCGGTCTGCGTGTCCTGCTGCTGGGCCGTGCCGAGCGTGCCGTCGACGCGGCCGAGGGCCCCGGCGACATCCAGCCGGTCGCGCTCGTGGTGCTGGAGCAGAAGGTCCGTCCCGACGCGAAGGACACTTTGGACTTCTTCGCGCACCAGGACGTCGCGGTCAAGGTCATCTCCGGCGACAACGCCATCTCGGTGGGCGCGGTCGCGGGCACCCTCGACCTGCCGGGCGCGGACAAGCCCGTCGACGCGCGGAAGCTGCCGGAGGACGCCGAAAAGCTGGCCGACACCGTGGAGGAGCGCGCCGTCTTCGGCCGCGTGACGCCGCTGCAGAAACGCGCGATGGTCGGCGCGCTCCAGTCGAAGGGCCACACCGTCGCGATGACCGGAGACGGCGTGAACGACGTCCTCGCGCTGAAGGACGCGGACATCGGTGTCGCCATGGGCGCCGGCAGCCCGGCCACCCGCGCGGTCGCGCAGATCGTGCTGCTGGACGACAAGTTCGCCACCCTGCCGCACGTGGTCGCCGAGGGGCGGCGGGTGATCGGCAACATCGAGCGCGTCTCGAACCTGTTCCTCACCAAGACGGTCTACTCGGTGCTGCTGGCGCTGATGGTCGGCATCGCGCAGGTGCCGTTCCCGTTCCTGCCGCGGCACATCACGATCACCGCGTGGTTCACGATCGGCCTGCCCGCCTTCGTGCTTTCGCTGGCGCCGAACAACGAACGCGCCCGCACCGGCTTCGTCGGCAGGGTGATGCGGATGGCCGTCCCGGCCGGGCTGGTCATCGCCACGGCGACCTTCGTGAGCTATCTGCTGGTGTACAAGGGTTCCGGACAGTCCGAACTGGACAAGATCCAGGCCGGGACGACCGCGCTGATCACGCTCATCACGATCGCGCTGTGGGTGCTCGGGATCGTCGCGCGGCCGTACCGGTGGTGGAAGATCCTGCTGATCGGCGGGATGGTCGTGCTGACGCTCGCGCTGTTCCTGATCCCGTTCACGCAGAAGTTCTTCGCATTGGACCCGAGCGTGAGCGCGTACACGCTTTCGGCGTTCGCCTGCGCCGGAGTCGGGATCGTGCTGGTGGAGGCCGCCTGGTGGATCGGGCGGCATCTGGTGAAGCGCTCGGAAGCCTGACCGCTCCCGCCTCAAGTGCCGCAAACGTCATGAGGGGTCCCCATAGGACATAAAACGTCCTATGGGGACCCCTCATGACATGTCAGGCGAGCCGGAACTCCGCGACCGTCAGGCCGCCGGGGTGAACAGCAGAGCCGTGTTGTGCCCGCCGAAACCGAACGAGTTGCTGATCGCCGCGCCCAGCTCTACCTTGCGCGCCTCACCGGAGACGACGTCGAGCTGCACCTTCGGGTCCAGGTCTTCGAGGTTCAGCGTCGCCGGGATGAGGCCGTGGTAGATCGCCAGGATCGTGGCGATGCCCTCGACCGCGCCCGCACCGCCGACCAGGTGGCCGAGCGCGCCCTTGGGCGCGGTCACCACGACGTGCTCGCCGACGGCGTTGCGGATCGCCGCGGCCTCGCCGACGTCACCGACGACCGTCGAGGTCGCGTGCGCGTTGACGTGGCCGACGTCGGCAGGGGAGACCCCGGCCATCGTCATCGCCTGCCGCATGGCGGTGATCTGGCCGATGCCCTCCGGGTGGTTACCCGTGATGTGGTAGGCGTCCGAGGTGATCCCGTACCCGCTCAGCTGCGCGTAGATCCGCGCGTTGCGGGCCCTGGCGCGGTCGGCCCGCTCCAGGATCACGACGCCGGAGCCCTCGCCGAGGACGAAACCGTCACGGTTCACGTCGAACGGCCTGGACGCCTTCGTCGGGTCGTCGTTGCGGGTGGAGACCGTCCGCGCCTGGGCGAAACCGGCGAGGGTGATCGGGTGGATGCACGATTCGGCACCACCGGCGACCACGACGTCGGCGCGGCCCGAGCGGATCATCTCGTAGCCGGCGGCGATGCCTTCCGCGCCCGACGCGCAGGCCGACGCGGGCGAGTGCACACCGGCACGCGCCTTCAGATCGATCCCGACGTGCGCGGCGGGGCCGTTCGGCATCAGCATCGGCACGGTCAGCGGGGAGACCTTGCGGAGTCCCTGCTTGTGCAGAAGGTCGTTCTGGGAGATCAGGGTGACCGGACCGCCGACACCGGTACCGATGGTCACCCCGAGGCGCTCGGGTTCCACATCCTGATGCTCATCGGTCGGTTGCTCGAAACCCGCGTCCGCCCAAGCCTGGCGGGCGGCGATGATCGCCACCTGCTCACAGCGGTCCAGCCGCCGGGCCTGGACCCGCGGCAGGACTTCGGACGGGTCGACGGCGAGCATGGCGCCGATCTTCACCGGCAGCTCGAGTTCGTCGACCCAGTCGGCTTCGATGCGGCGGATCCCGCTCGCCCCGGCGAGCAGGCCGTCCCACGTGGACGCGACGTCCCCGCCGAGCGGCGTGGTCGCGCCCATCCCGGTGATCACGACGTCGATGTTGCTCATTGGAGTCTCCCCAAGGTCGGCGCCAATCAAGAAGTCGGACTTACTTGGAGTTGGCCGACACGTAGTTCACCGCGTCGCCAACGGTCTTCAGGTTCGCCAGCTCGTCGTCCGGGATCTTGACGCCGAACTTGTCCTCGGCCTGAACAGCGATCTCCACCATGGACAGCGAGTCGATGTCGAGGTCGTCCACGAAGGACTTCTCGGCGGTCACGTCGTCCTGCGCCACACCGGCGACCTCTTCGACGATCTCGGCGAGGCCGGCGAGGATCTCTGCGTTGTCTGCCACTGGTTGTTCCCTTCTCGGTGATGCTTTCGGCTGCCCCGCGGACACGGTGCCCGCGGGGGAAGTATTCATCACGGGCAGATGAAGGCCTGGCCCGCGTAGGAGAGTCCCGCCCCGAAGCCGACGGCGAGCACGACGTCGCCCTGCTTCACGGTGCCCGCCTTGCGCATGTGGTCCAGCGCGAGGGGGATGGACGCGGACGAGGTGTTGCCCGAGTACTTGATGTCGTCGGCGACGACCATGTCCTCGCGCGCGCCCTTGGCCCGCAGCTTCTTGGCGATGGCCTCGACGATGCGCAGATTGGCCTGGTGCGGGATCAGGACGTCCACATCGGATGGTTCGAGCCCGGACAGTTCCAGCGCCCGCAAGGCGATCGGCGCGATCTGCGTGGTCGCCCACCGGAAGACCGACTGGCCCTCCTGGTAGATCCACTTGTCGTCGCGCATGTAGATGAGGTCGACGTGCTCGCCCGCGCTGCCCCAGGCGACCGGGCCGATCTGCGCCGAATCGGCCGCGCCGACCACCGCCGCGCCCGCGCCGTCGGCGAAGATGATCGCGTTCGCGCGGTCGACCGGGTCGACGTGGTCGGTGAGCTTCTCGGCGCCGATGACGAGCGCCTTCTTCGCGCTGCCCGCCCGGATGAGGTCCGACGCGACACCGAGGCCGTAGCAGAAGCCGGCGCAGGCGGCGTTGAGGTCGAACGCGGCGGGATGCGTGATGCCGATCCGGTCCGCGACCTGGGCGGCGGCGTTCGGGATCTGCGTGGGCATCGTGCAGTTCGGCAGGATGACCGTGTCCACTTCGGACGGATCCACACCGGCGTCGGCCAGCGCGGCGGTGCCCGCCTTGACCGCCATGTCGACCAGCGACTCGTCCTTCTCGGCGAACCGGCGCTCGACGATGCCGACCCGCTCGCGGATCCACTGGTCGTTGGTGTCCATGATCTTCGAGAGATCGTCGTTGGTCACGATCTTCTCGGGCTGGAAGCTCCCGACACCGAGGATGCGGGTCCCGGCGGCGCCCTGCGCCTGCCGCAAGGTGGATCGGTCGGTCACGAAGCGTCCTCCTGCCCCTGAAGCTTCGCCAGCTCGGCGGGGGTCTTCAGTGCGATGGTGGTGGTCACGATTCCCTTGAGCTGCCGCTTGACCAGCCCGGTCAGCGTGCCCGCCGGCGGCAGTTCGAGCGTCGAGGTGACGCCCGCGGAGACCAGACCGTCCATGGTCAGGTCCCAGCGCACCGGGCTCGTGACCTGCTTGACCAGCCGGTCGAGGTACTCGGCCCCGCTGGTGACGACCTGGCCGTCGGCGTTCGACAGCAGCGGACGCGTCGGGTCCGCCGGGGTGATCTTCGCAGCCTGCGAAGCCAGCGCTTCCCGCGCGGGTGCCATGTACGAGGTGTGGAACGCGCCCGCGACCTTGAGCGCGCGGACCTTGGTGCCCTCCAGCGGCTCGGCCACGATCTTCTCGATCGCGGCGGCGGCGCCCGAGGCGACGATCTGACCGGCGCCGTTACGGTTCGCCGCGGCGAGGCCGTGGCCGTCGAGCCAGGCGACGACCTGATCCGGGTCGCCGAGCATGACCGCGGCCATGCTCGTGGGCTCCAGCGCGCACGCCTTGGCCATCTCCGCGCCGCGGATTGCGGCCAGCGCGACGGCGTCCTCGGGGCTCAGCACCCCGGCGATGGCGGCGGCGGCCAGTTCGCCGACGGAGTGACCGGCGACCGGCGAGTCCGCGGCGACCGGGGCCTCGCGCTGGAGGTGTTCGAACGCCAGCAGGGACAGCGCCACGATCAGCGGCTGCGTGATCGCGGTGTCCTGGATCTCTTCGGCGTCCGCTTCGGTGCCGAGACGGATCAGGTCGAGACCGGCACGCTCGGACCAGGCTTCGACGCGCGCGCGGGCGCCGTCGAGCTCGAGCCAAGGAGTGAGCATGCCTGGGGCTTGGGAACCCTGACCGGGGGCGAGGACTGCAGCTGTCACCCCACTAGGGAACACTCTCGGCCACCATGGTCGTGATGCCGACGCTCACCAAGTCCGGCCTGGGTAATTGTGGGAAACCTCCAAAAGCACGTTCCTGATCTCCGCGCTTAACCCAAAAGCCTTGTCGGGTTCAACCAGCTTTCCCTATGAAGTCTGTCACTGCGCAGCGTTACCAACGGGTTTACCAGAGCCGTGCGGGGCGGGCCAAGTCTTCCATGTCGCTTCACGTGCCTGAGTGGGGTATTTGCCCGTTTCGGTGCCCGGGCCCGGCGCATGAGGTTCCCCTGAGAGGCAGGGCAACTGTGGCGTGTTCGGGCGGGCCGGGTGACGCGGCACCGAACTCTCGTGATCAGACACGGAACTCGCGTGCTCGAAGGCGGAACTCACGTGATCAGGCGCCGAACACCCGAGTTCCGTCTCCAAACACGTGAGTTCCGCCTTCAAGCACGCGAGATCGGCTTTCGATCACGCGAGTCACGCCTCCGGCCCCACCCGTCTTGCTCACCAGAGGCCGCGGGCCCGGGCCAGCCGCCCCACCGTCAGCGCCACCTTCAGCACCCAGGCGTCGCGCGATTCCGCGGCGTGACGGCCGGTGAGCTCCGCCGCCTTCCGCAGCCGGTACCGGACGGTGTTCGGATGCACGAACAGTGTCCGCGCGCAGGTTTCCAGGACGCCGCCGCTGTCCAGGTAGGTCTCCACCGTCCGCAGCAGCGCCGGGCCCGCCTCCTCCAGCGGCCGGGCGATCTGTTCGACGAGCAGCCGTTCCGCCTCGGGATCGCCGGACAGCGCGCGTTCCGGCAGCAGGTCGATCGATCTCGCCGGTCGCGGCGCACCGGGCCAGCCGACGACCGCGCGCAGGCCGGAGAGCGCTTCGGTCGCGCTGTGGTGCGCTTCGGCGAGGGTCGGCACCGTCGGCCCGGCGACGACCGGGCCCTCGGCGAACGCGACGGACAGTTTCGTGAGGATCTCGCGGTCCTTGACGCTGCCGTCGGTGGGCCCGGCGACGACCACGACCAGCCGCGATCCCTGCACCGAGAGCAGCACGGGGCGCCCGACGCGGGCGGCGCGGCTGCGCACCTCGAACACGACGGCGGGCGGGTCGTCCGACGTCGGGGTGCCGACCAGGGCGGTGGCGGGCGCGGCCGGGTCCCAGCCGAGCGCGGCGGCGCGGGAGAGCACCGCTTCCTCGGCGTCTCCTCGGACGATGCCGTCGACGACCAGCGCTTCCAGCCGCGCGTCCCAGGCGCCCCGGGCCTCGGCGGCGGCCGCGTAGGAGTTCGCGGCGGCGAACGCGATCTCCCTGCCGTAGCGCAGGATCCCTTCGATCAGCGCGGCGCGTTCCGCCTCGTTCGCGGCGAACTCGGGGAGCTGCTCCTCGAACACCTCGATCGCCAGCCGCACCATGCCGACCGCCTGCCGCAGGCTCACCCAGCGGGAAAGTTCCGCGGGCGCCTCGCGGAACGCCTCGGTGGTGAGGGAGAGCGCCTCCTTCGCGTCGCGGAGCCAGTCGACGAAACCGGCGGCACCCGCCTGGGTGATCAGCAGGACACTCGCGCGCTGGTCGGCGGGAAGGCGGGCGAACCAGCTCAGCCGCTCCTCCATCACCGCGACGCTCGCGCTCGCGAGCCGGCCGGAGGCGTGCTCCAGTCTTCGGAGGGTCTTGGCGGACAGCCCGTGGTGCTTGGGCACACGTCGCCCGGAAGTCGCATCAGCCATGGTCAGCCGATCCTAGTCCGGCGGGCAAAGGTGGCCGTCGTCCTGCGGCTCTTCGCCGCCTATGTCCGAAGTGGACAGTTATGGCCGGTGAATTGTGAAAAGTCTTTGCATAAAACTCGAGGCCGCCCGGCGCTAGCGTTTTTCGCTGCGCCGGACGGCCTCGTCTCCCCGGTCCCCACCGGTAGAACAAGTATGGGACTTGTCGATCTTTTCCCGCTAGTTCACTCACTCGATCGTGGGTCGCCGAGTTGCCGGTGCGGTGCCGGTGATCAACGATCCCTCGCAAGCCGCACCGGGTAGGTCGCGGATGCGCAGAGGAGGGAGTTCGCCGTGGGCGAGCAGCTGAAAGACGGTCTGGGACAAGCATGGAACCTTGTCGCCACCTTCGTGCCGAAACTGGTCGGATTCCTGATCATCCTGCTCATCGGCTGGTTGATCGCGAAAGCCGTGTCAAAGGCATTGGGACTGGTTCTGTCGAAGATCGGTTTCGGCAAGCTCATCGAGAAGACCGGACTCACCGGAACGCTCAAACAAGCGAATGTCGACGCTGGCGGGATCCTCGTCAAACTCGTGTACTACTTCATTCTCCTGATCGCGCTGCAACTCGCGTTCGGCGTATTCGGTGAGAGCAATCCGGTCAGCGCCCTGCTCAACGACATCATCGCGTTCCTGCCGCGGATCCTGGTGGCGCTGGTTCTGGTGATCGTCGCGGCGGCCGTCGCGAAGGTCGTCCGCGACCTGGTGACCGGAGCGCTCTCCACCCGGCCCGCCGGACGGCTGCTCGGCACCATCGCCTACTGGCTGATCATGGCGTTCGGCATCATCGCCGCGCTCGGCCAGGTGAACATCGCGACGGCGGTGACCGGGCCGGTCCTGATCACCGTGCTCGCCACCATCGGCGGCGTGATCGTCGTCGGCTTCGGCGGTGGCCTGATCAAGCCGGCGCAGGACCGCTGGCAGGGCTGGCTGTCCAACTTGCAGGGCCAGCTGGAGCCCGGCGGCGGCAAGCAGGAGGTCCATTCGGAGCCGCCGACTTCGCCCGTGGGCATCGGTCGCGTAGATTCCTGAGCATCCCGCGGGCCCGGTGATCGAGGAAGGCACCGGGCCCGCGTGGAGTCGAAGGGCCCGTTCGCCGCGGAGCACGCGGTGGAGGGCCCTTTTCTCGTCCTGTGAGAGTCCTTAGCGACTCTTGAGCCGTCTCCCTGTTCCGCACCTCACACTCCCTAGGGAATGACGTCGGAACGGAGCATGTTGGAGCGGTAGACGGAGAGGGGTGCGGACGTGGACTTCCTGCTGCACAACGGTGTCACGGTGCTAGGACAGTGGATCTCCTTCGCCGAGCTGGCGGGGCAGGTCTTCGCGCTGGCCGTGGTCTTCCTGGCGCAACGCCGCACGCTGTGGACCTGGCCGGTCCAGGTCGGCGCCACCGTGCTGTTGTTCTCGGTCTACATCTCCGCCCACCTCGGCGGGCTCGCGACCAGGCAGGTCGCGATCCTCGCCATCTCGATCTACGGCTGGTGGGCGTGGTCCCGCCGCAGCGACCCGGTCTACGGCGTCGTCGTCCGCAAGGGAAGGCTCGGCGAGCGCCTGGCGATGCTCGGCGCGTTCGCGATCGGCACCACCGCGATGGCGCTGGTCCTCGAGGCGCTGAACGCCTCGTGGGCGCCCTGGCCGGACGCCGCGATCTTCGTCGGCACGCTGGTCGCCTTCGCCGCGCAGGGTGCGGGCCTCGTCGAGTTCTGGCTGGTGTGGCTGGTCGTCGACGCGATCGGCGTGCCGTTGCAGCTTTCCTCGGGCCTGTACTTCTCCGCGGCGGTCTACATCGTGTTCGCCGGGCTGGTCGTGCACGGCTGGTGGAGCTGGAACCGGACGGCGAAGCAGGTCCGCACCGCGCCGTCCGGCGTCTCCGCCGCGGCCCGCTGACCCCGCGTTTAGTCCTCTGAATGCGGTATTTGCGCGACGCAAGTACCGCATTCAGAGGACGAATTGCGTCGGTCAGCGCATGGTGGCGTGCGAGGGCTTGAGGTCCGCGAGGGTGCGCACGCCCAGCAGTTGCATGGTCCGGGTCATCTCGGCGCGCAGGATGTCCACGCACCGCTGGACACCGCGCTCGCCCCCGGCCATCAGGCCGTAGAGGAACGCGCGCCCGATCAGCACCGCGTCGGCGCCGCGCGCGATCGCGGCCACGATGTCGCCGCCGGAGAGGATGCCGGTGTCGACCCACACCTCCGCGTCGCCCTGGATCTCGTCGAGCACCGCGGGCAGCAGTTCGATCGGCGTCGGCGCGCGGTCGAGCTGGCGGCCGCCGTGGTTCGACAGCAGCACCGCGTCGGCGCCGTGCTTGACCACGTCACGCGCGTCGTCGACGTTCTGGATCCCCTTGACCACGAGCTTGCCCGGCCAGGTCTGGCGGACCCAGTCGAGGTCGTCGAAGTTCAGGGTCGGGTCGAAGAGCTGGTTGAGCAGTTCGGCGACCGTGCCGTCGAACTGGCTCAGCGAGGCGAAGGTCAGCGGCTCGGTGGTCAGCAGGTTGAACCACCACGACGGATGCATCGCGCCGTCGACGAACGTCTTGAGGGTGAGCGCGGGCGGGATGGTCAACCCGTTGCGGACGTCGCGCAGCCGCGCGCCGGCGACCGGGGTGTCCACCGTGAGCATGAGGGTGTCGAACCCGGCGGCCCACGCGCGATTCATCAGATCTTCGCCCGCTTTGTGGTCGCGCCAGACGTACAGCTGAAACCACTTGCGGGCCTCGGGCGCGGCCTCCGCGAGGTCTTCGATTGACGTCGTCGCCATCGTCGACAGTCCCATCGGGATGCCGTTGCGCTGGGCGACGCGGGCCACCGCGGACTCGCCCTCGTGGTTCATCATGCGGGTGAACCCGGTCGGCGCGAACGCGAACGGCAGCGCCGAACGCTTGCCGAGGATCTCCTTGCTGGTGTCCACATCGGACACGCCGCGCAGGACGTTCGGGTGGAATTCCACGCTGCGGAAGGCCTGCCGTGCGCGGCGGAGGCTGTCTTCCAGCTCGGCGGCGCCGTCGGTGTAGTCGAACGCCGCCCGCGGCGTCCGCTTGCGGGCGAGCATCCGCAGGTCGGCGATCGTGTGCGCGCCCGCCAGCCGCCGTTCGGTCGGGTTGAGCACGATCGGCTTCGGCCGCAGGATCTGCTTCAGCTCACTCGGCTTCGGCAGTCGACGCTTGGTCACTCTCGCTCACCCTTTCCGCAAACATCCGATGTCTCACCCTAGTCCGCTGCTCCCCGGATGCAATGAAGGGGCCTTTCATCGCAAAATTCGCAATGAAAGGCCCCTTCATCTCAACGCTAGGCGCTACCGGAGTCCGACAACTGCGGACCCGCGGCGGCGACGTCGTCGAGGCGGTACTTGCGCGCCGCCTCCGCCGCCTTCGAGCGGTCGACCTCGCCGCGCTTGGCCAGCGCGCTCAGCGTGCCGACCACGATCGACTGCGCGTCGACCAGGAACTTCCGCCGGGCGGCGGGGCGGGTGTCGGAGAAGCCGAACCCGTCGGTGCCCAGCGTCAGCATGTCGGTCGGCACCCACGGGCGGATGAGGTCCGGCACGGCCCGCATCCAGTCCGAAACCGCGACGACCGGCCCGTTCACGCCGGACAGCTTCTGCGTGATGTACGGCACACGCGGGGAGTCGCCGGGGTGGAGGAGGTTGTCGTGGTCGATCTCGACGGCCTCGCGCCGCAGCTCGGTCCACGACGTCGCCGACCACACGGCCGCGCGCACGCCCCACTCCTCGGCGAGCATCTTCTGCGCCCGCAGCGCGTCCGGCATCGTGACGCCGGAGACCAGGATCTGGGCCTCCGGACCGTCGCCCGACGGGGCGTCCGCGTACTTGTAGAGACCCTTCAGCAGGCCGTCGACGTCGAGGTTCTCCGGCTCGGCGGGCTGCTGGTAGGGCTCGTTGTAGATCGTCATGTAGTAGAAGATGTTCTCGCCGTTGCCGTCCGGCCCGGTGTCGCCGTACATCCGGCGGAGACCGTCCCGCACGATGTGGGCGATCTCGAACGACCACGCCGCGTCGTAGGCCACGACGGCCGGGTTGGTCGCCGCCAGCAGCAGCGAGTGCCCGTCCGCGTGCTGGAGGCCCTCACCGGTCAGCGTGGTACGGCCGGCGGTGGCGCCGAGCACGAACCCGCGGGCCATCTGGTCCGCCGCGGCGTAGAGGCCGTCACCGGTCCGCTGGAACCCGAACATCGAGTAGAAGATGTAGATCGGGATCATCGGCTCGCCGTGCGTGGCGTACGAGGTGCCGACGGCGGTGAACGACGCGGTGGACCCCGCCTCGTTGATGCCCTCGTGCAGGATGACGCCCTTTTCGGACTCCTTGTAGGCCAGCATCAGGCTCGCGTCGACCGACGTGTACGTCTGGCCGTGCGGGTTGTAGATCTTGGCCGTCGGGAACATCGAGTCGAGGCCGAAGGTGCGCGCCTCGTCCGGGATGATCGGGACGATCCGCTTGCCGATCTCGGAGTCCTTCGCCAGCTCGCGGACGAGCCGGACGAACGCCATCGTGGTGGCGACCTCCTGCTTGCCCGAGCCCTTGCGGATGCCTTCGTAGACCTTGTCGCCCGGCAGCACGAGCGCCTTCGAGGCCTTCGGGCGGCGCTCCGGCAGGAACCCGCCCAGCGCCTTGCGGCGGCCGAGCATGTACTCGATCTCCGCCGAGTCCTTACCCGGGTGGTAGTACGGCGGGAGCTTCGGGTCGCGCTCGAGCTCCTCGTCGCTGATCGGGATGCGCTGGGCGTCCCGGAACAGCTTCAGGTCGTCGAGGGTGAGCTTCTTCATCTGGTGCGTGGCGTTGCGGCCCTCGAAGGACGGGCCGAGGCCGTAACCCTTGATGGTGTGGGCAAGGATCACCGTCGGCTGGCCGTGGTGCTCCAGCGACGACTTGTAGGCCGCGTAGACCTTGCGGTAGTCGTGCCCGCCGCGCTTGAGGTTCCAGACGTCGGCATCGGTGAGGTCCTTGACCAGTTCCTTGGTCCGCGGGTCGCGGCCGAAGAAGTGCTCGCGGACGAAGGCGCCGTCGTTGGCCTTGTACGTCTGGAAGTCGCCGTCCGGCGTGGTGTTCATGAGGTTGACCAGGGCGCCGTCACGGTCCGCGTGCAGCAGCGAGTCCCACTCGCGGCCCCAGATAACCTTGATGACGTTCCAGCCGGCGCCGCGGAAGTACGACTCCAGCTCCTGGATGATCTTGCCGTTGCCGCGTACCGGGCCGTCGAGCCGCTGCAGGTTGCAGTTGATCACGAAGGTCAGGTTGTCGAGGCCCTCGCCCGCGGCGACGTGGATGAGGCCGCGCGATTCCGCCTCGTCCATCTCGCCGTCGCCGAGGAACGCCCAGACGTGCTGGTCGCTGGTGTCCTTGATGCCGCGATCGCGCAGGTAGCGGTTGAACCGGGCCTGGTAGATCGCGTTCATCGGGCCGAGGCCCATGGACACGGTCGGGTTCTCCCAGAACTCCGGCATCAGCCGCGGGTGCGGGTACGACGGCAGGCCGCCGCCCTCGCCCGCGTGCGAGAACTCCTGGCGGAACCCGTCCAGCTGGCTCTCGCTCAGCCTGCCTTCGAGGAAGGCGCGAGCGTAGATGCCGGGGGAGGCGTGACCCTGGATGAAGATCTGGTCGCCGCCGCCGGAGTGGTCCTTGCCGCGGAAGAAGTGGTTGAAGCCCACTTCGTACAGCGCCGCCGACGAGCCGTAGGTCGAAATGTGCCCGCCGACACCGACCCCGGGGCGCTGCGCGCGGTGCACCATGATCGCGGCGTTCCACCGGATGTAGGCGCGATAGCGGCGCTCGATCTCCTCGTCACCGGGGAACCAGGGTTCGTTCTCGGTGGGGATGGTGTTGACGTAGTCCGTCGACGTCAGCGCCGGGACGCCGACGTGGCGTTCCCTGGCCCGCTCGAGGATGCGCAGCATCAGGTACCGGGCGCGCTGCTGACCACCCCTGGCCAGCGCCTCGTCGAAGGAGTCCAGCCATTCGGCGGTCTCCTCCGGGTCGATGTCGGGCAGGTGCGCCGCCAATCCGTCACGGATGACGCGGACGCGTGCCGGGGTCTCCTTGCCGGAGGCGCCGTCGTTCTGCGGGGCCAAGGGGTCTCCTTGCGAAAGGTGGTAGCTGGTTGTGCTCGTACGCGGGCGTGTTCGCGGTCCATCGTCGTCCTCCGGTTCCGCTCGCGTCACCGCTACTGATCGGTAACGTTCGCGGACCCGATTGCGACACGCCTCGCACGCGCCTGTACTCGCGCGCGCGTTTTCTCTCCCACCCTAAAGCAGGGCGTTCGGGGGTGCCCAAGCGCGCCCGAATTGACCCCCCGGGAGTGGGCTGAATGTCCGTACGCCGCGACACGAGTTGTTCAAGATCCGGTGTGGACGGTTGCGCGGAACGCTTCACCAGTGTTCGCTAACGGGCATCGTGTACCCGAGTGTGGTGCCCGCCCGGTCGAATCCGGCCGAGCGACACCACGCTCCGTCGTAGTTGGAGGAGTGACAGCAGTGGTCGCCGCGGGAGACGCTGATCAGAGCAGCGTCGCCGAAAGGCTCGGGATCAAGCCGGACATGGTGGTCCAGGAGATCGGCTGGGACGAAGACGTCGACGACGACCTTCGTGCGGCGATCGAGGAACAGATCGGCGGCGACATCCTCGACGAGGACGCCGACGAGGTCATCGACGTGGTGCTGCTGTGGTGGCGCGAGGACGACGGTGATCTCGGTGACACGCTGATCGAGGTCCGGACCCCCCTGAACGAGAACGGCGTGATCTGGGTGCTGACCCCGAAGACGGGACAGCCCGGGCACGTCGAGCCGAGCGAGATCGCCGAAGCGGTGCCGCAGGTCGGGCTGGCCCAGACGGCCAACATCAGCGCCGGCCCGAAGTGGGCGGGCACCCGGCTGGTGTCGCCGAAGTCGAAGACCAAGCGGTGACCCGGGGAGCCGCGCGATCGACACGATAGGGTTGTCGTCGCAGGCCCCTGTTCGCTCTTGAGAGGAAACCGCCGGTATGGCCGTCGAGGTCGGATCGCAAGCCCCGGACTTCACGCTCAACGACTACAACAAGCAGGCCGTGAAGCTGTCGTCCTTCCAGGGCGAGAAGCCGGTCTTGCTGGTGTTCTACCCGTTCGCGTTCAGCGGTATCTGCACCGGCGAGCTGTGCCAGCTCCGCGACGAGTTCGCGGACTACGACGGCAACGGCGTGCAGGTCATCGGTGTGTCCGTGGACACCCCGTTCTCGCTCAAGGCGTGGGCCGAGCAGGAGGGCTACCAGTTCCCGCTGCTTTCGGACTTCTGGCCGCACGGTGAGGTCGCGAAGGCCTACGGCGTCTTCAACGAGGCGGCCGGTCTGGCCACCCGCGGCACCTTCCTGATCGACAAGGACGGCGTCGTCCGGTTCGCCGAGGTCAACCAGCCCGGCGAGGCGCGCGACCAGCAGGCGTGGAAGAAGGCCGTGGCCTCCCTGGCCTGAGTCTTCACCGGTGGCACCCGTGCGCGGGTGCCACCTCCCGGGCGCATAGCTCAGCGGGAGAGCACTCGGTTTACACCCGAGCGGTCGTAGGTTCGATCCCTACTGCGCCCACCGAAAACCCGGCGACAACCCGCCACGCGCGGCGCTACTTTCAGCCGCATGCACGACCTCACGTGGCGGCCGCTCACCCGCGAAGACGCGCAGGCGTCCGCGGATCTCCTCAACGCCATGGAGACCGTCGACGGGATCGGCGAGAACTACACGGCGGAGGACACCCTCCAGGAGCTGCTCGACCCGTACGCGGATCTGGAGCGCGCGAGTCTCGCGGCCTTCGACGGCGACGTGATGGCCGGCTACATGAAGATCCGCTTCAAGCCGTCCGCGGAAGAGATCCATCGGGTCTTCCTCGACGGCGGAGTCCACCCCGCGTATCGCCGCCGGGGCATCGGCGGCGCGCTCGTCGACGCGGGGGTGGCGGCGGCCGAGGTGATGCACGCGCTGCATCACCCGGGCTCGAAGCTCGTGGTGGACGTCAACCGGCCCGACCGGATCGCCGGGCTGGCCGAACTCGTCCTGTCCCGGGGGTTCGTGCCGGTGCGCTACTTCCAGCGGATGGAGAATTCGCTCGGCACCTCGGGCGGTGCGGCGATCCCTGACGGATTCCGGGTCGAGGCGTGGTCGGAGCGGAACGACGAGGACTTCCGCGCTGTCCGGAACGAGGCGTACCGGGACTACTGGGGCGCGGTGCCGATGCCCGCCGATCTCTGGCGGAACAAGATCACCAACCAGACTTTCCGGCCCGAAGTCAGCTTCTTGCTCCGTGAGGAGGCGACGGGCGCCGCGGTGGGGATGCTGGTGACCATGTGGTGGGAGGCCGACACGGAGGCCACCGGAGTCCGTGACGCGCATTTCATGGTGATCGGGACGCTCCGGGAGTATCGGCGGCGGGGTGTCGCGGGCGGGCTGATGGGGCACGCGCTGCGGGCCGCCGTCGATCAGGGCTACGACCGCGCCAGCTTGAACGTGGACTCGGCGGACCCGTCCGGGGCGTACGGGGTCTTCGAGAAGGCCGGCTTCACGCCGACGATGCGGTTCGTGCGGTGGGCCCTGGAGGCCTGACCCCGTCGCACTCAGCCGACTAAATGCGACCCGCAAGCCGTCAAGCCCGTCGCAAGTAGTCGGCTGAACGCGGCCGGGACACGTGAAGGCCCCATTCCCGTGACTCGCGGGAATGGGGCCTTCACGTACCCCCAACACCTGTGGAACGTCTTCGTTTTGGCGGTCTGGTCTGCCCCCTCGGCAGGCCAGACCGCCGGTCGCGCGCCTCGCCGCGGGTGGCGAACTTTTCGGCTGCACAAGACAGGAGACGGCAGGGACTGCCCAGATACATCAAGATCGGCGGCCATTGGAGTGATACCGGGCCGCGAGGGGCGATCACGGAAAGCGACTACGCGCGGGTAAGCCTGTTCGCCAGGGTCGACATCGTGTAGGCCCCGATGCCCATGACGACTTCGAGAGCGTTCCGCTCGGTGAATCCGTGCCCGAAGAACGTTCGCAGCGTCTCGTCGTCCACGCCTCCGGCGGTTTCGAGCACCGCCAGGGTGAACTGCCGGACGGCTTCCAGTCGCTCGTCGGGCACTAGCCCCTGCGAGCGGAGGGCCGCGATGACGTCGTCGGTCGCGTGATGTCCCTTCAGCCTGCCGGTGTGGATCTCGACGCATACCTCACAGCCGTTGCGCGTCGCCACGGTCATCACGACCGTCTCCCGCGCGAGCGGGTCGAGCGTGGTCTTCTCGAAGCTCGCGCTGAGCCTCAGGAACCCGTCGAGCAGTTCCGGTGACGACGCCTGCCGGGCGACGGCGGTGGGGAGATGCCCGAACTTGCGGATGGTCGCCTCCATCAAGCGACGCGAGGCTTCGGGCGCGGTTTCGAGGGTGTGATCGGTGAACAAGGCGTGCCCCTTAAGATGGTCAACGTGGTTGACGAAAAGGTAAACCAGGTTGTCGAATCTGGCAAGCAGGTTCCGGAACCTCCCGGGTTCGAGTTGCCGCTGCTGCTGTTCGCGGGCTTCCGCTCGATCATCGACCGGCTGCACGCGGAGCTGGCCGAGCAGGGGCATCCCGACGTCCGCCCCGCGTACGGCTTCGCCATGCAGGCGATCGGCCTCGGCGGCGCGACGGCGAGCGAGATCGGGCGGCGACTCGGGGTCAGCAAGCAGGCGGCGGGCAAGACCGTCGACAAGCTGGAGCAGCTCGGTTACGTCGAGCGCGCCGACGACCCGGCCGACGCGCGGCGCAAGGTCGTCCGGCTCACCGGCCGCGGGATCGACTCACTCCGCCGGTCCGCGGCGATTTTCGAAGAGCTGCGCGAGGACTGGGTCGGCGCGCTGGGCGCGGACAGGGTTCGCGCGCTCGAAACCGACCTCCGCGTGATGGCGCCGGCGGACGGCTTCCGGCTCGACGTCGCGGGCTGGTTCGGAGCCTAGAACGGGCAACCCGGGTTCGGCGCGTCCTGCGAGAGCGGCTTTCCGTGCGGCAGCACGTAGAGCACCTCCAGCACCACCGGCGTCGTCCCGAGGTTCCGTCCGATGTGGACGGTGTCGCTCGGCTCGGTGAAGACGGCGCCCTTCCGGTACAGGCCGTCGAGCCCGCAGTCGGTCGAGTTGTGCGTCAGCGTACCGTTCTTGACGAACGCGTACAGCTTCCCGTCGTGGTAGTGCCAGCCGGTGTAGCCGCCGGGCTGGATGACGACCTCGCGCAGCACGTAGTCGGTGTCCCCGACGGTCTTCTGCCCGAAGATCGTCCCGGTCACCCCGGACCCGGGGGTCGCCTCCGCCGTCGCGGGGACGGCGAACGCGAGAGCGAGCGTGGCGAGCAGTGTGGTCACAGACCGCAGGCGCATCGGGAAACGGTACCGCGAATCAGGGGGCCCGAAGCGTCCGCCGCAGCATCTTTCCGCTCTCCGTCCGCGGCAGCCGCTCCCGGAAGTCGAAGCGGCGCGGTGTCTTGAAACCGGCGAGCTCCGCCCGGCAATGCTCTTCGAGCCGCTTCGCCAGCTCGGTGTCCCCGGCGACATCCTCGACCGGTTGAACGACGGCGACGACCCGTTGCCCCCATTCGGGATCCGGTTCCCCGATCACCGCGACGTCGGCGACGTCGGGATGGCTCAGCAGCCGCGCCTCGATCTCGGCCGGGTAGATGTTCACCCCGCCGGAGAGGATGAGATCCGTCCGCCGGTCGCACAGGAACACCCGGCCCTCGGCGTCGAGATAGCCGACGTCGCCCACGGTGACGAACTCCCCGGAACGCGCGGCCGCCGTCTTGCCCGGATCGTCGTGGTAGTCGAATTTCGTGTGCGCGGAACTGAAGTAGAGCGTCCCGGTTCCGCCGGCGGGGAGCTCCCGGCCGTCGTCGTCGAGGACCTTGACCCGCACGCCGTCGAGCGGCTCGCCGACGGTGCCCGGCTCGGCGAGCCAATCACGGGCGTGCACCGCCGAGATCAGGCCCTCGGACGCGCCGTAGTACTCGTGGACCACCGGTCCGAGCCAGGCGAGCATCCGCTCCTTCACCTCCCGCGGGCACGGCGCGGCGCCGTGGATCACCGAGACCAGGCTCGACAGGTCATGGCGCGCGCGGACGTCCTCGGGCAGCCGCAGCATGCGGTGGAACATCGTCGGCACCAGATGCGTACTCGTCACGCGGTGCTTTTCCGTGAGCCGTAACGTTTCCTCGGCGTCGAACCGGTCCATCAGCACGAGCGTGTGCCCGAGATGCAGGATCGCGGTCGAGAACATGCCGGGCGCCGCGTGGTAGAGCGGGCAGGCGACGAGGTGCACGCCGTGCCCCGCCACGACGTCCAGGCGTTCGAGGACGTGCGCGTGGATGGGGTGCAGCGCGGGCGGCCGCCCGGACAGCGCGCGCCGGACACCTTTGGGACGGCCGGTGGTCCCGGACGTGTAGAGCATCGTCTGACCGGCGGTCCGGTGCTCCGGCGTGGTGGTGGGCAGGTCCGTGCCCCAGGACGCGTAATCCGCCCAGCCCGGCGTCTCGCCGCGGGAAAACCGGTGCAGGCCTTCCAGTTCCGCGGTGCACGTGGCCGCGATGTCCGAGTCCGCGACGGCCACCTTGGCGCCGCTGTTGGCCGCGATGTACGCGATTTCGCCCGGCGAGGACCGGTGGTTGACCGGGGTGAAGTACATGCCCGCCTGCAGGGTCGCCAGCAGCAGCTCGTAATAGGCGAGTCCATTGTGGATGATCGCGACGACGCCGTCGCCCTCGCCGAGGCCGAGCGCCCGCAAGGCGTGGGTCAGCTGGTTCGCGCGCGCCGACAGTTCGCCGAAGGTGGTCTCCCGCCCGTCGACGTCGATCACCGCGACACGACCGGGGTCCTGGGTGGCGATCTCGTAGAACGTGCTCATTTCATCACCGATTCTGGCCGTCGCAGGGTCTCCAGATGACGTCGGAGCACGGTTCGCATCAGCTCCGGCGAGGTCCGGCCCGTCGAGAGGGCGAGGCCGTCCAACAGCGCGGCCAGCCGTTCGGTCTCGACGGCCAGGTCGAGGTCGTCGAGCAGGCCGCCCGCTTCGTTCGCGCCGTCGAGCACCCGCCGGACGAGCGCGCGGACCCCCTCGTGCATGCGGGCGGCCTCCTCCGCGAGGTCCGGGCGGTTCTTCGCGGCGGCCGAGAACGCCAGCCAGACGTCGGTTTCGGCCCGCGTCTGCTCGGTGAGCGGGAGCAGTTCGCCGAGCAGGGCTTCGGTGATTTCCTGCCGCCGCGAACGTGGCGTCTTCGGATCGAGCAGATCGGGGAGGTGGCCGAGCAGTCTCGCTTCGAGCCGGTCGCCGAGCGCGCGCATGGCGAACACGATCAGTTCGTCGTGGCCGCGGAAGTAGTGCCGCACCGAACCGATCGCGAGACCGGCCTCTTCGGCCACGCTCCTGAGCGACGCCTGCGCGAGCCCGTCCCGCTGGATCACGCGGAAGACGGCCTCGGCTATTTCCAGGCGACGGACGCCGGGGTCGACGATCTTGGGCATGTTGCCTTTATAGCACGGCCTTGCTATTTTATTTGGCACAGTCATGCCATAAAAGGGGGAGTTCATGAGGACCTGGTTGCTGATCGCGCTGGTGGTCGCCGCGGTGGTCGTGATCGTCGTGCGCCGGCTGCGCGGGGAGCCGCTGGTCGCCCGCGATGTGTTCGGGGCGCCGGTGATCCTGCTCGCGATCGGGGTCTACGGCCTGGCCAAGCTGGAGATCTTCACCTTCACGGACGGCCTCTGGCTCGTGCTGGGCTCCGCGGTCGGCTGCGGGCTCGGCGCGGTGCGCGCCACCACCACGAAGCTGTTCGAGCGCGAAGGTGTGCTCTGGCTGCGCTACACCGGCTGGACGTTCGGCGTGTGGGTGCTCTCGCTGCTGGTGAACTTCGGGATCGGGTTCCTGGCCACCACGGCCGGGGTGCATCCCGACGCGCGGCCGGTGACGTTGTCGATCGGCGTCAGCCTGCTGGGGGAGGCCCTGGTGATCGGCAAACGCGCGAAGACGACGGGACTGCCGTTCGCCCCGCCGTCCGAGTCGCTGCTTTCGCGCCGTTAAGCCAGTTTCCCGACTTCGCCGACGAGGAGGGCGATGTCGTCCTCGGTGTTGAAGTAGTGCACCGAGGACCGGACCAGCGACGGCAGCCCGCGGTCGGCGAAGTCGAACTGGGCGGACGTCGCCTCCGTGACGCTGACGTTGATCTTCGCCGCCGCCAGGCGCTGTTTCACCTCCTGCGAGGGCGTTTTCGCCACGCTGAACGTGACGATCCCGCACTGCCGGGTGCCCTGGTCGTGCACCTGGACGCCGGGGATCTCGCGGAGCGCGTCGCGCAGCTTCGCCGCGAGCGCGGCGACACGGGCCTCGATAGCGGGCATGCCCCATTCGAGGGCGTAGTCGATCGCCGCGCCGAGCCCGTGCAAGGCGGCGTGATCGCGTTCCCAGACCTCGAACATCTTCGCCGTCGAGTCGACTTCGTAGGTTTCGGGCGCGGTCCACACCGCCGAGTGGAGGTCGAGCATCGCGGGCTCGACGCGCTCGCGCAGCCGCGGGTGCGCGTACAGGAATCCGGTGCCGCGCGGCCCGCGCAGGTACTTGCGGCCGGTCACGCTGAGCGCGTCGCAGTTCAGGCGCGCGACGTCGAGGTCGAGCTGGCCGGCGCTCTGGCACGCGTCCAGCAGGAACGGGATCCCGGCCGCCCGCGCGACCGCGCCGATCTCCTCGGCGGGGTTCACCAGTCCGCCCTGGGTCGGCACGTGGGAGACGGCGATCAGCTTGACGTCGCCGTCGACGCGGCGCTTGAGATCCTCGACGTCCAGCTGCCCGGACTCGTCGTTGTCGACCACCTCGACGACGGCGCCGGTGCGCTTCGCGATCTGGAGAAAGGAGATGACGTTGCTCGCGTACTCGGACTTCGCCGTCAGGATCCGGTCTCCCGCGGCGAACGGAAGCGCGTAGAAGACCGCCTGCCAGGACCTGGTCGCGTTGTCGGTCAGCGCGATGTCGCCGGGTTCGGCTCCGACGAGCCGGGCGGCCGAGGCGTAGACGCCGTTCATCCGCTCCGCGGTCGCCGCGGCCTGCTCGTATCCGCCGATCAGGGCCTCCTCGCGGAGGTAGTCCACGACGGTGTCGGTGACCCGCGAGGGCGGCAGGGACGATCCGGCGTTGTTGAGGTGGACCACTTCCGCGCAGCCCGGCGTCTCGACCCGAGCGCGGTTCACATCGAAGTCCGTCATGCCTAACTGAATACAGTACGTCCGAAGTGCATGCAATACTGTCCGCATGACGAGGAACCTGCTCCGGCGCGACCTCGCGGAGGAGATCACCGCCCGCGTGCTCGACGGCCGGATCGCCGCGGACAGCCGGATCAACGAGGTGCACCTCGCCCGCGAACTGGGCGTCAGCCGGACACCGTTGCGCGAGGCGCTGATCGGGCTGGCCGATCGCGGCCTGCTCGTCTCGGCGCCGAACCGGGGTTTCCTCGTGCCGCCGTTCGATCCCGAGGAGGCGCGGCAGCTGTACCCGCTCGTCGCGGAGCTGGAATCGCTCGCGTTGCGCTGGAGCTCGCCGCAGGACCTCGCCGGCCTCACCGGCGGCCTGGACCGGATCACCGCCGAGATGACCGCGGAACTCGATCGGCAGGGTGATTTGTCCACTTTGGACGACCGTTGGCACGCGCTGCTGGTCTCGCGCTGCACGAATCCGCATCTGCTGCGCCTGATCGAGCAGACGAAACCGCTGCTGAAGCGCTATGACGCCCGCTATTTCGGTGGCATCGAACGCTCACGGGAGAGTATCGATGAACACCTCCGGATCGCCGAGGCGATCCGCGTCTCCGACCTCGCGGCGGCCGTGGAGCTGCTCGCGCGGAACTGGGTGAAAACGTTGGCATATCTGGACGACATGGGGTGACACGATGTTCGTGACTGCACATCTGAGCGACAACCATCTCGACGGCGGGGAACGCGCCGACGAACGCACCGAACGGGTCATGCGGTACCTGGGCGGCCTGGCGACACCGGTCGACGCGATCCTGGTGACGGGCGACATCGCCGACCACGGCACGCTCGAGGAGTATCGGCGCGCGGCCGAACTGTTCAAGACCGACGTCCCGCTCTTCACCTGCCCCGGCAACCACGACAAACGCGGCCCGTTCCGTGAAGGGCTGCTCGGCCAGGCACCGGACGACGGGCCGGTCAACGTGGCCCACACCGTCGGCGACGTCACCTTCGTCATGGCCGACTCCAGCATCCCCGGCAAGCCGGACGGACAGTTCGACGACGAGACCATGGCCTGGCTGGACGGCGTGCTGGCCGACGGCGACGGCCCCGCCTTCATCGCCTTCCACCACCCGCCGGTCGCGCTCGGCCTGCCGTTGGTGGACGCGATGCGCCAGTACGGCGAAGACAGGCTGGCAGAGGTGCTCGCCCGCCACCCGCGAGTGGTGGCCCTGCTCTGCGGGCATGTGCACGCCTCGGCGTCGACGACGTTCGCGGGTGTGCCGCTGCGGTCGGCGCCCTCGGTGGGATCGAGCATCCTGCTCCCGTGGGAGGAGAACGGTCTCCGGCCGTGGGGTGAAGGCGGGCCGATCGACTACGATCTGCCGCCGTCGCTGCTGTTCCACGTGCTGCACGACGACGGCAGGCTGACCACTCACCAGCGAGTGGTCCCGGCTTAGCCCGCGAACACCGGCAGCGTGATCCGGGACGGGTGCGCGGGGTCGTGGAAGATCTCGAACCGCGCGGGTTTCCCGTCCACCGCGCTGAAAACCGGTTCGCCGGTGCCGTGGTTGCGGGCGAAGCGCGGGAACGCTCCGCCCGCGACCTGCAGCCGCAGGCGATGCCCGCGCCGGAACCGGTAGGCGGTCGGGTCGAGCTGGACCTCGGCCGCCACCACACCGTCCACATCGGACCCGGGACTGCCGGGGCGCAGGCGGAGGATGCCGTCGGTGACGTTGCGGGAGACCCCGCGGCCGTCGACGTCGCACAGCCGGACGTAGACGTCGCCGTGCCCGAGGTCGGTCCGGACGTGCACCAGCGCGGAGATCTCGCCTATGACGTCGAGGTCGCGCTTCAGCCTGTCGCCGGTGAAGAGCAGCACGTCGCGGCGCACTTCGACGTCCTTGTTGTCCTGCTGTTTCTGCACACCCGAAAGCAAGGGACCGCCGACGGCAGGCGTCGGGTCGGCCGGGTCGAAGGTGAACGTGCCCGGCTTCGACTCGACGGGCTCGGCGGGGGAAAGCCCGCCGGGACGCAGGAAGTACGGGGTCGTGTCGGACTTCGGCGGCCAGCTTTCGAAGTCCAGCCAACGTCCTGAGCCTTGGAGGTACAGGCGTACGGGCGCTTGCCTCAGCGGCGCGCGATCGCCGAGCAGATGCGCGGAGAGGAAGCCGATCTGGTCGGTGATCAGGGTTTTCAGGCTGGCGAGCTCGCCGTGCGCCCACGGGCCGATGGTGATCCGCGGCTCGCGACCGGCGGCCGCGAGCTCCTTGAAATCGCGCAGCTGGGCGGCGATGAACAGGTCGTACCAGCCGGTCACCATGCTCACCGGCGTGGTCAGCCCGGCGACTTCGGCGCTGTGATCCGCCGGCGCCCAGAAGTCGTCGCCCGGTTCGGCGTGCTCGGAGACGTCCTGCAGGAACCGCACCTGCTTGCCGATGGCCTCGACGTCGGCGCCGGAAACCGGCAGATGCGCCATGGCCCGCCGGGTCTTCTTCGTCTGCCAGGGATTCGGCAGGCCCGCGAACCGGCCCTCCTGGCGGCCGATCAACGACGACCACGAAACCATGTTGTCGACCGCGAGGATCCCGCCGGGATAGAAGGCCGAGGTGAACTCCGACGCGGTGACGCCGAGACAGATCGCTTCGAGCGGCTCGTCGAGGTACGGCGCGACGGCCCATTGCGTGTGGCCGAGGTAGCTCGCGCCCGCCATCGCGACCCGCCCGTCGCACCACGGCTGCTCGCGCAGCCAGGCGACGGTCGCGAGGCCGTCTTCCTTCTCCAGATGGAACGGCCGGAACTCGCCACCGGAGCCGAAGGTCCCGCGCGTGCTCTGGAGGACCACCTGGAGCCCGTGCCGGGCGAACGTCTCGCCGAAGATCTTGCCCATCACGCCCTTGCGGCCGTACGGCGTGCGGATCAGCACCACCGGCCGCGGCTCGTCGCCGGGGACGGCGTAGCGGTCCGCCAGCAGCCGGACGCCGTCGGGCATCGGGACTGGGATCGCCTTGGTCACCGAGGGGGCTGGCCCTTCGGCCGCGGGAAGGCCGAGGTACCGGTCGAGAAGTCGGTCGAGCACGCTGGGGCCGCCTTTCGTGCGGAGGATCACCTTCCGCTTACGACCGTACCCGCGTCGGCGGCCTGAGGGAGTCCCGTACGTGTCATGAGGGGTCCCCTTCGGACGAAAATTGTCCCAAGGGGACCCCTCATGACACCGGGCGCGGGGCAGACCGCCCGGTACCGCCCCGCTGGTCTCAGGAAAGCCGCGCGAGCGTCTCCGGCTTCAGCAGCTTCGCCAGCTCTTCGGCGGGAAGAAGGCCCTTCTCGACGACGAGCTCAGCCACGCCGCGCCCGGTCTCCAGCGCCTCCTTGGCGATCTCGGTCGCCGCCGCGTACCCGATGCTCGGGTTGAGCGCGGTCACCAACCCGATCGAGTTCTCGACGTAGCCCCGCATCACGTCGGCGTTCGCGGTGATCCCGGAGACGCACCGTTCCGCCAGCACGAGGCAGGCCGACCGCAGATGCGTGATGCTCTCCGAAAGCGAGTGCAGGATCAGCGGCTCGAACGCGTTGAGCTGCAGCTGGCCCGCTTCGGCCGCCATCGTCACCGCGACGTCGTTGCCGATGACCTCGAACGCGACCTGGTTGACCACCTCGGGGATCACCGGGTTGATCTTGCCGGGCATGATCGACGACCCCGCCTGCACCGGCGGCAGGTTGATCTCGTTAAGCCCCGCTCGGGGGCCGGACGAAAGCAGCCGCAGATCGTTGCAGCTCTTCGAGAGTTTCACCGCGATCCGCTTGAGCACACCGGAAAGGTGCACGAAAGCGCCGCAGTCCTGTGTCGCCTCGACGAGGTCGGCGGCGGTCACGACGGGCAGCCCGGTGATCTCGCGCAGGTGCGCGACGGCGGCTTCGGCGTATCCGGGCGCGGCGTTGAGGCCGGTGCCGATCGCGGTCGCGCCGAGGTTGATCTCGTGCAGCAGCGTCACCGCCTCGGTGAGCCGTAGCCGGTCTTCGCCGAGCATGACCGCGTAGGTGCCGAACTCCTGTCCCAGCGTCATCGGGACGGCGTCCTGCAACTGCGTGCGGCCCATCTTCAGCAGGTCGTGGAACTCGACGGCCTTGGCCGCGAACGCCTGCTCCAGCACGACCATCGCCTCGGCGAGTTCCCGGACGGCGATGATCGTGGCGACGTTGACCGCGGTCGGGTAGGCGTCGTTGGTCGACTGCCCGAGGTTCACGTGCTCGTTCGGGTGCACGCGGGCGTAGTCGCCCTTGCCGTGCCCGAGCAGTTCGAGCGCGCGGTTCGCGATCACCTCGTTGGCGTTCATGTTCGTCGAGGTGCCCGCGCCGCCCTGGATGACGTCGACGACGAACTGGTCGTGCAGCGCGCCTTCGCGGATCTCGCGGCACGCCCGGCGGATCGCGTCGGCGACGTCCGGTTCCAGCAGGCCGAGGTCGGCGTTGGCGCTCGCGGCCGCCTCCTTGACCGACGCGAGCGCCTCGATCAGATGCGGGTACGCGGAGATCGCGGTGCCGGTGATGGGGAAGTTCTCCCTGGCGCGGGCGGTGTGCACACCCCAGTAGGCGTCGGCCGGGACTTCCTTGTCTCCCAGCAGATCGTGTTCCACGCGGTGCATCTGTCGCTCCTCAGGCGGCGAGGTGGTGGTCGGCGAGCGCGCCGGTCACGCGCAGACCGGGGAACGGCTCCAGGACGTCTTGTTCGACGCCGCACAGCGCGAGCGCGGCGGCGAGCACCGGCTTCCGCGCGCGGTCACCGCCGTCGGCGATCTTGATCGCGATGGCCGTCCCGTCCGGCAACGCGGCGACCTGGACGGCTTCGAAACCGTCCTTGGCGATCAGCCCGGGCACCGCGCGCATGAGCGCGGTGACGTCGCGACGGGTGCCGGCGACCAGTTCCGGATGCTTCCGGATCCCTTCGGCGACAAGGCTTTCCGGAGTGCCGGTGGAAGCCGCAGCGATCTTGCCGACGGCCCTGGCGAGTCCGCGCAGCGAGACCGCGAACAGGGGAGCGCCGCAGCCGTCGACGGCGACCTTCGGGATCCGCTGCCCGGTCAGGTCCTCGACGCACTCCGCGATCGCGCGCTGCAAGGGGTGCCCCGGATCCAGGTAGTCCTTTGTGGACCAGCCGTGCAGGCGGCAGGTCGCGAGCATCGCGGCGTGCTTGCCGGAACAGTTGTGCGCCAGTCTCGAAGCCGGCCGCCCCGCGACGATCCAGCCGTCGCGCTCGACGGGGTCGAACGGCAGGTCTTCCGGCGTTCGCAGGTCTTCCGCGGTGAGCCCGGCGCCGTCGAGCGTCCTGAGCGCCTCGGCGAGGTGGATCTCCTCGCCCGAGTGGCTGGCCGCGCCGACGGCGAACCCGGCGGGGCTCAGCTCGACGCCTAGTCGCGCCATCGCCGTGGCCTGCAAGGGTTTCGCCGCCGAACGCGGGTAGAACGCCGCCTCGATGTCACCGGCGGAGAACAGCACCCGGCCGTCCGGGGCGAGCACCACGGCCGAACCGTGGTGCACCCCCTCGACCATTCCGTCGCGAAGGAGGTGCACCAGCGGTTCGTGGGCGGGAACGCGGATCTCGGGGATCACAGCTTCGTCTTTTCGAAGACGTCCATGTTGATCCGCTTGCGGACCCCGAACCAGCCCGCCACCAGCGCGAGCCCGATGACGGGCAGGCAGTACAGGGTGATCCGGCCGACCTCGTCGAAGCCCATCAGCACCACGACGGCGACGAGGAAGACCAGCGTCGCGATCTCGGTGTAGGGAGAGAACGGCAGACGGTAGGACGGGCGCTCGACCTCGCCGAGTTTGGCCTTGCGCACGAACAGCAGATGCGAAAGGACGATGATCGCCCAGGTGCCGAGGATGCCGACGGCGGCGAAGTTCAGCACGATCTCGAAGGCCTGGCTCGGCACGACGGCGTTCAGGCCGACACCGACGACGCAGACCGCGGAGGTGAGCAGGATCCCGCCGTAGGGCACGTGGTTCTTGTTCATCACGCCGGTGAACTTCGGCGCGGACCCGGCCAGCGACATCGACCGCAGGATGCGGCCGGTGGAGTAGAGCCCCGAGTTCAGGCTGGACAGCGCCGCTGTCAGCACCACCAGGTTCATCACATTGCCCGCCTGCGGCACACCGACATGCGAAAGCACGGTGACGAACGGGCTCTCGCTCTTCGAGTAGGAGCTCCACGGCATGAGCATCGCCAGCAGGACCACCGAACCGACGTAGAAGACCGCGATCCGCCACATGATCGAGTTGATCGCCTTCGGCATGATCTTGCGCGGGTTCTCCGTCTCGCCGGCGGCGACGCCGACCAGTTCGACCGAGGCGTAGGCGAACACGACACCCTGGATGATCAGCACCATCGGCAGTACTCCGGCGGGGAAGAAACCGCCGTTGTCGGAGATCAGCGAGAACCCGGGCACGGTGCCGTCGATCGGCTGCTGGGTCACCAGCAGCCAGATCCCGATCCCCATGAAGGTCACCAGCGCGGCGACCTTGATGATGGCGAACCAGAACTCCATCTCGCCGAACAGCTTCACCGAGACCATGTTCAGCGCCAGCACCACGGCGAGCGCGATCAGCGCCAGCACCCACTGCGGGATCGGCGTGAAGAACGACCAGAAATGCGCGTACAGCGCGATCGCGGTGATGTCCGCGATACCGGTCGTCGACCAGTTCAGGAAGTGCATCCAGCCCGCGACGAACGCGCCTTTCTCGCCCATGAACTCCCGGGCGTAGGAAACGAAGGCGCCGGAGGAGGGGCGGTACAGGATGAGTTCGCCGAGCGAACGCACCACGAAGAACGCGAAAAGGCCGCAGACCGCGTAAACGATCGCCAGCGCCGGGCCGGCTTGCGCGAGCCGTCCGCCCGCGCCGAGGAACAGGCCGGTGCCGATGGCGCCGCCGATCGCGATCATGTTGACGTGGCGGGGCTTCAACGCCTTGTCGTAGCCGGCGTCACCGGCGTCGGCCGGCACCGGCGCGGGTTTGCCGTCCGCGCTGAGGGTCTGTTCGGTCACGGTGTCAGTCGTCCTTGTTCTGGTGCGTCGTGTGGCTTGGCCGCACGATGGTGGTAAGCGCGTTCTCGACGTGCTCGAGATGGGAGGTCATCGCCGCGATGGCGTCCGCTTCGGACCCGGAGGCGATGGCGGTGACGATCTCACGGTGCTCGGTGTTCGAGCGGGTCCGACGGTCCCCCAATTGGTTGAGAAAGGAGGACTGTCTGGCCAGCGCGTCCCGGATCTCTTCGATGACCTTGCCGAACACCGGGTTGCCCGAGGCCTGGGCGATGGTGATGTGGAACAGCGAGTCCAGCGCCACCCACGCGGTGTTGTCGGTTTCGAGGTCCATCCGCTCGACGAGGTGACCGAGCAGATCGAGGTCGTCGGTGCTGCGGCGCACGGCGGCGTAGCCGGCGACGGGGATCTCGACGTGGCGCCGGACCTCGAAAAGGTCGCGGGCCGAGTAGGTCCCGAAGGTGGGATTCTCGACCGGCCCGGTGGCGGTCACGAAGGTCCCTTTGCCCGTTTTGGACACGGTGAGCCCGAGCGCTTGCAATCCGCGCAGCGCTTCGCGGACGACCGAACGGCTGACCTCGAACTCCTTGCCGAGCGCGGACTCCGACGGCAGCTTCTGGCCGACGGGGTACTCGCCGCGCTCGATGGCACCGCGGAGGTGGGCCAGAACGGCCTCCATCGCGCTGACGCGTCGTGGACCACCATGTCCGGCTGTCTGGCTGTCAGACAGGTTCATGAGACGAGATCGTGCGGTCGGGCCAACGCTTTGTCAAGCGATCGGCCGAGGGCGCCGATCCACGCTGCGAGGTCCGCGTCGACGCGGTAATCGGCTGAGAATTCGAACCCGTGCTGGGTGCCTTCGTGGGCGGGGAGTTCCGTGCTGACACCGGATTCCCGTGCGGGGGTGGCCAGTGTCACAACGTCGGTCAGATGGTCGTGAGTGGCGATTCGGGTTGGAGCGGACCGGTATTCGGTTACCTGCCGGGTTTGGGTTCGTGCCGGTCTGCTCGCGGGGTAGGTGTGATGGGGGAGGATTTCGGACGTCCGGTTTCTTCCCCGCTCGGCTGTCGGCAGTCGCTGAATCGGCACTTCCGGACCGGTATCCGCGTGGCCCTCCACGCTCGGGTCAGGCAACGACTGGCTTGCCGGAGGATCCCGGCGCAGCTGCTGCCGGGCCCAGTAGGTAGGCAATACCGGTCGGCCAGAACCCGAATCGCCACCTACGACCACCCCGGCCCACTCGGTGCCGTCTCGCCTCTCCAAGTACATGAAGGACCCCTTCACCGCGCCTAGCGCAATGAAGGACCCCTTCATGTACTTGGAGAGTGACCTTCACCCGAGTCCGCTGTGACGGCTGGTGCGTCTGTGGCGGACGTGGCGACCCGGAAGTCCGTGAAGGCCTCCTTCCCTACCTTCAGAGTAGGGAAGGGCCCTTCACGGACCGGACCTGAGATCGACCGCGGCCAAACCCCAGTAGGTGCCGAAGACACCCTCGGCCCTAAAGCGAAGCGCCACCCACGTCAGACCCGCTTGAGCGCGATCACCGGGAACGGCCTGCTGGTCTTCGACTGGTGCTCGGCCAGCCGAGGGAACGCCTTCGCCTGCTTCGCGAACAGACGGTCCCTCGCCGCTCCAGAGACCTCGACAGCGTGGGCGGTGAAGGCCTCTCCGTCCGCTTCGACGTCGACAGACGGCTCCGCGACCAGGTTGCGGTACCAGTCCGGATGCCCCGGAGCGCCGCCGTTCGCGGCGAACACGATGTAGCGGTCGTCGTCGGCCAGGAACAGCATCGGCGTCACGTGCCGTCGTCCGGTGCGGGCGCCGGTGGTGGTGAGCAGCAACGTCGGGAGACCGTCGCCGTGGCGGCCGTTCGCGCGGAACTCCGCGATCACTCGTTCGTTCATGGCCTGCAGGTCGATCATCAACTCTCCGGGCGGTTCGGTGATCTTGGCGGCTGGTCAGTCTGCCCATCCGCGCCCAGGTCGGCAAGCATTTTTCGATCATGGCTGCTCACAGCGCCGAAACTGTCGGTGCCGCTGGCGATACTGATCCCGTGTCCCCCGTCAGCCGCGGCCGCAAGCCCGCCAAAAGACCGAAGAACCAGCGCTCCCACCGGCCGCGTCCGCCCTTGGACGTGACCAGGGTGGAGCGCTGGCCGAAGCTGCTCCACGGACCAGTCGAGCTGTCGGACTGTGTCGTCCAAGGCCAGGTGGATCAGGACCTGGTGGTCCTGGCCGCCACGCTGACCGCCGGCAAACGCTCGGTGGGAGTCGAGGTCGTGGTCAACGATCGCGAGGTCGACGTGATCGAGCTCCATCCCGATCCCGAGGACGCCCTGGCGGTTCTCCGCAACGGCTTCGAGGTCACCGAGGCGCCGCTGACCCCCGAAGAGTTCCGGAGCCAGGTCGAAGCGGCGCTGATCGCCAGGGCGGATCATGACGCCTGGTTCCGGGAGAAGGTCCCCAAGCTCTCGGAGCTGGGGACCGATCCGAGGCCTGAGCTGCCCGAACGCGCGGCCCAGCTGCGCCGATGGCTCGGCTTGCCCGGCTACGAACCGTTGCCCCGCTTGTCGTCGGCCGATCCGCTGCCGCTCGTCCTGCCCTCGCCCGCGCCGGTCACCGGACTCTGGTTGGCGGTCGCCCTGTCCGAGCTGGACGAGGCGATTTGGCGGCGGCTCGAAGTCGGCTCCGACGTCACCCTCGCCGGACTGCACCGGATCCTCGCGGCCGCGTTCGACCGTGACGAACGGCAGGATCACCGGTTCGAGACCGCGTACGGAGGCTTCAGCGTCGATGCGTGGAGCGGTGAGGGCGACAGGCTGGACGACGAAGCGACCCTCGGCCAGGTCGTCACCTCGCCCGGCCACCGGCTCGTCTATGAGGCGGAGGGCTGGCGGCACTGGATCCGAGTGGAGAAGCTGGTCGGCCCGCCTCGCACGGCGAGTTGTCTCGACGGGGAGCGCGCCGCCCCGCCACCGGAATGTGACGACATGAGCGGTTACGAGATGTTGCTGGAAGCCCTGCGTGATCCGGACGACGAAGAGAACGAGGAACTGATCGAAGAGCTCGGCGGCCACGGCTTCGATCCGGAGTGGTTCGACAAGGAGGTGGTCGACGAACGGCTGGCCCGGCTGAGCTGACCCGGCGGGCCCGGCCTCGCTGCCCCGTTCGGGTGGCGACGGTTCCGGCGAGCCAACTGGATTTGATCTTGCTCGGCTAGCAGACTCGGCACT
Organism: Amycolatopsis thailandensis; assembly: GCF_002234405.1. Classification (GTDB taxonomy): domain Bacteria; phylum Actinomycetota; class Actinomycetes; order Mycobacteriales; family Pseudonocardiaceae; genus Amycolatopsis; species Amycolatopsis thailandensis. The sequence goes on along the minus strand of NZ_NMQT01000057.1, from coordinate 7,190 downwards.
GGCCGAGGACCGCGTCCCCCCGCGAGTTGCTGATGATCATGAGAAGCCTAGGGTGGGAGGACCGGCCCGCGTCAAGCAGCCAGGGATCCGTCTGCCTAGGGGAGGTTTTCGCTGGTGTCGAACGATTCCTTCGTCCACCTGCATGTGCACACCGAGTACTCGATGCTCGACGGTGCGGCGAAGATCGCCCCCTTGTTCAAGGAGGCGGCGCGCCTGGGCATGCCCGCGGTCGGCATGACCGACCACGGGAACATGTACGGCGCGGACGAGTTCTACCAGCAGGCGGTCAAGCACGAGCTCAAGCCGATCATCGGCATCGAGGCCTACATCGCGCCGGAGAGCCGCTTCCACAAGAAGCCGGTCTTCTGGGGGCAGGCCAACCAGCGTGGCTCGGACGAGTTCGGTGAGGGCGGTGACGTCTCCGGTAGCGGTTCGTACACCCACATGACGATGCTCGCCGAGAACTCCACCGGCCTGCGCAACCTGTTCAAGCTCTCTTCGCTCGCGAGCATGCAGGGGTACTACCGCAAGCCCCGGATGGACCGCGAGCTGATCGCGGAGAACCACCAGGGCATCATCGCGACCACCGGCTGCCCGTCCGGCGAGGTCCAGACCCGGCTGCGGCTGGGGCAGCGCACCGAAGCGATCCAGGCCGCTTCGGACTACAAGGACATCTTCGGCGGCGACAACTTCTTCCTCGAACTGATGGACCACGGCCTGCCGATCGAGCGGTCGGTCCGCGAGGGCCTGCTCGAGATCGGCAAGCTGCTCGACCTCAGGCCGCTGGCCACCAACGACTCGCACTACGTCACCAAGGACCAGGCCGACACCCACTCCGCGCTGCTGTGCGTGCAGGCGGGCAAGACGCTGAACGACCCGAACCGGTTCAAGTTCGACGGTGACGGCTACTACCTGAAGTCGGCCGCCGACATGCGCGAGTACTGGGACAAGGAAGTCCCCGGCGCCGCCGACTCGACGCTGCTGATCGCCGAGCGCGTCGAGTCCTACAAGGACGTCTACACGCACAAGGACCGGCTGCCGTTCTTCGAGGTCCCCGAAGGCTACGACCAGGGCACCTGGCTGCGGGAAGAGGTCGCGCGCGGTCTCAAGTGGCGGTATCCGGAGGGCGTCCCGGACGAGTACTACAACGAGCGCATCGAGATCGAGCTCGACGTCATCATCGGGAAGGGCTTCCCCGCCTACTTCCTCATCGTCGCCGACCTCATCAACTACGCCCGCAAGGTCGGCATCCGTGTCGGTCCCGGCCGTGGTTCCGCCGCCGGTTCGCTGGTCGCGTACGTCCTCGGTATCACCAACCTGGACCCGATCCCGCAGAAGCTGCTGTTCGAGCGGTTCCTGAACCCCGAGCGCGTCTCGATGCCCGATATCGACATCGACTTCGACGACCGCCGTCGCGGCGAGATGATCCGGTACGCCACCGACAAGTACGGCGTCGACAAGGTCGCGCAGGTCATCACCTTCGGCACCATTAAGACCAAGGCGGCCATCAAGGACTCCGCGCGGGTCCACTTCGGCCAGCCGGGGTACGCGATCGCGGACCGGATCTCCAAGGCCCTGCCGCCGCCGATCATGGCGAAGGACATCCCGCTTTCGGGCATCGTCGACTCGAAACACGAGCGGTACGGCGAGGCCGCCGAGGTCCGCGCGCTCGTCGAGACCGACGAAGAGTGCAAGACGATCTTCGAGACCGCCCGCGGCCTCGAAGGGCTGATCCGCAACGCGGGCGTCCACGCCTGCGCGGTCATCATGTCCTGCGACCCGCTGACCGACGCCATCCCGCTGTGGCAGCGCGACGACGGCTCGATCATCACCGGCTGGGACTACCCGTCGTGCGAGAACATCGGCCTGCTGAAGATGGACTTCCTGGGCCTGCGGAACCTCACCGTCATCGGTGACGCGATCGACAACATCAAGAGCAACCGCGGGATCGACATCGACCTCGACACTCTCGGCGTCGAAGACCCGGAGACGTACAAGCTGCTCGCCAGGGGAGACACGCTCGGCGTGTTCCAGCTGGACGGCGGGCCGATGCGGGATCTGCTGCGCCGGATGCAGCCGACGGTCTTCGACGACATCGTGGCGGTGGGCGCGCTGTACCGCCCCGGCCCGATGGGCATGAACGCGCACAACGACTACGCCGACCGCAAGAACAATCGGCAAAAGGTCAAGCCGATCCACCCACAGCTCGAAGAGCCCCTGAAGGAGATCCTGGCCGACACTTACGGCCTGATCGTCTATCAGGAGCAGATCATGCACATCGGCCAGAAGGTGGCCGGGTACACGATGGGCCGCGCGGACGTGCTCCGCCGGGCCATGGGTAAGAAGAAGAAGGAAGTCCTCGATCTCGAGTACGAGGGCTTCGAGGCCGGGATGAAGGCCAGCCCGCTGGTCGAAGGCGGGTTCTCGCCGGATGCGGTGAAAGCGCTGTGGGACACGATCCTCCCGTTCGCCGGCTACGCGTTCAACAAGAGCCACGCGGCCGCGTACGGCCTGATCTCGTACTGGACCGCGTACCTCAAGGCGAACTTCACGCCGGAGTACATGGCCGCGCTGCTCACCTCGGTCGGTGACAACAAGGACAAGTCCGCGGTCTACCTCTCGGAATGCCGCCGTCTCGGGATCAAGGTGCTCCCGCCGGACGTCAACGAGTCGGCGCTGAGGTTCGCGGCCGTCGGGGAGGACATCCGCTTCGGCATGGGCGCCGTCCGCAACGTGGGCGCGAACGTCGTCGAGTCGATCATCAAGACCCGCGCGGAGAAGGGGAAGTACTCCTCCTTCACCGACTTCCTCGACAAGTCCGAACTGGTGGCCTGCAACAAGCGGGTCATCGAATCGCTGATCAAGGCGGGCGGATTCGACTCGCTCGGCAACTCCCGGCTTTCGATGATCCAGGTGCACGAGGACGCGGTCGAGGCCGTCGTCCCGCTCAAGCGCCAGGAGGCGATGGGCCAGTTCGACCTCTTCGGCTTCGGCGGGGACGACGACGCGGAGGCCGCCGTGTCCTCTTCGCCGCTCGCGCATCTGAAGTTCGGCGAAGAGGAGTACCCACGCAAGCAACTCCTCGCCTACGAGCGGGAGATGCTCGGCCTCTACGTCTCGGCGCACCCGCTGGACGGCGCCGAACGCATCCTGCGCAAACACGCGCCGAGGCCGATCGCGGCGATCATCGCCGACCCGCCCAAGGAAGGCGAGCTGATCATCTCCGGGTTGATCACCTCGCTGGAACGCCGGGTCAACAAGAAGGGCGAGCCCTGGGCGATCTGCACCGTCGAGGACATGGACGCCTCACTGGAGGTCCTGTACTTCCCGAAGTCCTACGCGATGTTCTCCGCAGACCTCATCGAGGACAACGCCGTCCTGGTCAAGGGCCGGGTGAACTGGCGCGAAGACAAGATGTCCATCTTCGGCGGCGGGCTCGTGCCGCTCGACCTGTCCGAGGTCGGCAACGGTGACGACGACCTGCCGCTGGTCCTGCTGGCCGCCGCGGAGAAGATCGACCAGTCGGTGGTCAGCGAACTGAAACAGACCCTGCTGGCGCACAAGGGTGAGACCCCGGTGCACCTCAAGCTGGTCGGCAAGAACCAGACGGTCTTCGCGCTGTACGACTATCCGGTCAAGGTGACGTCGATGCTGATCGGTGAGCTCAAGGGCATCCCCGGGATCGCCGCCAGCACCTGATGAGCACCTACGAACCCGACCCCCGGCGCTGGAAGGCGCTCGCCGTCTCCCTCGCCGCCGGGTTCATGGGCCTGCTCGACGTCAGCATCGTCAACACGGCGCTGCCCTCGATCCAGAAGGACCTCGGCGCGTCGAGCGGCGGGATCCAGTGGGTCGTTTCCGGCTACGCGCTGGCCTTCGGGCTGGTGCTGGTGACCGGCGGCAGACTCGGCGACGCGCTCGGCCGCCGCCGCATGTTCCTGTTCGCGCTCGCCGCGTTCGTGCTGACCAGCGCGTTCGCCGGCGCGGCGCCGGACGAGACGACCCTGGTCGTCGCGCGGCTCCTGCAAGGTGTGGCGTCGGGGATGATGACGCCGCAGAACAGCGGGATGATCCAGGACCTGTTCCGCGGCGCGGAACGAGGCCGCGCGTTCGGCATGTTCGGCGCCACTGTCGGGATCTCGACCGCCGTCGGCCCGGTGCTCGGCGGCGTGATCCTCGCCGTCTTCGGCGACCCGGAAGGCTGGCGCTGGGTCTTCTACGTCAACGTGCCCATCGGGATCCTGGCGTTCACCCTGGCCTTGAGATGGCTCCCGAAAGCGGAGAAACCGGCGAGCAGCCTGCGGGGCGAGATCGACTTCGTCGGCATCATGCTGCTGGGTGTCGCCGTGCTCGGCGTCCTGCTCCCGCTGATCGAATCCGAACAAGGCGGGCTGAGCGGCCTGTGGTGGCTGTTCGCCGTCGCGGTGGTCTTCGGCTTCGCGTTCGTGCGCTGGGAACGCTCGATGGTCCGGCGCGGCCGTCCGCCGCTGCTGGACACCCGACTGTTCACCGGCACCCCCGGCTACGCCACGGGTGCCGCCGTCGGTGCCCTTTACTTCAGCGGATTCACCGGCATGTGGCTGGTCTTCGCCATCTTCTTCCAGCAGGGCCTCGGCTACACGCCACTGCAATCCGGGCTCGCCGTCACCTCCTTCGCCCTCGGCTCGGCCGTTTCGGCGGCGATCGCGGGACGACTGGTGCCGAAGTGGGGCCGCAAGCTCACCGTCACCGGGCTGGTCATGGTGATCACCGGGATGGTCACGGTCGCCGTCCTCGCCGGTCAGGATCCCGGTGCCGCGGCAGGCTGGTGGTTCGCGCTGCCGTTGCTCGTCGCCGGCGTCGGTGGCGGAATGGTCATCTCACCCAACACCACACTGACCCTGGAATGCGTCCCGACCTCGATGGCGGGGGTGGCCGGGGGAGCGCTGCAGACCGGGCAGCGCATCGGCACCGCGATCGGCACGGTCGTGCTGGCCTCGGTCTTCCACGCGGTACTGGGCGCGAACGGTGGTTACCCGTCGGCGCTGACCGCGGCGATGCTGTGCGCCGCGGGCTTGACGTGCTCGGCGCTCTTACTCGCCGTGATCGAGCTCCGCGCGCGCCGGAAGCGGCGTTCGCTCACTGATCGGGAGGACGCCGCCAGGGCTGCCGCCGACAGTCAACGCGGCTGAGTCATCCGTGCGTACCGATGACTACGTTCGGCAAGACTCGATGCTCCATCCGAGTGACTGAGGCTGTCATCCCCTGGTGCTACTCAGAGCAACCGGGTAGACCTTACGGAGCCTTCACTGCTGTGTCATGGCTACCGACAGTGGTATTTCTGTCGATCGATCGGGGATGGATCGATCGGCGAAGCGATCGTGGCGAGTCCGGAGTTCTCAGGAATGGACACCCACGGTCACGAACCGGTGGACAGCCGTCGGCGTCCGCGGGGGACCGTTCGGCGGCAGCCGGCTCACCACCACTGACGAGCCGAGTCCCGGTGAGGCATTCGCGCGGGTGGGTCCGTGCGGGGTCGCCTGGGGAGGTGCACCCGGTCCGGACCCACCCGCCGCGCGTTTCTCCGAGTGTGTGAACCGCCTCCGGCTGCGAAGATCTTCGCGAGTCCGAGAGTGCGAGGAGCGGTGATGGCGGAGAGTTCTGGGCGGAATCGGCTGCGGGTCTGGTACCGGCCGATGACGATGCGCGATTCCGGTGAGGGACATCGGGTCGCGACCCCGTTGGAGCTGCTGTTCGACCTGTGTTTCGTGGTCGCCGTCGCGCAGGCCGCCGCCGGTCTGCACCACGCGATCGCCGAGAACCACATCGGGCACGGGGTGCTCAGCTTCGGGATGGTGTTCTTCGCGATCTGGTGGGGCTGGCTGAACTTCAGCTGGTTCGCGTCGTCGTTCGACACCGACGACGTCCCGTACCGGGTGGTCACCCTCGTGCAGATCGCCGGCGGGCTGACCGTCGCCGCCGGTGTCTCGTCCGCCTTCGAAGGCGACTTCAGGATCATGGTCGCCGGCTACGTCCTGATGCGCCTCGCGATGGTCGTCCAATGGCTGCGTGCCGCCAGGACCGATCCGCAGTGCCGCCCGGCCGCACTCCGGTACGCCGTCGGCATCACGATCGTCCAGATCCTGTGGATCGTGCGGCTCAGCCTGCCGGACTCGCTGGGACTGCCGTCGTTCTTCGTGCTCCTGGTGGCCGAACTCGCGGTCCCGGTGATCGCCGAACGCAAACGCTGGACCGGCTGGCACCCGCATCACATCGCCGAGCGATACGGCCTGTTCACCATCATCGTGCTGGGTGAATCGATCCTCGGCGCGACCACCGCCGTCAAGGAAGGGCTGGACGAGGGCGAGCACACCGGCAGCCTGATCTCGCTCGCCGCCGCGGGGCTCGTGCTGGTCTTCTCCCTGTGGTGGTTGTACTTCGACCAGCCGGGCCACGTCCGGCTGGAGAAGGCGAAAAGCCTGTTCACCGTCGCGAGCTGGGGCTACGGGCACTACCTGATCTTCGCGTCGGCGGCCGCGCTCGGCGCCGGCCTCGAAGTCGCGGTCGACTACGACACCCACACCGGTCACGTCGCTTCGCTGCCCGCCGCCATGGCGACGACCGTGCCCGTCGCGATCTACCTGCTGAGCGTCTGGCTGATGCACATCGGCCCCACCAACGAATGCCGTCCGATCGCGATCGGCTTCCCGGTGACCGCGGTGCTCGTGCTCGCCGCGTCGTTCACGCCCGCGCCCATCCACATCACCGCCGGACTCGCCGCGGCGCTCGTCGTGCTGACGGTGGTCGCCACGCACGGAGAGCCGGTTCCGGGGGAGACAGCGCCCGAGGGGTAGATCGACGCAGGTCAGAGCGTCGGCGCGAAAAAAGGGACCCCCCTGTAAACGCCGGTTTCGGGCCGTGTAATGTTCTCTTCGTCGCCAGGGAAACCGAGCGGCCGCCGGGAACACGAACCAAGCTCCCATCGGATGGTGGTAGAGTGGGTGGTCCCGAACCGGAGAGGTAACTCTACCCCCGCTGAAACGGCAGTTTCGAGCAGGTGCTAGGGTGTGCTCCGGACAAAAGCCAAGAAATAACTGCTTCAGATAAGGCCGTGTAGCCACGGTGCGATCTGGGGTGTGTTGCTTGAGAACTCAACAGTGTGCTAGTGAACTAAGCCAGTAGAGCTTATGTATATGTAACCTCGTATGAGG
>NZ_NMQT01000056.1 GCF_002234405.1 Amycolatopsis thailandensis | reverse complement strand
CCGGCGTTTATTCTCAGGCTTGAAGTACATGAAGGCCCCCTTCCTTGCGCCTAGCGCAAGGAAGGGGGCCTTCATGTACTGGCAAGCGGACAGGAGCGCCGGTGCCCCGGGAAAGCTAGATGACCCCAGCCCGCACCGCGTAAGCGACGGCGTGCGGCCGGTTCTTCAGCTTCAGCCGTCCGGTGATGCCCTGGATGATGTGCTTCACGCTGCGTTCCGAGTAGCTGAGTTCGCCGGCGATCTCGACGGTGTCCTTGCCCTCGGCCATCAGCCGCAGCACGTCGATCTCCCGCGTGGTGAGCCCGGCGGTGTTGACGCCCATCGGGTCGAGCACCTCGCGCTGCAGCCGTTCCACATGCTTGAGCAGTTCGCCGAGCAGGCTCGGCGGGAGCACACCGCCGCCGGTGGCCGCCGCGCGGACCGCGTGCGCCAGGCGTTCGCCGGTCGTCGCCGAGCGCGGCAGGACCGCGACCACCCGGCACTCGATCGCGGGTACGAGTTCCGCCTCGCTGATCTGGCTCACCACGAGCACCACCGGTTTGCCGTCCTCGGCGGCCAGCCGCCGCAGCCAGAGCACGGTCTCAGGTGTCAGCCATTCGGCGGCGAACACCAGGACGTCGGTCTCGGCGCGCTGGTCCCAGTCCCGGATGTCGATCCCCTGCTGCGTGCCCAGCTGACTGGCCAGGCCCGCCGTGGTGATCGGATCGGGCGCGTGCACCGCCACGGTGATCTGTCGGGTTTCCGTGTCCACCTCTGTCCCCTCCGCTTGATCCGCGGCCCCAGTCGGATGGGACACAGTCTGCGAAGGAGCTCTTCACGAACTCTCCACGAGTTCTCAACGAGGCGTGAAGGACTTCGTGGCCTGCTGAAACGCCTCCACGTACTTGGGAAGCTCGTCGAGGATGTCGCGGAGCCTGTCCTCGGGTCCGGTGTAGTCCGGGTCGGCGAGCAGGGCGTACCCGTAGGCCAGCGTCCGCCGAAGCTCGGCGATGCGTTCTTCGGCTTCGTCGGCGTCGACCACCAGCCTGCCGTCGTGGGCGAGACCGAGCAGGACGTCCCCGGCGAACTGTTCATGATCCTGGCTCACTGTCACAGCATGCAGAGCCACGCATGCCACGACCAGCGTCAGCCGACACTTTGCCCCTGCGAACGTACGGCTTTGCCCAGTCGCCCCTCACCTGTCCAAGCCCTGAAAACCACATGAACGGGCACCAAACCTCGGACCTGTTCACGAACGTGAATCCACTTGAACCGAACTACCCTGGCAAAACCCGAGAATGTCTCATAACAGACGGACAAAACCCACACGAAGGGTGCCCGATTGATTGCGAAACCCACATCGGCGCCACTAGGATTTCGCCGGGCAGGACGCCCTTCGAAAGTCGGACGCACAGGCGGCAGGTCATGGACGAGGTTCCCTCGCTGACGGTGCGGCTCCTGGGCGGTCCCCCCGCCCGGCACGGTGACGCCGAGATCGCCCTGGGGCCCGCTCAGCGGCAAGCGGTCTTCGCCGCGCTCGCCCTGCACGCCGGCCGGTTCGTCTCCCGCAAGGAGATCATCGACGCCGTCTGGGGCGAGCAGCCCCCGGACAGCGCCACCGGCATCGTCTACACCTACGTCTCGGCGCTGCGCCGCGCGCTGGAGCCGGTGGGCGAACCGCTCGTCGCCAGCCGCGCCGGCTACAGCCTCGACCTGCCGAAGCACCAGGTCGACGTCCACGTCTTCGAAGCCGAGCTGGAACGGGCCCGCGCGCACCGGCTCGCCGGAGAGCACCGGCGGGAACTGGAGTCGCTGCGGTCCGCGCTCGCGCAGTGGCGGGGTTCCGCGCTCAACGGGATCCCCGGCCCGTTCGCCGAGACCCAGCGCGCCCGGCTGAACGAACTGCGCATGAGCGCGCTCGAACGCCGGGCCGAGGTCGCGCTGCACCTGGGCGGCTACCGCGAACTCGTGGGCGAGCTCGCCGTACTGGTCGAGCGCCATCCGCTGCGCGAAGGCCTGCACCGCATGCTGATCACCGCGTTGTTCCGGTCCGGCAGGCAGGCCGAGGCACTGGCCGCGTTCGACAGCGCCCGCGAGACGATCATCGAGCAGTCCGGCCTCGAACCCGGCCCGGAACTGCTGGCCCTTCGGCAGCGGGTCCTCGACGACGATCCGACGCTGCACCACCAGGACCAGCCGGAACACCATCGGCCGACCCAGGCCCAGCCCGAACGGCCGCCCGCCTTCGTCGGACGCGAGTACGAACTGGACCGGGTGCGCCATCATCTGTCCGCGCTGCTGGACGACGGCCTCGGCGGGACGGTGTGGCTGGACGGCGAGGCGGGCAGCGGCAAGACGGCGCTCTTGGCGGAGGTCCTCGCGACGGCGAGAAGCCACACACGCTGGGTCGAGGCCGACGAGCTGACCAGCGCGGTCCCGCTGAGCCTGATCGCGGACTGCCTCGGCGGCGAAGCACTGGAGGACCTCGGCAAGACGGTCACCGAACTGTGTGAAGCCGGGCCCAAGGTGCTCGTCTTCGAGGATCTGCACTGGGCCGACGAGGAAAGCCTGCTCGCGTGGCAGCGGCTTCACCGGTTCACCACGCATCTGCCGCTGCTGCTGATCGGCTCGGCACGCCCGCTCCCCCGGCGCCGCACCCTCGACGTCCTCCGCTCGCGGGTCGACGGCGAGATCGTCTCGCTGCCGCCGTTCGACGGCCCGGCCGTCGCCGCGCTCGCCGACGAGACCCTGGCCAGGGACCCCGGTGAGGAGTTCCTCGGGTTCGCCGCCGAGTACACCGCCGGGAACCCCGCGTACCTGTCCGAACTGTTCGCCGAGTTCGCCGAAGGCCGCGAGCTCGGCACCGCGCCGCACGGCAGGGCCGCCGCCGTGGTGGAAGATCATCTCGCCACGCTTTCCGTGGCGTGCAAGCGAACGCTGACATCGGCCGCGTTGCTCGGCTCGTCGTTCACGGTCGCCGACCTGGTGGGCGTCACCGGCCGCGAGCTGCGGGCGCTCATCGAAGCGGTCGAGGAGGCACTCGCCGCGCGGGTGCTGGAAACCGAGGGGGAACGTCTGCGGTTCCGCGTCCCTCTGGTGCGCTCGGTGTTCGCCGCGAACACCCCGCCCGCCATCCGCGCCGTGCTGCACCAGGAGATCGCCGCGACGATGGCGGGCTCCGGCGTGCCCGCGGACCGCGTCGCCGAGCAGCTGCTCCAGGTCGGCGACGAACTGACGGCACGCTGGATCCCCCAGTGGCTGCTCGACAACGTCCGCGCACTGCCCACCGGGCTCGCCGTCGAGCTGCTCCATCTGCTTTCGCACCAACGGAATCTCACCGAGGAACAGCATCAGAGCCTGACCGGTGAGCTGGCCGCGCTGCTGCTGCCCGAAGCGGGTATGTCGGCCCCGTGGTCCGCCACCCGCTCCCTGGGGGCCGCGCAGCCGTGGTGCGCGCCGCTGCACGCTTTCGCGCGGCCCGCCGTGCCCCCTCAGCGCGACGCGATCTGACCTACGCCCGGGTACGCAACCGAACTGATCCGGGCACGTCCTAAACTGCGGGGCACGGTAGTGATCCGGCCACTTTCGGTGAGGACAGAATTGGAGCCGGTGTGACCAACGGGCTGCGCGTCGAGCTGCTCGGGCCTCCTCGTGCCTGGCTCGAAGACGTCGAGCTGAAGCTCGGGCCCGCCCGCCAGCGCGCGGTCTTCGCCACCCTGGCGGCACGCCGCGGCCAGTCCGTCCCGCTCGGCGAACTGATCTCCGACGTGTGGGGCGAATCGGCGCCCGCCAGCGCCACCGGCAGTGTCCACACCTACGTCTCCGGCCTGCGCGGCGCGATCCGCAAGGCGGGCGGCGACGCGCACGAGGTACTGCTTTCGGCCGGATCGAGCTACACGCTGCGGCTGGACCGCGAAGCGCTCGACGTCCGCCGGTTCGAACAGGACGCCACCGCGGCCCGGCGGCTCCTCGCCCAGGCGGATCAGCGTGGCGCGGCCGCCCGGCTCACCACCGCCCTCTCTCTTTGGCGCGGCGAGGCGTACTCGGGCGTGCCGGGCCCGTTCGCCGAGGCCGAACGCGTCCGGCTCGCCGAACTCCAGCTGACCGCCGTCGAGCTGCGGGCCACCGCGCTGCTCGGCCTCGGCGACCATCGTGAACTGGTGGCCGAGCTGACCGCGCTGGTGCAGCAACATCCGTTGCGCGAGTCCCTGCACGAGACGCTCATGCGCGCCCTGCACGCCAGTGGGCGCCAGACCGAGGCGTTGACCGCCTACCGCGACGCCCGCCGGGTCCTCCAGGACGAACTCGGCGTCGAACCCGGGGCCCCGCTGCGCGACCTGCACCAGCGCATCCTGGACGGCAGCGAGAAACCTGTCACCGGATCGAAACCGGCACCGGTGCGGATCGTGCCGCCGCCGGTGGCCAAGGCGATCGAACGCGGCGGCCAGGGCACCCTGCCCGGCCGGACCCGGCAGGTCGAACGGCTGCACGGGTTCGTCACCGATGTGCTCGCCGGCCGCGGCCGTCCGGTCTGGCTCGAAGGCGAACCCGGTATCGGCAAATCGGAACTGCTGATCGCCGGGCTGGCGAACGCCGCGGCGCGCGGCTGCCAGCTCGCCTGGACCGCCGCCGACGAACTCCAGCAACGGTTCCCGCTCCAGGTGATCATGGAGTGCCTCGGCGTGCACCACGGCGCGTCGGATCCGGCCAAGGCCAAACTGGCCGGTGAGCTGCACGCCGAGCCCGCGCACGGGAACTGGGGCCCAGCCGACCCGATCCTGTCCACTGTGGACAAACTGCTGGCGCTGGTCGACGAGACCTGCGCGGCGGGCCCGCTGGTCCTGGTGATCGACGACCTCCACTGGGCCGACGAGGCCAGTGTGCTGCTGTGGCAGCGCCTCGCCGCCGCCACCCGTCAGCTGCCGCTGCTCCTGGTCGCCGCCACCCGCACCGGGCACGGCCGTCGCGACCTGGCCCAGCTGCGCCGCGGGGTCGAGGCGAGGGACGGCGAGATCATGCCGGTCGAGGTGCTGACCGACGACGAGATCGCCACCGTGTTCGAGGTGATCCTCGCGGCGAAACTCGGCCCGAGCCTGCGCCCGCTGGTCCGGCGCGCGGCCGGGAATCCGCTCTACGCCAGGGAGATCGCGCATGACCTGGTCCGCACCGGTTCGCTGCGGATCAAGGCTGGCGTGGCCGAGGTGACCCTGGACGGCACCGAGAACGCGCCGCGGTCTCTGCTCGCGGCGGTCGCCCGGACCCTGGAGACCCTCGACCCGGCCACGACCGAGATCCTGCGCACCGCGTCGCTGCTGGGCGCGGAGTTCGCCGTCGAGGACCTCGCCGCGCTGGCGGGCAAGAGCCCGCTGGAAGTCCTGCAAGAGCTGGAACCGGCCACCACCGCGGGCGTGATCGAGTACGCGGGCGACAAACTCGCCTTCCACCACCCGTTCCAGCGTCAGGCGCTTTACGGCGGCATCGCCGAACCGGTCCGCGCCGCGCTGCACCGCCGTGCGGCCGAGTCGCTCGCCCGGACGGGGGCGCCGATCAAACGGGTCGCCGAGCAACTGGCGGCCGGGCCGGTGCCGTACGACCCGTGGCTGGTCGAGTGGCTCACCGCCAACCACGTCGCGGTGTCCAACCGCGCCCCGCACATCGCGGCCGACCTCCTGCGCGGCGCGCTCGACAGCACCGTGCCCACCGGCGAGCAGCGGGAGACCCTGATCGCCGCGCTGGTGCGCGTGCTGTTCCGGCTCGAAAAGGATCCCGAGGCCGAGGCCGAGCAAGCGGTGAAGACGGTCGGCGGCAAGGCGGATCTGGCGCAGATGCGGCATGTCCTCGCCGCGCTGCGCTACCGCCGGGGTGACACGCCCGGCGCGATCGAGGCGCTCGCCGACACCGCGGACGACCCGTCGATGCCGGAACTGTGGCGCACCAGCACCCGGACGCTGCTCGCCAACTTCCGGCGCGGCACCCTCGACGATCTCGACGAGACCGAACGGATCGCGCGCGGGCTGCACGCCGAGGCCGTCGAGAAGGGCGAGCGGTATCCCGCCGCGCACGCGCAGCAGACCCTGTGGCTCGTGCACTCGATCCGCCGCGAGCACGACCAGGCGCTGACCTCGATCGACGCCGCGCTCGAGACCACCGGCGACGAGGCCGACCTCGCCACGCTGCGCTTCGACCTGCTCGACAACCGGCTCTTCACCTTGCAGAACCTCGACCGGCTCGACGAGGCCGACGCCACGCTGCACGCCGGGTACGAGACGGCCGCGCGGCACGGCCTGCCGACCGGCCCGCAGGTCTCAGCCGCCGTGCACTACTACTGGACCGGCCGCTGGGACGAGGCACTGGCCGAACTGGACTCGGTCACCGAGGACGGTCCGGCGATCACCTTCTACGGCGTGCGCGAGCCGGGCGCCGCCGCCTTGTTGCTGCACGGCGTCGCCGCGCTCATCGCAGGCCACCGGGACGAACGCGTCTCCGTCCGCGCGCATCTGGAGGCGGCCGAGGCGCACTCGCCGTCGAACTCGTCCGAACGCGAAAGCTGCGACTTCTACCTGGCGGCCATGGCGATGGCCGCGGAACAGCGCGGCAGGCTCGACGACTCGCTGCGGCTGGTCGCTCCGGTGCTGCGTCCCGACTACGCGCGGATGATGCTGCGGCACCAATGGCTTCCCGACGTCGTCCGCGTCGCGCTCGCGGCCGGGAACGACGCCGTCGCCAGGGAAGCGCTCGCCGTCTGCGACGAAGAGGCGAGCATGGAGTCCGTGCCGGCCAGGGCCACCGCGGCCGCCGCCCGATGCCGCGCGCTGATCGACGGCGACCCCGAAGGCGTGCTGGCCGCGGCCGACCACTACCGCGAGGTCCGCCGCCCGATCGAACTCGCGGCCGCCCTGGAGGACGCCGCCGAACTGCTCGGCCGCGCCGGCTACCTCGAAGCCGCCACCCGGTCGCTCACCGAGGCGTGCGAGGTACTCGGGCCGGTCGGCGCCACGTGGAGCATCCGCAGGGCGGAGAACCGGCTGCGCCGCTACGGTGTGCTGAGCCGTGCCGAGCGGGGGCCCCGGCACGCCGGGGCGCTGTCGCCGCTGGAACTGCGGGTCGCGCGGCTGGTGGCGGCGAAACTGTCCAATCCCGAGATCGCCGCGGAGCTGAGCCTGCCGAGGAGGACGGTGCAGTCGCTGGTGTCCCGGGTGCTGACCAAACTGCACGCCGATTCCCGGCTGACCGTCGGCGATCAGCTGCCGAGACGGCTCGCGTGAGTGTCCCTTCGGGCAACACCGTCGTCCGAAGGGACGGCACGCGCTGCCACCGTCCGATCACCACGAGATGATGCGTTCGCAGTCCGCGAGTCGCGCACGACCGAGGAGAACGATGACCCGCCCGCGTGGATCCCGCCTGGTGGCCGGACTGACCGCCTTCGCGCTGCTGCTCACCGGCTGTTCGAGCGAACCGGAAGCCGCCGGGCCGATCAAGCTCACCGTCGCCACCTTCGGCGAGTTCGGCTACGAGAAACTCTTCGACGACTACGAGAAGGCGCACCCCGGGGTCACCGTCGAAGGCCGGGTCGCCGATTTCGAGACGCACCACCGGCAGCTGGCCACCGGCCTCGGCGCCGGACGCGGCGGCGCGGACGTGGTCGCGATCGAAGAACAGTACCTCCCCAAGTTCCGCCAGTCGACGGACAAGTTCTCCGATCTGTCCGAGTTCGGCGCGCAGGGCCTTAAGCAGAACTGGCCGAGCTGGAAATGGGACCAGGGCACCGCGGACGACGGCAAGTTCGTGATGGGCCTCGGGACCGACATGGGCAGTCTCGCCCTCTGCTACCGCCGCGACCTGTTCGCGAACGCCGGCCTGCCGACCGACCGCGACCAGGTGGCCGCGCTGTGGCCGACCTGGGACAAGTTCGCCGAAACCGGGGAGAAGTTCAGCTCGCGATCGGGAGGGGTCAAGTTCGCGGACTCGGCGGGCACCGTCTACACGGCGATGCTCAACCAGGCCCAGGAGAACTACTTCGCCAAGGACGACACGTTCATCGCCGACAAGAACCCGAACGTGCGCAAGGCCTTCGACCTCGCGGGCGGGATGGCGCTGAAGAAGGAGACGGCGGCGGTCACCACCTTCACGCAGCCGTGGACGGTGGCGATCAAGCAGAGCCGGTTCGCCGCGATCACTTGTCCCGCTTGGATGCTGACCCAGATCCAGGAGGCGGGCGGCCCGGAACTGGCGGGCAAATGGGACGTCACCTCGGTGCCGGGCGGGGCGGGCAACTGGGGCGGGTCGTTCCTGACCGTCCCGAAGCAGGGCGCGCACCGCAAGGAGGCCTACGACCTCGCCGTCTGGCTGACAGCGCCCGAGCAGCAGAAGCGGATCTTCCTGGAAAGCGGGCTGCTGCCGAGCGCGCTGGGCGCCTACCAGGACCCGGCCGTGCTGTCCCACACCAGCGACTACTTCAGCGGAGCGCCGGTCGGCAAGATCTTCGCCGCGTCCGCCGAAGCCCTGCGGCCGAACTACCGCGGGCTGCGCGACGGCGAGGTGCGGCCGGTGTACGGGCACGCGCTCGGCCGCGTCGAAGAGGGAAAGCAATCGATCGACCAGGCCTGGAGCCAGGCCGCGACCGAAGGCCGCGCCGCGGCCGCCAAGTGAGTGGAGACGGCGTGACACGCAGTTTTCCGGCCGGGTTCCGCTGGGGCACGGCCACGGCGGCATACCAGATCGAGGGTTCGACGACGGCGGACGGCCGCGGACCATCCATTTGGGACACCTTCACCGCGCGGCCGGGCCGGGTGCTCGACGGCGCCACCGGCGACCCGGCCTGCGACCACTACCGCCGCTATCGCGAGGACGTCGGCCTGCTGAGCGAACTCGGCGTGCCGTACTACCGCTTCTCCGTCGCGTGGTCGCGGGTCATGCCGGACGGCCGCACGCTCGAACCGCGCGGGCTCGCCTTCTACGATCGCCTTGTCGACACGTTGCTGGAGCACGGGATCACCCCGATGGTCACGCTCTACCACTGGGATCTGCCGGAGGCGCTGCAACAAGAGGGCGGCTGGCCCAACCGCGATCTCGCGAGCCTGTTCGCCGACTACACGTTGACCGTCCACAAAGCACTCGGCGACCGCGTCCGGCAGTGGACCACGATCAACGAGCCGTTCTGCGCCGCTTTCATCGGCTACGGCAACGGCGATCACGCGCCGGGTCTCCGGGACGAAGGCGCGGCGCTGGTCGCCGGGCACAACCTCCTGCTCGCACACGGCCGGGCCGCGCAGGCGTTGCGCGCCAACGGTGGCGAGCAGGAAGTGTCCATCGTGCTCAACTTCGCCCCGGTACTGACCGATGTGGACGACGACGAGCACCGCGAAGCCGCGCGCAGATTCGACTTCCTGCACAACCGGTTCTTCCTCGATCCCCTGCTCGGCCGTGGCTATCCGCCCGGACTGCTGGCGGATCTGGCACATCTCGGCACGCTCGAACCGGCGATCGCCGACGGCGACCTGGAACTCATCGCGCAGCCGCTGGACGTCCTGGGCGTCAACTACTACGCGCCCGCCCGCGCCGTCCCGCTGGACGATCCCGAAGCCGACAGCAACTGCCCGCTGCCCGGTCTGCGCGGGATGGACGTCACGCCGCCCCGCGGTGAGCTGACCTCGCTCGGCTGGGAGCAGCGGCCGGAGTCGTTCACCGATCTGCTGCTGTGGCTGCACGGCCACTGCCCCGGCCTGCCGCTCGTGATCGCCGAGAACGGCGCCGCCTTCGTGGACGAGGTCGTGGACGGACGGGTTCGTGACGCGAACCGCGTGCGGTACTTCGCCGAGCACCTCGCCGCCGTGCACGCCGCGATCGAAGGCGGCGCGGACATCCGCGGTTACATGGCCTGGTCGCTGCTCGACAACTTCGAGTGGGCCATGGGGTACACGCAGCGGTTCGGGCTCGTGCACGTCGACTTCGAAACCCAGGAGCGGGTGGTCAAGGACAGCGCCCGGTTCTACGCGGACGTGGTGGCGCGCAACGGGCTCTCGTAGCCGTCAGGACGGCACACCGACGTTGTGAAAGCCACGTTCACAACGTTCAAGGTTGCGAACGTGGCTTTCACAACATGCACCTTTGCTTGTCCGCCCGAGAACAAGACCTCAGCGCGGCCGCGGCCATCAGCCCCGTAGCGCGCCTCGCATCACCCCGTCGACCACCTTCCTGGCCAGCAGGATGAACAGCACGATCACGGGCAGCACGCCGATGGTGGCCGCGGTGAGCATCAGCGAGTAGTCGGTGAAGTAGCCGCTGGCCAGCCGCGACAACGCCACCTGGACGGTCGGGTGCGCGTTGGGGTCGAGCACGATCAACGGCCAGAAGAAGTCGTTCCACGCGGTCATGAACGTCAGCATCGCAAGGACGGCGGCCTGGGGGCGGATGGCGGGCAGGGCGATGTTCCAGAACAGCCGCGCAGCCGAACAGCCGTCGACACGCCCGGCGTCGAGCAGCTCGCCGGGGATCGCCTCCTCGCACGCCTGCCGCATCCAGAACACGCTGAACGCGCCGACCAGTCCCGGCACGATCACCGCTTCCAGCCGCCCGTACCAGCCGAGTTCGCCGACCACCAGGTAGAGCGGGATGACCCCGAGCTGGGCGGGCACCATGGCGGTGCCGATGACGACGAGGAAGAGCGAGTCGCGGCCGGGAAAACGCAGGCGCGCGAAGGCGAATCCGGCCATGCTGGAGAGCAGCACGTTCGACACGGTCACGGTGCCGGCGACGATCAGCGAGTTCTGCATCGCCAGCCAGAAGTCGACGGTGTCGAAGACCCTGCCCACGTTCTCGACCAGGTTGCCGCCGGGCACCAGCGGCGGGGTGGTCTCACCGAGAGCGGAATTGTCCTTGGAGGACACCACGAACGACCAGTACAGCGGGAAGATCGACGCGATGCCGACGGCGAGCAGCAGCCCGTAGACGACGAATCCGGTCCTTTGCCTGGCCGCCACGCCTCACTCACCGCCCCGGATCCGGCGCACGAGCGAGAAGTTGACCAGCGCGAACCCGGCCGAGAGCAGGAAGAGCAGCCACGCGATGGCCGCCGCGTATCCGGCGTCGAACTCGCCGAACCCCTTCTCGTACAGGTACATGGCCAGCGTCTGGAACTGCCTGTCCGCGCCGCCGGTCCCGGCGGTGCCGGAGTCGTCGAACAACTGCGGTTCGGCGAACAGCTGCAGCCCGCCGATGGTCGAGACGACCACGGTGAAGGCGATCGTCGGCCGGATCGCGGGCACGGTGATCGACCGGAAGGTCCGCCAGCGCGACGCGCCGTCGAGCATGGCGGCGTCGTAACGCTCCTGGGGCACGGACTGCATCGCCGCGAGGTAGAGCAGCGCGTTGTAGCCGGTCCAGCGCCACATCACCATCACGCTCACCGCGACGTGCGAGGCGAACCGGTCCGATCGCCAGTCCACCGGGTCGAGACCGACCAGGCCCAGCGCCCAGTTGACGACGCCGTAGTCCTCGGCGAAGAGCTGGCTGAACACCAGCGCCACCGCGACCACCGAGACGACGTTCGGCAACAGCACACTGGCCCGCCACAGCGTCCGCGCGCGCAACGGGCGGTCGAGCAGCGCGGCGAGCCCGAGCGCGGCCAGCAGTTGCGGGACGGTCGACAGGACGAAAATGCTGACCGTGTTGAACAGCGCGTTGTAGAAATGCGGGGCCTGGAGCAGGACCGCGAAGTTGCCGAGCCCGGCGAACCCGGTGTCGCCGTTGACCAGGTGCCAATGGTGCAGCGCCACCCATGCCGTGTAGAGCAGCGGGAAGAGACCGAAGACGCCGAACAGGAGGTAGAACGGCGCTGTCATCAGGTATCCGGCGAGCCGCTCGCCTGTTCGCCTCAAACGGCGATCACCTTGACGCCGGTCCGGGTGATCTCGTCGGCCATCCGGGCGTCGATGCCGGTGTCGGTGATCAGGGTGTCGACGTCCTCGAGTTCGCCGAAGCGGGCGAAGTGGTCATTGCAGACCTTGGTGTGATCGGCCAGCAGGACCGAGCGCCGCGCGGACGCGATGGCCGCGCGTTTCACCATCGCCTCGGCGGTGTCCGGGGTGGTGAGTCCCCTGTCGACGGAAAGACCGTTGGCGCCGATGAAGGCGACGTCGACGTAGGTGTCCTTGAGCGCGCTCAGCGCCCAGCTGTCGACCGAGGCCATGGTGTGCCCGCGAAGCCGTCCGCCGACCAGCATCAGCGTGATACCGGGCCGGTTGGCGAGGGCGAACGCGTTGGGCAGCGAAGGGGTGACCACGGTCAGTTCCCGGTCGGCGGGGATGAGGTTCGCCAGCCGTCCCACGGTGGTGCCCGCGTCCAGCAGGATCGCGCCCTCGGCGGGGACCTGTTCCAGCGCGGCCAGGGCGATCCGGTCCTTTTCCGCCGACATCACCGCGTCACGGGCGTCGAGACCCTGCTCGATGCCCAGCCGTTCCACCGGGATCGCGCCCCCGTGCACCCGCCGCACCACGCCGCTGCGCTCCAGCGCCGTCAGGTCGCGACGGACGGTCTCGCTGGTGATCTCGAAAGCGGCCGCGAGCGTCGCCACGTCGACACGGCCGTTCTGCCGGGCCTGCTTGAGAATGGCGCGCTGCCGCTCCTCGGCGTACAACGCCTCACCTCCTGCCCTGGCGGATGAGCGGTCATGGCGACAATAGTTGGTTTCTCGCGGGTACGACAACGGAACCCACCCTGAATCCGGGCAGGCTTCCGGCGCGCTCTGTCCATTGAGGACACAACGCCGAGTGGCCTTCCGCCCGGCGTTGCCCGAATCGGCGGCGGAACTGCCCTTCTGGGCAGTGTTCGCGACGATTCCCGAAGGGCGCGGCGACCCGACCATCACCTGGTAGTGAAGGCCTCCTTTCCTACCCTGAAGGTAGGCAAGGAGGCCTTCACGGACACCCGGACTCCCTAGTCCTTCGGGAGGCTCCGGCTCGCGGCGTCCGCGATCTTCTGCACGATGAGCGGCTGCCCGTCCGGCGACTTCACCGTGGGATTGACCGAGTACGCCACGACCCTCGACAGGTCGCGGGTGGCGAAGATCCCGCTCGCGTAGCCGTACCGGCTGCCGGTCTTCCCCCAGACGGTGATCCCGTTCAGGCTCAGCTTCATCAGGCCCTGGCTGTACGAAGCCCGGCCGCTGCCGTCGAACATCGGCACATCGGGAACGGCGAACAACCGAGGCATCATCGAACGGTCGAGCAGGCATCCCTGGAACAGGCCGGTGATGAACTTGTCGAGGTCCTCCGCCGTGGAGATGATCGCGCCCGCGGCGCCGGGAATCGACTGGTTCATCTCGGTGACGTCGACCAGTTTCCCGTCCACGTCCAGGTAACCGCGCGCGGCCGGGTTCGGCAGGCGCGGGTCGTCCTCCGGATAGTAGGTGTGCCAGAGGCCGAGCGGGACGGTGATGCGATCGCGCAGGTTGCGCGCGTAGGACTGTCCCGTCACCTTCTCGACGAGCATCCCCGCCATGACGTAAGCCGTGTTCGTGTACTTCTGCGCCGTGCCGGGCCGGAAGTCGATCGGGTGGCGCAGCGCGGTGTCGACGACGCGACGCGGGCTCCAGTGCTCGTAGCGGTGCGCGAGGATCCACTGTGGATCGTAGAGACCGGGGATGTCCACGGACGGCAGCCCGGAGGTGTGGTCGAGCAGGGTGCGCACCGGCACCGGCGGGTAGTCCGCCGGGAGCACCCCGGGCAGATACCGCTGGACGGGCTGTTCGAGGTCGATCCGGCGTTCCTGCGCCAGCTGCAGCACCATGACGGCGGTGTAGACCTTGGTGGTGCTGCCGATCCGGAAGAACCCGTCCGGCCGGACGGGGGCGTGCGTGCGGATATCGGCCACCCCGGAGGTGCCCGACCAGGAGCCCGACTCGCCGGTGACCCGGACCAGCGCGCCCGTCGTGTCCCTGTCGGGCAGCCCTCTGATCGCCGCCGACAACGCGGCGGGATCCGGCTTTCCGAGATCCGACGCCGCGGCGGCCGGCACCGAGGTGAGGACCGCCGCGACGGCGGCGACTGCTGTGACAACCAGTGTTTTCATGTCACACATGATGTCCGCGCCGGACGGCGGGGACATCAGGGAAAGACCCGATCCCGGAAGATCAGGGTCACTCCACGGTGACGGACTTCGCGAGGTTCCGGGGCTTGTCGATGTCGTGCCCGAGGATCAGCGCCGCGTGGTAGGCCAGCAGCTGCAGCGGGATCGTGAGCAGGATCGGGTCGAGTTCCGGCTCCGAACGCGGGACGACGAACCGCGGCACGTCGAGGTCGCCGAAGTCGACGTCGTCGTGGGTGATCGCCAGGACCTGCCCCTTGCGCGCCTTGATCTGCTGCATCGCGGCGAGGTTGCGGTCGGCCAGGTCGTCGGACGGCACGATCGCGACGGTCGGCAGCGCCTCGTCGATCAGCGCGAGCGGACCGTGCTTGAGTTCCGAGGTCTGGTAGGCCTCCGCGTGCCGGTACGAGATCTCCTTGAACTTCTGCGCGCCTTCCCGCGCCACCGGGAAGCCCCGGACGCGGCCGATGAAGAAGAGACTCCGCGCGTCCGCGCAGATCTTGGCGTGCTCGGCGATCTGGAACTCCGCCTCGACGATGGCGGCGACCTGCGCGGGCAGCGCCCGCAGGGCCGCGACGATCCGCTGTCCGTCCGCGTTGGACAGATCGCGGACCCGGCCCAGCGCCAGCGCGATCATCGCGAAGCCGACGGCCATGTTGGTCAGCGCCTTGGTCGACGCGACGGCGATCTCCGGACCGGCGTGCAGGTACAGGCCGCCGTCGCAGGCCCGCGCGATCGTCGAGCCGACGACGTTGACGAGGCCGACCACCCGGCCGCCCTTGCGCTTGACCTCTTCGACGGCGAACGCGGTGTCCGCGGTCTCGCCGGACTGGCTGACGGCGATGTAGAGCGTGTCCGCTTCGATGATGGGGTTGCGATAGCGAAACTCGGACGCGGCCTCCGCGTCGGCCGGGACCCGCGCGAGGTCTTCGATCATGGTGGCGCCGATCTGCCCCGCGTAGTACGCCGAGCCGCAGCCGAGGATCTTCACCCTCGCGAAACCGCGCAGGTCACGGGCGGTCAGGTTCAGACCGTCCAAACGGGACACTCCGAACCGGTCGTCGAGGCGGCCGCGGATCATGCGCTCCAGGCATTCCGGCTGCTCCTGGATCTCCTTGTACATGTAGTGCTGGTGACCGCCGAGATCGAGGTCGTCGGCCTGGATGTCGATCGCGGTCGCGGCCTTGCCGGTGTCACTCTCGTCGACGGTGAAGGTGCGGTAACCCGTGGCGGAGACGCTGGCGAACTCGCCGTCGTCGAGGTGCACCACCTGCGAGGTGTGCCGGACCAGCGCGGACAGGTCGCTGGCCACGAACATCTCCCGGTCGCCGACGCCGATGATCAGCGGCGATCCGTTCCGCGCCACCACGACGCGGTCGGGGTGCTCGGTGTCGGTGACGGCGATCGCGTAGGTGCCGGTGACGCGGGAAACGGCTTCGACGACGGCGTCTTCGAGGGTCTTCGGACCCGACCTCGCGATGAGGTGGGCGAGCACCTCGGTGTCGGTCTCGGAGGTCAGCGTCACCCCGGCTTGGCCGAGCTGCTCGCGCAGGGCGTCGGCGTTGTCGATGATCCCGTTGTGCACCACGGAGATCCGGCCGTCCTCGGAGACGTGCGGATGGGCGTTGGCCTCGGTCGCCGGGCCGTGCGTCGCCCACCGCGTGTGCCCGATGCCGACCTTGCCGGCGAGCCGCTTGGGCAGGGCCGCGGTCAGGTTCCGCACCCGCCCCACGATCCGGTGCACCTGGGCGCCTTTGCCGCCCAGGACGGAGATCCCGGCGGAGTCGTAGCCGCGGTACTCCAGCCGCGTCAGCCCCTCGATCAGGATGGGGGCGGCGTTCTGGCCGCCGATGTAGCCGACGATTCCGCACATGACGAGTCAACCTCACAAAGAAAACGGACGGGGTACGCGAAGACCGGGCGTTCCGTCAGCCGTAGACGATGCGGCGCAGTTGCCGCTCGGACAGGTCGGGAGGCGCGACGAGGCGGCGGCTCAGTTCCGCGGCGACGAGCGGGAAGATCTCGGGGTTCTTCCTGCCCTCGGCCTGCAACTGGGCGTGCCGCGACCGGACGTACTGCTCGACCGGTTGCCGGTAGAACGCCAGGACGTCCTCGACGACACGGGCGGCGATGGCCGTCGACAGACCCGTCGACAAGGCCACCTGCTCGACGATGTCCGCGTCCTCCACCGGACCCATCATGCACAGGACGACCTCGAAACGCCAGTTCTTGCCCGAAATCGGGCAAGAACTGGGGACTTTCTCCTCGCGTTTAGTCCTCTCGATGCGAGAGTTCACAGGACAGCAGCGCTTCATACGCGGCTTCCACCAAGGAAGTCCTCGCGGTGATCGTTCGGCCGGGGTGGTCGTGAGTGGCGATTCGGGTTCTGGCGGACTCGTCTTTGCGTGCCCACTGGTGTGACCGGCGAGTGTGGAGGATTTGGGACGTTCAACGTCCCAATTCCTTCATCGTCGCGCCCGGCAGCCGCCGAACCACCACTCTCGCCCAGTTCAGGCGTGGGTAGGTAAACCGAATCGCCACTCACGACCACCCTGGCGCGCTAGCCCGGACAGCCGTGACCAGGCCGGTCACCAGATCCGCCCGCTCCGCCATCGACCCGACCAGCAGATACTCGTGATCCGCGTGAGCGCCACCCCCGACAGCGCCCAGCCCGTCGAGCGTCGGGACGCCGATCGCCGCCGTGAGGTTCCCGTCGCTCCCGCCTCCGACGGCCACCCCCGCGACCCCGGGCAGGAGCCGTTCCGCGACGGCGAAGAGGTCCATGGCGGCCGACTCGGACATCGGAGGCCGGTGGATCCCGCCTCGCACCTCGATTTCGGCCCCCTGGAGACGCGGGGTCAGCGCCGCGAACCCGGCTTCGACGCGCTCTTTCTCCTCGGTGGACTCGACCCGGACGTCGACCACGACGGTCGCGGACGCGGGTACGACGTTGCTCGCCGTTCCCGCCGAAGCGACGGTCGGGGTGACGCTCGTCCCGGCCCCGGGGCGGTCGAGCGCGGCGATGGCCAGCACCTGATGCGCGGCTTCGGTCAGCGCGTTGACCCCGGCCTCGGGTTCCAGGCCGGCGTGCGACGCCCTGCCGGTGATGACGACCTCGAACGTGCCGCACCCCTTGCGGCCGATCTTGAGACCGCCGCCGTCGGCCGCCCCTTCGAACACGAGCACCGTGCCGCACGCGCGGGCGCGCTCCTCGATGAGGGTCCAGGACGCGTGCGAGCCCGTTTCCTCGTCGGCGGTCACCAGGATTTCGACACCGGTGAGGTCGTCGAGTGCCGCCAGACCGTGGATCGCCTGCACCAGCCCGCCGAGCATGTCGAACACCCCGGGTCCGGTCACCCGGCCGTCGGCCACCGCGAACGGGCGGCGGGCGAGCGTGCCGATCGGGAACACGGTGTCGTGATGCCCCAGGATCAGCACGCGGGGCTCACCACCGCCGGACCACCGGACATGCGGCCCCGCCGCGCTCTCCACCAGGGTCGCCGTTCCGCCGAGGCGGGCTTCGAGAAGGGCGGCCACCGCCTCGGCCGACGTCGTCAGGGCCTCGATGTCCCCCGAAGGCGACTCGATTTCGACGAGCGTCCTGAGATCTTCGATCATCGCGTCGACAGTCATCCGGACACTTTCTCAGGCGACTCCGGCGGGGACGACCTCGTCCTCGCTCAAGCGTTCCGTCTTGGTCCAGCTGTTGCGGCGGGCCAGCACACGGAACAGGGCCCGCCAGGTCGCGATCACGCCGAGCACCAGGAACGCCGGATAGAGAAGCCCCGCGAGCAGACAACGGCGGAGCGGTTCCTCGCCGAGACGCAGCCGGTGCACGACCGCCCACACGAGACCCGGCACCAGCAGGACGACCACGCCGATCAACGCCGCGCCCGGCAACGCCGACGGCGGCGCGATCAACCCGCCCAGCGTGACGCCCGACCAGGAGGCGACGAGTGTGCCCACGAACAACAGCGAAACCACCAAGGACAACGGCACCGTCAACCAAGGTGTCACGAGATAAGCGAGGAAGTCCAAAAGACCGATACTGCCCACATGCCGTGACGCCAGCAGTTTTCGCAAATGCCGCGCGCATTGCAGATTTCCCTGCGCCCATCGAGTGCGCTGCCGCAGCAGCCTGCGCAGATCGACGAGGCCTTGTTGCGTGACCCAGGCCGATTTCACATAACGCATCCGAATACCGGCGACGTGCAACCTCAGCCCGAGTTCGAGATCCTCGACGAGACAGTCCGACCACGGCGCCGGATCGAAGCGGCGTAGTACGCCGAGTCTCGAGAATTGCCCGTTTCCGCCCATTCCGACACTGCCCGCGAGATCGCGCAGACTTTGCGACGCGTCGGCGACCGCGCCGAACTCCAAATCCTGCAACAAAGCGAGCACGCTGCGCCGGTTGTGGATACGCACCCGGCATTGCACGGCACCGACGCCGCGGTCGCCGAACACGTCGGCCACCTCGCGCAGCATCCCCGGGCTGCCGCGGCCGTCCCCGTCGATGATGCCGACGATCGTCTTCAGCACGCTTCCCTCGGCTTCGCACAGCCGGTGGATGTAGCGGTACCCGGCGTTCAGCGCCTCGCCCTTGCCCTGCCGGGCATGCGGGAGATCACGGCGCAGGACGTGCAGCCGCGGATCCCTCACCTCGCGGAGGACCTCCGGCGTGCCGTCGTCCGAGCCGTCGTCGATGACCAGGACACGTACCGGGTTTCGTTCCGTGCCAAGCGAAAGCGCGTTCCGGACGGTGTTGCCGACCACGCGTTCCTCATTGAGCGCGGGGATGACGATCCAGAACTCCAGCCCCTCCCCGCGCGAGGCCACCGACCGCCGGGAACGCCCGGTGCGCCACGCGAACGACGCGAGCAGGATGTTGTGCGCCGGCCACCACAGGAGCAGCAGCATCATGGTCGCGGCGAAGGCGGGAGTGGCCATCAGTCCTTCAAGCGAAGGTGCAGCGAACGCGCCATGAGCAGCAAGGCGACCGCCCCGATCACCATCGCGAGCACGGTGCTCACCGTCGCGCCGGCCATCGTCGCGCCGATTCCGAGCGCGGAAACCTTGACCGGGCCCACCGGCACCATCGACATGTCTTTCCTTCTGGCAAGGGGCGCCATGAGCCTCTACTCACAGTTTTATATCGTGAACAAAGTGGTCACCCGTAGGAGCGATATTCAGCCTTTCGAGTGGGTAGACTACCCCGTCCGTGTTAAGTTTCGCGGGCAGCGATCCCCCGTAAAGGTGACCATCGGTTAGTGATCCTCGCCTCACCTCCCAGTCTTTCGTGACTTCAACGACGAATTCACGCCGTACCTCAGCGCGAACCCGGAAGAAGGACCAGGTGCGTAACGCACAGAACGAGACCGACGTCATGCCCGAAATCTGGCTGGTCGCGGGAACCCGCCCGGAAGCCGTGAAACTGGCTCCGGTGGCCAGGGCATTGGCTTCCGAAGGCCGGATGCGGCCCGTGATCGTCGCCACGGGACAGCATCCGGAAATGGTCGGCCAAGCCTTGGCGACCTTCGGCTTGACGGCGGATGAAAATCTGACCCTCACCAGGCGAACGGGTTCCCAGCCGGAACTGCTTTCCGGCCTTCTCACGGGTCTCGAAGAAGTGGCCGACCGGCGGCCGCCCGCCGCCGTGGTCGTCCAGGGCGACACCACGACCACCCTGGCCGGAGCGCTCGCCGCGTTCTGGCGCCGCGTCCCCGTCGTGCACCTCGAGGCGGGTCTCCGCTCGTTCGACCTCGGCGCGCCGTTTCCCGAGGAGCTCAACCGGAAACTGGTGAGCCAGGCGGCCACCCTCCACCTCGCCCCCACGCCCGACGCCGCCGCGAACCTGCGCGCCGAAGGGGTTCCCGACGAGAACGTGCTCGTCGCGGGGAACACCGTCGTCGACGCGATCCTCACGGTGACGGACAAATCCACCACGGTGCACAATCCGGAATTGGCGACACTGCTCGAGAACGCGACCCGCGGCGCGGTCAAACTGATGCTGGTCACCCTCCACCGCCGCGAATCCTGGGGCGAGCCGATGCGCCGGGTCCTGCGCGCGGTGAACGACCTGATGGCCGCGGATCCGGAACTGCGGGTGGTGCTTCCCGCGCATCCGAACCCGGAGGTGCGAAGCCTGGTCCGCGAGGAACTGGCCGGCACGCCGGGCGCGCTGATCACCGGTCCGCTGCCCTATCCCGAACTGGCCGCGACGCTGGCCGCGAGCACGCTCGTGCTCTCCGATTCCGGTGGTATCCAAGAAGAAGCCCCGACCTTCGGCGTCCCGGTCCTGGTGCTCCGTGACGTCACCGAGCGCATGGAGGCGGTGAACGCCGGCTGTGCCCTGCTCGTCGGCACCGACCGCGACAAGATCGTCTCGACAGCGAAGGAACTGCTGAACGACCCGGCGGCGCGCACGCGGATGATGAGCAGCGGCAACCCGTTCGGCGACGGCGCCGCCGCCGAACGGACCGAGCAGGCGCTCGCGCGTCTGCTGGGGCTGGCCCCGGACCTGCCCGCCCCGTTCCGGCCCGCCACCGCGAACGAGCTGGCCGAGGTCTGACCCGATGAAGAAGGACAAGGGCGGGCAGCGCTTCCGCTTGCCCGCTTGGTTCCGGCTCACCGTCGTCGCGGTCGTCGCCGTCACCGTCGCCGTGGTCGTGCTCGTCCAGGTCACCAAGACGGAGCCGGTCACGGCATCCCCGGCCGCCACGCCGGTGCCGCTCGCCGGCCGCGCTCCCGAAACGGCCAAGGCGGGTCAGCCCGGTCCCGGCGGTGATCCGAACCGGAAGACCCTCGTGCTCTACGACGACGGGCGCAAGAAGAACGGGACCGCCTCCCCGCCCGAGGAGGTCAGGACGGCCGAGGCGTACGCGATGTTCACCGCGAATCTCGTTTCCCGCGGCACCGCTTGGACGATGCAGCCCGCCGCCGACTACCGGCCCCGGCAGGCGAACGACTTCCAGGCCGTCGTGTATCTCGGCTCGGTCTCCGACGCGGCGTTGCCGAAAGCGTTTCTCGACGACGTCACGACGGCCCGGGTTCCCGTGGTCTGGATCGGTGCCAACATCTGGCAACTGCGCGCCACTGCCGGCTGGCGGGCGGAAGGCTACCGCGACGACAACCCCACCACCGTCACCTACAAGGGCACTCCCCTGCGCCGCGATCCCCGTTCGGGCACCGGGGTCGTCGCGATCGACGTCCGCGACGCGACCAGGGTCCAGATCCTGGCCGAAGCGAGCGCTCCGGGCGGCACGCCTTCCCCCTGGGCCGTCCATTCAGGACAGTTGACGTACGTGGCCGAAGTTCCTTACGCGTACGCCGAAGCACAGGACCGCTACCTCGCCGCGGCCGACATCCTCCTGGGCGTCCTTTCACCGCAGGCGCCGAACCGGCACCGCGCGCTGATCCGGCTCGAAGACGTCGGGCCGCGGACGAAACCGGAAGAACTCCGCCGGGTCACCGACTTCCTCATCCGGGAGAAGATCCCGTTCTCCCTCGCGGTCTATCCGTACTACTCGGATCCCCAGGGCCGGGCCAACGACGGCAACCCGACCTCCGCTCGGCTGGTGGACTCGCCGGAACTGGTCTCCGCGCTCAAAGAGGCGGTGCAAGCGGGCGCGACGCTGGTCATGCACGGCTACAGCCACCAGAGCGAGAGCGGCCCGAACCCGTACGACGGGGTGAGCGCGAGCGATTTCGAGTTCTACAAGTCCAGTGTCGGCGGCGACGGTGTCGTGCGCATGGACGGGCCGATGCCCGAGGACTCCGCGCAGTGGTTCGACCAGCGCGTCGCGACCGGGCTCGGGGAGTTCCGGCGAGTGGGCCTGCCGGAGCCGACGATGTTCGAATTCCCGCACTACGGCGGTTCCGCCGTGGACTACCAGCGGACCACCGAACTCTTCCAGGCCCGCTACGACCGCGGCAGCTACTACGCGGGCTTCTGCCCCGGCGGCCGATGCGGATCGACGGCCACCGCGACGACGGAACAGGTGTACGGCCAGTTCTTCCCGTACCCGGTGCGTGACGTCTACGGCGCGAACGTCGTCCCGGAGAACATCGGCAACGTCGCGCCTGTCGCGTTCAACCAGCACGCCTCGCGCACCGCCGTCGACATGCTCGCCGACGCCCAGAGCGCGCTCGTCGTCCGAGACAACGTCGCCGGCTTCTTCTACCACCCGTTCCTCGGCGAGGGTGGCCTGCGGGACCTGGTGAACTCGTTGCGGGCGCTGGGGTACCGCTTCGCCACCCCGGCGGAGATCCTCGGCGACTGAGCTGGGCGGTCCGAACGACACCCTCACCAGTTAGTCACGGCGATACCGCGTGAAGGGGACTTTCCCCTCATCACACGAGAGGAAAGTCCCCTTCACCACGGGTCTTGCGGCGGCGTAGCGAAAGCCACGGGACACCTCCGGCTGAGCCTAGGATCGGGGGCATGCTCGAGAACCTGCTCACGCCGGAGACCAGGACAGATCCGTACCCGTTCTACCGTCAGGTCTTCGACCGCGGCCCGGTGTTCGAAGCCGCCGACCGGTTCTTCGTGGTGAGCGGCTTCGAGGAGGCGTCCGCGCTGCTCAAGAACCCCGCGTTCGGGCATTCGGAGCCGGAGGTGCTGCCGGATCCGCACGAGAACGAGCCGGTGGACGACCAGGGCCGGGTGGTCCGGTCGTTCCTCGCGCTCGACCCGCCCGATCACACCCGGCTGCGTCGGCTGGTCTCCAAGGCGTTCACGCCGAGGATGGTCGAACAGCTCGCCCCGAGGGTCGGGGAAGTGGCGAAGAAACTCGTCTTCAAAGCGCTCGAAACGGGCGAATTCGACCTGATGACCGAGGTCGCGAAACCGCTGCCGGTCGTCGTGATCAGCGAGATGCTCGGGGTTCCCCTGGCCGATCGCGACCGCTTCGAAGGGTGGTCGGACGCCATGGGGCGCGCGCTCGACCCGGCCTTCCTGATCTCGAAGGAGACCGTCACCGCGGCCGTCGCGGCCCGGCGCGAGTTCGTCGCCTACTTCCGCGAGCTGGCGAAGGAACGGCGGAAACGGCCGACCGGCGACCTCTTCTCCGACCTGGTGTCGGTGTCCGACGAGGGTGACAGGCTCAGCGAGGGCGAGCTGGTGATCACCGCAATGCTCCTGCTGGTCGCCGGGCACGAGACGACGACCAACCTGATCGGCAACGGGGTTCTCGCGCTGCTGGACAACCCTGAGCAGCACCGGAAGCTGGCCGAGGACCGGTCGAAGATCCCGAACGCGGTCGAGGAGATGCTCCGGTTCGACTCCCCCGTCCAGCTGACCATGCGGATCGCCTTGCGGGACACGACCATCGGCGACCTGCCCGTCAACGCGGGCTCCCAGGCGGTCGTGTTGCTGGGTGCGGCGAACCGCGACCCGCGCGCGTACGAGCGGCCGGACCGCTTCGACGTCGACCGCCCCTCGCCGAGGCATCTCGCGCTGGGGCAGGGCATCCACTTCTGTCTCGGTGCCCCGCTCGCGCGGTTGGAAGCCCGGACCCTGTTCGAAACGCTTCTCGGTACCGGCCGCTCTTTCCGGCGGACGGCCGATCCGGTCTGGGTGAAGCAGGTGACGCTGCGCGGGATGGAAAGCCTGCGGCTCGAATTCGCCTGACGGGGCGGAAAGTCCGGTTCTCGACCTTTGACGGTTGCCGACCGGCGCCGGACTGCGCATGCTTTGCGCCAACCCGGCGTCGGTGGGGGTGCCAGCCATGTACCAGGAACGCGAGGAACCCAGCGCGCGGCGAGCGGTGCCGGACGCGGTCAGGTCCGGACCATTCCATCGCGCGCTTTCCGAAGCGGTGGAACACCGCGGTCTTTCCCTGTCCCGGATCCGCGCGCATCTGGCGGCACGAGGCGTTTCCGTGGCCGAATCGACCTTGAGCTACTGGCAGCGCGGGCACCGGCATCCGTCGACACCGCGCTCGCTCGACGTCGTCCGCGCGCTCGAAGCGGTGCTCGGTCTGCCGCCGGACAGCCTGGTCGTCCTGATCGGCCCGCAGCGCCGATCCCCCGGCGACGACCATCGGCCTTCGGTGGTGGAACTGCGGCAGAGCTGGGCCGAAACCTGCTCGCTGCTGGACGAACTGAGCGATTCGCCCGGTGCGGTGAGGAACTCGAAGCTCGACGTGGTGACCGTCGTCGACGTGCTGACCATGACCGGGCAAGGCCGGACCTCGGAGATCACCTCCACCATGGTGGTGCGGGCGCGGGAGCCCGGCGCGGACGGCTTCGTGGTGACCCACCAGGACGAAGACGGCACCGACATGGAGGCCACCACGGTCTTCGCCACCGATGGCTGCCGAAGAGGCAGAGTGCGCCGAAGCACCTCTTCGCCGGGAATGGTGTTCGAGCTCCTCTTCGACCGCAGCCTGGCCGAAGGGGAGACTCACACCTTCGCCTTCACCATGCGACTGGCCGCGTCGGTCCGGTCCACCTGTTTCCACCGGACGGTGCGGGCCCGCATGTCGGCGTACCTGCTCCGGATCCGTTTCGACGCCGCCGCGATCCCCGCCCGCTGTGTCAAAACCGTGCGGGAGCGCGAAGAACTCGCTCCCGTGGTCAGTGAGCCGTTGCATCCCGGCCCGGGTGCGACGGTCAGCGCCTACTTCGAGGACCTCGGCGTCGGGGTCGCGGGGATCGACCTCATCTGGGAGTGAGCGTGCGCCTCCGCCACACCGCGAACAGCACGATCGCCACTCCGGCGACCCCCGCGGCGATCAGCCCGGCCACGATCGACACGGGCAGGCCGGTGTTGACGGCCGGGGGCGCGGCGGCCTGCGCGAAGCCGATCCCGCCGTCGCGCTGATAGTCCGATCCCGGCATCTTGTCGGCGTAGCGGCCGTGGACGTTCCGCTGGTACTCGGAAAGCGGGACGAGCTTCCCCACCGGCGACTGCGGCAGGCTCGCCTGCAGCAGCACCACGCCGTCGGGACGCAGTTCGTACCAGCCGTTGATCTGGGGTTCGTTGAGCAACACCGAACCCGGCCGGATCCGCCCGCTCAGAGTC
Source organism: Amycolatopsis thailandensis (assembly GCF_002234405.1). Classification (GTDB taxonomy): domain Bacteria; phylum Actinomycetota; class Actinomycetes; order Mycobacteriales; family Pseudonocardiaceae; genus Amycolatopsis; species Amycolatopsis thailandensis. The sequence goes on along the minus strand of NZ_NMQT01000056.1, from coordinate 28,802 downwards.
TCTTCGTCGTTCCCGGAGAACACGCTCGCCGCGACCCACTTCCCCGGGCCTTCCGGCATCGCCTGCAGCGTGGCCTTCTGACCGGAGTCGGCGGTGGCCGTCACGGCGACGGATCTCAGCATGCCCGCCGGCGCGCCCGCGACGCCCCTGACGAAGTCGGGATTGAGGGTGTAGACCGGGAAACCCTTCTCCCCCATCGTGATCCGTCGCGGTTCGATGTGGTCGACCTGCCGGAAGTTCGATCTCGCGAGTCCGATCGCGTCCGGCTGCGCCGCGACACTCACGGCGGCCGCGAGATCGCCGGCCGAGGGCGCGACGACGTTCTCGCTCGCCGATGCGGGCAGAGTGGCGGGCAGCAGCGTCGCGACGGCCACCGCGAGACAACCGGAGAACTTCCGGCAGATCGTGTTCATGACCGCGTCTCAGCCCTTCCGGATGTTGACGATGGTGTCGTTCCAGCGGAACTGGCCGTTGCTGCGGTACTGGTTGTAGTTCCAGGTCTGGTAGCGCTGGTACGTCGGCCACGGGTCACCGACCATGATCGACTGGTTCGCCGAGTCGTAGCCGTAGATCACCTCGGCGTGGCCACCACCGGAGGTCCAGTAGATCCCCGTCAGGTTCAGGATCCCGGCGTCGACCTGGCTGACGACCGAGTTGAAGCTGATCGGCCCGCCCGCGTCCTGCGCGGAGAAACCGGTGCCGCGGAAACCGCGGACGATTTCGGGGATCTGGGCCGCCTGGTTCGGGCAGTACCCGGCCGACGTGCCCTTGCCCGCGGCGCAGAACTGGGCCTGGGTGGCGGTGCCGCCCTGTGAACGCTCGATGCTCGAACCGTCCGCGGCCCAGCACCACTGGTTCTGCTGCTGCACCTGCTGGGTGTAGTTCAGCTGCTTGGAAGCGAGCGTCGAAGCGACCGTGAGCGCGTTGCCCGCGACCGGCGCGATCTCGCGGACCTGGGTGTGGGTCTGGGTCTTGATCAGGCCGGTGGGGCGGTCCCCGGCGTCGCCGGGCTGCGCGAGGGCGGTGGCGGGCAGCATGCTCAGCGCGAAGACGGCGGCTCCGGTGGCCAGTACGGCCCTCGAAAGGCTCTTCACAGATGTCTCCTTTGACACGGGGATGGGGAGATCAACCGTGCGCCGCACCGGCTCCGGGGACAACGCCCTCACCGGGCGCGAGGAAACCGCTGTGATCGTTCACAGCTCCGGGGCGCGCTCGCGGGCCAGGAAACACCGGGTTCGCGGACAGCGGGGGCGGGCCCACCGCGCAAGATTCACGGTTCCTTCACAAAGGCTGTGAATCCGGCACCGGTTCAGCCCTCGGGGTCGCGAGTGTGGTGGGCCGGGAACGGCCTCGCAAGGTGACGTCCTCGGTCGCCTTCCAGTGTCCGGCTTCGGCCTCGCCCGCCGACTCGATCGCCGTCCACGAAGCGAGCAGCCGCGCTTCGACGTTCTTCGCCAGTTCGGTCAGCCGGGCGGCTTCGTTGACCGGGTCGCCGATCACCGTGTACTCGAACCGCCTTGGGTCGCCGACGTTCCCGGCGACCACCTCGCCGGTCGCCACGCCGATCCCCGCCGGGCATTCCGGCACCTCCGCCGCCAGCCTGCGGGCGATCGCGCGGCCCGCGGACAACGCGAGGGCCGCGTGCTCCTCCAGGCGCACCGGCGCGCCGAAGATCGCGAGCGCGGCGTCGCCGACGAACTTGTTGACCAGCCCGTGGTTGCGGTCGACCTCGTCGACCACCACCGCGAAGAACCGGTTGAGCAGCCCGACGACCTCCTCGGGCGGGCGGCTCGCGGCCAGCGCCGTCGAGCCGATCAGATCCACGAACAGCACCGACACCGTCCGCACGGTGCCGCCGAGTTCGGCGGTGGTACGCATCGCCTCGGTCGCGACGTCCTCGCCGACGTGCCTGCCGAACAGGTCCCGCAAACGTTCGCGTTCGGCGAGACCGACGGCCATCCCGTTGAAGCCCGCTTGCAGCAGGCCGAGTTCGGTCCCGTCGTAGACCGGGATCTCCACGGTGAAGTCACCGGCCCGCACCCGGCCCAGCGCGTGCTGCACCGACCGGATCGGGTTCACCACGGCGCGGGCGGTGAACACGGTCACCAGCAGGCCGAAGCACAGCACCACCAGGCCCAGCACGATCACGGAGACGGCGAGCTTCGTGGTCGACACGTCGCCGCGCACCCACGCCAGGATCGCGGTGACCACCAGCCCGGCCACCGGCACCCCGGTGCCGAGGCACCAGAACAGCAGCATCCGCAGGTTGACCCCGCCGCTGAGCGGCCGCGCCGGCGAAGTGCCCGCCAAGGCCAAGGCCGCGTACGGCCGCAGGATGAACTCGCCCGCGAGGTAGGCGATCGCGCAGACGACCACTCCGGCGAACGCGACGACGAGCAGTTCGGTCAGCACGACCTTCGGCTGCACCAATGCGGCGAGCGCGCCGAACACCACGGTCGCGACGCCCCACAGCACCGCCTGAACCAGCGTCAGGCGCAACGGCACCCGCAGGCTGGCGGCGCGTTCGTCGTCGGTCGGCTTCCGGCCCTCGGCCGCCCAGCGCAACGTCCGCAGCGCGCCGCGGGTGCCCCACAGCGCGCCCACGACGACGGCGGAGACCACGTAGACGGGGACCGCGATCGCGGTGACCCGGACGAGGTCGCCGGACATGCCGGGCGCGGGCATGAGCAGGGCCGCCAGCCCGACCACGACCAGCGCGCCGATGACGTTGGTCGCGATCAGCGTCCCGGTGAGCAGTCCCTGGACGCGACGCCGCAGCACGGCCGTGTCCTGATCGAGCGGGCCGAGCAGCCACGAGCCGAACGGCCCTTGCCCGCGGCCCCGGAGAGAGGAGTCGTTGTCTGATCGCACCCGTACCCGCCGTTCACCCGGTTTGAGTGAACGACTGTACACCGAACTCCCCGCGTTTCGTCCTCTGGATGCGTGTCGTCAGCCGACGTGGATGCCCGGCCGCCGCGCCGGGTCCCGCTCACTGGTGCGGATGATCTCCCGGACCACCGGGGCGGTGTCCCCGCGCCCGAGGATCAGGTAGCGGAACAGATGCCCGAGCGGATTGCCCTCGCTCCATTCGAAATGACACTGCGGGCGCACGCCGGTGGTGTCGCGCAACGAGAGCAGGATCGCCGCGATCGCGTTCGGCGCCGCCGGGCTTTCCACGCGCAGGACGCGGAAGCCCTCGACCTCGACGCCGCGGACCTTCAGCACGTCACTGAACCCGGACGGGTCGATGACGTCGATTTCGAGGAACAGGACGTCGGCGGCACCCGGCACCGGGTTCATTCCGCGTTGTTCGGCTTCCTTCGCCCGGTACTCGTCGGCGTCCCCGGCCTGGCGCCGGTTCGCGATGATGGTCAGCGCGCCGTCGTGAGCGATCGAATCGGTGAGGAACCGGCGGGCGGGTTCGTCGAACTCGATGTGCTCCACCCGCAGTTCCGTGGTGCGGCTGACCCGCGAAATCAGCGAGACGACGATGATCCCGAGAATGAAGAACGCGGAAATGGTGAGCCCGTCGGGCTTTTCGATGACGTTCTCCACCAAGGCGTAGATCAGGATCAGGGTCAGCACGGCGAACGCGATCGCCGCCTTGCGCTGACGCTTTTTCGCCGCGGAGATGGCGACGGCGACCGACGCGGACACCATCATCGCGAGGATCCCGGTGGCGTACGCCCCGGCCTGGGCGTTGACGTCGGCGTTGAAGATGACCGTCACCAGGACGCAGATCGCGGTGTACACGAGCACCACCGGCCGCACGGCGCGGGCCCAGTCCGGGGCCATCCCGTACGCGGGCAGATACCGCGGCACGATGTTGATCAGCCCGGCCATCGCCGACGCCCCGGCGAACCACAGGATCAGGATGCTGCTGATGTCGTACGCGGTGCCGACCCATTCGCCGAGCAGTTCGTGCGCGAGGTACGCCAGCGCCCGGCCGTTGGCCTCGCCGCCCGGTTTGAACTGATCCGCCGGGATCAGGACCGTGGTGACGAAACTGGTCGCGATCAGGTACACGGACATGATGAGCGCGGCGACGGTGAGCAGCTTGCGGGTGTTGCGGATCCGGTTCGCCAGCTTCCGCTCGGCGTTCTCGCCCTTGGCCGCGACGAGCGGCATCATGCTCACCCCGGTCTCGAAACCGGACAATCCGAGCACCAGCAACGGAAACGCCAGAACCGCCGGACCGACGACGCCGCCGAATCCGCCCCCTCCGGAGGTGAGCGCGTCGGTCCAGCGGTCGAGCGCGGCGGGCTCGGTGAACACCTCGCCGATCCCGGCGACCACGACCACGGCGTTCAGCAGCAGGAACACCGCCACCAGCGGGATCGCGACCCCGACCGCCTCACTGAACCCGAGCAGGAACACCCCGCCGAGGATCAGCAGCAGGATCACCGTGATCAGCACGGCGTGGCCGTGCAGGAAGGACGGCACGTGCGGGTTCTCCAGCGCGTGCACCGTGGCGTCGGCCGAGGACAGGGTGATGGTGATGATCCACGACGTCGCCACGAATCCGAGCAGCACCAGCACGAAGAGCTTGCCGCGCCAGAACGGCAGCAGGTTTTCGAGCATCGCGACCGACCCCTGGCCGTGCGGGCTCTCCCTCGCCACTCGCCGGTACATCGGCAGCATGCCGAGCAGGGTGAGCGCGACGATCAGCAACGTCGCCAGCGGCGAGAGCGCGCCCGCGGCCAACGCCGCGATGCCGGGCAGATACGACAACGTGGAGAAGTAGTCCACGCCGGTGAGGCACATGACCTTCCACCACGACTGCGGCGTGGTGTGCTCCTCGTGGCTCTCCGGCCCCACCGGCTGGACGCGATGCTCCATCAGCCACCGGCCGACCTTGCTCGACGGCGCCGCCTGCCGGACCGGGCTGTCCACCCGTTCCGGAACAACGGATTCCGGTACCTCGGTCATGCCGTTCCTCCCCGACTTTCGTGTGCGGGGCACAGCATGCCCGACCCGTTCGGTGGAGCGGATCCGGCGCGCCGGACGATCAGCGGACGGTGCCGGAGCCCACCAGGGTGGTCGCGTCGAGCTCGGTGACGCCCTCTTCGCGCAACGACTCGAGGTAGCGCTCGCGTACCCGCTCGACGACATCGGGTTCGAGACCGTCGACGATGCCCCGGAAGCCGGAACCGATGACGATCAGCCACGCCACTTCGGGCGTCATCGGCAACCGCAGCTCGTTGACCACGACGTCCACATCGGACAGGCCCCGGCCGGAAAGCCACTCGGCGTAGGTGCCGGCCTGGTTGATCCGGTCGATCAGGCCGGGCTGCCGCTCCGGTGGCGGTTCGGAATCGGTCACCGCGGCCATCGCCCGCCCGGCGTGGCGGCCCGCCGTCACCATGGCGCCGCCACGCCAGATGGTGAACACGGCCCGCCCACCGGGACGGACCCGGCTGATCAGCCGCTCGGTTCCGTCCGTCATGTCCGGGAAGAAGAAGATGCCGAGCGCGGACAAGACGGCGTCGTAACCGTCGGTGCCCCACGCCGTCGCGTCGGCTTCGTGCGCGCGCAACTGCGGCAAATCCGCCGAAAGCCGGCGCAATTCGCCGATCATCGGACCGGAGAGGTCGATCGCGTCCACCAAGCCATCGGCCCCGACCGCGTGTGCCGCCGGAATCGCCGAGGCCCCGGTGCCGCAGCAGGCGTCGAGGACCCGCGATCCCGCACCGATCCCGGCCGCCGCCACCGTGGCCGCGCCGATCGGCTCCCACAGATGACGCCCCAGTGCGGTGAAATCGGCGGCGGCGGCGTCGAAAGCACGCTGAGTGCCCACCTTGCGAGAAGACATACCTCGACGATATCCGTTTTTCGCCCGTCCAGCGGGCGAAGCGCGCACCGCTCCCGCCCTAGCGTGGTCGGCATGAGAAAAACACTGCTCACGCTGCTCGGCGCGGCAGCCGTCCTCGGCACGATCGCCACCCCCGCTTCGGCGACCACGCAAGAGACCAGGAAGTTCGTCGGCTACGGGTCGAGCGACTTCGGCCTCGAGCTCATCTACGCCCGGCATGACGCCAGGAACCAGGCGACCTGGGCCGGCTTCACGGACTGCGAGGAGTGCGACAAGATCCTTTTCCCGTACAGCGCGACGGTCTTCTGGCGCTGCACCCGCTGACCAATCCGGTCCGGCGCGGGCTCCGAATGCCGGACATGGACCAAGGAGACCTCGCCCCGGACTTCACCCTGCCCGACGACACCGGCCAGGACCGCACACTGTCGGACTTCCTGTCCACCGGCCCGGTCGTGCTGTTCTTCTATCCCGCCGCGATGACCGGTGGCTGCACCGCCGAAAGCTGCCACTTCCGCGATCTGGCCGCGGAATTCGGCGAAGTCGGCGCCCACCGCGTCGGGATCAGCCCGGACGGCGTCACCAAACAGCGTGAATTCTCGAACTTGCACGGCTTCGACTACCCGCTGCTGTCCGATGTGGACGGTGCTGTCGCGAAGCAGTTCGGTGTCTGGCGCCGGTTCAACCCGCTGCACGCCAAGCGGCACACCTTCGTGATCGACACCGATCGCAAGGTCCTCGCGGTGATCAAGAGCGAACTGAAGTTCGACGTGCACGCCGACAAGGCGCTCGCCGCCCTGCGGGAACGCATCGCTTCGTGAGTTCTCTTGAGCCGTAAGGCAAAGGTGTGGTGATCGCTCGCTCGCGCGTCTGCCGGGTCCAGGGTCGTGAAAGCCACTTTCGGGACGTCTGATGTCCCGAAAGTGACTTTCGCGACCCTGGATGCCGCGGTACGCACCCCGACCGAAAGGTCACCGCCGCTCGCGCCCGCTCGCAAGTACATGATGGCCCCCTTCCTTGCGTTAGGCGCAAGGAAGGGGGCCATCATGTACTTGAGCCGCCGCGAAGGTCGAGTTTCCTCGGCTCAGCCGAGGGAAGCGCCTTCACGCGCAGCCGCTGTGGTTGCTGGTGCGTCTGAGCTGAAAGTGACGATCACCCCAGTCCGTGAAGGCCTCCTTCACTACCTTCAGGGTAGGCAAGGAGGCCTTCACTGACCGGACTCGCGCTCCGCCACAGCCGGAACCCAGCAGGCACCTAAAACACGGCTCTAACCCGAATCGCCACTCCCAAACGCGACCAGCGAAAGCGCGGCACTCCCTTCGAAAAGCGCCCGCGAACGGGCCGTGATGCCGTCGTCCCGGACGGCGAGCGCGGAAGCGACGTCCTCCAGCCGCCGCGAACGCCGCAACTCCGGTATCAGCGCGCGCAGTGGTTCGACGCGGTATCCGGCCAGCCGCAGCTGGTGCACGATCCGCGCGTCCCGCACCTGGGACGGCGTGTACCGTCGCGTCCCCCGCTGATCGCGGCCGGGGACCACGAGCCGTTCCGCGTCCCAGTGCCGCAGTGTCGACGGACGCACGCCGAGCGCCGACGCGAGTTCGGAAACGCTCATCGAGTCCGAGCCGCGCACGTCGTCGATCGGTTCGCCGGAGATCACCCGGACGGCTTCCCTCGCCTCCCTGAGGTCCGCCCGCTCGGCGTCCAGCCCGGCGTGCGCCGCGTCGAGCAGCGCGAGCACCTCGGGGAGCGGGCCCTGGTGCAGGGTCCGGACGATCTTCTTCGCCTCGACCGGCCCCACGGCGGCGGCCAGCGCGCGGTAGGCCAGCGCGGACCGGAGGTGGATCTCCTCGTAGTTCCGGTAGCCCGACGCCGTCCGCGTCGCCGCCGGGAGGACGCCATCGCGTTCGAGGTTGCGCACCTGCTGGACCGAGCAGCCCGCCCGGCGCGCGATCTCCGCGGTTTTGAGACTTGCCACCGTCACTCCATCGAAAAAGTCCTCGAACCCTCCACAAGCACTTTAATGCGACGCTTGAGCACATGACCATCGAAGAGATCATCGAACTCGTCTCGGGCCGCGACGGCGTCCTGGTTCTCACGCCTTCGGAAGGCGACGGCCGGCCGGAGCTCAGCTGGGGCGACGCGTTCTTCTACTACTCCCCCGACGGCGTCGTCCCGACGACCGTCCAGCCCTTCGCGACGGTCGTGACCAAGAACTACCCCGGCGACGAGTCCTCGCGCCTGGACCGGCCGGACACGTTCCGCGTCAACATCCACGCCGGGAAGGAGGAGTTCACCGAGCGGCTCGGGCGAACACCCCGGGAAGCGGCCCGAACCGACGTCGATCCCGGCGTCGAGGACACCTTGATCGCCCACCCCGTGTACGGCACCGCGGGCTGGCTGGCGATCGTGAATCCAGCGTCGAACACCGAAGCGGCCGTCCGTGAACTGCTCGACACGGCGTACCGGCTGGACCGCGCACGTTACGAACGGCGGGCAGGCTCCTCACGCGATTAGAGGACTGAACGCGTGAAGTCCTGCGACTTGTATCGTGGGGCGAGTGGGCCGAAACCTTCGAACCGGCGGACGGCTCAGGCCGGTCGATCTGGCGCGCGAGCACGGTCTGTCCACACAGGCCGTCCGCAACTACGAGGCGGACGGCATCCTCCCCGCGGCCGAACGCGGCCCCCACGGCTATCGCACCTATACCCCGCTGCACGCGCAGGCCCTGCGCGCCTTCCTGGCGCTGGTGCCCGGACACGGCCACGCGACAGCGGCGGCGATCATGGAGGCGGTCAACCGGGGCGCGATCGAGGAGGCGCTGCGGCTCATCGACGAGAGCCACGCGCAGCTGCTCGAAGACCGCCGCACCCTCCAGGTCGTCACGGCCGCGCTCCGCGATCTCGAACCCGTGCCGCAGGAACGGGGCGGGACGTTCGTCGGCCCGCTGTCCCGGAAACTCGGCGTCCGGCCCGCCACCCTGCGCACCTGGGAGCGCGCCGGTCTGCTCCGGCCCGAACGTGATCCGCGGACGGGTTATCGCGTCTACAGCGCGGCCGACGTCCGCGACGCCAAGCTGACCCATCAGCTCCGGCGGGGCGGCTATCGCCTGGAGCGGATCGCGCCGCTGATCGAGCAGGTCCGGTCGGCGGGCGGTGTCGTCCCGCTCGAATCGACGCTGCGGGACTGGCACTCCCGGCTCTCGGCCCGGGGCCGCGCCCTGCTCTCCGGCGCGGCCGCGCTTGATGCCTATCTCAGCGACGCGACCACTGACACCATTGAGACAATGACACTTCCGCGCAATTGAATGCGCAGTCTTTTCGCGTTTTCCGCATACGAAAGTAGGACCGTGATCGCGGAACCTACTTTTGGCGCTACGGCGGGATAGACGGGCGCTCGTAATGTGCGTCACGTCGAGATGAACCGCCCGGTCCCTGCCATTTTCACCTATTTCCGGCGGTTCGTCGTTCCCTCTTATCGAAGGAAACGCGCATGCGTATTCGCGGACCCGTCATGCTCACCCTGCTGAGTGTCTGCGCCGGAATAGGCGCGCTCGCCGTTCCGGCGACCGCCGCTCAGGCCAGTTCCTACGACCAGACGATGCTGGAAACCCTCGCCGCCCAGCTCCGGGTCAGCCCGCTCCAGGCCGCACAGAAGCTGGACCACGAGAAGAACCTGATCTCGTCGCTGGAAAGCATCAGAACACGTGGCCTGCACACCGACGGCGCGTACTTCGACGACGCCGGCGCCCTCGTGGTGAACGCCGCCGACGCCGGATCCGCCCAGGCCCTCCGGTCGGCCGGGATGACGCCGCGTCTCGGCGCCCGCGGCGAGAACGCGCTGAACGCCCTGTCCGGCACCGTCGGCAAGGTGATCGGCAGCGACGTCGGCCAGGTCCAGTCGTGGGGCCCGGAACTCGCGGCCGACCAGGTCGTCGTCACCGTGCAGCCGGGTGCCGCCGACACCCTCGTCCGGCGGCTTTCGGCTCTGCCCGGCGTCACCGTCCGGACCGGCGTCGCCAACGGCAACACCACGCAGGCCGACGTCATCCCCGGCCAGATCATGGACCTCGACCCCGGCACCAACTGCTCGCTCGGCTTCCCCGGCACCACCAGCGACGGCGACAACGTGCTGCTCACCGCCGGGCACTGCGTCGAGGGCAACCCGGACATCCTGAACCGCAACGGTGTCCACATCGGACGCGGTGTCGCCACCGAGTTCCCGTCGGTCGACATGGGCCTGATGGACATCGACGACGAGGACACCGGCCGCGGCTACGTGGACACCCGCAAGGGCACCACGGTGCGGATCACCGGCAGCTCGAAGGCGCCGGTCGGCACCACGCTGTGCAAGGCGGGCAACACCACCGGCTGGACCTGCGGCAAGATCACCGCTTACAACCAGACCGTGCGCTACAGCGGGGAAAGCGTCGCCACCACGGGGCTGGCCAAGTCGACCGTCTGCACCGAGGGCGGGGACAGCGGCGGTGCCTACATCGCGGGCAACACCGCGCAGGGCATGACCTCCGGCGGCCCCGACGACGGGCACGACTGCGGCTGGAACCAGGGCTCCAACGCGACCGGCTCGTACTCCTACTACCAGCCCGTCGTGGACGCGGCGAACAACTACGGGGTCACCCTGACCCGGTCCTGACACAGATGAGCGCGTGATGGCGGGGAGCTTTCGTTCCCCGCCATCACGCGTATCTCTCGAGATGCGAGGCGCGGATGCTCGCAGTTCTGGAGAGTGTCGCGATGACGGAAGCGGAGTTGCGAAAGCCACTTTCGCAACGTTGAAGGTTGCGAAAGTGGCTTTCACAACTCCGCCCATCGGAACGGCGCGTCCTTCTCAGGCGCTCAGGATCTGCTCGCGCAGGATGTCCGCGTGGCCGCCGTGCTGCGCCAGCTCGCGCAGCATGTGCAGGTACACCCAGCGCAACGGGAGCGGGCCGCGCCGGTTCCCGTGAAGCAGGTCGTCCAACCCCAGCTTCGACGCCGCCTTCCGTGACGCCTCGCAAGCCTCGCGATGTGCCTGCAGCACGCTCGCGATCGTGTCCCCGTCGTCGAGGATGAACGATTCGTCCGGCGTGTCGGGAATCCCGATCTCGGCACGCGGGCGGCAGGTGACGGCTTCGTCGAACCAGACCTTCTCCACGAAGGTCACGTGCTTCACGAGACCGAGCAGCGTCGTGCGGGAGGGAACGAGCGACCGGCGCGCCTGCTCCTCGGTCAGCCCTTCCAGGCATTCCGCCAGCACCCGGCGATGCTCGTCGAGGAACACCTCGAACTGTTCACGGAAGGGATGGTTGAGGACGTCCAAAGTGGGCATGGAAGGTGAGGACACGAGCGAAGCATGGCAAAGGTCGTCGATCACGGGCAACCTACTTCAGGAACCCGACCAGCTCGGCGCTCACGAACTCCGGATTCTCCTCGGCGAGCCAATGTCCGGCCCGGGGCACTTCGACGGCGCGGGCGAGGTCGGCGACGCGGGGAGCCAGCGTGGCCTTCTGCGGTTCGAGGAGTCCTTCGGCGGTCATCAGCAGGGTGGGCGTGGTGATGGGTTTCGCGCCGACGTTCGCGGCCGCGTCCTGGCCGAGCGTCCGGTAGAGCTCGAAACCGCCGTGCAGGACCTCGGGCCTGGTATAGGTCCGGGCGTACTCGTCGATCTCGGCGTCGTCGAACGGCGACGGCGCCCCGGGCCCGCCGAAAGCCGTTCCCGAGTAGGCGACCTGGGGATAGAACAGGGAAAGATACTCGCGGACGTCGTCACCGACGACGGCTTCGGGCACCGTCTTCTGCGAGTGGAAGGCGATGTGCCAGCTCAGGTTCCGGTAGGCCGCCCCGTCGAGCGCGGGGCCAGGTAGCGGCAGGTCGAGATAGGCGAGCTTCGTGAGATCGGCGGGGAACTGCGCGGCGTACTGGAAAGCGACCGCCGCACCGAGGTCGTGTCCGGCGATCCGGACGTCGCGCAGGCCCAGCTTTCCGGCGACGAGTCCGTGCACGTAGCGGGCGAGGGTCGCCTTGTCGTAGCCGGGCGGCGCACCGGTGCTGTCGCCGAGGCCGGGAAGGTCGAGCGCGTACAACGTGAAGTGCTCGGCCAGCGCGGGCATGACGCGGTGCCAGCCGTACCAGGTCTGGGGCCAGCCGTGCAGCAGGACGAGCGGGGCTCCCTTCCCGCCGGTGACGTAGTGCATCTTCACGCCGTCGACGTCGGCGAACTCGTGCCGGAACCGCTGCGCGAAAGCCGTGTCGCCGCGGGTGACGGTGTCGTAGGACGGGGCGGCCGTCGGCGAAGCGCAAGCCGTCAGCAGGGCGAGGGCCGCGACGAACGCGGCTGCTCGGTGGAGCATGGAAGTCTCCGTTTCAGCGCCCGGTGGCGCCGTCGATCAGTTCGCGCAGGATGTCGGCGTGTCCCGCGTGCCGTGCGGTTTCCTCGATCAGATGAGCCAGCGTCCAGCGCCGTGATCCCCGGCGAGGCCCCTTCGCGGCGAGGTCGTCCCAGGACGCGATTTCGTCGTTCGCCTCGGCGATGGTTTCCCGGTAGGCGGCGAGGATCGACGCCGTCGTGTCTTCGGGGGCCGGGTGGAACGTCGCCTTCCAGTCGGCGACGTGGTGACCGAGCAGCCAGTGCCGTTCCACCTGGGTCAGGTGCTTGACCAGGCCCAGCAGGTTCGTGCCGGAGGGCACTCCCGGAGCCCGTGCCAGGTCTCCCGGCACCCCTTCGGCCTTGGCGACGACGGCGGCGCGCAGGTAGTCGAGAAACCCGGCGAGCACGTCCTTCTCACCCGGTCCGGTGGACGGAGGCCCGGCATCCCGTTTCCGGCTCATCGCCCCGTCCGTCCGAGAACCAGGATGTGGTCGACGACGGTCGCGGTCTGCCCCGAGGGACCGGTGGCCCGCCGTTCGGCGGCGTCCGCGCGGTCGATCGACCATTCCGTCCGGTCGAGCGCCAGCTCGGCGGCCACTTCGAGCGGGGTGGGGTACCGCGCGTCCTGATCCCACGACCAGGGCGCGGCGGAGCCGTGATCGACGATCACCAGCCGTCCGCCCGGCTTCACCGCGTTCGCGGCGGTCCGCAGCACGCGGACCCGGTCCAGCGCGAACGGTGTGTGGAAGTACAGCGCGGACACCAGATCGAAAGTGCCGCCCGGGAAGTCTTCGGCCAGGTCGACGCGGAGCGCCTTGATCGGCTCACCGCGTCCCTGCAGCGAGCGCACGGCAGCGCCGGAGATGTCGACAGCGGTCACCCGCCAGCCCCGGGCGGCCAGCCACAACGCGTCTCCCCCGCCACCACAGCCGAGGTCGAGCGCGGTGCCCGGGGTCAGCGGGCCGGCGATCTCGGCCAGTCTCGTGTTCACCTTCGGCGGTCCGGCGGAGCGCCGTTCGTGGAGTCCGTCCCAGAATTCGGTCGCGTTCATGGGCACCACCTTCGCCTCGGGCGGCACGAATTGGCACGAAAACTTGCCGACCTGGCAAGATCGACGGCATGGACGAGACGGACGAGGTGCTGGACGCGGTGGGCCCCCGGTTGCGCGCGCTGCGCAAACACCGGGGCCTGACCTTGGCCGAGGTGTCGACGACGACCGGGATCTCGGAAAGCACCTTGTCACGGCTGGAAAGCGGCGGGCGGCGGCCCACCCTGGAACTGCTGCTGCCGCTGGCCCGCGTGCACGGCGTGCCCCTGGACGATCTCGTCGGCGCGCCCCGCACCGGAGACCCGCGGATCCATTTGCGGCCGATTCACCGCCACGGCATGACCTTCCTGCCGCTCACCCGGCGCGCCGGGGGTGTCCAGGCGTTCAAAATGCTGATCCCGAGCCGTGACGAACCGGCGGAACCCACGCCGCAGACCCATGGCGGCTACGAGTGGGTGTATGTCCTCAATGGACGGCTGAGGCTCGTGGTCGGCGACCGGGACATGGTCCTGCCGCCCGGCGAGGCCGCCGAATTCGACACCGCGCTGCCGCACTGGCTCGGCTCGGCCGACGGGCACGCCGTGGAGACTCTGGTCCTTTTCGGGCCGCAGGGCGAACGCGCCCACATCCGGGCGCGCCAGAGCTAGAGCCAGTCGTGTTCGCGGGCGTACCGGGCCGCCTCGTGCCGGGTCTGGGTCTGCGTCTTCTGCATCGCGTTCGAGAGGTAGTTCCGCACCGTGCCCTGCGCGAGGTGCAGCTGGCCGGCGATCTCGGCGACGGAGTAGCCCTCACCGGTCACCCGCAGCACCTCCAGCTCCCGCTCGGTGAGGGGACAGTCGTCGACGACGGCGAGTGCGGAGACGTCCGGGTCGATCCAGCGTTTGCCCTGGTGCAGGGCGGCGATGACGGACGTGATGTGCGAGGGTTCGGCCGCCTTGCTGACGAAACCCTGGACACCGAGTTTGAGGGCCTTGCGCAGCACCCCGGGTTTCGCGTGCCGGGTCAGCATGAGGATGACCTGGTTCGGCCGGGTGCGGCGGATTTCCGCGACCGCGCCGAGCCCGTCCACACCGGGCATCTCCAGGTCGATGACGAGGACGTCGGGCTCGTGCCGCAGAGTGGCCTCGACGGCCTCCTCGCCGTTCTCCGCTTCCGCCAGGACGGTGATCTCGCCCTCGAGCGGGAGCAGCGCGGCCATCGCCTTGCGGAGCAGGGCTTCGTCGTCGGCGAGCACCACCGTGGTCATCGCTTCTCCAGTACTTCGGAACGCTTGCCGGGAAAGGACGCGGCCGTCACGAACTGACCGTCCTCCTGCTTCACCGTCAGTTCGCCGCCTTCGGCGACGACGCGTTGTTCGAGCGCGGCCAGCCCGCGGAGTTCCGGCAGCGGTGCGCGCTGGGCGCCGTCGTTGACGATGCCGATGCTCCATTCCGACAGGGTGATCCGCACCCGGGTCGCCTGCGCGTGGCGCAGGATGTTGGTCGTGGTCTCGCGCAGGACCTGGCCGAGCAGCCTGCCCGCGTCCGGGTCGACGTCCGCCTCCCGGTTGACGCGCACACGGATCCCCGCGGCCTCGAAAAGGTTCCTCGCGTTCTCCAGTTCGGCGGAGAGGTTGAGCTCTCGCTGAGAATAGGCGAGTTCCTTCGTCTGGGTGATCGTGTCGCTGACCAGCGCGTGGATCTCCCCCAGCTCCTGCTTGGCCCGCTCGGCGTCGATGTCCACCAGTTTCCGCGCGAGCGCGGTCTTCAGCTTCACCACGTGCAGCGTGTGGCCCTGGATGTCGTGCAGATCGCTGGCGAACCGGACGCGTTCGCGGATCACGGCCAATTCCGCTTCCCGTTCGCGCGACTCCTCGAGTTCCTCGACGACGTCGTAGAACCGCTTGTTGGGGAACATGAGGCCGACCACGATGGCGGTGATCCCGGCGGGGACGAAGACGAACCGGATCAGCTCGCCGGAGACGTCGTCGTGGGCGACGAGCAGCCTCAGCGCGCCCACCCCCGCGATGTAGGTGGGGAGCGCGAAAGCGGCCGCGACCCGGTGCCGGGGCAGCTGGGGAATGACGAAGGAACCCACGAGGAGGATTCCGAAGAACGCCGAGCCGCCGCCGATCAGCAGCACGGAAAACGGCCACACGGCCGCCGTGACGGCCAGGCACGGGATCGCGACCCGCAGGACCTCACCCGACGCCCAGCGCACGAAGGCGACCCCGGCCGCCAGCACGCTCGCGCTCAGGACGACAGCGTGCCACCAGGCCCGCGCGTCCGTCACCACCACGATCACCCCGGCCACGGCGAAGAGCGGGAGGAACATGGTGAGGTTGAGCCTGCGCAGCTTTCCCCTGGCGGGCTCGGTGTCCACATCAGACATGGGACCAGTATCGGCCTTCCGCCACGGCGGGCAACAGTGACACCACGTCATGGATTCATCATGACGTGGCCGCACTGGCCGGACCGCGTCCGAGCGGCTGAGATCAAGGTATGACTTCGACACCAGTGATCGACGTTGACCGGCTGAACCTGAAGTACGGCGACTTCCACGCCGTGAAGGATCTGTCCTTCCAGGTGGGACGGGGCGAATTCTACGCCCTGCTCGGCACGAACGGGGCCGGGAAGACCTCGACCCTGGAAACCCTTGAAGGACACCGAAACCCGACGTCGGGCACGGTGCGGGTGCTCGGCAAGAGCCCGCGGGACCGCGCCGCCGTCCGGCCGAGGATGGGCATCATGTTGCAGGAGAGCGGTTTCTCACCGGATCTGACGGTGAAGGAATCGATCCACTTGATCGGGGCGCTGACGCGGCGTACGGACCGGCTCGAACGAGTGCTCGGCGTCGTGGACCTCACCCGCAAGGCCACCACGAAGGTGTCACAGCTTTCCGGTGGCGAGAAACGGCGGCTCGACTTCGCGACCGCGGTGTACGGCTCGCCGGAACTGGTTTTCCTCGACGAGCCGACGACCGGTCTGGACATCCAATCGCGGGACGCGCTGTGGGACGCCGTCGACAAAATGCGCGAGGACGGTTCGACCATCGTGCTCACCACGCACTACCTGGAGGAGGCGCAGCAGCGCGCCGACCGCATCGGCCTGATGCACCGGGGGACCTTCCACCAGGAGGGCACGGTCTCCGAACTGACGCGGACGCTGCCCGCCGTGATCCGGTTCACCCTTCCGGCGTCGGCTCCGGCACTGCCGTTGCAGGGCAGGCGTGCACACGACGGCAAGTTCGTCATCGAGACCTTCGGCTTGCAGAAGGACCTGCACACCCTGCTGCGGTGGGCGCGGGACAACGCGATCGAACTGCTGGACCTCGAAGCGGGCCCGACCCGGCTCGACGACGTGTTCCGCGCCATCGACAACGACTAGACCACTCCACAAAGGACTTCCGACATGCTTTCGATAGCCCGTAGCGAGCTGATCCAGATCTTCCGGAACCGCTCGGTCCTGATCACCAGTTTCGTGATGCCCCTCGCCATCTCCGCGTTCTTCGTCTATCAGCACGAACTCTTCGAGAAGATCGGCAGTCTCGGCTACGTCGCGGCGATCGTGATGTTCACCGTGTGCGCCTTCGGTCTCTACACCAGCGCCGTGACCACGCTGGCCTCGCGGCGGCAGAACCTGTTCCTCAAGCGGCTGCGCTCCACCGCGGCCGGCGACTCGTCCATCCTGATCGGGCTCGTGCTGCCGGTCACCGTCATCTCACTCGTCCAGGTGACCGTGATCATGATCGTGCTGGGGGTGGTCGCCGGAACACCCGCCAACGTCGCCTTGCTGGTGGTGGCGGTGCTCGCCACCGTCGCCATGATGATCGGCCTCGGCCTCGCCACCGCGGGCCTGACCAACTCACCCGAGCACGCCCAGGTCACCACCCTGCCGGTCAGCCTCGGCGTCATCGCCGTGGCCTCGTGGGTCGGCCTCTCCGGCACCGACGACCTGACCCTGGTCAAGCGGCTGCTGCCCGGTGGCTCGGCCACCGAACTCGCCGTCAACGCCTGGAACGGCGGCGTCGCCATCGGCGATTCGCTGCTCCTGCTCGCGCCGACGCTGGCCTGGGTCGTCGTCGCCGTCGTGCTGGCTTCGCGGCTCTTCCGCTGGGAACCGCGCCGATGACCGTCCGAAATGGAGGAAAGCTCATGCGCAAAGCCCTTCTTCCCGTTCTCGCGGCCGCCTTGGTGACCGCGGCGACCCCGGCGGTCGCGTCGGCGGCGCCCCCGCCGAAATGGGGTCCGTGCCCGGAGGAGGCGGCCGGTCTCGGACTGGAGTGCGGCACCCTCGACGTCCCGCTGGACTACCGCGACCCCGGCGGGAAGACCATCGAGATCGCGATCTCGCGGCTGGCGAGCGCCAAACCGGAGAAGCGCCGCGGCGTGCTGCTGACCAACACCGGCGGCCCCGGCGGCGAAGGGCTGGCCTATCCGGACACCCTCAGGAAGCTGAAGATCCCGCAAGAGGTGCTCGACAGCTACGACGTGATCGGGATGGACCCGCGAGGCGTCCACAACAGCACCCCGGTGACCTGCGGGCTGAGCCTCCTGGACCATCCGACCAACATCCCGCTGTACGCCAGGAACTCCGCCGACGTCACGACCGAGGCCCAGCGGGTCGCCGGGGTCGCCGCGAAATGCGGCTCGTCGGCCACCGCGTCGCTCTTGCCGTACATGACCACCGCCAACACCGCGCGCGACATGGACCGGGTCCGCGAGGCGCTGGGCGAGCGGAAGGTGAACTACTTCGGCATCTCCTACGGCACCTACCTCGGCTCGGTGTACACCTCGTTGTTCCCCGAGCGCAGCGACCGGTTCCTGATCGACAGCGCGACCGGCCCCGGCGGCTGGGACGCCGACTTCGCGCGGATGTTCGGACAGGGTGTCGAGGACCGCTTCCCGGACTTCGCGAAATTCGCCGCCTCGAAGCCCGAGTACGGCCTGGGCCGGACACCGGCACAGGTGACCGCGAAGTACTTCGAGCTCGCCGCGCGGCTGGACCGGAAACCGAGCCCGGACGGCTATGACGGCAAGGCGTTCCGGCACGTCACGTTCGCCGATCTCTACTACGACAAGAACCTGCCGAAGCTGGCCGAGACCTGGCGCGCGCTCGACACCGGGAAACCGGTGCCGGCGCCCGCCCCCGGAGGATCGCCCGCCGGCGCCGCGTACCCGTCCGACAACTACATCGCGAGTCAGCTGCACGTGATCTGCAACGACTCCGACTGGCCCGAGAACGTCGGGAACTACCGGCGCAACGTGGCGATCGACCGGTTCCGGCACCCGATGTTCGGCGCGGCGGCCGCGAACGTCACGCCTTGCGCGTTCTGGCCGTCCGAACCGATCGAACCGCCGGTGAAGATCACCGGCCACGGCCCGTCGAACGTGCTGATCGTGCAGAACCTCCGCGATCCGGCCACGCCGCTGGCAGGCGCCCGGAAGCTGCGCGAGGCCTTCGGGGACCGCGCCAGGATGGTCACGGTCGATCAAGGCGGGCATCTGGCGTACCTGTTCAAGGACAACGAATGCGCCAACGACCTCGCGACGAGGTTCCTGGTCACCGGCTCGCGGCCGCCGGGCGACCTTGCCTGCGGGGCGCAGGGCTCGTGACGGGTTCGCCGGAGGGCTTCTTCGGGGCCTTCCGGCGCTCCAGCACGAAGTCCGCGAGCACCAGCAGAAGCAACGGGCCGCCCCAGGCGCCGATGCTCACGGCGCTGTACTTCATGAGCGCCTCGCTGCCGCCGAAGGTGGTGTCGATCTGCGGGGTCAGCACGATCGTGGCCACGATGTTGATCACCCGGCTCAGCACGATCGACATCGAAAGCGCGAAGCTGCGGGACATCCATCGCCGATGGTCGGCGAACCGGCGCTGACGCGCCATCCGCAGCCCGATGACCGTGACCGCGATCCACAGCACCGAGCCCACCAGGTTGGCCACCCGCACCGAGGGCCCCGCGGCCGTGTGCCAGCCGATGTACAGCCCCACCAGCCCGGCGGGAAGGGCTCCGGCGAAGACGTAGATCCGCCCGGTGATCCGGTGCCCGCGCCGGTACTTGGCCCGGAACGCGGGCCAGACCTGGAAACAGGCGGTGACCATGGCGACCGTGCCGAAGAGGACGTGCGCGACGAGCAGCGGGTAGTAGAAGTCGTTGCCCGGCGGCGGTTCGAGGCGCGATTCGGCCGGGTCGAAGGTCAGGTACGGCGGGACGGCGAAGGCCAGGAAAGCGCCCGCCACCAGCATCAACGGCACGATCCAGGGGCGCCGCCACCAGCGGGGCGCGTTCGACGAGGTCATGGTGATCCGTTCGGGAGAAGACGATCAGAAACTATGTACACCATACACATGAATGTATGGCATACAGAGTTTTAGGATGGACGGATGGCGACACGTGACGGCAAGGGCCCGGATCTCCAGCGCAGCCTCGCGCTGTTGTGGGCGGGACGCACCCCCGGCAGGCGCGGGCCGCGGGCCCGGCTCTCCGTGGAACACATCGCCCAGGCCGCGATCCAAGTCGCGGACACCGACGGCCTGGACGCGCTCTCCATGCAGCGGGTCGCCAGCGAACTCGGCTACTCGACGATGTCGATCTACAACCACATCGCGAGCAAGGACCTGCTCCTGGAGGTGATGGCCGACGTCGCGGCCGCGAAGCCACCCGAACTCGACGACGCGACGGACTTCCGTGACGCCGTCCATCGGTGGGTCGGGGCGCTCTGGGCAGGCTTCCGGACGCATCCCTGGCTGCTGCGTGTCCCGCTCGACCACTCCCCGATCGGCCCCAACCACCTCGCCTGGCTGGACCGCCTGCTCCGGCCCCTGCTCAAAGCCGGGCTCGCCCCCGCCGAGGCGAGGGCCGCCGCCCTGCACCTGACCGCCGTCGTCCGCGGCACCGCGCAGATCAGCCTGGACATGAACAGCGCGCACAAGACCAAAGGCGGGCTCCCGCACACCGAAACGGAACTGTCGCTGGCGCTGAACGACCTCATCGACCCCGTCGGTTACCCCGCGCTGGCGGCCGTCCACGCGGCGGAAGCCACTGTCCCTTCAGGACACGACGCCGCCGACGACGGGGCGCTGCCCGCGGAACTCGCCTTCGGGGTGGACCGGTTCCTGGACGGCATCGACGCTTGGGCGAGCGGCGATTAGAGCCGATCGCGTCTCAGGTGCAGCCGAGCCCGTCGCGTGTCGTCCGTCCAGTCACGTGTGTCGTCCGTCTGAGCACGGGTGTCGTCCACCCAGTCGCGCGAAAGCACTGTCGTGAGTGGCGAGGACGACTATTGGGCGATAAGCAAATATGGCATGGTCGATCCTGCCGCGCAGGTCCTCTTCGCCGCCCGGGGACATGGTTCCGGACTGGACGGCGACCAGGCGCGCCCCGAGTGTCAACATGGGACGATCGAGTGTCCGATTTACGGCCATATGAGGTTTTCCGCGGGGGGTCGTGAGTGATAATGAGGGTTAGAACCCTCTTTATCACTCACGACCCCTTCACAAGACCGCGCGAAGTGACCAAAACGGGCGTTTAACCTGGAACGAGTGTCCTGTGTGGACCGTTGAGGTCACGACCGGCTCCCGCGGGCCAGTTCAGTCCGTGTCGCGAAGGTCAGCTCGGCAGGAGACTCGATCACGCCATATTCACCTTGCCTCTCAATAGAACCGTCCTTACCACTCACGAGCAAAACGCCCCGGACCGGAACCCTGAAGGCGGTTCCGGCCCGGGGCGACCCCCAGCGCACCGAAGATCAGCGGTCACGCTCCTTCGCGAACAAGGACTTCGACCACAGGTACCCGACGGTCGCGAGCACGACGCACCACCCCACCGCGAACCAGCCGCTGTCGCCGATCGGGGTGCCGAGCAGCAGTCCCCGGATGGTCTCGATGACCGGCGTGAACGGCTGGTAGTCGGCGAACCAGCGCAGCCAGGCGGGCATGGAGTCGGTGGGCACGAACCCGCTGCCGAGGAAGGGCAGCAGCATGAAGATCATGGGCGTGTTGCTGGCCGTCTCCACACTCTTGGCCGCCAGGCCGAGCGCCATCGAAAGCCAGGTGAGCGCGATGGTCAGCAGCAACAGCACGCCGACGACGGCGAACCACTCGCCGACGCCCGCCGTCGGCGAGAAGCCGACGAGCAGCGTGACCCCGAAGACGACGGCGAGGGCGAACGCCGTCTGGATGAACGCGCCGATGACGTGCCCGGTCAGGACCGAGGCCTTGCTGATCGCCATCGTGCGGAACCGGGCGATGATGCCCTCGGTCATGTCCGTCGCGACGGAGATCGCGGTGCCGAGCGCGGCACTGCACACGGTCACGAGCAGGATGGCGGGCGTCACGTAGCCGACGTACTCGGCTCTGCCTCCCCCGCCGCCGAGGCCGTTTCCGAGCGTGCCGCCGAAGACGTAGACGAACAGCAGCAGGAACACGATCGGCTGGCCGATCAGCATGATGGTGAGCGACGGATACCGTTGCATGTGCCGGATGTTGCGGCGCAGCATGGTCGCCGAGTCACGCATCGAGAGGGACAGGGTGGTCATCGGGCCATCTCCTTGGTCGCTTCGGTCCGGTGACCGGTCAGGCTGAGGAACACGTCGTCGAGGTCCGGGGTGTGCACGGTGAGGCTGTCGACGGCGACGGCCTCGGCGTCGAGCCGGTCCAGCACCGCGCGGAGAGCGGTGAGGGTGCCGTCGGTCGGCACGCGGATCACCAGCGCCTCTTCGTCCGAAGTGGACACTCGAAGCGCGCGGGTCGCGTCGCTCAGCGCGGCGGCGTCGGGGAACTTCAGTTGCAGGTGGCCGCCGGGCACACGCCGCTTCAGTTCGTCGGGCGTGCCCAGCGCGACGATCCGGCCACCGTCGAGGACGGCGACGCGGTCGGCGAGCTGATCCGCCTCCTCCAGGTACTGCGTGGTGAGGAAGATCGTCACGCCGCCCTCGACGAGGTCCCGGATGATCTCCCACATCGTGCGGCGGCTTCGCGGGTCGAGACCGGTGGTCGGCTCGTCGAGGAAGATGACCTCCGGGTCGCCGATCAGGGTCATCGCCAGATCGAGTTTGCGGCGCATGCCACCCGAAAACGTGGCAGGCGTCTTCTTCGCGGCGTCGTTCAGTTCGAACCGCTCCAGGAGTTCGGCGGCGCGCTTCCGCCCCGCGCGGCGCGGCAGATGGTGAAGGTCCGCCATGAGGAACAGGTTCTCCTCACCGGTGAGGAGGTTGTCGACCGCGGAGAACTGGCCGGTGACGCCGATGGCGGCACGGACGCCGTCCGGATTGGTGGCCAGGTCGGCGCCGGCGACGGTCGCGCCACCCGCGTCCGGACCGACCAGAGTGGACAGGATGTTGACCGTGGTGGTCTTGCCCGCGCCGTTCGGCCCGAGCAGCGAGAAGACGGTGCCTGCCGGAACGTGCAGGTCGATGCCGTCCAAGACGACCTTGTCGCCGTAGGACTTGCGCAGTCCGGTCGCGGAGATGGCCGGGTGTCTCA
Source organism: Amycolatopsis thailandensis (assembly GCF_002234405.1). Lineage (GTDB taxonomy): Bacteria > Actinomycetota > Actinomycetes > Mycobacteriales > Pseudonocardiaceae > Amycolatopsis > Amycolatopsis thailandensis. The sequence continues at coordinate 6,121 of NZ_NMQT01000056.1, read as the reverse complement.
TGTGGATCCCCTTGGAATGTAAGGACTCGCGGGTCAGGAGCGGTGAACGATGATGTCGCCGACGGAGGTACCGGCGTGGACTTCGAGCTTGTCGGTCGTGGCGCCGGGCGCGGTGGCGGCGGTCATGTCGTTGATGACGCGGCCGAAGCTGGTGTTCACGTCGAGCCAGGCCGCGGTGCCCTCGCGGATGCCCACCTCGACGTTCCCCATCGACGTGTCCAGGTTGAGCTTGCCCCTGACGGCGTCGAGCACCCGGATGGAACCGTTGGCGGTCTTGGCTTCCACGCCGCTTTCGGCCTTGTCGACGGCGATGTCGCCGTTGGCCGAGCGGAGGCGGATCGCGTCCCCCGCCGTCCCGATCGTGGTGGAGCCGTTGGAGTTCTTGACCACCGCGGTGCCGGTGATCGCGCCGACCTCGACCCGGCCGGAACTGGTGCTGATGTCGGCGTTGCCTTCGACGTGCCCGACGACGATGCTCCCGGACGCGGAGTGCAGCTTCAGCTCACCGGTGTGGTCGAGCCGGATGTGCCCGGTCCCGGACTTGTAGCGGCACGAACCGATCCGCCCGGTCACCGTCAGGTCGCCGAGGCCGGTGCTCCCCTGCACCCGGGAGCCGGCGGGCAGTTCGATGGTCACGTCGATCGACCGCGTCCGCCGGGAGAAGTCGAGCAGGCGCATTTTCGGCGCGCGGACCGTCAGCGTGCCGCCGGAGAATTCGACGACGGTCCGCTTCGCGGCTTCGACGTCGGAGTCGTTGTTCTCGTCCATCGGGGAGACTTCGACGACCGTGTCGGTGCGGTCTCCGGCGACGATGCGGACGCTGCCGACGACCGGTTCGAGGTCGGCGAGAATGGGTTCGGGAGTGGCGAAAGAAGGCATGGTTGTCCCCTCGGAAGTGGTGTGATCGGTGTTTGTGCTGGTCTAGGTGGTCTAGCTGACCCAGCCGGTGTAGCGCTGGGTGCCGGGAAGACCGCCGCTCGCCGGGGCGGGCGGCGTGGCCGGTTCCGACGGTCGCAACGCGGCGGACGCGGCCCGCACGAGCCACGCGTTGACCGAACGACCTTGCGCGGCCGCGGCTTCTTCGACGCGCGCCTTGAGTTGTTCCGGCAGCCGGAAGTTGATGCGGGCCGTCGCCCCTTCCTCGTCCGGGATCGGCGGCAGTGGCGGCATCGGCGGCGCCGGAGGTTCCGGCACCGCCGCCGCGGCGGGCGCGGCCTGCTCGACCGCGGGCAGCGTGACGGCGAAGCTGGCTTCCCCGGCACGAAGCCGGACCTCGACCGAACCGGGCGCGAGGTCCCGTGTGATCTCGTCCGACGCGGCGGACAACGCGTCCAGCAGCGCGAGACGGATGGCCGACGCGAGCGGCGCGGTCAGGCGTTCGGCGAGGGCACTCGCCTCGGCTCCGCCCGCCTCGGCGGCGACGGCGAGCTCCCGGCGAACGTTGTCCACAAAGGGCGTCAAATCCATGGTGCCATCATGGCACTACGATGGCGCCAATGCAAGGCCAAAGTGGTGCCACGTGGCGCCATCATGGCGTCTTCCCAGCTCGGAGGCACTTTTTTCGGGTCGTACGGATAGCGGATGCCCAATCGGCCAGTCTCGGCTGGCGGGGGAAGCAGGACACGGCCGAACGCGTTGCCGGGGCCGTTCGCGGCGGGCGAGAATCGCCACGAGCCGCGCGGAAAAGGGAGCGACCCACCGTCAGGTGTGGGGGTCACCCAGGCGGGCCGCTACCCGGAGCCCACGGTACAAGAGGTCCGCTCGATCGTGCGGGCAACGCTTTTTGTCCTTGCGGCTCTTGACAAACCCGAGATCCACAGTGGACGGAGCGGTCCACGGCAGAAGAGGGGCACATGCAAGCAGTTCGGGTGAGCGTCTGCGCCCTGGACCCCATCACGAAGGCCGGAATGGCCGACCTCCTCGACACCCGGGCGGCCGTGCGGGTGGTCGACGGCCGGACGCGAGAAGGAACAGACGTCGTCGTCGCGGCCTTCGACCGGTTTTCGACGGAGGCGGTCACCGCGTTGCGCGCCGTCACCGCCAAGCTCGGCAAGCCGATCGTGCTGGTGACCGACCGGATCGAGGAGGGCGGGCTCGCGGCCGCGGTGGCGTGCCGGGTGGTCGCCATCCTGCCGAGGTCGGCGGCGACCGACGCGCGAGTGGCCGACAGCGTCCGCGTCGCCGCGTCGGCGGGCACGGGCCCGCCGCCCGATCTGCTCGACCGGCTGGCCGAACACGCCGAACGGCTACACCGGGAGATGCTCGCGCCGAGCGGGCCCGCCGCGGCCGCGCTCTCCTCGCGGGAGATCGACGTCCTGCGCCTGATGGCCGACGGGCTCGACACGGGTGAGATCGCCGCCGAGCTCTCCTACTCCGAGCGCACGGTGAAGAACATCATCTACTCCGTCACCGACCGGCTGCGGCTACGGAACCGTTCGCACGCGGTGGCGTACGCGATCCGTGAAGGAGTCATCTGAAGTCCGCTCGTCAGATGAGACCTTCGCGGAGCGCGTACGCCACGACGTGGGTGCGGTTGCGGAGTCCGAACCGGCTGAGCAGGCCGTGCAGGATGTTCTTCACGGTCCGGTCGGAGTACGCCACGCGCCGCGCGATTTCACCGGTGTCGAAGCCTTCCGCGAGTAGCCGGAGCACCTCGGTCTCCCGAGGCGACAAACCGCTGAGGGTCAGCTCGCGCGGCTCGAGGACTTCCTTGTGCAGCCGCGAAATCCCCCGGAGCAGACTGCCGAGCTGGTCGGCGGGCAGATCCCCCCGGCCGGCGTGGGCGTCCGCGACGGCGCGCCGCAGCCGTCCGGGCGTCGCCTCGGCGCGGGCGACGACGACGGCGAGCCCGCGTTCCACCGCGGCCCACAGTTCCGCCTGATTGGGCTGATCCGCGACCAGCACCAGCCGGGCGGACCCGGCCGGGATCCGGTGCGGCTCGCTTCCCGCCACCGCGACGAGGACGTCGGCCTGGTCCGGGTCGTCCCGCAGGGTGATGCCGGGGCCGTCGCCGAGCGCGCTGCGCAGGCCCGCCCGGACGAGCGGGTCACCGGCGTGCACGGCGACCCGGATCTCCCCGCGTTCCTGGGTCCTGGCCATCGGCCGGACCGGTGTCGTCATGGTCGTCGACATGCTTTCCAGGTAACCGGCCACGGAGAAGGCGGGACAAGCGGAAGCGGGGGGCAGCTTTTCGTCACCGGAAGCCTGCCGGTTGAATGGACGGTGGTGGAACCCGTGGAGGCGACTGAGAAGCGGTCGGTGTTCGGCAAGCTGCTGCTCGAACACCGCCGGGCCGCGGGCTGGACACAGGGGCGGCTGGCCGAAGCGTCCGGGATCAGCGTCCGCGCCCTGCGTGAGCTGGAACGCGGCCGCGCGCGAGCCGCCCAGCAGCGCTCCGCCGAAGTGCTGGCGGACGCGCTCGGCCTGACCGGCGGTGACCGCGAATTCTTCCTGACCGTCGCCAAGCAGGGACGGCGCCGGAACCCCGCGCTGGCCGCCCAGGTCGCGGCGACCTGCGCGCTGCCCGCGCCGGTGGCGGATCTGTCCGGCCGGGAAAGCGAACTGGAGCAACTGTCCGCGAAGGTCGCCGAGGGTGGCGGCGTGGTCGCGATCGTCGGGCAGGCCGGGGTCGGGAAGACCGCGCTCGCGGTGACCGCGGCGGATCGGTGGCGCCCGGACTTCCCCGACGGCGGCTACGCGGTGGACCTGCGCGGGATGGACGAGGAACCACTGAGCGCCAAGGCCGCGCTCGATCGGCTGCTGCGCGCGCTGGACGTCGCGCCGGGTCAGGTCCCCGCCTCCGAAAGCGAACGGTCGGCGTTGCTGCGGATGCTGCTCGAAGACCGGAAAGTGCTGCTGCTGCTCGACAACGCCGCCGACGAGGCGCAGGTCCGGCCGTTGCTGGTCACCGGTCCGGACAGCCTCACCCTGATCACCTGCCGTCGCACGCTCGCCGGCCTCGAAGGCGCCCGCTGGCTGGGGCTCGAACCGCTTTCGGACGGCGGCGCGACCGGCCTGCTCGCCAGGATCGCCGGCGCCGACCGGGTGCGCGCGGAACCCGCCGCCGCGCGGGAACTCGTCGAGCTGTGCGGATATCTGCCGCTCGCGGTCCGGATCGCGGGCAACCGGCTCGCCACCCGGCCGCAGTGGTCCCTGGCCCAGCTGGCCGACCGGCTGCGCGACGAAAGCACCCGGCTGCGCGCGCTCGCGGCGGGCGATCTCCAGCTGCGCTCGGCGTTCGACCTCTCGTATCGCGCGGTCTCGGCCGGGGCGCGGCGGCTGTTCCGGCGGCTGGCGACCGTGCCGGGTGCCGATTTCGGTCCCGAACTCGCGGGCGTCGTCTCCGGCGCCTCCCCCGCCGACGTCCAGGACCATCTCGACGAACTCGTCGACGCCAGCCTCCTGCAGACCACGGCCGAACCGGAACGTCACCAGTTCCACGACCTGATCCGCCTGTTCGCCGAGGAACGGTTCGAGGCGGAGGAGGATCCGGCCACGCGGGACATCGTGCTCGCCCACCTGCTCGACAAAGCGGCCGAAGCGGCGAGGCTGTTCTATCCCAAGGCGCCCGAAACAGGGCGGTTCGGCTCGCGGGACGAGAGCGCACGGTGGCTGGACGTCGAAGGCGGGAACTGGGTCGCCGCGCACCGGCTGGCGGCACGGAAGGGCCGGCACCGGGAGGTCGCCGAACTCGCCATCGCCCTGCACTGGTACTCCGACGGACGCAGCGCCCAGAAGCCGTGGCTGGAGATCTTCTCGCTCGGCGCGGCCGCGGCGAGCGCGCTGGGCGACGCCGGGAGCGAGGCGAAACTGCTCAACTTCGTCGGCTGGGCCGGCAGTGTCTGTCAGGGCGACGACAAAGGCGCCGTGGTGGCGCACCGCCGCGCGCTGGACATCGCCGTCCGGATCGGCGACCGCGTCGAACAGACCTGGGCGTCCATCTACCTCGGCCAGGTGCTGCGGTTGATCGGAGAAAGCGCCGAAGCGTTCGAGTTCGCGAAGCGCGGATACGACCTCGCGAGCGAATTGCCGTTCTGGGACGGGCAAACCACGGCGCGGAACATGTACGGGCGGGCACTGCTCAACGCCGGTCGGCACGCCGAGGCGCTCGCGGTGCACCGGGCCGTGCTCTCCGACGCCGAACGACTGGCGAGCGACACCTATCCCGGTTTCCATCAGCTGCTGAAGACCCTGACCCTGCGCGCCATCGGTGACGTGCTCGGTGCTCTCGCCGAATGGCGGGAGGCGGCGAGTCACTACCGCACCAGCCGGTGGCTCGCGTGGGAAGGCGGTTTCGACGGGCTGGAAGTGATCAGCGCGATCCGCGAGGGGCGGGCCTGGCGGGAAGCCGGCGCCCTCGACGAGGCCAGGGAATGCCTCACCTTGGCCGTGGAGCTCTCCACCGCGCCGTCGTTCACCGCGTGGCGGGAGCAGGCGCTGGCCGAGCTGGCACTGCTGCCCGGGTGAGTCACCGGTCCAGGTGGTCGTGAGTGGCGCTTCGGGTTCTCCGCGGCGATGTTCGGTTACCTGCCGGGTCCGTCACGTCGTCTGCCGCTGGACGTGGTCGGCACGGCCTTGATCAGCTCGACGCGGGGTTGTGAAAGCCACTTTCGCAACGTTGAAGGTTGTGAACGTGGCTTTCGCGTCACGGCCGCCCCGGCCCAGCGGTGCCGGTCCAGCGGTGCCGGTGGCATCAAGCGTCGCAGTGGGTCGCCTGAATGCCCCGGCTCGATCCCGACACCTCCCTCGCCAGGTCGGTCCAGGTGGTCGCGAGTGGCGATCCGGGTTCTCGGCGGCGATGTTCCCAATGTCGCATTCGAGACGCTCAGCGACACAAATGCGACATTGGGAACAGGGACCGGGAAAGTCGAGCCGGCGGATCGCGAACGCCCCTTGCGCCTGGGTCTCGGCAAAGTCGCGTAAGCGGGTGTCGTAAGTGGCGTTTCGGGTTCTGGCGGACCGTATTTACCTACCCACTGGTGTGATTGGCGGTCAAGTGAAGCCGATGCGGTCGACGGGGGAAGATTCCGGCCGTTGAGCGTCCGGAATCTTCCCCCGTCACCGGTCGCGCCTGGCACGACCTTGATCAACGGAGGATCAGGGACACTCAACGTCCCCGATC
>NZ_NMQT01000055.1 GCF_002234405.1 Amycolatopsis thailandensis | reverse complement strand
GTGGCTGCTGCGGCTGCCAGCCGGGAGGCGGTTGCTGACCGGGCGGCGGCATCGGCGGTCCGGGCGGCATCGGCGGCTGGCCCTGCGACTGCTGCCACTGCACCTGCTGATAGACCTCGGCGGGCTGCGGGAAACAGAACGTCAGCTTCGCGTTCACCGATCCCTGGACCGCCGCGCCCCAGAGCTTCCCGCCGACGAACGCGTACATCTGCGCCGCCGAAACGTCGACCGCCACCATGCGCGTCTCGCCACCGAACTGGTTGCCGGACTTCGCCGACGCGGCCTGCGCGGCGTCCGGATACACCCGGTCGCCGATCAGCCCGGCGATCACCACCGAAGCGGCCGTCCAGCCGACAGTGCCCATCACGTTCGCGCGCGCGTGCTGCGTCGCCAGCCCGGTGAAGTCGTACAACGCGGGCGCGGACACCTCCGGGATCGCCGCCGCCACCACGCAGTAGTTCATCGTCGACATCATCACCGACTCGGTGAACAAGCCCACGACGGCCGCGCTCGGGCCGATCTGGACCGTGTTCAGCCTGCCCCCGCTGCGCTGGATACGCTCCGCCACCGCACCCAGGTACTGCTCCTTGGTGAGCACTGATGCCTCCCGAAAGACCGCTACGCACCGCCATCGTCGCATGAACAGGGCGGATGGTTGCGCCGGTGCGGTAATCCGATCTGCTTCACTGGACCATCATGCGACGTCTTCTGATCTTGCCGCTCGTCGTGCCGCTGCTGGTGGCCTGCGGGCCGACGGAACAGCCGCCGCCCGCGGCGAGCTCGCCCACGCCGTCGAACACCCAGGCGCCCAGCCCCCCGCCCATGCCGGAACCCACCGGCAAAGGCCCGTGCCCGTACCTGAGCAACGAGTCCGTCTCGGACGCCAACGGGCAGAAGGTCTCCAAGGTCAAAACCTCGGAAGACCAGCCGCATCCGAGCTGCTTCTTCTACGCGCTCAGCGGGAAACTGCAGCTCACCGTGCGCGTGTTCGTCGGAGAACCCGGTATCGCCAAGGCGGTCGTCGACCAGGCCGCCCCCATCGACACCTCCAACCCGGCCGACGAACCGGCGGGCTGGAAAGGCGGCTACCAACCCTCGGGAGAAGGCGCCGTCTACGCCGTTTCCAAGGGCGGAAGCGCGGTAGTCGTGATCACCAACCAGAAGCAGAGCATCAAGGCCCGTACGGTGGCGAAGGAGGTTATCGGTGAGCTGAAGCTCTAGGTAGTGGTATCCACACGTCAGAGTGAAGTTGATCTTGTACTACCCTGTGCCGCACGCGCGACGGTTCGCGGGACCAGCGCGACGCCAGATCCGGCGGCGGCCGCCTTGCGGTGTGGCTCGGCGGCACAAAAGATCATTTCTCCCCATAAGACAAAAGGACAGGTTTCGTGGCTGACACCCTCAAGGAAATCTTGCTCGACTCCAGCCGTCGCCCGGCGGTCGTGAGCGACTTCGAAGGCCTCGTCGACGCCGAGGTCTCGGACAAGGGCGGCGTTTCGGGTGCCGTCGTGAAGACCGGCTTCGCCGCCGTCAAGAAGATCAAGCCGGGCATCATCCCCTCCGCCGTCGACGCGCTGCTCGACGACTTCACCGGTGCCCTCGAGCCGTTCTACGGCGACTACAAGGCCAAGGGCGGCAACGACTTCGGCGCCTACCTGGTCGGCCGCGGCGACGAGGCCGCCGACGCGCTCCTGTCGGTCACCGACGCGCGCGCCGACAAGAGCAGCCGCGACAGCATCAAGAAGGTCTACTCGAAGCTGCGCCCGAACGGCAAGAAGAACGTCGAGGAGGCCCTTCCCCGCCTCGGCCAGCTGATCGACAAGCACGCTGCGTCTGTCTGATCTTTTTGATCGCGCTGACGTAAAGCGCGCCGAAGGGGCGCCCGTTCGCTTTCAACGTTCTGTTGGGAGTGGAGGGCGCCCCTTCATCGCGTTTACGTGGGCCTTCGGCCCGAAAGAGGGCGCGATCGGTGAAGTCTCGCCGTCGCGCTGGCGCGCTTTCGGCGAGACGGGTCCGCCGGTGCTGTCGTTGGGCGCGTTGATCTTCGGTGCGTGGACGTGAAAGGGCCGTCCGGTGACCTTGTGGGTCGCCGGACGGCCCTTCGCGACAAGCAGAAGAGGGTGAGGCGTCAGTTCTTCTTGTCGGCGGAGCTGGAGCTCGAAGCCTGGTGCCCGTTCTTCGGGGCGGCGGGCTTCGGGGTCGCGGGCTTCGCCGCACCCGAACCCCCGGCCGGACCGGAAGCGGCGGGCTTCGCGGCGGCGGGCTTCGGCGCGGCCGCCGCCGGAGCGGCGGGCTTCGCGGGAGGAGCGGGCGGAGCCTTCGGCGGCGCGGGCGCGACCGGCGGCTCCTGCTTCGAACGCAGCGCGTAGGCGGCACCGGCACCGACGACCGCGATACCGACGACCCACGGCCAGCGACGACGCTTGCGCGTCCCCTTGGCAGCGGTCTTCGCCTCCACGAGCGCGGCCTTGAAGTCCTTCTTCGCCGCCTTGAAGTCCTTCTTGCCTCGGCGCTTGGACTCGCCTGCCGACTTCGCGGCCAGGATGGCGGCCTTGCGGGCCTTCCTTCCCGGCTTCCGCATCTCGGAAAGCCTGGCCAGCGCCTCCTTGCGAGCCGCCTTCGAGCTGCGCTTGAGCTCCTTGCGGGTCAGTTCCGTCTTCTTCGCGAGCTTCTTGCGCGCGCGACGGCTGGTCTTAGCGATCTCACCGGCGCTCTCGGAGAGCTTCTGCTCGGCTACCTCGACGGCTTCCTTGCCCGCCTCAACAGCACGTTTGCGCAGGCCGAGGGCGCCGGCCTTCGCCGACTCGCTCACCGAATCTGCGGCCCGGGTCATGGCCTTCACCTCATCAATCGTTTTGATTCTGCTTCGTTGCTTGTAACCTATCGTGCCCCTTTTCCCCAGATCTTGCCGCAGATGGCACGATGAAGCTCGTGACTGAAAGCAAGGGATCCCTCATTGGTGGCGCGCTGAAGGCCACTCTGCACACCAACCAGGGTGACATCAACCTGAACCTGTTCCCCGACCACGCGCCGAAGACGGTCGCGAACTTCGTCGGGCTCGCCGAGGGCAGCAAGGAGTACACGCAGCCCAACGCGCAGGGCGAGAACTCGGGCCCGTTCTACAACGGGTCGATCTTCCACCGCGTCATCGACGGCTTCATGCTCCAGGGCGGCGACCCGACCGGCACCGGCCGCGGCGGCCCCGGCTACAAGTTCGGCGACGAGTTCCACCCGGAACTCCAGTTCTCCAAGCCGTACCTGCTGGCCATGGCCAACGCCGGACCCGGCACCAACGGCTCGCAGTTCTTCATCACCGTCGCGCCGACGACGCACCTGAACTTCAAGCACACGATCTTCGGCGAGGTGGCGGACCAGGCTTCCCGCGACGTCGTCGACGCGATCGGTCGTACGGCGACCGGTCCGGCCGACCGTCCGCTGCAGGACGTCGTGATCGAGAAGGTCGTCATCAGCCGCGAAGGCTGATCGCGAAGCCGGTTACGGGGGATTTCGGTAGGTTGGTGGCATCGTGAGCCAACCACCGAATCCCCAGTACCAGCAGGCAGCCATGCCCGGTTGCTGGTGGCACCCGAACCGGCCGACCGGGCTGAGCTGCGCGCGCTGCGAGCGTCCGGCCTGCCCGGACTGCCTGCGCGAGGCCGCCGTGGGCTTCCAGTGCACCGACTGCGTCCAAGCGGGCCGCCAGCAGGACCGTGCGCAGCAGAGGCAGTACCGCGACGCCGGGTACGGCGCGCGCACCCTCGCCGGCGCCCAGCAGCCCCGGACGGCTGTCGTGACTCCGGTCCTCCTGGCGCTCAACGTCGTCATCTTCTTCATCACCGTCGCGCAGTCCGGCAGCATCTCGGACAACAACTACTCGGAGCTCTTCCAGCTCGGCGAGCTCGCGAACCCGCCGACACTCGCGGCCAACGAGTGGTGGCGGATCTTCACCTCGGGATTCCTCCAGTACGGCCTGCTGCACATCGCGAGCAACGCCTTCTCGCTGTGGTTCGTCGGACGCCCGCTGGAGACCGCGCTCGGCCGCGTCCCGTTCACCGCGCTCTACTTCGTGTCGATGCTCGGCGGGTCGGCCGCGAACCTGGTGTTCACGGACCTCGACGCGGTGCCGGTGGTCGGCGCGTCCGGCGCCATCTTCGGGCTCATCGGCGCGTACACGGTCATCGTCATCAAGCTCAGGCTCAACCCGACCTGGCTGCTGGTCATCCTCGGCCTGAACGTCTTCATCACCTTCCAGGTGCCGGGCATCTCGATCCTCGCCCACGCGGGTGGTTTCATCGCCGGTCTCCTGGCGACTTTCGCGCTGCTGTACGCCCCGGAAAAGAACCGGGTCGGCTGGCAGATCGGCGGGATCGCGATCGTCGTCCTGGCGATGGCCGGGCTCATCGTCTGGAAGGACGCGCAGACGGTCTCCGCGTACTGCGAATTCGGGAACTACCGAGGACGGAGCGCCTACCTCTGCTACCGAACGTAGCCTCGCTTCCCCCAAGTGGGTTATGCGAATACCCGGTGGAGAAGCAACAAGTCTGGGTACCTTCAGGTTGATCATCAACATCGTCAACTTGGGGGTTGAGATGAAGATCCGGAAAGCAGCAGCTCTCGCCGCCGTCGCCGTGCTGGCGTCGGCCTTGGCTCCGTCGGTCGCACAGGCCGGTCAAGCCGCCGAGACCTGCCAGACCTACACCAAACGCTATTTCCTCGGCTCGGGCAGTGCGATCACGCTGCGTGTCGCCTACGTCGACGCGGCGTTGAAAATCTGCTTCGGGGACCCCGGCGTCACTTCTTCGGTGGCGACGCAGACCGTCGGCACGACGGGGCCGGGCGCGGCGTCCGGCTGGGAGGTCACCGCGGGCCAGGCGGTGGTCGAGGACCAGCGGCCCCGGCACGTCAAAGCGAAGTTCAGCGGGTCCCTGCGGACCTGCGTCGTCAAGATCAACCCGATCTGCTCGCCGGCCTCGCCGTACGAGATCTTCGGGGAGTACGCGCCGCCCGCGGTGGGACCGGCCGTTCCGGGCTGGTCACACGGCCCGAACGGCGACGTCCACTACTACGACAACGCCTGACCCTTGAGGGCGGTGAGGACGTCCAGGACGTCCCTGGGGTCCTCGCCGAGGTCGATCCGGCCGAACACCAGCAGGTGTTCGCCGGATTCGACCTCGAGGGTCAGCGTGTCCCGGCCGAACCGGCGCGTCGTGCGCAGCCGGAGCCGGGCTTCGGACCAGGAGTAGCGGTGCGCGCCGCCGACGGTCCTGGCCAGGATTCCGTCCGGGCCGGCGGCCAGCCGGGGACGGAGCAGGGTGCCGTGCAGCGCGAGAGCGCCCACGGAGAGCATGGCGACCCCGGTGAGGACGGTGCCGCCGACGTCGCCGCCGATGACCAGCCACACCACGCCTGCCAGCAACAACAGGGCTATCGCCCAGGCCACTACCACAACGTTCCGCTGCGGCGCCCACGAGGTGGGGTAGTTATCCACAGGGGTTATCCACACTGGGGATGAGTCACACCGGTGTAATTAGGCGTCAAGCCGCCATCCGGGGTAATACTCACCGCCACCGCATCGTCATGAGCAGACCGGCGATCATCAGCACGAAGCCGATCGCGAAGTTCGTGTTGCCCAGATCCGCCATGAAGGGGATCTTGTCGCCCGCGATGTAGTTCACGACCAGCCACAACAGGCCGATCAACATGAGGCCGAACATCACGATCTTGTAGAACAGGTTCGACGGGCCAGCCGCCTTGACCTTCACCGGCGTGCGGCGGTCGGTCGGCGGGGTGTACGCCGTCTTCTTGCGGACCTTGGACTTCGGCATCGTGTTCCTCGCGTACTGTTCGGCTTCCCTGGTGGCGATGACCCGCTTTCGGGTGCGCAACCAGCGTCACGTGCACACGTTAACGTAAACGAGCGCCGCTGGGCACCGTCCGGGACCGGTCGATTTCCCGCACTGTGACAATGGTGTCACAGACGGTTCGACACTGTGCTGGTTCGACACTGCGGCTTGGTTCGAGACTGAGGAGCTTGCGTAGTGCCTGAGCGGGAAGAGCCGGGCGGGGACCGCCGGCGATACTCCGGACGCCCACCCGGTGAGGGCCGTCCGGCCCCCCGGCGTCGGCCGGAGGAAGGAACTTCACCGCGTCGCGCCCCGGGAGAGTCGCCGACGCCTCGCCGGAGGCCTCCGGAGGGCAGGTCGTACGACGGTCCGCCGCCGCGTCGCCGTCCCGACGCGCCGCCGCCTCGCCGTCGTCCCGCGCCGCCACCGGGGTCGACCGAGGAGACCGTCATCTTCGAACCGGTCGGCGGTGACGTCGCGACCGAGGAACGCCCGCCGCCGCGGGAACTGGGCAAGGGCGGCGCCGCCGTCCGCACCGTCGGCGAGCTCCTCATCACCGCGGGCCTGGTGGTGCTGCTGTTCATGGTCTACGAGGTCTACGTGACCGACCTCTTCTCCGCGGGCAAGCAGTCCGAGGCGAGCACCGAGCTGGACGGCGAGTGGGGCAAGGACCGGACGCTGCATCCGGAACTGGTCGACGGGAAGGCGTTCGCCAGGATCCACATCCCGGTGTTCGGCGCCGACTTCAACTTCACCATCCAGGAAGGCACCACCGAGGCCGCGCTCGAAGTCGGCCCCGGCCACTACAAGGGCACCGCGCTGCCGGGCGAGCCGGGCAACTTCGCGGTCGCCGGGCACCGCGTCGGCAAGGGCGCTCCGTTCAACGACCTGGACAACCTCGGCTCGTGCGACCAGATCGTCATCGAGACGCAGACCGACTTCTACATCTACAAGGTGCTGCCGTACAAGGACGAGGTCGAAGGCTGGGCCGCCGGCAAGGGCGCCCAGCCGAAGTGCAAGAACGTCGGGACCCTGCGCGACCCGAACGCCGCCGACGGCGGCCCTTACGGCGAGACCAACGGCCGCCGCATCGTGTTCCCCACCAAGGGCGACACGGTGAACCCGGTGCCGTACAAGGACCCGGACATCCTGCCGAAGGCCGATCAGGTCTCGCTGCTCACGCTGACCACGTGTCACCCCCAGTTCTCGGCGAAGGAGCGGCTCATCATCCACTCGGTGCTGACCCAGCAGGTGCCGAAGAACCAGGTCGGCTCTTACGCCGAACTGCTGCCCAAGATCTCGGAGGCGCGCTGATGTACGGCTGGATCTGGCGCAAGCTGCCGGGCCCCTTCGCGGTGAAGCTGGCGACAGCGGTCGTGCTGGCGCTCGGGATCGTGGCGTTGCTGATGTTCGTCGTCTTCCCGTGGCTGGAGCCGCGGCTGTGGTTCAACGAAGTGAGCGTCCAGTGATATCTGTCGAGCGCTGACGGAAACTCGCCGAAGGGGCGCAGAGCGCCCTTGGGGAGACCCGTTGGGCTGAGTGGGTTCGAGTCGCGTTCAGGGGGGCCTGTGATGGTGCGGTTTGGGGTTTTCCTCGTCTCCGGGCGGTTTCCGGGCCAGGAAGACGCCGATGTCCTGCGCCGGTCCGTCGCCGCCGCGATCGCCGCCGAGCAGGCGGGCTTCGACGACGTCTGGTTCGCCGAACACCACTTCATGCCGTACGGCGTCTGCCCGTCCGCGATCACCCTCGCCGCGCACGTGCTCGGCCGCACCGAGCGGATCGCGGTCGGCACCGCGGTGAGCGTGCTGTCGATCGCGCATCCGGTGGCGCTGGCCGAGCAGTGGTCACTGCTCGACGCGGTCTCCGGCGGACGGCTGCGGATCGGCGTCGGCCGCGGCGGTCCGTGGCAGGACCTCGAAGTGTTCGGCACCGGGGAGTCCCGTTACGAAACGGGGTTCGAGGAGAGCCTCGATCTGCTGCTCGCGGCGATGACGTCGAAGACCGTTTCGGCCGACGGCGACCACTTCCGGTTCCGTGAGGTGCCGATGGTGCCGCGGCCGGAGCGCCCGCCTCGCCTGGTCGTGGCCTGCGGCGACGCCCGTTCGAACGCGGTCCGGCTCGCCGCCGATCGCGGGCTGCCGATGCTGCTCGGCCTGCACACCGACGACGACGGCAAGATCGAAACCCTTGCCGCGTACGGCGAGTCCGCCGTCGAGCACGTCTCGACGGTCATGTGCCAGGTCGGTGACGACGCGCCGGACGTCTTGCGGTCCGCGTTGCCGGGTTCCCTGAAGGAGGGCTTCGCCGGGCACGTGTACCTCGACGGCAAGCGGGGGCTGGACAAGGATCCGGTGTCCTACACCGACCGGCTGTGCGAAATGCATCCGATCGGCGGCGTCGAGTACTGCGTCGACAAGCTGGGAACGAGCCTCCGGCGCACCGGGGTCTCCCACGTGATCATGATGGTGGAAGCGTCCGGTACGCCGGAGGGCACGCTCGAGAACATCGCGCGGATCGGGGAAGAAGTCCTGCCCGCGCTGCGAAAGGGCTAGCAGTCGCGGAGTTCCGGGCTCTGGTTCAGCAGCTGGCCGCGCACCGAAACGAACGCGCGGTAGCGGTCACTGTCCACTTGGGACTTCTTGAACACGGCGACGCGATGACAGTTCTGGAACGCCAGCTTCACGCCGAAGTGCCGTTCCAGGCCGCCGCGGATGGCGTCCGAGGCCAGCGCCCGCAGCAGCTGACCGCGTTCGGCCTCGCTCGGCGGCGGCGTCTCGTTGTCGGCGAACCCGTCGGCCGCGCCCTCGGCCTCCGCGATGACGCCGGTGATCACAGTCCAGGCATAGGGCAGGGATTCCCGGACACAGGCGACGAATTCGGCGTCGGAGACCTCCCCGCGCTCGGCCTTCTCCAGCAGCGCGGGCGATACATCCAGAGACATCGGACCTCCGAGAGAGACACAGTGAACGTGAGCCGTCTTCCTGACTACCCACCCGCGGCCCGGGCCACAAGAGAAAACGATCATCATCACCACTTTGGCGGAAGCGGTCGTCACTCCCAGCGAAAAAGCTTCGCGGCCAGGACACCACTGCCCACCGCGAAAGCCGCCAACACGGCGAGTTGCAGCGGCTGCGCGCCGGTGCCGGTCCAGGCGTCCTCCATGGCCTTGACGCCCGGCGGGACGTACGCGCCGATGTCCTGGACGACCGTCGGCAGCAGCGGACGCGGCAGGTACACGCCACCGAGGAACATGATCGGGATGTAGGCGATCATCGCGATCCCACCGGCCGCCTTGCCGGTTTTGGCGACCGATGCCGCGATCAGCCCGAGGCCGAAGATCGCCGTCGTGCCGAGCACGAACGCGAGCAGGAAGCCGAGCGGGTGTCGCGGCCCGGGGACGCCGAAGACGGCGGAGCCGAGCACGATCATCAGGCCGACGCCGGCGATCGTGACGATGACGTTGATGATCAGCTGGGCCACCAGCAGTCTCGCCGGATGCACCGGTGTGGTGGCGAACCGGCGGAGGATGCCTTGTTCGCGGTAGGCCGCGATCACGGACGGGATCGCCTGCAGACCCATCAGCGCGATGGTGAGCACCACCAGCGAGGGCACCCAGGCGTCGATGAATCGCATGCCCGGGGTCTTCTCGCTCTCCGTCCGGAAGGCCGGGATGGCGCCGAGGCCGAGCAACAGCACGGTCGGCGACAGCAGTCCCGAGAGGACCCAGATCGGCGAGCGCAGCGCGAGCTTCGTTTCGGTGAGCGTGATCTTGGTGAGCGTGTTCACTGTTCGTCTCCCGTTTCAGTCGCGGCCGGTCAGGGTCACGAAGGCGTCGTCCAAAGAGGTCTTCCCGGTGTGTTCGCGGAGTTCGAGCGGGCTTCCGGTGGCGACCACGCGGCCGGCGTCGAAGATCGCGAGGCGGTCGCAGAGGCGCTCGGCCTCGTCCATGAAGTGAGTGACCAGCAGGACGGTGACGCCGGTGTCGCGCACGCCCTCGACGAGCTTCCAGGTGTCGCGGCGGGCGTGCGGGTCCAGTCCGGTGGTCAGCTCGTCGAGCACGGCGACCTCGGGGCGGCCGACCAGGGCGAGCGCGATCGAGACGCGCTGCTTCTGACCGCCGGAAAGCTTGCCGAAGTACTTGTTCCGCTGCCCGGTGAGACCCAGCTGCTCCAGCAGTTCCCCGGGGTCGGCGGGGTTCGGGTAGAAGGAGGCGTAGAGGTCGAGTGCCTCCTGGACCTTGATCTTTTCCGGCAGGCGGCTCTCCTGGAGCTGGGAGCCGAGGCGCTGCCGGAGGGTGGCGTGATCCTTGCCCGGGTCGAGACCGAGCACCGAGATGCTGCCGGAGTCCGGCGCGCGCAGCCCCTGGAGACATTCGACGGTGGTGGTCTTACCGGCGCCGTTGGTCCCGAGGATCCCGAAGATTTCGCCCTGTTCCACGTGGAACGAAACGTCGTCGACCGCGACGTGCTCCCCGTACGTCTTGCGGAGGTTGGTGACTTCGATGAGTGGCATGCGAAAAACGTTATGGCGCAACGGGTTCGGTCAGAATGGCGCTGGAACCCCAACCAGGGTGGGGCTGGACCCACCCCCTTCGTGGGGCTGCGACCACTGCTTTCCGGCCGTTCGGTGCGCGAGACTTCTCGCATGATCCGCACCTACCGCACCTCGGTACGACGAGGGTTCGCGCTCGCCGGCCTGGCGCTGGTGAGCTGGTTGGACCTGCTGCTCGAACTGGTGGGTTTCTGCCTCCTCTGCGTCGGCCTGGTCTTCGCGTACACGCTGGCCTTGGAGGGGACGCGTCCGCGCGCCGCGCTCACCCGGCGGCTGGCCGGACGCTGGTGCGGTATCGAGGTCGAGCCGCCGTACCGGCCCGCCCCGCCGGAGCCGGAACGCGAGCGCGACGGCTGGTACCGCGACGGGAACAACCTGTTCAAACGGTCGTGGTTCCTGCGGTGGACCAAACGGTTCGAATGGATCTCCGACGATCCGGCCACCGGCCGCGACCTCGGCTGGCAGCTGTGGAACCCCTTCGCCGGGCTGCTGCTCGTGCCCGCGGTTCTCGTGGCAGGGCCGGGGGCGCTCCGGCTGTACGGGAAGTGGACGCGCTGGTGGCTCGGACCTCGTCCGGCCCGCTCGGAAGGCGGCTGGTTCAAGACGAGGCTGAAGGCGCTCGGATTCCAGCTGGCCCTGGTCGGCCTCTCGGTCGCGCAGCTCGCGATGGCGATCCCGACGCTGCTCGTGCTGGCCGTCGGCTTCGCGCCGCTGTTTCCCACACTGGTCGTCGCCGGCCGGTCGGTGACCGACACCTTGCGCCGCGAGGCCAAGAACTGGACCGGCGTCCGGATCGATCGGCCGTACCTGCCGGAGCCGTCGTTCCCCGTGCCGCGACCGGACGGGCTGTACCAGCGTGGGCGGCAGCTGTACGACACGCCGTGGTGGCCTGCCCGCTTCGACCGCTGCCGCTGGGCGATCCGTGACCGCGCGACCTGGCGCGACATGGCGGCCGCGGTGGTCAACTCCGTGGTGCTGTCGCTGATGGCGGTGCCGACGGCGGCGCTGGTGTTCTTCGGCCTCTGGGGTTTCCTGGCGCTGTGGGTCTGGCGGCCGATCGCGCGGTGGACGGACACCTCGTGGTCGATGATCGGCCTGCCGGAGGCGACCACGCACTGGCAAGCGCTCGCGATGACCCCGGTGGTCGTGGCGGCGTTCATCGCCGGGCTGGTCGCGACACCGTGGCTGGCTCGTAAGGGCGCACAGTTCGCGAAGCTGCTTCTGGGACCGACGGAGGCTTCGCGGCTGGGGCAACGCGTCGAACGGCTGAAGCAGACGCGGACGGACGCCTCGGTCGCGCAAGCCGCCGAAATGCGGCGCATCGAACGGGATCTGCACGACGGCGTCCAGTCGAGGCTGGTCGCGATGGGGATGAAGCTGGGTGCCGTCGAAGCACTGATCGACAGCGATCCGGCCGCGGCGAAACGGCTGGCCGCCGAGCTCCGGCAGACGTCGTCGGAGACGCTGACCGAGTTGCGGCTGCTGGTGCGCGGGATTCACCCGCCGGTGTTGTCGGAGCGCGGTCTCGGTGACGCCGTGCGGGCGATGGCGCTGGACAGTCCGCTGCGGGCCTCGGTGACCGGTTCTCTTCCGCGTCTCGAACAGCCTGCGGAGGCGTGCGCGTACTTCGCGGTCAGTGAGCTGCTGGGCAACGCGGCGAAGCACGGTGAGGCGCGGCGAGTGTCGATCGACCTGGATTACGACGACGGTCTGCTGCGGATCGAAGTGACCGACGACGGGAAGGGCGGCGCGAACGCGGCCGGGGGGAGCGGGATTCGCGGGATCGAACGCAGACTCGGCACCTTCGACGGTACTTTTGCTCTGACCAGCCCGCTCGGCGGGCCGACGAAGGCGACCCTGGAGATCCCGTGCCAGCTCGACCCCGATGCGTCGTCGCCGAGGACCAGTACCTCCTCCGAGACGGCCTGACGCATCTGTTGACCGCGCACGGTTTCGACGTCGTCGAGGCGGTCGGGACCGGGCCGGAGCTGGAACGGGCGCTGCGTTCGCATCGGCCGGACGTGTCGGTCGTCGACGTCCGGATGCCGCCGACGCTCACCGACGAGGGTCTCCAGGTCGCGTTGGCTGTGCGGCGCGACGTTCCCGGGCTGCCGATTCTCGTGCTGTCGCAACATGTCGAGCAGCTCTACGCGCGGGAACTGCTGGCCGACGGTGCCGGTGCGATCGGATATCTGTTGAAGGACAGGGTCTTCAACGCGGACCAGTTCATCGACGCGGTGCGCCGGGTGGCGGGCGGCGGGACCGCGATGGATCCCGAAGTGATCGCGAAACTGGTGGCGGGCAACGCTTCCGACCCGCTCGCCGCGCTGACCCCGCGTGAACGCGAGGTGCTCGGGCTGATGGCCGAGGGCTGTTCGAACGCCGCCATCGCGGGGCGCCTGCACTTCAGCGAGGGGGCGGTGGGGAAGCACACCGCGAACATCTTCGCGAAACTCGGCATCGTCGCCTCGGACGACACGAACCGCCGCGTGCTCGCGGTCTTGGCCTACCTGGGCACTGGCGGTTCGTGAGTGCCGCCGCGTGATCAGCCGCGAGTTCCGCCTCCAATCACACGAGTTCCGCCTCGGATCACGCGAGTCACGCCTTCAGGACGGCACGCGTGATCCGACGGACGACTCGTGTGTCCAGACGGCCGACACACGTGATCCGACGGCCGACACGCGTGTCTACACGGCCGACACGCGGCGGGACCCCGGCCGCAGGCCGTGTCGTCCATCCAGTCACGCGTGTCGTCCGTCTGATCACGCGTGCCGTCCGACCCACCCCTCCCCGAACGCCAAGAAGGACCCCACTCAGTGGGGCCCTCCGTGACTTTCCCGGCAGTTGTCCACAACCCTTCCCGGCTGTGGACAACCCCCTGTGACCAGCCCTTTTCCCTCCTCCAGCCGGTAGACTGAGTTCGGGGCCGCCCCCTGGGACGGGTGGGGGGCTGGGTAGGTGAGTCAAGAGCGGGAAATGCGGGTCATTTCGTCTCGTTCCACGACCTTGACGCGTTCCCGGCCGTGCGGGACGCCGAGGGACTTCTCGTGGGCGTCGAGTTTGCTCCAGCCGTCCCAGGTGGTGAAGGGGACGCCGCGTTCGGTGAGGAAACCGAGGATCGCGTCGGGGTCGTCCACCGCCGGGGCGGTGAGGTTGTCGGCGTCGGCGAGCAGGCTCGCGATCGTTTCGGCCGCGTCGCCCTTGGTGTGGCCGATGAGGCCGACGGGGCCGCGCTTGATCCAGCCGGTCACGTAGACGCCCGGCACCTGGTCCTCGTCGATGTCCAGCACCCGGCCCGCCTGGTTCGGCACGGTTCCGGTGGTGTGGTCGAACGGGATCTCCGGCAGGTGCGAAGACAGGTAGCCGACAGCCCGGTAGACGGCCTGGACGTCCCAGTCGTGGAACTCGCCGGTGCCGCGCACGTTGCCGTCACCGGTCAGTTCGGTGCGCTCGGTCCGCAGGCCGGTCACCTTGCCGTCCTCGCCGACGATCTCGCACGGCGAGTGCAGGAAGTGCAGGTGCAGCCGCTTCGGCCGGTCGCCCTGGTCGCGGATCGCCCACTCCTGAAGGGTCTTCACGACCATGTCGATCTGCTTCGACGCCCGCAGCGCGGCGATGCTGCCCTCGTCGAACTCGATGTCCTCCGGGTTGACGATGACTTCGACGTTCGGCGAGTGGTCCAGCTCCCGCAGTTCCAGCGGCGTGAACTTCGCCTGCGCCGGGCCGCGGCGCCCGAACACGTGCACGTCGGTGACCGGGCTGGCCTTCAAACCCTGGTAGACGTTGTCCGGGATGTCGGTGCTCAGCAGCTCGTCCGCGGTCTTCGCGAGGACGCGGGCGACGTCGAGCGCCACGTTCCCGACCCCGAGGACAGCGACCGACGTCGCGTTCAGTGGCCAGGTCCGCGGCACGTCCGGGTGCCCGTCGTACCAGGAGACGAAGTCGGCGGCGCCGTAGCTGCCGTCGAGGTCGATCCCGGGGATGTCGAGTGCGCGGTCGGCCATGGCGCCGGTCGAGAAGATCACCGCGTCGTAGAACTGGCGCAGGTCGTCGAGCTTCAGGTCGGTCCCGTAGTCGACGTTGCCCAGCAGCCGGATGTTCGGCTTGTCGAGGACCTTGTGCAGGGCGGTGACGATGCCCTTGATCCGGGGGTGGTCGGGCGCGACGCCGTACCGGATCAGCCCGAACGGCGCCGGCATGCGCTCGAACAGGTCGATCGTCACGTCGGCGTCGGACTTGTCGAGGATGTCGGCGGCGTAGATGCCGGCCGGACCGGCACCCACGATGGCTACACGAAGAGAACGGCTCACCCCTACCACGGTAAGTTAGGTTGCCCTAACAATCATTGTGATCTGGCGTACGGTCCACCTGGTGGGAGCCGCTAAGCTGTTTCCATGCGCGTACTCGTCGTCGACAACTACGACAGTTTTGTCTACAACCTGGTCCAGTACCTGGCCCAGCTCGGCGCCGACTGCACCGTCTGGCGCAACGACGTGGTGGACATCGACAAGCTCGGCGAGTTCGACGCGGTCCTCGTCTCTCCCGGCCCCGGAACCCCGGAACGCGCTGGTCAGAGCATGGACGTCATCCGCAAATGCGCCGACGAGCGCATCCCGATGCTCGGAGTCTGCCTCGGCCACCAGGCCCTCGGTGTCGTCTTCGGTGCCACCGTCGACCGCGCCCCCGAACTGCTGCACGGCAAGACCAGTCAAGTCCACCATTCGGGCGATGGGGTCCTCGCCGGACTCCCCGGTGAATTCACCGCCACGCGGTACCACTCGCTGACCGTTTTGCCGGAAACCATCGACGACGCCGTGTTCGAGATCACAGGCCGCACCGAGTCCGGTGTCGTGATGGGCATGCGCCACCGCGAGCTGCCGCTCGAAGGCGTCCAGTTCCACCCCGAGTCCGTGCTCACCCAGGGCGGGCACCGGATGCTGGCGAACTGGATGGCTTCGGCCGGGCACCCGGTCCCCGACGCCACGGTCAACGAACTCGAACAGGCCACCCGCGCGCTCCAGAAGGCCGCTGCTGCGTGACCTCGCTGATCCGGCTCGAAGGAGTCGGTAAGCGCTACGGGCGCGGCGAACCCGTGCTCGTCGAAGTCGACCTCGACGTCCCCGCCGGGCGCGTGATCGGCGTCCTCGGCTCGAATGGCTCGGGGAAGTCGACACTGCTCAGGATCCTCGCGGCACTTTCCCGCGAGACCTCGGGAACCGTCGTCGGCACCCCGAGGGTCGGCTACCTGCCGGACCGTTTCCCGGCGGGTCAGCGGATGAGCGCCAGGGCGTACCTGCGGCACATGGCCCGCATCGACGGACATGTCGACTTGTCGGCCATCGATCCGTTGCTGGACAGGCTGGCGCTGGTCGGCGGCCCGGACGCGCCCCTTCGGACCCTCTCGAAGGGCAACGCCCAGAAGGTCGGCCTCGCCCAGGCCGTCCTGGCCGGGCCGGAACTGCTGATCCTCGACGAACCCTGGTCCGGCCTCGACGTCGAAGCCCACACGGTGCTCGGCGAACTCGTCGCCGAGACCAAGGAACGCGGCGCGAGCGTCGTCTTCACCGACCACCGCGCGGCCGCCGTGCACGCCCACGCCGACGACGTCTACCGGATGGACGCCGGCCTCCTGACCCGCGTCGAAACGGCCGCGAAAACCGAAAGCGCGACAAGGATCGTCCTCGACGGGCCCGGCGGCGACTGGTCGGCGGAGCCCGGCGTCAGCGAGGCCGTGACCGACGGCGAAAAAGTCGTCCTGACGGTCGAAGCCGGGCACACGGACGCCGTCCTGCTGCGCGCGCTCAACCGCGGCTTCTCGGTCCGGGAGGTGGCGCCGTGCTCGCCATGACCCGCTACTACCTCGCGCTGCTCGGCCATTCCCAGCGCTACCTCCCCGCGATCCTCGCCTACATCGCGGTCAACACCGTGCTCTACACGGATCCGAAGTCGCCGTTGCTGCCGCAGTACGGGATCAGCGCGGGCTCGCTCCTGGTGGTCTCGTGCTGGCTGACGATCGCGATGCTCGACGTCGAGGACCCGGTCCAGCGGCTGGTGACCTTCAGCCACGCCCGGCGCTGGCGATCGGTCCTCGGCGGCGCCGCGTCGGCCGTCTTCGGCTGCGCCGCCGTGCTGGTCCTCGTCACGGTGCTCTGGTCAGGCCTCCGGACCGGCGGCTTCACGATCGGCACCTTCGCGCTGGGGGCGGCGGCGCACATGGTGTGCGCGCTGTTCGGGATCGCCATCGGCCTGCCCTGCTCCCGGTTGCTGATCCCGCGCGTCGGCTGGTCGGTGCTGGCCGCGATCTTCGCCCTCGCGGCCGTGCTGCTGGTGAAATGGCTGCCGCTGGCCAACCCGCTGCTGCGCGCCCTGACTTCGCAACAACCCTTGCTCGGCCCGTTCACGGTGGCCGTGGT
Organism: Amycolatopsis thailandensis; assembly: GCF_002234405.1. Lineage (GTDB taxonomy): Bacteria > Actinomycetota > Actinomycetes > Mycobacteriales > Pseudonocardiaceae > Amycolatopsis > Amycolatopsis thailandensis. The sequence goes on along the minus strand of NZ_NMQT01000055.1, from coordinate 106,073 downwards.
GGCGGCGGTCGCCGCCTTGCTCGTGAGCACGACGGCCGTCGGATTCCTGCTGCGCCGCAACGCCTGATGCCGCGTCTCATCGTGCTCAACGGCCCGCCCGCCTGCGGAAAGTCGACGCTCGCCCGGCTCTACGCCGAAAACCACCCGCTGACGTTGAACCTCGACATCGACCGGATCCGCGGCCTGCTCGGCGCCTGGCGCGACGACGCCGCGAAGGCCGGCGTGCTCGCCCGCGAGCTCGCCATGAGCGCCGCGCGGACCCACGTGCTCCGGCGGTTCGCCGAACGCACGCGCGCGGCTGCCGAGCCCGAACACGTCGAAGCACACGAGATGCTGGGCGGTCCAGGCCAGCTGGCGGCGATGTACGACCGTCTCGTGGAACTCGTCTCAACGAGACCGAAAGCGGCCGTGGTGCGGACCCGCGACGGTCTGGTCAGGCAGGCGTACGAAGGGCTTCTCGAACAGCTGGCATGAAAAAGGGCCCGCACGAAACCGTGCGGGGCCCTTCGCTCAACCGTCGATCACGGAGGCGGGATGATCCCGCCGCGCGAACTCGACGACGTCGGTGAGTCGTCGTCTTCCACGATGAACAGCGTGATCGGCGCGTTCTTCGCGACCTTCGCACCGGCCTGCGGGTTGGTCTTGCTGATCTTGCCCGCCAGATCCCGGTCACCGTTCTTGTCGGCCTGGGTGTTCGGAGTACCGCTCCAGCCCAACTGCTGCAGCTGCCGGAACGCCTGCTCCTCCGTCATGCCCTTCAGGTTCGGCATGTCGAAGGTCTCCTGGCTGCCGTCCGAAACCGTCACCGTGACCACGCTGCCGACCGCGAGCTTGCCGCCGTTCGGGGACTGGTCGATGACGGTGTCCTTGGGCTCGCTGGAGCTGGCGGTCTTGAACGACGGGGTGAACCCTGCCGCCCGCAGCCCGGCGTCGGCCTCGGACTTCGTCTTGCCCTTGTAGTTCGTGACCGTCTTCAGTTCCTTGGACTTGGCGACCGTGATGTCGACCTTGGAACCCTGGTCGACCTCGGCCTGCGCCGCCGGGTTCTGGCTCAGGACCTTGCCGGCCTCGTTCGGGTCGTTGGTCTCTTCCTCGGTGGTCGCACCGAGCTTCAGCCCCGCCTCGGTCAGCGCCGCCAAGGCCTCGGCCGAGGTCTTGCCCTTGAGATCCGGCGCCTTGACCTTCTGCGGCTTGGAGCCGACGGTCAGCGTGATCTTGTCCGTGGTCGGCGTGACCTGCCCCTCCTTCGGGCTGATCGCGATGACCTTGTCGATGTCGTTCTCGTCGCAGGCGGGCAGACCGTTGACGGCCTCCCCGGTGCAGGGAACCTTCTTGGTCTGCTCGAACGAGTTGAACCCCGCGCCCCGGAGCGTGTCCTTCGCCGTGGCCTCGGACTGACCCATGACCGACGGGATCGCCTTGCTCTCGGCGCTGGTGCCGCCGAAGGCGTTCGACAGCCACATGATCAGCAGCACGATGGCCGCCAGCGACACCACGAGACCGGCGATCAGCCAGGCGCGGCGCTTCTTCTTCGCGGCCGGGTCTTCTTCGTCTTCCTCGTACTGGTCGTAGCGCGGCGGAACCCGGCGGTCGGAGTCCATGACCTGGGTGCGCTCGTCCTCCGACATCACCATCGGCGCGGACGGCCGCTGGCCGGACAGCGTGCGGACCAGGTCCGAACGCATCTCCGCCGACGACTGGTACCGGTTCGCCGGGCCCTTCGCGAGCGCCTTGAGCACGACGGCGTCGAGCTCGGGCGCCACGGCCGGGTTCACCGACGACGGCGGGTTCGGGTCCTCCCGCACGTGCTGGTACGCCACCGCCACGGGGGAGTCGCCGGTGAAGGGCGGCTCCCCGGTGATGAGTTCGTACAGCACGCAACCGGCCGCGTAGACGTCCGAACGCGCGTCGACCGACTCACCGCGCGCCTGCTCCGGCGAGAGGTACTGCGCCGTGCCGATCACCGCGGCGGTCTGCGTCATCGCGGACTGCCCGTCGTGCATAGCGCGCGCGATGCCGAAGTCCATCACCTTGACGGCGCCGTTCTTCGTGATCATCACGTTCGCCGGCTTGACGTCGCGGTGCACGATGCCGTGCCGGTGCGAGAAGTCCAGCGCCGCGCAGACGTCGGCCATGACCTCCATCGCCCGCTTCTGCGACATCGGGCCTTCGGTCTTCACGATGTCCCGCAGAGTCCGTCCTTCGACGTACTCCATGACGATGTAGGGCAGCGGGCCGAACTCGGTGTTCGTCTCGCCGGTGTCGTAGACGGCGACGATCGCCGGGTGGTTCAGTGCCGCCGCGTTCTGTGCCTCGCGACGGAAACGTTCTTGGAACTGGGGATCCCGCGCCAGGTCGGCACGCAGGATCTTGATCGCCACCTCCCGGCCCAGGCGCACGTCGTGGCCGTGATGGACCTCGGACATGCCTCCGTAGCCGAGCGTTTCGCCCAGCTCGTAGCGGTTGCTGAGCAGTCTTGGTGTGCTCATCTCTGCGTGCCGTTCCATTCCGTCCAAGGTTTGCTGCTCATCATTCCTGGATTCGCCTGCCCGGCAGACTCCTCGGTGCCGCCCTCCGTCGGCGCCGCGGGGTACGCGGACGTCGGCGTAGGACCTACAGGCTTCTTACCCGGAGCCGGTACCTGTTCACTCGTTTCCACGCCGCCCGACTGCTGTCCGTTGCCCGAACCGACCAGTCTCACGATGAGGAAGGCTCCTGCCACCAGTACTGCGATCAGGATCACCGCGAGCAGCACCCACCAGCCCCAGTGCGGCCGTCTGCCGGGCAGACGACGGACCGCCATCGGGGGCGGGCCGGTGACCGGGTGCATCGCCGGATGCGACGCGGGTCCGATCGCCACCATCGGGTTCGGCGGCGAGTGCGGGCCGGGCGGCACCTGCTGCGGCAGCACCGGCTGACCCGCGGAGTAGGCCACGTTGACCAGCCCCGACGGCGTCGGCAGCGGCAGGCCCGCGCGGACCGCCGCCACCGCGGCCGCGAACTCGCCGCCGCTGTTGTACCGCTGTCTCGGATCCTTGATCAGGGTCGCCTCGATGACCGCGCGGGCGCCCGGCGGCACGTCCGGCGGCAACGGCGGCGGGAGATCGCGGATGTGCATCATCGCGACCGTCACCGCGTTCTCCGAAAGGAACGGCCGGTGCCCGGTGAGGCATTCGTAGCCGCACACGGCCAGCGAGTAGACGTCGCTCGCCGGTTCGGCGTTGTGCCCGAGCGCCTGCTCCGGAGCGATGTAGTGGGCGGTGCCCATGACCATTCCGGACCTGGTCACCGGGGCGGCGTCGGCGGCCTTCGCGACCCCGAAGTCGGTGATCTTCACCTGCCCGGCCGGGGTCACCATGATGTTGCCCGGTTTGACGTCGCGGTGCACGAGGCCGGTTTCGTGCGCGGCCTGCAACGCGTTGCCCGCCTGTTCCAGGATGTCCAGGGTGCGCTCGGCGTTCAGCCGCCCCTCGCGGGTGATGATCGCGGCCAGCGGATCGCCTTCGACCAGCTCCATCACCAGATACGCGATCGACAGCTCGTCCGCGACCGTCTCGCCGTAGTCGTGCACGGCGGCGATACCGGGATGGTTGAGCGACGCCGTCATCCGCGCCTCTGTCCGGAACCGGTGCAGGAACTCCGCGTCGCCGGACAGCTCCGCCTTCAGGATCTTGACCGCGACCGTCCGGTCCAGCCGCGTGTCGCTGGCCTGCCAGACCTCGCCCATCCCGCCGACGGCGATCCGGTTCGTCAGCTTGTACCGGTCGGCCAGCAGCTGACCCGAGGACAGCATCCGCTATCCACCCCCGAGCATGGCGTTGACGGCGGCGCGGCCGATCTCCGCGGCCACGGTGCCACCGGTCGCTTCGAGCCCGCGGTTGCCACCGGACTCGACGACCACCGCGACGGCGATCTTCGGGTCCATCGCCGGCGCGAACCCGGTGTACCAGGCGTGCGGCGGGGTGTTCTTCGGGTCGTTGCCGTGCTCGGCGGTGCCGGTCTTGGAGGCGATCTGGATGTCGCCGCGCTTGCCGGCGCCCTTCGTGTTCTCCTCCGACGCGAGCATCATGTCGCGCAGGATCGCGGCGTTCGCGCTGGACATGGCGGCGTCGCCGGTCAGTTCGCTCGGTTTGTAGTCCTCGATGGTCGACAGGTTCGGCGCCAGCAGCGACTGCACGAGCTGCGGCTTCATCGCCATCCCGTTGTTCGCGACGGTCGCCGAAAGCAGGGCGTCCTGCATCGGGGTCAGGCGCACGTCGCGCTGCCCGATGGCGCTCTGGAACAGGGCCGCCTTCGAGTCCAGCGGGCCGAGGGTGGACGCGGCGACCCGCATCGGCACGGTCAGATCCTCGCCGACACCGAAGTTCTTCGCGGTCGCGTTCAGCTTGTCCTTGCCGAGTTCACCCGCGAGTTCGGCGAACGGCACGTTGCAGGAGTACCGCAGCGCTTCCTTCAGCGTGCTGCCCTTGCAGGCCGCGCCGCCGTAGTTCTCCAGCGTCGTCTGGGTGCCGGGGAGCTTGACGTTCGGCGCGGTGTTGACCGGCATGTCCGCCGTCTTGCCGTCTTCGAGCGCGGCCGCGGTCACCAGCAGCTTGGCCGTCGAACCCGGCGGGTAGCTTTCCGAGATCGCGCGGTTCAGCATCGGCTTCTTCGGATCGTCGCGCCACTGCCCCCACGCCGCGATCTGCTCCTTGCCGACGTGCGAGGCGAGCTTGTTCGGGTCGTACGACGGCGTCGAGACCATGGCCAGGATGCGCCCGGTCTTCGGCTCGAGCGCGACCACCGAACCGGTGTAGCCCTTCTGCGTCATCAGGTCGTACGCGGCCTTCTGCACGGCCGGGTTGATCGTCAGCCGCACGTTCCCGCCGCGCGGGTCGCGGCCGGTGACCATGTCCGACAGGCGCCGCACGAACAGCCGCGGGTCGGAACCGTTGAGGACGTCGTCCTCGGACCGCTCCAGGCCGCCCGAGCCGTAGTTGATCGAGTAGTAGCCGGTGACCGGCGCGTACATCGGGCCGTCGACGTAGGTCCGGATGAACTTGTACTTGTCGTTCGACGGGTCGACCTTCGCGAGCGCGGAGCCGTCGGGGGTGACGATCAGGCCGCGCTGACGGGAGTACTCCTCGTAGAGCACCCGCAGGTTGCGCGAATCCGTGCGGTAGTCGTCGGCCTTGACCACCTGGATGTAGGTGGCGTTGGCCAGCAGGAGCACCACCATGACGAGCATGGCGACGCCGACCTTGCGGAGCGGGGTGTTCACGACGTGCTCCCCTCACCGTTCGCGGACGGCCGCTGGACCATCACCGTGTGCGCTTCGGCGAGCGGCGCCTGGGGCTGCTGCGGCTTCGGCCGCACCGCGGGTTTGCGGGCGGCGTCGGAGATTCGGAGCAGAAGGGCCACCAGGATGTAGTTCGCGAGCAGTGAAGAACCACCGCGGGAGAGGAACGGGGCGGTGATCCCGGTGTTCGGGATCAGGTTCGTGACGCCGCCGACGACGACGAAGATCTGCATGACCAGGGCGAACGACAGGCCGCCGCCGAGGAGTTTGCCGAAGGTGTCGCGGACCGCGAGGGCGCTGCGCATCCCGCGCATCGCCAGGATCAGGTACAGCATCAGCATCGCGGCGAGGCCGATGAAGCCGAGTTCCTCGCCGATCGCGGTGGTGATGAAGTCCGTCTTGGCCTCGGGGACCATGTCCGGCCGTCCGGCGCCGAGGCCGGTGCCGCCGACCCCGCCGGTGCCGAGCCCGAACAGACCCTGCGCGACCTGATAGCCGCCGCCGGCGTCGTCGTAGGTGGCGAGCGGGTCGATCCAGTTCCGGACGCGCTGCTGGACGTGCGTGAACAGGTTGTAGGCGATGATGGCGCCCGCGGCGAAGAAGCCGACGCCCAGCACCACCCAGATGACCCGTTCGGTCGCGACGTACAGCATCACCAGCGTGACGCCGAAGAACAGCAGCGACGTCCCGAGGTCCTTCTCGAACACCAGCACGCCGAGGCAGGCGGCCGCCGCGATCAGGATCGGGCCGAGGTCACGGGCACGCGGAAGTTCGACGCCGGCGATCTTCTTGCCCGCGACCATGAACAGGTCCCGCTTCGTCACCAGGAACGAGGCGAAGAAGATCATCAGCAGGATCTTCGCGAACTCACCCGGCTGGATCGAGAAGAACGGCAGCTTGATCCAGACCTTCGCGCCGTTGACCTCGGAAAGGCTCGACGGCAGCACCGCGGGCAGCGCGAGCGCCACGATGCCGACCAGACCGCAGATGTAGCCGTAGCGGGTCAGCGTGCGGTGGTCGCTGATCACGATCAGCACCACCACGAACAGCACGAGCGAGATCGCCGTGAACAGCACCTGCTTGGTGACGTCCGGCGTGTACTCCTTGCCTTGCTGGACCGCGCGTTCCGCGAGCGCCAGGTCGATCCGGTGGATCATCACCAGGCCGAGCCCGTTCAGCAGCGCGACACACGGCAGGATCACCGGGTCCGCGTACGGCGCCCAGCGGCGGACGGCCAGATGCGCGGCCGTCAGCACCCCGAGGTAGGACAGTCCCAGCCAGATGATCGAGCTGGTGAGCTCCTGCTCCTGGTTCGCCTCCACCAGCACGAGCGCGACGGTGACGATGAACGTCGCGAAGGCCAGGAGGACGAGCTCCGTCCCGCGCCGCTTGGGCAGCTCGCGCGGAGGGTTCGTGGCGAACTGGGCCGAAGCCGGATCGGCGAGCGGCGTGCTCATCAGTTACCGCCTCCCGGTGCTGCCGGTTCCGGCGTCGAGCAGTCCCTCCCCGCTGGCTGGTTCGCCGAACTCGGCGAGGCGGGGGTAGAAGGGGGAGCCGCCGACGACGACACCGGAGGCGACGACGCGGAAGGCGGCGTGGAAGTCGAGCTGGTGTTCGGCTTGCAGTCGGCCAGCTGCTTGTGCGGCCGCAGGAAGTCGTCGATGTACTTGCGGGCGTCGTCGAGGTTGTCCTTCTTGACGCCGTTCTTCACCGCGATGCGCGCGTCCTCCTGGAGGGCGGGCACCAGCAGCTTGTCGGTGCACAGCCCGCCCGGCGGGCACGAGCCCTGCTCGTAGGCGTGCAGGTCGATGCCGAGGATGCTGCCCGGGACGCCGCGGTAGATCACGACCTCCTCGCCGGGGCCCTCGCCGACGTAGTACTGGCTCAGCACGAAATACCGCGTGGCGATCGCCGCCGCGGCCAGCACGATCAGGACGACCACCGCTCCCGCCAGCCAGCGAAATCGCCTCCGGCGCTTGACCTTGGGGTCCTCCTGTTGGGGCTGGACCTCGGGCCGCGGCTGCGGCGCGGGCTGGGTCAGCGCGCGGGCGCGGGCGGCGGGGGAGTCGCCCTGGTGGAACTCGTCACTGCCGTCACCGGCGGCGCCGCCCACTATGGGCGCGTCCTCGCCGAAGTCGACGTCGACGACGTCGGCGATGATCACCGTGACGTTGTCCGTGCCGCCGCCCTTGAGCGCCAGCTCGATCATCCGGTCGGCGCAGGCCTGCGGATCCGGGATCTGGATCGCCTCGGACAGCGTCTCGTCGCTGACCATGCCGGACAGGCCGTCCGAGCAGATCAGGTACCGGTCGCCGGCGCGGGCCTCGCGCACTGTCAGGCTCGGCTCGACCTCGTGCCCGGTGAGCGCCTTCAGCAGCAGCGACCGCTGCGGGTGCACCGCGGCCTCTTCCGGCGTGATCCGGCCTTGTTCGAGAAGTTCGTTGACGAAGCTGTCGTCCCGCGTGATCTGCGAGAACTGCCCGCCGCGCATCAGATACGCGCGCGAGTCGCCGACGTGCACGACACCCATCCGCGAACCGGCGAACAGCACGGCGGTCAGGGTCGTGCCCATCCCGTCGAGGTCCGGGTCCTGCTGGACGAGTTCGGCGATCGCCGCGTTGCCGTTCTGGACGGCTTCCCGCAGCTGCGCCAGGAGATCGTCGCTGGGGTCGTCGTCGTCGAGCGGGGCGAGGGAGGCGATGACGACCTTGCTGGCCACCTCACCCGCGGCGTGACCGCCCATGCCGTCGGCGAGGGCGAGCAGGCGGGGACCGGCGTACACGGAGTCCTGGTTGCTGGAACGCACCAGGCCCCGGTCGCTGCGAGCCGCGTAGCGGAGGACGAGAGTCATGGGCGAAGCTCGATCACCGTTTTGCCGATCCTGATGGGGACTCCGAGCGGGACCCGGAGGGGTGCCGTGACCTTAGCCCGGTCAAGGTACGTCCCGTTCGTCGAGCCCAGATCTTCCACGTACCAATCCTCCCCGCGCAGGGCGATCCGGGCGTGCCGGGTCGACGCGTAGTCGTCGTCCAGCACCAGGGTCGAGTCGTCGGCGCGGCCGATCAGGATCGGCCTGCCGTCCAAGGCGATCCTGGTGCCCGCCAGCGCACCATGGGTCACGAGCAGCTGCTGAGGCGACTTCCCGCCACGCGGCTTCTTGTTTTCCTTCTTCTTGCGACCGAACGTCGGGACGGCGACTCGCAGCCCGGAGGCCGCGTACAGATCCGAACGGACGACACGCAACGCGGCGAACACGAAGAGCCAGAGCAGCACGAGAAAGCCCACCCTGGTGAGTTGAACGACCAGCTCTGGCACTTGTTGTGTCCGCTCCCGTTTCTCCTGTACGCCGCGGAGAGCGCGTGCCGTCCGGGATGGTCGGCTCCGAACGGCCTTGCTCTCCGCAGCCGACCTGAGGTGCCGATCCACCACAGGCCCGCACCGCAATTCTGCGATACCCCCTCCGGACCCCGCCGGTCAGCCCTGCGTACGGAACACGAGAGACGAGTGGCCCACGCGGATCACGTCCCCGTCCGCCAGCTGCCAGGTCTGCACCGGGGTGCCGTTGACGGTCGTGCCGTTCGTCGAACCGATGTCCGCGAGCGTCGCGCTCTGGCCGTCCCAGGTGATCTCCAGATGACGGCGCGAGACGCCCGTGTCCGGGAGCCGGAAGTCGGCGTCCTGGCCACGGCCCACGACGTTCCCGCCCTGCTTCAGCGAGTACGAGCGGTTCGAACCGTCGTCCAGCTGGAGGCTCGCGGAGAGCTGACGGCCGGCCGCGGGCTGGCCGCCGTAGCCGCCACCCTGCGCGTACGGGTCCGCGGCGGGCTGGCCGTACTGCTGCTGGCCACCGCCGTACTGGTCGTAGCCACCCTGCTGCTGCTGGCCGCCGTACTGGTCATAGCCGGGCTGCTGGGCGCCGCCACCGTAACCCTGGTCGTAGCCGCCTTGTTGCTGCTGGCCGCCGTACTGGTCGTACCCGGGCTGCTGGGCGCCGCCGCCGTAACCCTGGTCGTAACCACCCTGCTGCTGACCGCCGTACTGGTCATAGCCGGGCTGCTGGGCGCCGCCGCCATAGCCCTGGTCGTAGCCGCCTTGTTGCTGGCCGCCGTACTGGTCGTAGCCGGGCTGCTGGCCACCGCCGTAACCCTGGTCGTAGCCGCCCTGCTGCTGGCCGCCATAACCCTGGTCGTACCCGGGCTGCTGCTGGCCAGCCTGCTGTCCGTAGCCGTACTGGCCCTGCTGCTGGCCGTACGGGTCACCCTGGTCGTATTGGCCGTAGCCGGGGGGCTGGCTCATTGCTGGGTCTCCTGCGTTGCTGGGTCGTGCCGACCGTGACGATCCCTCGACGCCGTGGGGCTTGACGTCGGGATCGACGGACGAACGGGTCTTGAACTGTCCAGTATGCAGCGCCTCGTTGCGCTCGAGCGAAACTACGACGTCACCATAGGTGTCCCAACCGTGCTCGGCGAGGTGTTCCTTGACCGCCTCCGCCAACACCGACGTGACCCGACGTTCGTCTCCGGCCATGCGCTCGTGATCAGCCTGCCCCAACGACACGATGTAGTGGTTGGGAGCGAGCTGTCGACCACCGGCCAGCTCACGAACGTTCTCCTCGCTCTCGCGCTCAAGCGCCACCGCCACTTCCTGCGTGACGACGTTGCCACCGAACATGCGCGCGAAGGTATTGCCCACGAGGTTCTCGAGCCGCCTATCAAAGCGCTCTACGCGGCCCACCGGGCAACCTCCTCACACGTGTGCTTCCCCGTCGATCCTATCCGGGTACGGCCAGTCGGACACGGCCCCCGGTGAAACCCGTCAAAACCGCCTGCTACGCTTTGCGAGCTGTCAGAGAACGAAGCACTCGGGCGAGTGGCGGAATGGCAGACGCGCACGGTTCAGGTCCGTGTGTCCGAAAGGACGTGAGGGTTCAACTCCCTCCTCGCCCACTCTTGGTTGAGGCCCCCGTCGCTAGCGCGACGGGGGCCTCTTTCGTGTGGTCGTCGGTCGTCAGTACCCGGGGGGCCGAGCCCCCCCCGGACCTCCACGGTGCGTTAGGGCGGCGGTTGGCAAGTGGGTAAGGGCTGAAGGGGACTTTCGCCTCATTAGATGCAGCGAAAGGGCCCTTCACCTCATGTGATGCGGTGAAGGGCCCTTTCGGCTCGTCGTGTGTGGGTCAGTTCACGCCGATCAGGTCGACCACGAAGATCAGGGTCTCGTTCGGCTTGATGACACCGCCGGCGCCGCGTTCGCCGTAGGCCAGATGCGGCGGGATGACCAGCTGACGGCGACCGCCGACCTTCATCCCCGCGACACCCTGGTCCCAGCCGGGGATGACCTGACCCTTGCCGAGGCCGAAGCGCAGCGGCTCACCGCGGTCCCACGACGCGTCGAACTGGTCACCGGTCGAGTGCGAGACGCCGACGTAGTGCACCGAGACGGTGTCGCCGACCTTCGCCTCCTGGCCGTCCCCGACGGAGATGTCGGTCTTCACCAGGTCGGCGGGCGCTGCGCCCTCCGGGCGGTCGATCTGGGGCTTCTCCAAAGACATGGTGACAAGCTACCTGTGCAGGTCCGGGGTCCGCAGGACGAGTGTTCGGCCGAACGGTGGCAAGAACGCGAATAGTCTTCACAAATTTGAATACCCGTGGGTAGTGTGCGCCTCGTCACTCTCCGACGACGGAGGTCTTTCATGCGACGAGGCATACGGGTCTTGACGACGCTAGCGGGATTGACGCTGGTGGCGGGAACCGTTCCGGCACTTCAGGCGAGCGCGGCGGAAGCCCCACAGAGCTCCGTGGTGGCGGCCGCGCTCGACGACTACTGCGGTGGCCAGTGCGGCGACATCCTGCCGCCGGGCACGAAGGGGAACGCCACACTCGCCGAGATCCTGGCGCACAAGGCGTTCGGCACCCGTCCCGCGCATTCCGCCGACCAGCTCGGCAAGTACGCCTCGCTCGCCGACGGCTACAAGACGCTGACCACGGACAAGATCAACCAGTTCTTCAACGACGCATCGTTCGGGGTCCGGTCCGGACAGGTCGAGAGCACGATCAAACCGCGTTCGGACGTGACGATCACCCGCGACAAGGCGACCGGCGTCCCCCGGATCGTCGGCACGACACGGCCGGGCACGATGTACGGCGCCGGGTACGCCGCCGGGCAGGACCGCCTGTGGCTGATGGACATCATGCGCCGGGTCGGCCGCGGCCAGCTGACCTCGTACGCCGGTGGCGCGCAGGGCAACCGCGAACTCGAGCAGAGCTTCTTCGCCTCGGCGCCCTACACCGAACAGGAACTGCAGAAGCAGATCGACGACGCCGCCGCCAGCGGTCCGCGCGGCGCGCAGGGCAAGGCCGACGCCGAGGCCTACGTCGAGGGCGTCAACAAGTACATCTCCGACGCGCACAGCGGCCGCTACTTCCCCGGCGAGTACGTCCTGACCGGACACGTCGACGCGATCACGAACGCCGGGACCATCGAGCCGTTCAAGCTGACCGACCTCGTCGTCCTCGCCGCCGTCGTCGGCGCGCAGTTCGGCGCCGGTGGTGGCGGTGAGGTGCAGAACGCCATCGCGAAGATGGCGATGCAGGAGAAGTACGGACTCGAACAGGGCGACAAGGTCTGGAAGAGCCTCCGGTCGGAGGACGACCCCGAGACCGTCAAGACCCTCCACAGTGGACAGAACTTCGACTACGGCAAGGCGCCCGCGAACCCGCAGGGCGCCGCGATGCCGGACAAGGGTTCGGTTTCCGGGCAGCAGCTGGTCTTCGACCCGACCGGTTCGGCCGGAACGGCGACGCCCGCCAAGGTGGACGTTCCGGCGCCCGAGGACCAGAAGGCCGTCCGCGGCATCTTCGACGACGGCGTCCTGCCCGGGAACATGCTTTCCGAGAAGCACGGCATGTCCAACGCGCTGGTCGTCTCCGGCGCCAAGACCGCGAGCGGTCACCCGGTCGCCGTCTTCGGCCCGCAGGCCGGCTACTTCGCGCCGCAATTGCTGATGTTGCAGGAACTCCAGGGCCCGGGCATCAGCGCCCGCGGCGCCTCCTTCGCGGGCATCAGCATGTACGTGCTGCTCGGTCGCGGCAAGGACTACTCGTGGAGCGCGACCTCGGCGTCGCAGGACATCACCGACACCTACGCCGTCGAACTGTGCGAGCAGAACGGTTCCGCGCCGACCAAGAACTCCAACTTCTACCGCTTCCGCGGCCAGTGCCTACCGTTCGACGTCGTCGAGCGCAAGAACGCCTGGAAGCCCACCATCGCCGACGGGACCGCCGAAGGTTCGTACACGCTGCGCAGCTTCCGCACCAAATACGGACCGGTGACGAGCCGGGCGCTGGTCGGCGGCAAACCGGTCGCGTACGCGTCGCTGCGGTCGACCTTCCAGCACGAGATCGACACGATCATCGGCTTCCAGAAGTTCAACGACCCGGACGCGATCAAGTCGGCGAAGGACTTCCAGGCCGCGGCGGCCGACGTCAACCAGACCTACAACTGGTTCTACGCCGACTCCCGCGACATCGCGTACTTCAACTCCGGCTCGAACCCGGTCCGAAATCCGAACGTCGACCCGGCGATGCCGGTGAAGGGCGACGCCGGATTCGACTGGCAGGGCTGGAACCCCGACGGCAACCTCGCGAACTACACGCCGTCGTCGCAGCATCCGCAGTCGGTCAATCAGGACTACTACATCAGCTGGAACAACGCGCAGAGCAACGGCTACGCGGCCAGCGGCGCGGACAAGAGTTCGGTGCACCGCGGCGATCTGATCGACGCGCGGGTCAAGAAGATGGTCTCCAGCGGCACCAAGGTGACGCGGGTGAACCTCACGCAGGCCATGGAGGAGGCGGCACTGGCCGACCTTCGCGCGGAGAAGGTGCTGCCGGAACTGCTCAAGGTGCTCGACAAGGCGCCGGTGACCGGGCCGGCCGCGGACGCGGTGGCGAAGCTGAAGACGTGGCTTTCCGCGGGCGCCCTGCGCTCGGAGACCTCGCCGGGCAGCAAGGCCTACGCGAACGCCGACGCGATCCGCATCATGGACGCCTGGTGGCCGCTGCTGGTCAACGCCCAGTTCAAACCCGGCATGGGTGACGCCGCCTACGCCGCCATGGTGGGCGTGCTGAAGATCAACGAGTCGCCTTCGGGCTGGCAGAACGAGATCCCGGGCAAGCACGTCGGCCAGGCGCACGCGGGTTCGTCGTACCAGTCCGGCTGGTGGGGCTACGTGCACAAGGACATCCGGTCGGTCCTCGGGCAGAACGTCGCCGGTCCGCTGCCGGTGAAGTACTGCGGTGGCGGCGACGTCAACGCCTGCCGTCAGGTGCTGCTCGATTCGCTGACGCAGGCGGCCGCGCAGCCCGCCAACACCGTGTACCCGGGTGACGGGGACTGCGGCGCGGGCGACCAGTGGTGCGCCGACACGATCATCCACCGCGCGCTCGGTGGCATCACGCAGGACAAGATGAGCACGCAGAACCGGCCGACCTTCCAGCAGGTCGTGGAGTTCCCGGCGAAGCGCGGCGACAACATCGCCAACCTCGCCACCGGCCGTTCGGTGAGCGCGAGCAGTCACGAGACCGGCTGGTACAACTCGCCGCCGTCCAACGCGATCGACGGGAACCCCTCGACGCGCTGGGCGAGCGACTGGAGCGACAACCAGTCGATCACCGTCGACCTCGGTTCGGCGCAGCGCGTTTCCCGGGTCGTCCTGCACTGGGAATCCGCGTACGGCAAGGCGTACAAGGTGCAGGTCTCGTCCGACGGGACGAACTGGCGCGACGTGGCGTCCATAGTGGACGGAGACGGCGGGCAGGACAACGTCGCCTTCGAGGCGACCGACGGCCGTTATGTCCGGATGGCCGGTGTCCAGCGAGGAACGAAGTACGGCTACTCCCTCTACGAGTTCGAGGTGTACGCCCACTAGCCGGAACACGGTTTACGGTGGCGGGGTGAACACGAACGACTGGTCACCCCGCACCCTCGCCGTCGCCGCCGGACGCCCGGAGGGCCCCGGCGAACCGCTGAACGTGCCGATCGTCGCGGCGAGCACCTTCGACGCCGGCGCCGATCGCGCGTATTCGCGGGAGAACGGCACCCCGACCTGGGAAGCCCTCGAAGCCGCGATCGGCGCGCTCGAAGGCGGGCACGCCACCGCGTTCGCCTCGGGGATCGCGACGCTCAGCGCCGTCGTCGACACACTGCCGGTCGGCGCGAAGGTCTGCGCCCCGACGTACTCCTATGCCGGGTCGCGTGGCCTGCTCGCGCACGCGCATCGCACCGGCCGCCTGGTGGTCACCGAGATCGCGCCGGACGACACGGCCGCGTGGGTCGCCGCCGCGGACGCCGACCTGCTGTGGCTCGAATCGCCGACCAACCCGACGCTCGACGTCATCGACATCGAGACGATCGCCGCCGCCGCGAACGGCCTGGTCGCCGTGGACAACACGTTCGCCACCCCGCTCGGGCAGCGGCCCCTCGAACTCGGCGCCGACATCGTCGTGCACAGCGCGACGAAACTCATCGGCGGCCACAGTGACTTGCTGCTCGGCCTGACTATCGCGGCCGACGAAGGCGTCGCGAAGGACCTGCGTGACGCGCGCACCCGGATGGGGGCGACGCCGGGAGCGCTCGAAGCGTGGCTGGCGCTGCGCGGGCTGCGGACGTTGCCGGTCCGCCTGGCCGAGCAGACCCGCACGGCCGCGCTGCTGGCGGCCCGGCTGGTCGACCATCCCGCGATCACCCGGGTGCGCTATCCCGGTTCCGGCACGATGATCGCGTTCGAGCTGCCGGACGCCCAGACCGCGGACAAGGTCATCGGGTCGCTGCGGCTGATCCGCGCCGCCACCAGCCTCGGCGGGGTGGAGAGCCTGGTCGAGCGGCGGGCGTGGCTGGCGGGTGACGCCCACGTTCCCGCCGGGCTCGTCCGCTTCAGCGTCGGGCTCGAAGATCCGGAAGACCTGTGGACCGATCTGGCTTCCGCGCTCGGCTAGCGCTTCGAGGCCCGGTGTTCTGATCGTGACCTTGAGGTTGCCGGGTACCCGTTTTGACGGCTGAATGGTCAGTCTCTCACCGGTAGGTACTCCGAACGTGTGAACCGGTCGGTAACAAACGCCTGGGTAATCGCGAGAATTCGCAGCTTCGGGCACTGAAACCGACGTTTTCGCGCCGTTCGGAGGCTGCCGAAAAAATGCTTCCGCAGCGCAACCGTTCCGGCCGTCCGGGTGTTAACATTGCCCCGTCGCCCGGAGATTTTCCCTCTGCTGGGCGACTTTCAGGCCCTTGTATCGGGCCGGATCATTCTGATGTTACCGGTTTTCCCAGTGGTTCTTGTCACTGTCCTTTCGCTACTGAAGACCCGCACTTTTCGGGCAAGATCGCGCTGTCACCCGAACGTGGGATTTTCCCCCGGGTGGTCGCATGGTGGGGGTCACCATGCGTTGCGATGCTTTTCACTGGGAGATCACTTTGAAGAAGACGTTGGGCCGCCTCGCGGGCGCGGTGCTGGCCGGCGCCGTCATCTCGCTGGCCGTGACGCCGGTCGCGATGGCGCAGACCGAAACGACGACGGAGCCCCCCGCGGCGCCGACCGAGACGTCGGCCTCCGTGCCGCCGGGGCCGACCTACACCGGTGGTCCCGTGACCACGGCTCCGCCGGAGACGAGCACCCCGACCTCGTCGTCCTCGCAGCAGCCGACGCCGACCAGCGGCAAGCCGTCCGAAACCTCGGGCAAGCCGACGCCGACCAAGACGTCCAGCCCGACCCCGACCCCGACCGAGGAGCCGAAGCCGGACTTCACCGTCGGCGCCGGCTACATCGACCCGGACGGCATCGGCGCGCTGGCCGTCATCTGCGCTTCGGAGCCCACCGGCGTCACCGCGGCGGACTTCGAGATCCTCGAGTCGTTCGAGGACGGCAGCGGCACGTACACCTGGATCTACATCGTCCAGGTGAAGCCCGGTTTCAAGGGCAAGTCGAGCACCTTCACCTGGACCTGCGACGGCAAGCCGGGTCAGGGTGACATCGAGTTCGAGGAGACCGTCGGCGGCGGCGCGACCGCGCCGGGCGCCAAGGTGAAGAAGCAGGTCAAGCTGAAGCCCAAGGGCGGCATCGAGACCGGTTTCGGCGCCACCGCGGCCTGATCGGATGTCCATGAAGTTTCCGAGGCGGGGTGGTCGCGCGGTCGCGGCCACCCTGTTCCTTTCCTTCGCACTGGCCGGTTGCGGTTCCGACGCCACCCCTCCGGCTGCGCCGCCCGCGACCGCCGCGGCAGCGGCTCCTTCGGTCGCCAAGCCGTTCAACGGTATTCGCCCGACGAGCGTGAAGATCCCCAAGATCGGCGCCGAGTCGAGTCTCGTCACGGTCGCGATCGACAAGGACGGCAAGATGTCCGTGCCGACGGCGAAGCACCCGATGCAGGCGGCCTGGTACCGGCTTTCCCCGGTGCCCGGTGAGGTCGGGCCCGCGATCCTGCTCGGGCACGTCGACGGCAACAAGCAGCCGGGTATCTTCTTCAAGCTCAAGGACGTCAACCCGGGCGACGAGGTGCTCGTCGAGCGCAGCGACGGCAAGAACCTGAAGTTCGTGGTCGAGAAGAAGGACCAGGTTCCCAAGGACCAGTTCCCCGAGGAAGCGGTCTACGGCAACACGGACAAGCCGCAGCTGCGGCTGATCACCTGTGGCGGTGTCTTCGACAAGGAAGAGCACAGCTACAAGGACAACGTCATCGTCTACGCGAATCTTGTCGCTTGACGACTGACATGAAAGGCCCCTTCATTGCAAAATTTGCGATGAAGGGGCCTTTCATAGCATCTGGGGGAGAGCTCAGCCCACACCCGCGGCGGGGAACGGGAACCCGCCGGGAGCGGCCGCTTCGGGATCGACCCACTTCCGCATCCCCGCGTCGCAGGCCGCGTAACCCCAGTTGATCAAGCGCTCCTGGAGTACTTCCGGCAGCTTCGTCAGCCGCGTCGGGGTCTCGGCCAGTTCCTGGGTGGACTTCACCGGCGACGGAAGCGCGTCCTCCAGCTCGAAGTTCTCGAGGTTCACGTAAGAACCCCAATAGGCGCCCGCGAAATCCTTCTCCACATACGACTTCAGCAGCGCGCCCCGCCGCAACTCGCGGACCTGGTTGTCGATCACATCGAGGACGCGCAGCAGCTGCCGTCCCCAGTCACGCTTGACCTTCGGCGTGACCTTCATCCGCTTGCCCGCGTCGCTGACCAGTACCGTCGCGTGCGCTTCGACCGGATCCAGGCCGAGGTTGTCGTAGACGCCGGCGTCGCTCAGCACGATCTTGCGGCCCGCCTCCTCCGACAGCGGATCGTGCAGCACCACCGGCGACAGCATCGGCGGGAACGCCGAGGACGCGGCCACCGCGGTGGCGAGCGGGATGTTCCCGTGCGGTCCGTCCTGCCGGAAGAACCACCACAGCGCGCCGTCCTGGAGGTTCGTCGCGGTGAAGACGAACTGCGGGCCGTCGGGGTCCAGATCCTTGAGACAGCAGTCTCCGAACAGGTGTTTCGCGTACACCCGCGCGAGTTCCTCACCGGCGCTTCGCCACGGCATCGCCATGGCCAGCAAGGTGACCGGGATGTCCAGTCGCGTACGCGCCAGGTTCCGGACCGGCGCGACGACCGCGTCGTGGAAGTTGTCCGCGACACCGTTTTCGAACTTCAGGTCCGACCACGCGTGCGCGAGCGCGCCCGCGGCGATCGAACCGCCCGAGACGCTGGAGAACGTCGAGATCTTCGACAGCCAGCCGAGTTCGTTGAGCCGCCACAGGGCTCCGGTGTGAAACAGCATCGCGCGATAGCCGCCGCCGGAAAGCGCCAGGCCGACGCCTTGGCGGGGGCTCGAAGGCTCCGTGTCATCCCCCATGTGAGCGAGTGTAGGGGGCTCAAGCAAGCAGAGGCCGCAACAGGCGTCGCTGTTCCACGGGGACGTACTCGGCGTAGTTGTCGTAGAGCGCCCGCTTGGCCAGCCGCGACGCGCGTTCGCCGTCCGAGTCCCGGATCGCTCCCAGCACCTCTTCGTGATGCGTGAGCCAGTTGCACATCAACGCGGTCCGGTCGTCGGCGTGCTCCAGTTTGTCTTCGATGAGTTCCAGGACGACGCCGCGGACGACCTCGCCGCTGATCACCAGCAGCGGATTGCCCGTCGCACGGGCGATGGCCTCGTGGAACGCCACGTCCGCGTGGGAGAACTCCGCGAATCCCTTCGAGACACCCGCGCGCATCGCCTCCAGTGCCGCGTCCAGTTCGGCGAGATGCTCTTCGGTCCTGAGCTGCGCGGCGAGCAGATGTGCGGAACCGTCGAGCACCATGCGGAACTGGAGGAGTTCGGACAGGCCGAGGTTCTCGGCCCGCGCCAGCCGGTGCATGGACCGGTGCAGCGCGGCGGGTGAAGCGGCCAGGACCTCGGGGCCGCGCGGGTCGCCAGGCCGCGAGCGGATCATTTCCGCCGCTTGCAGCACGCGCAGCGCTTCCCGCACGGTCGAGCGGCCGACGTCGAACTGGACCATCAGCTCGCGTTCGCTCGGCAGCCGGTCGCCGGGTTTGATCCGGCCGCTGAACACGGCTTCCTCGATCTGTTCGACGACGCGCTGGTACGCGCGGACAGGGGCGACCGGCTCGAATTCCATCTTGACCCTGCCGTCTCGTCTGGTTTACTGGTCAGACCAGTCTACCGGTCAGGGGGCAGGATGAAAGCCCGGATCCACGCGGCCGCGGTGGCGTTGCTGCTGGTGACGTCGGGTTGCTCCGCCGGTTCGAGCGCCACGGTCGCCAAGGATCCCGGCACGCTCGCCATCGGCTACACCGCCGAACCCGCGAATTTCGACTTCACCCGCACCGACGGCGCCGCCATCCCGCAGGCCCTGCTCTACAACGTCTACGAGGGCCTGGTGAAACTCGACGCGGACGCGAAGATCGTGCCGCTGCTGGCCGAATCGTGGACGGTTTCGGGAGACGGCAAGACCTACGACTTCAAGCTCCGGAAGAACGCGAAGTTCTCCGACGGCGCGCCGTTCACCGCCGAGGACGTCAAGTTCTCGCTGATGCGCGTCAAAACCGACTGGACCGTGTCGATCAAGTCCACAATGGACGTCGTCGACCGGGTCGACGTCGTCGCGCCGGATCACGCGCGGGTCGTGCTCACGAAACCCAGCAACGGCTGGCTGTTCAGCCTCACCAGCAGGCTCGGCGCCATGTTCAGCCAGACCGGCGTCGCGGATCTGGCGAACAAACCGGTCGGCACCGGGCCGTACACGGTGTCCTCGCGCCGGCGCGGCGATTCCATCGTGCTCAAGCGGAATCCCGGCTACTGGGGCACGGAACCGGCGTACTCGACCGTGGTCCTCAAGTACATCAAGGATCCGACGGCGCTCAACAACGCCTTGCTCAGCAACGGGATCGACGTCATCTCCGCGATCACCGTGCCGGATTCGATCCCGCAGTTCCAGAGCGACGACCGGTTCACCGTCGTCGAAGGCACGACGAACAGCGAGGTCACGCTCGCGTTCAACAACGCCCGCCCGCCGCTGAACGACGTCCGCGTCCGCCGCGCGCTGTCGTACGCGATCGACCGGAAGGCGTTGCTGGACACGGCCTGGGCCGGTCGCGGCACGCTCATCGGCAGCATGGTCCCGCCGACGGATCCCTGGTACGAAGACCTCTCGAACGCGTACTCGTTCGATCCGGCGAAGGCGAAAGCGCTGCTCGCCGAGGCAGGACTGTTTCAGTCAGGGCGAGCTACTCCCTCGCTGCGGCTTCGGATCCCGAACCTGCCGTACGCCGTTTCGGCCGCGCAGGTGGTGGCGTCGCAGCTGGCGGACGTCGGGGTCACGGTGACGACCGAGCCGCTGGACTTCCCGGCGGTGTGGCTCAAGCAGGTCTTCACCGACCACGACTACGACCTCTCGATCATCCAGCACGTCGAGGCACGCGACATCGTCACCTTCGGCAAGCCCAAGTACTACTGGGGTTACGACGGCAAGGACGTCCAGCAGGAGCTGGCGAAGGCCGACGCCGGAACGCCCCAGGAGCAGATCGACGCGATGCGGCACGTCGCGCGGCGGCTGTCCGAGGACGCGGCCGCGGACTGGCTCTTCCTGTTCCCCAACGTGATCGTGGCGAAGAACAAGGTGACCGGGTTCGTCCGCAACCAGGTCAGCGAGTCCTTCGATCTCACGGGATTGGCGCCGCGATGACGGTCAAGGTCGTGCGCCGGGTGGCGATCCTCGTGGCCAGTGTGCTGGTCGCGTCCATCGTGGTGTTCCTGTTCATGGCCGTGCTGCCGGGCGATCCGGCGCAGGTCGCGCTCGGCGTCAACGCGACGCCGGAGCTGGTCGCGAAGACCCGCGCCGAATTCGGCATCGACAGGCCGCTGGTGACGCAGTACTTCGACTGGATCGGCGGTGTCCTGCACGGCGACTTCGGCCGCTCGTACGTCACCCGCGAGGAGATCGGACCGGCGCTGACCGACCGGCTCGGCGTCACGTTGTGGCTGGTCGGGGCCGGGATGCTGGTGGCGTTGCTGATCGCCGTCCCGGCGGGCACGTTCGCCGCGGTGCGGCACCGGAAGGCCGACGGCGCAGCGGTTTCCGGGCTGTCGCAGCTCGGCGTCGCCATCCCCGCTTTCCTCGCCGGCATCATCTTGGTGCAGATCTTCGCGGTGCAGCTGCGCTGGCTGCCCTCCGGTGGCTGGACGCCGCCGGTGCAGGACCCCGGCGAATTCCTCCGCGGTCTCGTCCTGCCCGCCTTGTCGCTGGGGCTCGTGCAGGGCGCGGTGCTCACGCGCTATGTGAGGTCCGCTGTGCTCGACACGCTCGGACAGGACTACCTGCGCACCGCGCGCTCCAAGGGACTCCGCCCGTTCCAGGCGCTGTTCCGGCACGGCCTGCGCAATGCCGCCGTACCGGTGGTGACGGTGCTGGGTCTGCAACTGTCGACGCTGCTGATCGGCGCCGTCGTCGTCGAGCGCGTGTTCGTACTGCCGGGGCTGGGCAGCATGCTGCTCGACTCGGTGGCGTCGCGGGATCTGTTGTCCGTGCAGGGGATCGTGCTGGTCTTGGTGGTCGGCGTGCTGCTGGTGAACTTCGTGGTCGACGTCCTGTACACGGTGCTCGACCCGAGATTGCGGGGTTCCTGATGCGTAACCGCAATCTCGTGATCGGCGGTGTCCTGGTCGCGCTGATCGTGCTCGCCGCACTGCTTTCGTTCGTGTGGACGCCGTTCGATCCGGTGAAGGTCGACGCGCCGAACCGGTTGCACGAGTTCAGCGGCTCGAACCCGCTCGGCACCGACAGCTTCGGCCGCGACGTGCTCAGCCAGATCATGGTCGGCGCGCGGACGACGCTGTACGTCGGCGTGGTCGCGGTCGGCATCGCCGCGCTGATCGGGACGCCGCTGGGCATCCTCGCCGGGATGTCGTCGCGGTGGCTCGGCGAATTCGTCATGCGCGTCAACGATCTCGTCCTCGCGTTCCCCGCGCTGCTGCTGGCGATCATGTTCGGCGCGGTGTTCGGGGCCGACACGCTGACCGCGATGGTGGCGATCGGCATCGCGACCATCCCGTCGTTCGCGCGGATCGCGCGTTCGGGGACGCTGCAGGTGATGAGCAGCGAGTTCGTGCTGGCCGCGCGGTCGGCGGGCCGGTCGCGGCTGAACATCGCGGCGCGGCACGTGCTGCCGAACATCTCCGGGCTGCTGATCGTGCAGGCGTCCGTGTCGTTCGCGATCGCCGTGCTCGCGGAAGCGGCGTTGTCGTTCCTCGGCTTCGGCACGCGGCCGCCGACGCCTTCGTGGGGCCGGATGCTCCAGGAATCCCAGGTGTTCCTGACCCTGCACCCGCGGCTCGCGCTCGTGCCCGGCGTCGCGATCGCCATCGCGGTCCTCGGTTTCAACCTGCTCGGTGACGGCCTTCGCGATCGTCTCGACCCGCGATTGGCGGCGCGGCTATGACCCTCGAAGTCCACGATCTCGGGATCGGCGACCTGGTCCGCGGCGTCTCGTTCGACGTCGCCCGTGGTGAGCGAGTCGGGCTGATCGGCGAGTCGGGGTCCGGGAAATCGCTGACGGCGTTGTCGATCATGGGGCTGTTGCCCGAAGAGCTCGCCGCGTCCGGCTCGGTGAAACTCGACGGTCGCGAACTGCTCGGCGCTCCAGAGAAAGAACTGTCGCGGCTGCGCGGCAACGACCTGTCGATGGTGTTCCAGGAGCCGATGACCGCGCTGAACCCGGCGATGCGCGTCGGCGCGCAGGTGGCCGAGCCGATGCGGATCCATCGCAACGGGGGGAATCAGCGCGCCGAGGCGTTGCTGGATTCCGTGGGACTACCCGGGACTTCCCGGGCGTATCCGCATCAGCTCTCCGGCGGGCAGCGGCAGCGCGTCGTCCTCGCGATCGCGCTGGCCAACGACCCGAAGCTGCTGATCTGCGACGAGCCCACGACGGCGCTCGACGTCACCGTGCAGGCGCAGATCCTGGAACTGATCCTCGACGGCGTCCGCGAGCGGGAGAGCGCGCTGCTGTTCATCACGCACGACCTCGCCGTCGTGGCGTCGGTGTGCGAGCGGGTGCTGGTGATGCTGGACGGCGAGATCGTCGAAGCCGGCACCACCCGCGACGTGCTCACCGCGCCACAGCACGAGTACACCAAGAAACTGCTGGCCGCTTCGGATCTGGAGGCGGGCCGATGATGATCTCCGTACGGGACCTCGAACGCCGCTACACCCGCCGCGATGTGCACGCCTTGCGCGGCGTCTCGTTCGACGTCGAAGCGGGTCAGCGCTTCGGGATCGTCGGCGAGTCGGGTTCGGGGAAGTCCACATTGGTCAGATTGCTGGCCGCGCTGGACAAGCCGACGGCAGGCAGTGTCTCGTTCCAGGGCAAACGCGTCGACACACTGCCGGAGCGCAAACTCGGCTTCCTGCGTTCGGAACTCCAGATCGTCTTCCAGGATCCGATGGGCTCGCTCGACCCGCGGATGCGGGTGCGCGACATCATCTCCGAGCCGTTGGGGCGCCGGGATCCCACGCGGGTCACGGAGCTGTTGAACGCGGTCGGCCTGCCCTCGGACGCCGCGGGGCGGTATCCGCATCAGTTCTCCGGCGGACAGCGGCAGCGCATCTCGATCGCGCGGGCGCTCGCGCCGAATCCGAGCGTCCTCATCGCGGACGAGCCGGTGAGCGCGCTCGACGTCTCGGTGCGGAAGCAGATCCTCGACCTGCTCGCGTCACTGGTCGAGCTGTACTCGCTGACGTTGATCTTCGTCTCGCACGACCTTGGCGTGGTGCGGCACGTCTGCGACCGGGTCGCGGTGATGCGGCGCGGCGAGATCGTCGAACTGGGCGACGTCGACCAGGTCTACGACGCGCCGGAGCACGAATACACCAGGGAGCTGCTGGCGGCCGCGCCGAATCTGCGGGCCGAGCTGGCGCGGCTTCGCAACGGAGGCGACGATGCTTGAGTATCCGGAAGGGCTGCCGATCGGTGACGGCTGGGTGTCCACAGTGGACTCCGTGCCGGTCGTGTTCCCGTACGACGGGAGCGAGATCGGCCGGGCGCCGGTCGGGACGCCGGAGCTGGCCACGCGCGCGATCGACGAGGCCGTCGCGGTGTTCAAGCAGGTCGCGGGCCTGCCGTCCCGGGTCCGCCGCTCGCTTTTGAACGACGTCGCGGCCGCTTTGGAAGCCCGGCGCTCCGACTTCGAGCAGCTCCTGGTCCTCGAAACCGGGAAGCCGCTGGTCGATTGCCGGGTCGAGGTCGCCCGCACGATCGTCACCTGGCAGGCCGCCGCCGAGGAGGTCTCCCGACTGCACGGCGAGACAGTGCCGCTCGATCTGCTGCCGTCCGGTGACGGGCTGGTCGGGTTCTGGAAGCGCAAGCCGATCGGCGTCGTGGTCGGGATCGCCGGGTTCAACTATCCGCTGCTGCTGGCGTCGCACAAGATCGCGCCCGCCATCGCGGCCGGCTGCCCGGTGGTGGTGAAACCCGCGCCGCAGACGCCGCTGGCGACGTTGTGGCTGGTGCACTTGATCCGGGAGCTGACCGACCTGCCCGCGATGGTCCAGCTGGTCACCGGGGACGCGGCCGTCGGTTCGGCGCTGGTCACCGATCGGCGGGCCGGCGCGGTGTCGTTCACCGGATCCGCGCTGGTCGGGCACCGGATCGCGCGCGACGCCGCGCCGACGAAGACGTTGCTGGAGCTGGGTTCCAACGCCGCTTTGGTGGTCGCGGAGGACGCGGATCTCGACACGGCCGCGGACGCCGTCCTGCGCGGCGGGTTCTACGCGTCCGGGCAGGCCTGCATTTCGGTGCAGCGCGTACTGGTCGTCGACGCCGTCGCCGAGGAATTCACCGAACGGGTGCTCGCGCGGCTCGGTGAGGTCGTCACCGGTGATCCGCGAGACGAGAAGACGCGGGTCTCGGCGCTGATCGACCCCGGGTCGACCAAGCGCGTTCAGGAGTGGGTCGACAAAGCGACATCGGCCGGTGCGCGGCTGGTCGGCGGTGGTGTCGACGGCAGAGTCATCCGGCCGACGGTGCTGCTCGACGTGCCCGACGGCCTCGACTGCTGGGACGAGGAGATCTTCGGTCCCGTCGTCTGCGTCCGCCGCGTGTCCTCTGTGGACGAAGCGTTCGACGCGGTCAACGCCTCGCGCTACGGCCTGCACGCTTCGGTGTTCAGCGCCTCCTTGAAGACGGCGTTCCGCGCGCTCGACGAGCTGGAGGTCGGTGGCGTGGTGGTCAACGAGGTGCCCGGTTTCCGGTCCGACACCATGCCGTACGGCGGCGTGAAGGACTCCGGGATCGGGCGGGAAGGGCCGCGATTCGCGGTCGAAGAACTGACCGTGACGAGGATGGCGGTGCTGCGACCGTGAGCTACGAGAACCTGTTCCGGCTGGACGGCAAGCGGGCCGTCGTCCTCGGCGGCGGCAGCGGGATCGGCCGCGAATCGGCGAAAGCCCTGGCCGCGCACGGCGCCGAAGTGATCGTCGCGGACCGCGACGTCGCCGCGGCCAAGGCGACCGGCGCCGGAGAGGCGTACGAGATCGACCTGCTCGCCTCCGGTGCCGCCGCGAAAGCCGCCGCCGAACTCGGCGAGATCGACGTGGTGGTGCTGACCGCCGCGACCAACGTGCGCAAACGGCTGCTGGAGTACTCGCGCGAGGAATTCGATCGGGTGATCGCGCTGAACCTCGGCGCGACGTTCGAGGTCGTCCGCGCGTTCGGCGCCGGGATGGTCGAGCGCGGGCGGGGGAGCATCGTCGGGTTCTCGTCGATCCGCGGCACCACCGTCGAGCCGGGACAAGGTCCGTACGCGGCGACGAAAGCCGGGCTGGTGCAACTGTTCCGCACGGCCGCGGCGGAGTTCGGCCCGGCCGGGGTGCGCGTCAACGCGATCGCGCCCGGCGTCGTCGAGACCCCGCTGACAGCGCAGATCAAAGCGAATCCGGACTGGTACGACGCCTACGCGACCAAGGGAGCGCTCGGCCGATGGGCGCGCCCGGACGAACTCGCCGGCGCCGTCGTCTACCTGGCCTCGGACGCCTCGTCGTTCGTGACCGGCTCCGTGCTGGCGGTGGACGGCGGCTGGACCGCGGTCGACGGCCGCTTCGAACCACCCGCGACGTAAGGAGCCCGCCGTGCCGGAGTTGCCCGATCTGACCGCTGTCGAACTGGTCGCTCAGTACCGCGCCGGGACGTTGTCGCCGGTCGAGGTCACCGAAGCGGTCCTCGCCCGGGTCGAGGCGCGCGAACCCGAACTGCACGCGCTCTACGCGTACGATCCTAGCGGCGCGCGCGAAGACGCGAAGGCGTCTGAAAGCCGTTGGCACGCCGGGGAACCGCTCGGCCCGATCGATGGCGTTCCCTTGACGCTCAAGGAGAACATCGCGACCCGCGGCACGCCGGTCCCGCTCGGCACAGCCGCTTCTTCGCTGGAACCGGCCTCGGCCGACGCGCCCGCCGCCGCTCGCGTGCGCGAGTCCGGCGGGGTCCTGCTTGGCAAGACGACCATGCCGGACTACGGGATGCTGACGTCCGGGCTGTCGAGTTTCCACACCGCCTCACGGAATCCGTGGGACACCGCCCGCACGCCTGGCGGCTCCAGCGCGGGTGCGGGCTCGGCGGCCGCCGCCGGCTACGGCCCGCTGCACGTCGGCACCGACATCGGCGGCTCGATCCGGCTGCCCGCGGGCTGGTGCGGACTGGTCGGGCTGAAGCCGAGTTTCGGCCGGGTGCCGGTGGATCCGCCGTTCCTCGGCCGCGTCGCCGGGCCGATGACGCGGACCGTCGCCGACACCGCCCTGCTGATGAGCGTCCTGTCCGGTGTGGACGGTCGCGATCACCTTTCGCTGCCGCCTTCGTCACTCGACTGGACTTCGTTGTCCGGTGAGGTCAAAGGCTTGCGGGTCGGGCTGCACCTGAACCCAGGCGTCGGACTCCCGGTGCTGCCCGAGACGATCGCCGCGGTCACCGAGGCCGCGCGGGTGTTCGAGACCGCGGGCGCCGTCGTCGAGCCGGTTTCGCCGTTCCTGCGCCGCGAAATGCTCGACGGGCTCGACACCTTCTGGCGCGTCCGCGCCTGGTCGGACCTGTCGGCCCTGCCCGAAGACCGCCGCGCGAAAGTCCTGCCGTACATCGCCGACTGGGCCGCCGGTGGCGCCGACGTCAGCGGTGTCGACGCCTATCGCGGCTTCGCGCAGATCGACGCCATCGCCGTCGCGACCCTGCGCGAGACCGAACGCTTCGACGTCGTCCTGTCGCCGACCTGCCCGGTCTCGGCCCCACCCGCCGACTGGCCCTCGCCGACCAACGACCCGCGCCGCCCGTTCGAGCACATCGCGTTCACCTTGCCGTACAACATGTCCGGCCAGCCCGCGGTCTCGATCAATTGCGGCCACACCAGCGACGACCAGCCCATCGGCCTGCAAATCAGCGGCCGCCGCTTCGCCGACCTCGACGTCCTTCGCGCCGCTGCCGCCTACGAAACCCTTCGCCCCACTCCGCGCCCCTGGCCCTGACCCCCACGCGTTTAGAGGACTAATTGCGTCAAACCCTGGAGCCGAGTTCGTCGAGCCAGGCGGAGAAGTGCGGACACTGGGCTCGGAGGCCGTCGATGCCCAGGTCCGCGATCGCCAGCGGCCCCTCGAGTGTCTTTACATAGCCAGGGCAATACCTAGCCAGACGCTTCGAAGGCGCGTTCTTCGGATCGTCATTGACGAGTTCAGGCCCACCTGCTTCGGCGCAGTCCTGCTTGATCCGCTCGGCCAGCGCGGAATCGTCGCGAAGGTCCGCAAGCTGGTCTCCGGCAGCGAACACCCAGGATTCCAGTTCGTGCTGGACGAGGTGAGGGACGAATCGATGGTCACCGACAGCCGCTCGTATCGCTTCCTCGACGTGCGTGACCTTGGTAGTGGCTGAGCTCGACGGCCTTGTCGACATGCCAGGTGAGTCAGGCGGGAACCCGTAGTAGTCGAACAGCGTCGTCAGCACGGTGAGACGGGGGCTGGCTAGCAGTTCCTTGATCTCCCGGTGCAGCTTCGGCCAGGACGTGACACCGCCCCGGTAAGTCACGGACGAGGTGTGCGTCCGGACCGTCGAATAGGTGACGAACCAACCTTGGTGACGGAAATGACGGGATAGCAGATCCCGAACGACAGCCGCCTCGGTCTGGCCCTCCACCAGCAGATGAAGGCGTCTCGGCTCAGACATCCAGAACGCTGCCCGTCGATCCCGGCTGACCGCCGATGATGTTCTTCTCCCACAGCTCGCCGAGCGAGTACTCGTCGAGCCAGCTCTCCAGTGCCGCCGTGTTCGGCCGGGTGAAGACCGAGTTCCCGTCTCGCTGTTCGACGACGATCAGGTCCTCGGCGGAGAACTGGTTCATCAAAGTCACCGACTGAGTCGCGATCAGGACCTGGCTACGGGTCGAGGCGGAGCGCAGCATGTCCGCCAGCTGGACGATGGCCATCGGGTGCAGGCCGAGTTCCGGCTCGTCGAGGACGACGAGCGCGGGAAGTTCCGGTTGAAGCAACAAGGTGGCCAGGCAGACGAAACGCAGTGTTCCGTCGGACATCTGATTCGCGGAGAAGATCGTGTCCGAACCCTGTCGGCTCCAGCGAAGCAAAATGCGGTCGGTGCTGTCCGGCCTGAGTACGAAGTCACGAAAGAACGGAGCGACCAGCCGGATCGCGCCGACGATCCGGCGATACGCTGCCTTGTCCGCCCGATCCGAGCTTTCCTTTAGACGCAGCAGCATCGCAGCGATGTTGCCCGCGTCGGCGCGCAAAGCCAGATTGTCGGCAGTGGGAGACAGGCGCTTCACCGGAGCGTCGACACTGGTGTCGTGGAAGTGATAGACACGACAGCCTTGAAGCAACTCGATGATGTGCGAAGCCTCGGGACCCACGTCTCGTTTTCCCGAGGCTTTGCCCAGCCTGGTTTCCCTATGGCCTCGGCCGATCGTCCGGCTCCAAGGCTCCGGATTGCCTTCTTGGAGGTTCTCGATGACTTCCTCGTCGAAGATCAGCTCGTCGTCCGGTGCGGCGGCCAAATAAGCCGTGTAGAAGTTCGGTGGTGCGTCCAGCTTCAGGCCGATCTCTTGGCCGTATGCGCTGTCGTTGATCAGCGCGGACGCACCACCATTGCGCCCCACGAATAGGTTCAGCTGGTCTTCGCTGATCCTGCCCAACAACTCGAAGGCTTGGACGAAGTTGCTCTTGCCCGCGCCGTTCGCGCCGATCAGCACGTTCATCGCGCCCAGCTCGACGCGCGCCGAACGGATCGAGGTGAAGCCCTCGATCTCGATCGAGGTCAGGCGCTGTTGGCTCATGCGCACAGCTTAGGCAATCGTCCGAGAAAGTTGACGATCGCTCGTTCGTGCAAGTCGCGTGCGACTTTGCCTTGCCGGTCGGCAACAGAAAAGATCAAAGCCCCGGTGACATGACCAGCAGGTCAGGGGCCATCCGGGGCTATTCGTCGACCAGCTTAGCAGAGGAGTTTCGAGAGTGACCAGCGCTGGCGCGGGGGACTGGATCGAAACCTGGCTGTCCAAGCCGAGGTTCGAGGTCTATCTGCGAGCGGCGAACCAGGACCGCGAGCGAGCCGTGCGCTTGTACGAGTGGAACGCGGCCGTTTCCGCGGCGTTCCATCACGACCTGTGCCACCTGGAAGTGGCCCTGCGCAACGCCTATGACCGGGCATTGGGCAACGCCGTCGCGGCCGGGACGGCACATTGGGTTTTCCAAGCGGCGACCATCTTCCCGTCGCGATGGCAGAAGGCGGCGAACGGTACGCGGTACGACGTCAACGAGACAAGCCGAAGGCTGATGGCCGAAGCCATCGGGAACGCGACCCCGAAGAGCAGGCGGCCCGCTGAACCGGCTGCGCCGCCGGCGCCCGGAAAGGTGATCGCCGAGCTCAGCTTCGGCTTCTGGCGGTATCTGTCCGCACGACGCCATCACGACCCGCTGTGGATTCCTTACCTGCATCTGGCTTTTCGCGCCGGGACTGACCGCCGTGACGTCGACAAACACGTCGAGCGCTTGCACAGACTTCGTAACCGCGTCGCCCATCACGAGCCGCTGCTCACCCTCGACGTCCGAGAGCACTGGAAAGACGTACAGGACCTCGCTGCGCTCATCTCGCCGCAGGTAGCCGCCTACATCGCGGCCAACAGCTCCTGTAACCGGCTGTTGGCCGCACGTCCCTGCTAGCCGGCGATCGCGTCGGCCAGCGCCAGGATCCGCCGCGCGTTCTCCACGTGCAGGTTCTCGATCATCCGCCCGTCCACGGTCACGACGCCCTGCCCGGCCGCCTGCGCCTCCTCGAACGCCGAGATGATCTTGCGCGACCGCGCGATCTCCTCTTCCGAAGGCGCGAAGATCCGGTTGCACGGCTCCAGCTGCGCCGGGTGGATCAGCGTCTTGCCGTCGAAGCCGAACTGGCGCCCTTGCAGGCATTCCGCTTCGAAGCCTTCGAGGTCCTTCACGTCGTTGTAGACGCCGTCGAGGATCGCCTTGCCGGTCGCCCGCGCGGCCAGCAGCGCGAGCGAAAGCCCGCCCAGCAGCGGCGCGCGGCCGGGGACGAACTCGGCGTGCAGTTCCTTCGCCAGGTCGTTCGTGCCCATGACCAGCACGGTCAGCCGCTCGGACGCCGCCGCGATCTCCTCCGCGTGCAGCATCGCGACCGGGGTTTCGACCATCGCCCAGATCTTCGTGTGGTCCGGCGCGCCGCCGAGTTCCAGCGCGCGCTCGATGTTGTGCACCTCGGCGGCGGAGTTCACCTTCGGGACCACGATCGCGGCCGGTCCCGCCTGCGCGGCGGCGCGGAGGTCCGCGTCGTGCCATTCGGTGTCGAGGCCGTTGACGCGGATGGTCACCTCGCGCGAGCCGTACTCCTTCGACGAAGCGGCGGCGCAAACGCGTTCACGTGCGGCTTCCTTCGCGTCGGGCGCGACGGCGTCTTCGAGGTCGAGGATGAGGCCGTCCGCGTCGAGGGTCTTGGCCTTTTCCAGCGCTCTTTCGTTAGCGCCGGGCATGTAGAGGACGGAACGCCGGGGGTTCATGCGGAAGCCTCCTTGGTGGCCGCGTCGTAGGCAGCGGCGAGTTCGGGGTCGTCGGCGGCCAGGGCGTCGGCGAGTTCGGCGACCACCCGGCACTGCTTGACCGAGGCGTCGTCCTGCATCTTGCCGTCGATCATCACCGCGCCGGTGCCGTCACCCATCGCGGCGATCACGCGGCGCGCCCAAGCCACGTCTTCGGGCGAAGGCGAGAACACCTTCTTGGCGATGTCGATCTGCACCGGGTGCAGGCTCCAGGCACCCACGCAGCCGAGCAGGAACGCGTTGCGGAACTGGTCCTCGCAGGCCACGACGTCGCGGATGTCGCCGAACGGCCCGTAGTACGGCAGGATCCCGTTCGCCGCGCAGGCGTCCACCATCCGCGCGACGGTGTAGTGCCAGAGATCCTGCTGATACGTCGTGCGTCCCTCGTTCAGGTCCTCGCCGGTCGGGTCCGTGCGCACCAGGTAACCGGGGTGCCCGCCACCCACCCGGGTGGTCTTCATCCGACGGCTCGCCGCGAGGTCGGCCGGGCCGAGCGAGATGCCCTGCATCCGGGGGCTCGCGCCGGCGATTTCCTCGACGTTCGCGACGCCGCTCGCGGTCTCCAGAATCGCGTGCACCAGCAGCGGCTTCGTCAGCCCGGCCCGCGCTTCGAGCTGCGCGAGCAGCCTGTCGACGTAGTGGATGTCCTGCGCGCCCTCGACCTTCGGCACCATGATCACGTCGAGTTTGTCGCCGATCTCGGTGACCAGCGTGATCAGGTCGTCGAGCACCCACGGCGAGTCGAGGCTGTTGACGCGGGTCCACAGCTGCGTCTTGCCGAAGTCGGTCGCCTTCGCGATGGTGACGAGCCCGTTCCGCGCGGCCTCCTTGCGGTCGGCGCGCACGGCGTCCTCTAGGTTGCCGAGCAGGACGTCGACCTTCTTGGCGAGATCCGGGACCTTGGCGGCCATCTTCTCGTTGCCGGGGTCGAAGAAGTGGATCATCCGCGAAGGAGGCACGGGGATCTGGCGGAGTGGTTCCGGCGCCCCCACGGCGAGCGGGGCGAAGAAATCCTTCGGCGAACGCATCGTTCCTCCATCGCAACGGGCTAAGTGACCGACGAGTAACCCTAAACCCGGAAGGTGGGGAACCGCTGCGGCGCAGCTCACCTCCAAGGGGACACGATCGGGAATCGCGGAGGAATCTGTGGACGACTGGGCCTTGCCGGGTTTCACCGAGATGGGGTCGCTGGGCGAAGGCGGATTCGGGCGGGTCGTCCTGGCCCGGCACGACGAATCCGCGCAGGTCGTGGCCATCAAATACCTCTACGCGAGGTTCGCGGCCGACCCGCAGAGGCTGGCCGAGTTCCGCCATGAGGCCCAGGTCCTGAGCCGCGTTTCGGGGCCTCACATCGCCCGTCTGCACCAGTTCGTGGAGACGCCGCAAGGTGCGGCGATCATCATGGAGGCCGTTCACGGAATCTCCCTGAAAGAGATCCTCGGCCGCCAGGAGAAGCTCGAACCCGAAGCCGCGCTGGCCATCCTCAAGGGCTCGCTGCTCGGCCTCGCCGGCGCGCACGCCGCGGGCACCGTCCACCGCGACTACAAACCGGCCAACGTCCTGGTCACCCGGGAGGGGCAGAGCAAGCTCGTCGACTTCGGCATCGCCGTGCTCGCCGGACAGGCCGGAGTCGCCGCGGGCACGCCCGCGTACATGGCGCCCGAGCAGTGGGCGGGTGGGATCGCCACGCCGGCGACCGACGTCTACGCCGCGACCTGCGTGTTCTTCCAATGCGTCGCCGGGCACAAGCCGTACGAGGCCGAACAGACCGAAGTGCTGCGCACGCTGCACGAATACGCGCCGATCCCGTTCGGCGAGGTCCCCGAACCGGTCCGCGACCTCATCGCGCGCGGCATGGCGAAGGACGTCACCCAGCGACCGTCGGGCGCGGCCGAGTTCGTCGCCGAACTGGAGTCGTCCGCCAGGAAGGCCTACGGCGAAGACTGGGAACGCAACGGCTGGCACTGGCTCGCCAAGGGCGCCGGTGTGCTGGTCGCGCTGTCCCCGTTGGCTTTACTCGGCGCCGGGACCGCCGCCGCGCCGGTCATCGCGGGCGGCGCGGCGGGCGGTGTCGCGGCGACCACCGGCGGCGGGATCGCGGTCGGCCTCAAGGTGACCGCCGCGATCGCCGCCGTCACCGCGGCAGCCGTCGGCACGGTCGTGGTGGTCAACGCCGACAGTGACGATCCGCCGACCACGACGGTCTCCGCGATGCAGGTCGACCTCCTCACCCGCACCGAGAAGTTCGACGGCTTCGACTACGACGGCAAGTACGTCCGGATCAGCGGCCTGAAGGACAAAGCCGCCGAGGAGCGGGTCAACAAGGCGCTGATGGCGCCGATCGACGGCTGGCTCGAGAACTTCTGGCCCGACAGCTACCAGCCGCAGCGGGAACCCGACGGCGACATCCCGCACATGAAGACCGAGGCCGAGATCCTCCGCAAGGACGACAAGCTCGTCTCGGTCGTCTACAAACGCTCGATCGACTCCACCCAGTTCGGCAACCACGGCGGGTTCAGCGTCCGCCCGATCGTCATCGATCTGGCCAAAGGCGAGCAGATCTCCTCCGCGCACCTCTTCGACAACGTCGACGGCACCGCCTCGCGGATGCGGAAGCTCGAAGACCTGATCCTCGACTCGGCGAGGCCTGGCGACTGCCTCGCCGACAAGCCGACCTCGCCCGAGCACCTCCCGGCGACGGCGCTTTCGGCGCGGTACACCTTCGATTACGACTCCATCCTGCAGGCGGCGCCCACGGCCAACGGCATGCGGTTCTACGTCTACGGCTCCGCGCTCGGCTACCCGCGCGTCTGCGACCCGACCGAGGTCACCACCGAGTACGCGCGCTTGAGTGATCTGCTGAGTCCCTCGGTGAGGAATCTCCTCGGCCTCGCCAACGGCGGCACGCAGGGCGAACGGACCAAAGAGGACAACGTCGGCGCCTTCACCATCACCACGCCGGAGAAATGGTGGCTGCTCTCCAGCGCGCCCATCGAGCGCTATCTGGTCACCGCCGATCAGTGCTCGAACGACGGGATGCAGCCGTTCCACTGCGCCGGGGTCGTCTTCAGCGACAACTCCCGCATCGACGCGGCCACTCCGCCGTATGAACCGGGCAAGCCGTACAACCGGTCCAACGGCCCACGTCCGTGCCACTCCATCGGGGCACCGGGCGAAACGCAGGGATCACCCATCTTGCAGAAAAAGGACCTTCGCCCGATCGGCACGAAGAAGGCCGCCTACGAGGAGTGGCGGCTCACGTGCTCCGGAGGCGGCGCGGTCACCCAGCGAGTGTGGTTCCTGCCGAAAACGCAGCTCGTGATCGTGGACGAATGGAACACTCCAGGCCTCGACAAAATCCTGGAAGAGGCGCGGTGGAACTAAACGACGAGTGGAGACTGCCCGGTTTCACCGAGCTGGAGCAGCTCGGCACGGGCACTTTCGGCCGCGTGGTGCTCGCGCGCCAGGACAACACCGGCCACGTCGTCGCGATCAAGTACCTCTTCTCCCGCTTCGCCGCCGAGCCCGCCTATCTCGAAGCGTTCCGCCAGGAGGCGCTGGCCCTTCACCGCGTCGCCAGTCCGCACGTCGTGAGGCTGTACGAGTTCTTCGAGACGCCGCAGGGCGCCGCGATCGTGATGGAGGCGGTCAACGGCGTCTCGCTGCGCGCGGTGCTCCAGGCCGAAGGCGCTCTTGAACCCGAAGCAGCTCTCGCGGTCCTGAAAGGATCGCTGCTCGGGTTGGCCGCGGCGCACTCCGCGAACGTCGTCCACCGGGACTACAAGCCGGCCAACGTCCTCGTCGCCGACACCGGCGAGAGCAAGCTGGTCGACTTCGGCACGGCCGTCCTGGCGGGTGAACGGGGCCCGGCGGTCGGCACGCCCGCGTACATGGCGCCCGAGCAGTGGGCCGGTGGGCAAGCCACTCCGGCGACCGACGTCTACGCCGCGACCTGCGTGTTCTTCCAGTGCGTCGCCGGTCATCGCCCGTACGAGGCGGAACAGACCGAGGTGCTGCGCACGCTGCACGAACACGCGCCCATCCCGTTCGGCGAAGTCCCTCAGCCGGTGCACGAGATCGTCGCGTTCGGGATGGCGAAGGACCCGTCGAAACGGCCTGTCGACGCGCTCACGTTCGTCGGCGAACTCGAACGCGTCGCCCGCGCCGGGTACGGCGAGGACTGGGAGCGCAAAGGCTGGTCCCGGCTGGCGAAGGCGACAGGTGTCCTCGCGGCAGCGACGCCGTTGGTGCTGCTCGGCGCCGGTACGGCGGCCGCCCCCGGGGTCGCCGCCGCCGGAACGGGCGCGGTGGCCGCGTCGACCGGCGGGATCGCGGCCGGACTGAAGATCGCCATCGGTGTCGTCGCCGCGACGGCCGCCGTGGTCGGCTCGGTGGTCGTCTTCTCCGACGCGAGCACCCCGCCGCCGCAGCCGCCGCCGACCAGTCAGCGGGCCGTCGCGCTCAAGGTCGCCATGAAGGACCGCTCCGGGACGGTGCCCGGCACGACCCTCCAGTTCCGCGGGCAGTACCCCGAGGTGACCGGCGGACCCGATCAGGCCTGGTCGAAACGGGTCAACGACGCGCTGACCGCGCCGATCGACGAGTGGAACTCCGAGACCGGACCGGGTGCGGCGAAGCTGGTCGAAGAACACGGCGGCGGCCCATACGTCCTCACCACCAAAGCCGACGTGCGGATGCAGAACGAGAGGTACCTCTCGGTCAGCTACGAACACGGCCTCGACAACGCTCCCCACCCGACGTGGAACTTCGGCCGCTCCAGCGTGCTGATCGACCTCACGAGCGGCACCGCTGTCGCGCCCGCGGACCTGTTCCGCCCCGGGATGTTCTCCGACCAAGGCATGCTGACTCTCAGCGACCTGCTCTGGCCCGATCACGACCAGGGTTGCGCGCTCACCACCTGGACGCCGATCAAGCCGTCCGACCTGGCCGGACCGGGGGAGCTCAAGGTGTTCCCGGCCTTCACTCCCGCCGAGGTCGAGCTCACGATCAACTTCAACCGGCTCGGTTTCGAGACCGCCTGCGGCGTCCAGACGATGAAGCTCCCCTATGACAAGCTCTCCGATCTGCTGAAACCCGAACTCGTCGCGGGGCTGACGGGCGGCAAGACCGTGAAAGGGACGTCGTCCGCCCCGCCCGCGCGAGGATTCACCGACGTCTCGGCGGGCGCGCTGACCCTGCACCTGCCGAAGGACTGGGCCGTGGTCTCGCAGGGACTGGAAAAGGTGCTCGTCGCTCCCGGCTGCCCGGACCCGAAGAAGTACTTCAACTGCAAGTACGTCCTCCTCACCGACAACACCCAGCAGTCCGCCGAGCAGCCGCCGTACCGGCCGGGCGGCTTCTACCGGCGCAGCGCGGGCGGCCGGGCCTGCAACGCCGCCGGACGCAAGGACCTCCGCCAAGAGGGTGACGCCGCGCGGACGGCTTCCGCCACCGCACCGGTCGGCGCGGCGACGGCGACCTACGAGGAGTGGACGATCCAGTGTGTTCCTCGTGGACGGACGGGTGGAAGCGGCGAGACACAAGTGACCCAGCGGATCTGGTTCGTCGCGGACAGGCAAGTAGTGGTGATGGACGAGTGGCGGACACCGGGCGTCGAAGATCTCCTCCGCGCCGCGACCGTCTCCTGACCTGACCTGCGATGGTCCACAGTGGAATGAGTATTCAGTGGGCTGAATGGCCTAACGTTTTGCTTCCCTCGCCGCGCCAATGTTCGGTGTCGGTCAGTCCGTACTCGTGACCGTTCGGAGACAACCGGTAACACCACTTACCTCGTTCTCACTCGGTTGGCGGCACGGTCGGACTGAAGTCGAATGACCGCCTACCGACCGGTCACCGATGACAAGGTGCCGCCGATCGCAGCCACTCGCGTTGTCCGGCGCCGCCGCCTCCCCGCCCTGTTAGACAGTTCATGTGCCGCTTCCACCGAGGTGGCACGGGATGAAGAGCCTTAGGGAAACCAGGTTCGAAGGAGGCGGAACGTGGCGGCTACACCGAACATGGAGAGCTCGACGGTCGCCGGTGGCGCGAAGCGCAGCCGGTCACTGCCGAGCCGGGTGGTGCCGCCGATCGAACTGCCCGCGAGCGTCGAGGAGCTTTCACGCAAGGCGGCGGCCCTGCTCGGCTGGAACGGCATCGTCTTGCCGGAGACCACCGTGCTCGGCCGCAAGATCTGCGTGGTCGCCCGGCTCCGCACCGACGTGCACGCGGAGCGCATCGCGATGGGCATGGGTCCCGTCGTCGATCGCGCCACCGTCGACACCTGGACATGGCCAGAGCTGGCCGCGACCGCACCCGCGCCGGCCGCCGAGATCATCGGTGTCCTCGCGGTCGCCCGGCACTGGCGCACCGCGATGGCCTCCGCGGTTCCGTTCGCACGTTACGGCGAGGCCGCGATGGTGCTCCCATCGCCAGCCGTATTGACGGAAGACTACGTCGGCAACTGCCTGCCGCGTGCCCGCGCCTACGGGCTCGGCATCGTCACCGCCGACCCCAACGCCGTGACCGACCTCGACCTCGAGGGTCACAACGAGCGTATGCTCCTGGACGAGGACCCGGTCTCGCGCCTGGTCAACGAGATCGTCTACGACCAGCTGCTGCGCGCGACCGAGCTCCCTGCCGAAGTCGACTGAACCGGCTACCGTCGGGTCCATGCGAGTAGTCATTGCGGGTGGACACGGACAGATCGCGCTGAAGCTGGAGAAGCTCCTGGCTTCGCGCGGTGATCAGGCGGTGGGGATCGTGCGCAATCCCGACCACGTCGCCGATCTCGAAGCGGCGGGCGCGGAAGCCGCCGTCCTCGATCTGGAGAAGTCCGATGTGGACGCCGTCGCCAAGGTGCTCGACGGCGCCGACGCCGCCATTTTCGCGGCGGGCGCCGGTCCCGGCAGCGGTACGGCTCGCAAGGACACTGTGGACAGGGCGGCCGCGGAACTCTTCGCGGCCGCGTCGGAACAGGCGGGCGTCCGACGGCACATCCAGGTCGGGTCCATGGGAGCCGACAAATGGGAGACAGCGGACGTCCCGGATGATTTCCGGATCTACCTGAAGGCCAAGAAAGCGGCCGAGGACGATCTGCGGGCCCGCGATCTCGATTGGACGATCCTGCGGCCGGGGCAGCTCACGAACGACGAAGGCACCGGCCGGATCCTGATCGCCGAATCCACCGGACGCGGACCCATTCCCCGTCAGGACGTCGCCGCGGTCCTCGTCGCGCTGCTCGACGATCCGTCGACGGCGGGCCGCGTCCTCGAAGCGATCTCGGGTGATACTGCTATCTCTCAGGCCGTTTCCGCTCTGTGAAAGCCCCTGCTCTGGCTAGTGTGTGGACGTAATCCGTCAGATAAGTGAACGGAGAAAGTCCTTGCGCGAGGACATCGCGGTCTTCAGCGGCAGCGCACATCCCGAGCTCGCCGAAGAGATCTGCACTCATCTCGGAGTTCCCCTGCATCCCGTGAAGGTGCAGCGGTTCGCCAACGACTGCCTCGAAGTCCAGCTCGAAGCGAACTGCCGCGAGCGCGACGTCTTCCTGATCCAGCCTTTGGTGCGGCCGGTGCAGGAACACCTCGTCGAACTGCTGCTGATGCTGGACGCCGCGCGCGGCGCGTCGGCGAAGCGGATCACCGTCGTCATGCCGCACTACTCGTACGCCCGGTCGGACAAGAAGGACGCGCCGCGGATCTCGATCGGCGGCCGTCTCGTCGCCGACCTGCTGGCGACCGCCGGCGCCGACCGCGTCCTCGCGATGACCCTGCATTCGCCGCAGGTGCACGGCTTCTTCAGCGTCCCGGTCGATCACCTGCACGCGTTGCAGGAGCTGGCCAAGCATTTCCGCCAGTACGACCTCTCGGCGACCACCGTGGTCTCGCCGGATCTCGGCAACGCCAAGGAAGCCGCGCATTTCGCCCGGCTGCTCGGGGTTCAGGTCGCCGCCGGTGCGAAGCAGCGTTTCGCCGACGACAGGGTCGAGATCAGCTCGGTGATCGGTGAGATCACCGGCCGCGACGTGATCGTCCTCGACGACGAGATCGCCAAGGGCAGCACGGTGATCGAGCTGCTCTCGAAGTTGCGGGAGCTGAAGCCGCGCTCGATCCGGGTCGCCTGCACGCACGGGTTGTTCTCCAGCGGCGCGCTGAAGCGGATCGGTGAGCAGGACGACGTGCTGGAGATCGTCTGCACCAACACCGTGCCGATCCCGCCCGAGGAGCAGAGCCCGAAGCTGCGGGTCCTGTCGATCGCGCCCGCGCTGGCGGAGGCGATGCGGCGGATCCACAACGGGGAGTCGGTCAGCGCGTTGTTCGAGACCGCCTAGCCGAGGACCCGGTCGAGGTAGGTGTTCGCGAAGACACCGGCCGGGTCCACCTCCTTGCGGACCCGCGTGAAGTCGTCGAATCGCGGGTACCGCGAGCGCAGCGTCGCCGCGTCGAGGTCGTGCATCTTGCCCCAGTGCGGGCGGCCGCCGACCGCGCCGACGATCGACGCGAATCCGGCGAAGTACTCGCGGTAGGGCATGCCGACGAACTGGTGGATCGCGATGTAGGCGGAGTCGCGGCCGTTCGCCGTCGAAAGCCAGATGTCGTCCGCGGCGGCGACGCGCACCTCCACCGGGAACGCGACCGGGTTCTCCAGCTTCGGGACGAACGCGCGGAGTTCGGCGAAGACGTCGTGCAGCGATTCGCGGGGGATCGCGAACTCCGACTCGACGAACCGAACGCCGCGATGCGTCACGAAGACGCGATGCGATGTGTCGCTGTATTCGCGGGCGGAGAGGATGTTCGAGGCGAACCGGCCGAGCGGCTGGACGAGTTTCGGCACCGCGCGGCCGAGACGGCACAGGCCGCCGAACGCGACGTTCTCCGTGACCTCGTAGTCGATGAATTCCTTCACCTTGCTCAACGGCTTGTGTTCGCTGCCCGCCGGAAGCCGGTTGTTGCGCTTGACCAGGGCGTTCTTGCCGTAGGGGAACCAGTAGAACTCGAAGTGGTCGTTCTCGTCGGCGAACCGGTCGAAGCCTTCGAGGACCTGTTCGAGGGGTTCCGGCCGTTCCTGGGCGGAGAGCAGGAACGACGGTTCACACCGCAGGGTGACCGTGCTGATCACGCCGAGGGCACCGAGGCCGACCCTCGCGGCGGAGAAGAGGTCGGGGCGTTCGTCGGCCGAACAGGTGACCACGGTGCCGTCGGCGAGGACGAGTTCGAGCGCGGCGATCTGGGTGGCGATCCCGCCGAGCCGGGCGCCGGTGCCGTGGGTGCCGGTCGAGATCGCGCCGGACACGGTCTGCGCGTCGATGTCGCCGAGGTTGGTCATCGCCAGCCCGAGCGCGTCGAGTTCGGCGTTGAGCTGCTTGAGCGTGGTGCCCGAGCGAACCGTGACCAGGCCTTTCGCGACGTCGGCCGACGCGATGCCGGTCCAGCCGGTCAGGTCCATGGCGTCCGAATCGGCGGCGGCGATCGCCGTGAACGAGTGACCGCTGCCCAGCGGGCGCAGGCGCCTTCCGTCCGCGGCGGACCGGCCGATCGCCTCGGCGATCTCCTCCGTGCCGCGCGGCCGGTGCACGCGCAGCGGCGACGCCGTCGCGGTTCCGGCCCAGTTGGTCCACCGAGTCATGCGCCACCCGTTTCGTGAGGCTCTGCTCTTGCGATGTTCGAGTGCCGAAACAGTAAGTGAATAGTATTCGCGTTTCAAGCCCTTCTGTCGTACCTTAGTTCGGGTGACCAGTGCGACGGTGTACGACTTGGCGACGAAGGATCTGGATCCTCCGTTCGCGGTTGTCGACTTGGATGCGTTCGACGCGAACGGCGCCGACCTGCTGAGGCGGGCGAACGGCAAGCCGATCCGCGTGGTCAGCAAGTCCGTCCGCTGCCGATATCTGCTCGAACGCGTGCTCGCGCGGCCCGGCTTCGAAGGCCTCATGTGCTACTCGCTCGCCGAAGCCGTCTGGCACGTCGAGCAGGGGACGTCCGAGGACATCGTCGTCGCGTATCCGACCGCCGATCACGGCGCGTTGCGACGGCTGGCGGCGAACGACCGGGCGCGCGCGGCGATCTCGATCATGGTCGATTCGCCCGAACACCTCGACCTGGTCGATGCCGCGCTGGGACAGGGGCATCCCGAAATCCGCGTGTGTCTCGAACTCGACGCTTCGTGGCGGCCGCTGCCCGGAGTGCACATCGGCACTCGGCGCTCACCGGTGTTCAGCCCGCGGCAGGCCGCGGATCTGGCGCGGACCATCTTGTCCCGCAAGGGTTTCCGGCTCGTCGGGATGATGGCGTACGAAGGCCAGATCGCCGGGCTCGGCGACGCGGCGGGCGGTGGCGTCAAGAACTCGGCCATCGGCTGGATGCAGCGGAAGTCCATTGTGGAGATCGCGAAACGCCGCGCGGCCGCGGTGAAAGCGGTGCGGGCGCTGGCGGATCTGGAGTTCGTCAACGGCGGCGGCAGCGGCAGCGTGGAGTCGACCGGCGCCGAAGCGGCCGTCACCGAGATCGCGGCGGGCTCGGGCCTGATCGGGCCGACGTTGTTCGACGGCTACGCGCACTTCTCGCCGCGCCCGGCCGCGATGTTCGCGCTCCCCGTCGTCCGGCGTCCGGCGCCGAAGGTCGCGACGCTCTTCTCCGGCGGCTACATCGCTTCGGGCCCAACGGAGTCTTCGCGCCAGCCGACGCCGTACCTGCCCGAAGGTCTCTCGCTGCTCGGATTCGAAGGCGCCGGCGAAGTCCAGACTCCCGTGTCCGGCGAAGCGGCCCGCCATCTGCGGCTCGGCGACCGCGTCTGGCTGCGCCACGCGAAGGCCGGCGAACTCGCCGAACGCTTCACGCACTACCACGTCGTCATCGGCGACCGCGTCGACCGGACGGTCCCCACCTACCGAGGCGAGTCCCAAAACTTCGGCTGACCCGCGAACCCCACCCCCCACCCGTCCCTGGGGGGCGCGCCCCGCACCAGCGTATCGGGAGGGGGTGTCGGGGGAGGGGGAGCCGAGGTGGGAGGGGCGAGGTTGTCCACAACTGTGGGTGGGTGTGGACAAGTTGTGTGGATAACTGGATAAGGCCAGGTCAGACTAGGTCGTGGCGTGGTTGGTGGGGGACGTGTGACTGCTGAGACTTGGGATCCGGGCATCGGTGGACACGAATGGAGCAAGGGGGATCCACCGGTGACGGCAAGGCCCCCTTCGAGACGATGAACGTCCTGAAGGGGGCCTTCCCACCAGACTCCAAGTCCACAATGGACCGATCAAGGCCGAGGTGCTCCCAATGTGGCTTTGGGGACACTCAACGTCCCCAATGCCACATTGGGGACGCTAGCCCAGGAACGCAAGGAGCCTCAGGCGCCGAACTTGCTCGCCAGGTAGCCCTTAACGACCGACTTCGCCTCCGCCACGATCCGCTCGTCCCCTCGCGGGTCCCGGCGGAAAGCCAGCTTCAGCAGCGCGTCCGCCGTCTCGTTCGCGATCGTCAAAGCGAACCGGATGTCGTCCAGCGGCGACGCGATCCGCGCCGAAAGGATTTCGGTGAGGGCGTCGACGATGACGGCGTTGTTGTCGCGAGTCTCGTCCAGGAGCTGCCGGTCCACGACGTCACCGAAGTGGACCTTCGAGAATCCGGGCACCTCACGGTGCATCGCCAGATAGATGTCGAGGATCGAGTCCACGACGTCCCACCAGTGTTCGGGCGCGAGTTCGTTGAGCGTCTCCGAAACCGAGGCGACGAACCGTTCGAGATTGCGCTGCGTCAGCGCCTGCACCACGGCCCGCTTGTCGGGGAAGAACTGGTACAGCGACCCGACGGCCACCCCGGCGCGCTTGGCGATCAGCGTGGTCGTCAGTGCGTCGTAACCGAGTTCGTCGATCAGCTGGGCGCTGGCGTCGAGCATCTGCTCCACCCGCTTGGCACTTCGTTGCTGGACGGGCTGCCGCCGGAGCGGAGTCGTCTCCGCTTGCGGTTTCGCGGCCTGGATGTCGGACACTCGGGCTCCTCCTTCGCTGATCTGCGACTTTATCGTGCCGACGGGGTTCCCCACGGTCGAGTGAAGGCATAGTATCTGAGAACTTTTCATGTTCGGCCGAGTCTGAAGAGGAAAGGTGCGTAGCCGGTGGAGAATCCGACCTTCCCGTCCGATTTCCTGTGGGGTGTTTCGACCTCCGCCTTCCAGATCGAGGGGGCGACCGGGGAAGGCGGCCGGGGACAGTCCATTTGGGACACGTTCACCGAAACGGAGGGAAAGATCGCGCGGGCCGAGCATGCCAGGGTGGCCGCCGACCACTTCCACCGCTTCCGCGAGGACATCGCCCTGATGGCCGAACTCGGCGTCGGCGCGTATCGCTTGTCCTTCGCCTGGCCCCGGATCCAGCCCGACGGCGAGGGTAAGCCCAACGCCGAAGGCCTTGCCTTCTATGACGAAGTGATCGACGAGGTCTGCGCCGCCGGCATCGCGCCGACGGGGACACTCTTCCACTGGGACCTCCCGCAGGCGCTCGAGGACAAGGGCGGCTGGCTCTCCCGTGATACCGCCGAACGCTTCGGTGAGTACGCCGCCATTCTGGGCGAGCGCTTCTCCGATCGGGTGAAAATGTGGATCCCGCTCAACGAGCCCATGGTCATGTCGATCTTCGGGTACGCGATCGGCGAGTACGCCCCCGGCAAGACGCTCCTGCTCGACGCCCTGCCCACCGCGCACTACCAGAATCTCGCGCACGGTCTCGCCGTCCAAGCCCTCCGCGCGGCGGGCGCCCGCGAAATCGGCACGGCCAACAATCATTCGCCGATCTGGCCTGCCTCCGATTCGCCGGAAGACAAGGCCGCGGGCGAATGGATCGACGCCCTCATCAATCGCACTTACGCGGATCCGGTGCTCCTCGGCCGTTATCCCGAACAAGTCGTCGAACATCTCCCGAAGGATTTCGCCGACGATCTGCCCACCATCGCGCAGTCGCTCGACTTCTACGGTGTGAACTACTACGAGCCGCAGGGGGTCGCTGCGCCCGGTGAGGGCAACCCGCTGCCCTTCGAGCTTCGCGCGATCGAGGGCTATCCCATGACCACCAACGATTCCCCGATCGTCCCGCACGGCCTGCGCGATCTGCTCGTCGGCTTCCACGACCGCTACCGCGAGCACCTCCCGCCCGTCTTCATCACCGAGAACGGGTGCAGTTTCGACGACGTCGTCGCCGAAGACGGGCACGTTCACGACCAGGAGCGCATCGACTTCCTCGACAGCCACCTCGTCGCGGTCCGCGAAGCGATGGA
Organism: Amycolatopsis thailandensis; assembly: GCF_002234405.1. Lineage (GTDB taxonomy): Bacteria > Actinomycetota > Actinomycetes > Mycobacteriales > Pseudonocardiaceae > Amycolatopsis > Amycolatopsis thailandensis. The sequence goes on along the minus strand of NZ_NMQT01000055.1, from coordinate 61,921 downwards.
CGCCGGCGTCGACGTCCGCGGGTACTTCGTCTGGTCCTTGATGGACAACTTCGAATGGTCGAAGGGCTACCAGCCGCGCTTCGGCCTGGTGCACATCGACTACGAGACGCAGAAGCGGACGCCGAAGGATTCCTTCGGCTGGTACCGGGAACTGATCCGCCATGAGTGAGGTCAGGGATCTGCCCGAGGCGCTCGCCGAGCCGGTCGCCCGGGTCCGCGCCGGCTGGATGAGTCTGCTGTTCTTCGCGAACATCGCGCTCTGGCTCGGGGTTTACGCGCCCATCCAGGTTCTCCTGCCGAAGCAGGCCGAGATACTGGACGCGGCCGACAAGGAAGCGGTGTTCAGTCTCGTCACCGGGGTCGGCGCGGTCGTCGCGCTGATCGCCAACCCGGTCGTCGGCCTGCTCTCGGACCGGACCTGTCACGCCCGCGGCCGTCGTCATCCGTGGACGGCCGCCGGGGCGGTCATCGCCGCGGCCGGACTGCTCGTCCTCGCGTTCGCGCCGAACGTCGCGGTCATGGTGCTCGGCTGGTGCCTGGTCCAAGCAGGCCTGAACGGAATGCTCGCGATGCTCGTCTCGGCGATCGCGGACCGGGTGCCCGTGCCGCAGCGCGCGCAGGTCGGCGGGCTGGTCGGCATCGCCCAGATGCTCGGGACCGTGCTCGGCGCGGTGGTGGTCGTGGTGATGCTCGACCTCGCCGGTCTCCCGCTGGGCTACGCGGTCTGCGCGGCCATCGTGCTCGCGGGCGCGGCGGCGTTCGTCCTGCGCACGCCGGACGCGCGACTGCCGGTCGCGTACCGCCCGTCCGCGCGGACCCGGGACGTACTGGCGAACCTGTGGATCTCGCCGCGTGAGCATCCGGACTTCGCTTGGGCGTGGGGCTGTCACTTCATGATCGGTCTCGGCAACGCCTTCGGCACCCTGTACCTGCTGTTCTTCCTCAAGGACGCGGTGCATTACGAAGACCCGGACACCGGCCTGCTCATCATGATGGGGCTCTACGGCGCCGCCCTCGTCGTCGGCGCGCTCGTCGCCGGGCACTTCTCCGACAAGTCCGGGCGGCGCAAACCGTACGTCCTCGCCGCGTCGGCGGTGATGGCCGTCGCCGCGCTGCTGCTGGTCGTCTGGCAGAACTGGACGGCCGCGCTCGCGGCGTCGCCACTGCTCGGAGTCGGTTTCGGCGCGTACATGGCTGTCGCGCTGGCGATGCTCACGCAAGTGCTGCCCGCCGCGCAGGACCGGGCGAAGGATCTCGGGGTCATCAACATCGCGAACTCGCTGCCGCAGGTGGTGGCGCCGATGCTGACCGCGCCGATCCTGGCCTACCTGGGCGGCTACCCGAGCCTCTTCGCGGCTTCGGCACTGTCCACCGTCATCGCCGCGGTGCTGGTCACGCGGGTGAAAACGGTCAGCTGAGGTTGGAGACCGCGGACCGGTGCCGGTCGGGGGAGGGGAGTGCAACGGCACCGGCCCGCGGGGTTCGGGGGATGACAGCGCTGGCCTCGGGGTAGGTATCGCGCTGCGTTTGTGATCTTGAATCTAGCGACCGATTACTACGTTCGCTAGGTGTTCTGCCGATAATTTTCGATTAATCGCGGTGGGGACCGGGATGATTACCGAGAGCGGCTCGTCACGTTCGGGGGTACGCGCGAACCGCCGCCGGCGAAGGCGAGATCGTGGCGTGGTTGCCGAGGGGGCGCTCGGACCGCCGTTCACTCGCCGGCTTTTCAGGCTGTGATGGGACGACGCGGGTCGACCAGCGCGTGCCTGCCGGTGGTTTCGGCCGCGCTCACGCGGCTCTGCCCGGGGACACGGCGCCGACGGTCTTGGGTGGCGGCGGTCTGCTGAGGGGCGAGGCCACCGGCGACCAGGTGCTCGTGCGCGACCTGCCAGACCGAGCAGGGGGCCTTGCACCTGTGCCAGCGGGTCGAGCACGTGGGGCAGTCGCCGCGCTCGTCGGGCTCGTGCGCCTGGAGCATCGCGCGCCAGCCTTCGGTCAGCCGGGGGAGCTCCGAGCGGGCGACGGAGACGAGCGACTGCGCGTCGGCCCGGGTCGCGAGATCGGAGAGCATGTCGAGGCGTTCCCAAACCGCGTTGCGGAGGACTTGCCCTAGGACCTGATCCACGGAGAACTCACCGTTACCTTTCCGCCATCTTGGCGGCTTCGTTGAGCGCTGCCCTGAGCTGTCCGAGCTGGCCGGACGTCAGGCGCGCGGTCTCTCCTGGCGGCGAGACGAGAACCACCTGGTTGTCTTCGACGAACACGGTGACGGCGCGTTCACGGCTGATGAGATCGCCGCACTGCACGCGCCAGATCAGTTGTCCGCCTTCGTAACGGCGCACACTCGCGGTACGGGGGTCGACCGGGGCCGAAGGAGAGACCGGGCGGTTGGCGCCGGGTGCGACCGCGACCGCCTGCTGACCGGCGGGGCCGGCCGCACGCAGGTGGCGCGTCGGCATACCGGGCCGTCCCGCGGTGATGGAGCCTGTTGCGATCGAGTCCACGAACTCCACTGGCTCTTCTCCGCTCTCTCGTTCCACGTCGTCTTCATATCCGCGTGTCCGCACCTTTAGGGGGTTCGGAGACTTGGTAGCTCTCTGTGATCGCTGCCGGTGGCTGGTCGGTCACGGAGATCTGACAACTACAGTGATGTGAAACCGAGGGCGAAAGAAGGTCGAACCGCCGTCATAGCGGTGACCGGACGAGGTTTCACGGTAAGCGGTCAAACGACTTCTGCCGGGCCGATCACGACGGGCGATCCGGTGTTTCGCACGGTTGAATAGGTGTGCCTACGCTGTTTCTCGACCCCAACGGAACTGTGAGGGGGCGCAATGGACGCCAGTATCGGTGGCGGCGCTGTCGCCGGCTCGGACACGAACACTTCGGGCCGCCAGAGTCACCCCGTGCCGCCGGATGCCTGGGAACAGGCGGAGATGCGGGCGGCACTGGCGACACGGGAGATTTCGTCCGTGTACCGCCTGTTGCGCAAGCACGGTGTTTCGCAGCGCCAGATCGCCGCGATGACCGGCCAGTCGCAGTCCGAGGTGTCCGAGATCCTCAAAGGTCGCCAGGTGATGGCGTACGACGTGCTCACCCGCATCGCTGACGGCCTGGGTGTCCCGAGGGGATACATGGGTCTCGCCTATGACGAGGCGACAGCGATAAAGGTCGTCGGCGCCGCCGACGGCCAGCAGGCGGAGGAGGACGAGTCCGTGAAGCGACGGAGGTTCCTCGCACACGCCGCCCAGGTCACGATGGGTGCGGCGGTGTTCGGTCCCGAGTCGGGGACGTGGTCGTCGGGGCCGGCGAAGACGCCCGCCCCCGGGCGGATCGGCATGACCGACGTCCGCCAGGTGGAAGCCGCGACCAGAGCGCTCCGGTCCCTCGACTACCAGTACGGCGGCGGTTTCTGCCGCGACGCCGTGGTCGCGCAGCTGTCCTGGGGACAGCAGATGCTCGAGTCCAACGGCACCGAAATGGTCAAGAACCGGCTGTACGTCGCGCTCGCCGACCTGCATAGCCTGGCGGGCTGGACGTCGTTCGACACCGGCCTCATGGATTCGGCCCGTGGTCACTTCGCGAACGCGCTGGACCTGGCCAAACAGGGAGACAGCCACCCGCTGGTGGCCAACGTCCTCTACCGGATGGGCCGCGTCTACCTGCACAACGACGCCCCGAACGACGCGCTGAAGCTGTTCCAGCTGGGCCAGATCGCCGCCCAGGAATCGGGCTCCGAGCTGGCGGTCGCCGTGCTCTGCGCCAACGAGGCCTGGGCCTACGCGATGATGGGCAACGAGGAGCAGGCGACGAAGCTGCTCGGCCGGAGCAAGGACGAGTTCGCCCGCGCGGACCTGGCCGAGGCCGAGTCCTGGGTCAAGTTCTTCACCGAGACCGACGTCTACGCCATGATCGGCACCGTGCACACCGTGCTCGCCGCGAAGAACGCCGAGCACACCAAGTACGCGATCCCGGCGCTGACCAAGGCCGTCGAGTCCTACGACGACGACATGGCCCGCAGCAAGACCTTCATGCTCAGCGCGCTGGCCACGAATCACCTGCTCGAAGGCGATCTCGATCATGGCGCCAAGGTGGGCTCGAAGGCCGTCGACTGCGCCGAGGGCATCAAGTCGGAGCGGGTGAAGGACCGGATGCGGCCGTTGCAGGTCGAGGCGGAACGCCGCCGGAACAACGCCGACGCCCGTGACCTCGCCGACCGGCTCAACTCCTTCTACGCCGCCTGAGCCGGGCCGGTTCACGCCCGGCAAGCTGCGTGACGCCCTGGGGCGGACATGCGAACTGCTGGGCGTGGACCCTGACGGCGCCCGGTTGCTGCGGTTCACCAACAACGCCGTCTACGAACTGGCGAGCGCGCCGTTCGTCGTCCGGATCGTCGGCTCCACCCTGCTGCGGCATCGTGTCGGCACGGTCGTGCGGGTCGCGCGGCATTTCGAACTGCACGGAGTGCCCGCCATCCGCCTGGTTCCCGGCGTCGAGCAGCCGCTGCCGGTCGGCGAACATCTCGTGACGGTCTGGTGGAAGGTGCCCGAGAGCGGCCGGAAGCCGAGGTCGGCGGACCTCGCCGGGCTGCTGCGCCGGGTCCACGCGCTCGAACCGCCCGAGGGGCTGGCCGAATGGGCGCCGTTCGCCGCGGTCCGCGCCCGGGTCTCGGACGCGGAGGAGCTGGCCCCGGGTGACCGGCGGTTCCTGCTGGAGCGCACCGCCGAGGTCGAAGCCGCGCTCGCGACGCTCGACTTCCCCCTGCCCAGGGGCCTCGTCCACGGGGACGCGCACACCGGGAACGTGATCCCCGGCCCGGACGGGCCGGTGCTGTGCGATTTCGATTCGTCGTGTGTCGGGCCGCCGGAATGGGATCTCACGCCGCTCGCCGTCGGCCATGAACGGTTCGGTGATCCACCCGCCCGCTATCGCGTGTTCGCCGAGCGGTACGGATTCGACGTGACCACCTGGTCCGGTTTCCCGGTACTGCGCGCTATCCGTGAACTGAAGCTCACGACGAGTGTTCTCCCGATTCTCCGCAGTCACCCCGGCGTACGCGATGAGCTGCGAAAACGGTTGGACGATCTCCGGAACGGACAAACCGGCGCGCGCTGGAACCGGTATCGCTGAGTCACCCGGAACACTCATCTGCACGTGCATTCGCCGACGCCGAATGACCGTTCGTCGCTTGCCCGAATTCACCGATCAATCGGTGACGAATTCGCCCCGGCTAATCACTTCAATTGGCTCAGTGCTCCCCCAAATGTGCAACTTGCAGCTACGCTGAGTTATTTAGCGTGCTGGTTTCACCTCGTCGTAGGTGCACCGATCGGTCTCACCGGCTCACAGCTGTTCCAAACGCCTACGCAGAGCGTCGGCCTCCGGGCGGCCGAGGCCGACGAAAATCGGCAAAGCCTGGTCGAAGAGACTCCGGGCTTCGGCCGGATCGCCCTCCGCCTCGGCGATCTCGCCGAACGCGGTGAGCGCCCTGGCCACCTCGAACCGCGATCCGCGCGCCTCCATGGTGGCGCGGGCGGGTTCCAGCTCGGCCCGGGCCGCCGCGAGATCCCCGGTCACCGTGAGGGCGCGGCCGAGTTCGATCCGGGCGCGGGCCACGTTGTAGTCGTCGCCTTCGAGGACGTCGCGGGCGCGAGTGAGGTCGGCGATCGCGGCTTCGGGCTGTCCGGCGCGGGCGCGGGTCGCGCCGAGGTTGATCAGCGCGAGCCCGATGTCGTGCCGTCGGTCCAGCCGCTCGCTGAGCAGATGGTCCTCGGTGAACCACTCGATGGCGTCGTCGAGCCTGCCCTGCTGGAGGGCGACCAGGCCGAGCCCTTCCACCGACCGGATCTCGACGACGCCGTTCCCCGCCGTCCGCGCGGCTTCGCGACCCGCCGTGTAGTGCCCGACGGCTTCGTCGTAGCGGCCGGTGCCGCGGCAGGCGGCGCCGCTGCGGTTGTGCATCAGCGCCTCCGCCGACGCGTTGCCCCAGGCTCGTGCGCAGCGCATACCCGCCTGGCTCACCCGCAGGAAGTCCGGATAGTGCTTGCGCAGCAGGAAAAGTGGCCACATCGCGGCGGCGAGCTGCCAGCCGAGCTCGGGCAGCTGCCACGTTTCGGCGGCTTCGATGGCGGCGATGAGGTTCTCGCGCTCCAGTTCGAGCCAGGCGAGTTCCTCGTCGGACGAGTCGAACGAAAGCGGTGCCGGCGGCCGGTACTCGTAGCGGTACGGGATCGGATCCTGATCGGGGACGGTCAGGCTCGTGGTCGCGGAGGCGGTGAGGAGGTACCACTCGAGCATGCGGCGAAGCGCGATGTCGCGGTCGTACTCGTTGCCCGCCGTCTTTTCCTTGGCGTGCAGCCGCGCGAGGTCGTGGAAGGTGTACCGGTCGTCGCCGCGGTCGATCAGCAGCCCGACGTCGACCAGCTGGTCCAGCAGGTCGTCGGCGACCTCGGGGCGGACGGCGATCGACGCGGCCGCCACGCCGACGCCGAAGTCGGGGCCGGGGTGGAGCCCGAGGGCCGCGTACAGCGCGGCCGCGTCGGAAGGAAGTTCGTCGTAGGACAGGTTGAAGCTGGCTTCCACCGATTGCGCCTCTTTCGTCGAGAGCGTGGCCAGTCGACGATATTCCTTCCCCAGCTCGGTGGCGATCTTCTCCAGCGACATTTTCGGGCGCCCCGCCAGCTTGGCGCTGACCGTGGTGAGGGCGATCGGCAGGCCGCCGCACAGCTCGGCGATGGCCCTCGCCTGGTCGGCTTCGGCGCCGACCCGCTCGGCGCCGACAGCGCGTCCCAGCAGTTCGGCGCTGTGCGCGGAACCGAAGGGGGACAGCTCGACCAGCTTCGCGCGATGCTCGGTCTGGAGCCTGCCGAGGCGGCGTCGCGAAGTCACGATCACGAGACTCGCCCCGTCGGCGGGAAGCAGCGGAAGCACCTGATCGGTCGAAGCCGCGTTGTCGAGCAGCACGAGCAACGGCCGCTCGGCGGTCGTCGTGCGGTACAGGGCGGTGAGCTCCTCGACGTCCGCGGGCAGTCCCTCCGGCGGGACCCCCAGCGCGCGGAGGAACCGGCCGAGCGCTTCGCTCACCGACAGCGGGCCGTTGGCGCTGAACCCGCCGAGATCCGCCCAGAGGTGCCCGTCCGGGAACCGGTCGGCGAGATGACGCCCCCACGCGGCGGCCAGCGCCGTCTTCCCGATCCCGCCCTGGCCGCTGATCAGGTGCACCGAAGGACCGTCGGTGTCGTGCTGGGCCAGCAGCTTTTCGAGCAGCGCGAGCTCGGCCGCACGGTTGGTGAAATGCGCGGGGGCAGGCGGAAGCTGCCGCGGCCCCGAGCTGGTCTGCCTGGTGAGCCGGACCGCCGATCGCTGGCGCGGCACCCGCGGAGCGCTGATTTCGCTGTCACCCGGCAACGGGCCGCCCATTTTCCATCCCCTCATCGGGTTAACCCCAGCGATCGCGTAGAGCATCCCGGTGAAGGTCCGGAGAGGACAGTGAAACCGGTCAAATGCGGCCGGATGGAGCAAGGCGTGTAACAGCCCGAAAAAAAGATCCGCCGCCGATGTCGAGACCGGCGGGACGGCTCCGTCCCCGGGGCGATCGCGGCCGAAGTGGCCGCAAGCACCGGAAGGACGGACATGCGCAAGCTCATCGTTCAGCAGTGGGTCACCGCCGACAACCTCGTCGCGGACGAGGACGGCGGGCTCGGCTTCGTGCCGGGAGAGCCGTTCTCCGAGAAGACCCAGCCCGCGTTCAAAGCGAGCGTGATGGGGCTCGTCGATTCGGTCGACACGATGATCCTGGGCGCGAACACCTACGCCATGGCCAAGGACTACTGGCCGCACGCCGAAGAGCAGGGCGAATACGGCGAGAAGGTCAACGCGCTGACCAAGTTCGTCGCCTCGTCGAAGCTGGAGAAGGCCCCCTGGGGTGACTTTCCCGAAGCGACCGTGACCCGCGACCCCGCCGCCACCGTCCGGGAACTCAAGGAACAGGGCGGCAAGGACCTCTGGTTGTGGGGGAGCCTGACGCTCATGCGATCCCTGCTGGACGCCGGCCTCGTCGACGAGGTCCGGATGATGGTCGCCCCCGTGGCGCTGGGCAAGGGGAGGCGCCTTTTCGAGGACCGGCGGGACCTGAAGCCGGTCGAGGCCACCGCGTTCGAGAACGGCGTGGTGATCCTGCGGTACGAGGTGAAGAACTAGGAGGTCGGGACGACGGGAGCTCGCGTGAGGACGACGGCGAACCCGAACGCGAGCCCCATCACCGTCAGCTCCAGCGTCGCCCAGGCCGCCAGCGCCGTGCGGTTGTGCCGGATGATCCGCGGCATCAGCTTCCACCGCGTGTACGCGCCGAGGGTCGCGATCACCCCGGTGCACAGCAGCTTGAGCAGCACCAGTTGCCCGTACGGCGTGGTGAAGACGCCTTCCCAGAACCCGAGGGACGGGTTGAGCGAGATCTCGATCAGCCCGTTGAACAGGCCGGTCGCCGCGCCGAGGATCAGGCACAGCGTCGCCAGTTTCGAGAACCGCGGCAGGGCGTGCGCGAGCAGGGTCCGGTTCCCGACGAGCAGCACCGTCATCGCGCCGAGCCCGCCGGTCCAGGCGACGGCGCTCATGACGTGCAGTTCCATCGAGATCATCGTGTAGTCGTGGTAGTTCCAGTTCGACGCGTGCCCGGTGACCGGCAGCGGCAGCAGCGCGAACAGGCCCAGCCCGACGCGAACCTCGGCGGGCACCTTCTCGCCGTGCTTCAGCGAGAGGATGCCGAGCCCCGCGTGGAGCAGGGCCAGCACCGCGACGATGAGCAGCGCCTTCCCGGCGCCGACGTCGGCGATGTAGCTCCCGACGTCCGACATCGACAGCGTGCTGGAACCAGGCCGGTATTCGGCGGTTTGCAGGATCAGCGCGACGAGCGCCGTCGTCGCCCAGATCAGCGCGGCCGCGACGCTCGCCGGCCGCGCGAGCCGCATGATCGGCTCGGAGAGCTTCGGCCGGTCGTAGCCGACCAGCACCGAAAGCAGCGCCAGCCCGATCGTGGCGACCGCCGAGATGTCCAGCAGGACCCGCACGAGCGGGATGGAGACCGAGACCGCCTCGCTGACCTGCGCGACCCCGGGAACCGGGGCGGTGGCCGTGAGCGCGACGCCGATCAGGGCGCCGACGATGCCGGCCGTCACCACGCAGAACAGCACGGCGACGCGGGCGCGCGAGGTGGTCTCGGCCTGTGTCATGACCCGCTCTTCTCCTTGTCGCCCGCTCCGGTGCGCAGCGCGACGGTCAGTCCGACGGCGAGCAGCACGACGGCGCCCGCGATCCACACCCAGATCGGCACGCCGGACGAGCCTTCGCCGCCGGTCGCCGGGGTGGTCTCGGCCTGGCCCGCGTTGCCGCGCGCGGCGTCGGCGCTCGCCGGGGTGCCGGTGCCCGCGGCGGTGAGGGTGAACGGCACCTCACCGGTCACGGCGTGCCCGTCCGCGGACAGGATCCGGTAGCCGATCTTGTACTCGCCCGCCGGGCCGAGCGGTCGCAGCGCGACACTCACGGCGCTGTCGCGGACCTCGACCTGGCCCTCGGCCCACTGGCCGCCGCCCGGTCCGATGACCGCGATCTGGTTGACGTTCGCGTTCTGGACGTACTGGTCGAACGTGAGCGTGATCTTCGCGGGCCCGGCGGCGATCGAAGCGCCCTTCGCCGGGTCCGAGGAGATCAGGACGTTGTGCGCCAGCGCCGGGGTGGCCGTGGCGAGCCAGGCCACCCCGGTGATCGCCAGCGCGACGATCGCTTTACGCATTTACTCGGTTCCCTCGGTGTTGCTGCTCTTGGTGGAAGCTCCCGCGGTCGCGCGGCGGGCGCGCAGGGTGGCACCGGCGCCGACGCCGAGGCCCAGCGCGCCGACGACGAGCCCGGCGCCGCCGAGCCAGCGGGCGGTGCTGTCGGACGACGACGAAGCGGCGTGGGAGTCCTCGGACGTGGCCTTCGTGTCGGCGCCGTGACCACCGCCGTGCCCGTCACCGCTCTTCTCGGCGAGCTTCACGCTCGGCGCGGGGTGCTCGGGCTCTTCACCGGAGGCCGGGGTCGGCTGGTTCCACTCGACGACCTTGCCGTTCTCGTAGGTCTGGGTGGCCGGGAACTCGATCGCGTCGACGTTGGTCGGGAGCTTGCCCGCGCTGATCTGGAACTCCTGGAACTCGGTCGACCCGGCGGCGATCTTCGTGCCGGGCTCCGCGGTCCAGGAGACCTTGGTGACGGCCTCGGTGATCTGCGTGCCGGAGTCGGTGGTCACCGGGGCCGGCAGCTTGGACTTGACGACCTCGGCCTTCCAGCCGGGCAGCGGCTTGGCCCGCACGGAACTCAGCGCGTACTCGGGCTTGACGGTGATCTCCACCTTGATGGTGCCGGCGTCCTTCTCCTCGTTGGGGACGCGGAAGAAGATCGACCCGTAGCCGCCCTTCGCGGGCTGGGGGCCGTAGACGTTGGCGGTGACGTGGGCCGAGGCGACCCCGGCGGACAGCAGACCGGCGGCGCCGATGGCGGCGGCGAGGAAACCGGCGCGCTTGAAGACGTGCTTGGACACGGAAACTCCTGAACATGATCGAGACGGCGGGTTCGAGGACCTCGCCGGGTTACGGGGGATCGAGCTGGGGTTCAGGAGAACAGCGGCGGGCCGCGTCTGCCGTGGACGCGGCGGAGGTCCACGCGGACGAGGTGGCCGGGGCCCGCCGGACGGGCGAGCACCGGGGACGCCGTCGCGGCGCGCACCGGGAGGGCGCCGAGGATGAAGGGGACCAGCGCGCGCAGGCAGGAGAGGACGCCGAGCAGCAGTCCGTCGGCCTTGGCCAGCAGCAACGCGGTGACCAGGGTGGCGACGACGTGCGCGACGGTCATCGCGAGCCCGCCCGAGACCGGTGCTGGTTCGTCGTGCATCAACTCGTGGCTGCTCAGCGAGCTGAGCACGAGGTGCATCACGACCTGGCCGGCGCCGAGGTCGACGATCGTGGCCAGCGGGCCGCGGGCCTTCGCGGCGAGCGCGGCCGCGTTCCAGCCGATCAGCACGGTGAGCAACAACGTCATCGCCGTATCGGGTACTTCGCCGTCCCCGATCACGTGAGCGGTCACGGCGAGCGCCGCGGAACTCACGCCGAGCAAGCCACCACGTACGGCGCGTAGCGCGCTTCGGTGATGGCTGCCCTTACTCACGGGTGAAGAGTATTCGACGTCCAGCCGGGTGGTCGATGTCCTCCCGGCTGTTGAGCAGCCTCAAAGACACCTCCGGGTCGGCGCGTGCGTTTGCCTGATTGCGCCGAATGGGGAAGGTTTGCAGGACAAGAAGCGGTAAACAGGGGTTTGACCGCGAGCGTTCTGGGTAGTCAGGCTCCCGATACAGCTACTCCGAATGGGTGAGGAGTCTCACCCAGAGGCGGCGGGAGAACCAGCACGCGATGAATCTCTTCGAGTACATCTCGGATCGGTGGGACAGACTCGCCCTCCAAGGGCTCCTGCATGTCAGCGCGGTCGTGCAGTGCACGATCCTGGCCGCCGTGCTCGGCGTGGTGATCGGCATCGCCGTCTACCGCAGCCCGATCGGGTCGGCCGTGGCGACGGCCTTGGCGAGCACGATCCTCACCGTCCCCTCCTTCGCCCTCCTGGGCCTCCTCATCCCGGTGTTCGGCCTCGGCGCGAACACCACCGTCATCGCCCTGGTGCTCTACGCGCTCCTGCCGATCGTGCGGAACACGATCGTCGGGCTGAGCGGCGTGGATCCAGCGGTCAGCGACGCGGCGCGCGGCATCGGCATGAGCCGGTTCGGCGTGCTGACCAGGGTGGAGCTGCGGCTCGCCTGGCCCGCGATCCTGGCGGGCATGCGGGTCGCGACGCAGATGCTCATGGGCATCGCGGTCATCGCGGCCTACGCGAAAGGCCCGGGTCTCGGCTCGGAGGTCTTCTCCGGCCTCACCAACGCGGGGAGCACGAACTCCCTCAACCAGGCTCTGACCGGGACGCTCGGCGTGGTCGTCCTCGCTCTGATCCTCGACGCCGTTTACGTCCTGATCAACCGTCTGACCGTCTCAAGGGGTGTCCGTGGCTGAGACCGAAACCGTATCCGGCGTCGAAATCGAGCTGGAGAACGTCACGAAGCGCTACGCCGGCACCCGTGAGCCGGCCGTCGACGACTTCTCGATGGTGGTGCCCGCCGGCAAGATCGTGGTCTTCGTCGGCCCGTCCGGCTGCGGCAAGACCACCACCATGCGGATGATCAACCGGCTGATCGAGCCGACGTCGGGCCGCATCACCATCGGCGGCGACGACGCGCTGAAGCTCGACGTCGACACCCTGCGCCGCCGCATCGGCTACGCGATCCAGCAGGCCGGGCTGTTCCCGCACTTCACCGTCGCGCAGAACATCGCGGTGGTCCCCGGGCTGCTCGGCTGGGAGAAGAAGAAGGTCAACGACCGGGTCGAGGAGATGATGGACCTGGTCGGGCTGGACCCGGCCGACTTCCGCGACCGGTTCCCGCGTCAGCTGTCCGGTGGGCAGCAGCAGCGGGTCGGCGTCGCGCGGGCGCTCGCGGCGGACCCGCCGGTGCTGCTGATGGACGAGCCGTTCGGCGCGGTCGACCCGATCACCCGCGGCAACCTCCAGGACGAGCTGCTGCGGCTGCAGACCGAACTGAAGAAGACGATCGTCTTCGTCACCCACGACTTCGACGAAGCCGTGAAGCTGGGCGACAAGATCGCGGTGCTCGGCAACCAGTCGCGGATCCTCCAGTACGACACCCCGGACGCGATCCTCGCGAACCCGGCCGACGACACGGTCGCCGGTTTCGTCGGCGCCGGTGCCTCGCTCAAGCAGCTGACACTGCTGCGGGTCCGCGACGTCGAGCTGAAGCAGGACGCCCTGACCGCGATGGTCAGCGAATCGCCGTCGGACGTCCGCGAGAAGCTCACCCAGCAGCGCAAGCATTTCGTGCTGGTGCTCGATCAGCGCCGCCGCCCGATGCGGTGGGTGCACGTCCGCGAGCTGACCAAGGCGTCGTCGCTGGCCACCGCCGGCAAGCCGCTGCGCGACTCGGTCAGCACTCAGTCGACGTTGCAGGACGCGCTCGAAGCCATGCTCGCCGAGGGCGGCAGCGTCCCGGTGACCGGCGCCCGCGGCGAGTACGCCGGGACGATCGAGCTCGACACCGTCATCTCGACGATCCAGCAGCTGCGCGAGGAGCACTCCGACGACAACCCGGCGGAAGGTGTGACCGCATGACGGCCGTCGATACCGGGTTCACCACCGAATCCTCGTCGAGAGGCGCCGAACGGGTCCGGCTGTTCGCCCAGCCCGCGGCGGTCCTGCTGATCGTCGCCGGCGTGCTGATCTGGGTGTTCACCAGCGATCTGACTGCGACGGAAAAGGCGACCCTCAACGCCTCCGGGCTGTTCACCGCGTTGCGCGACCATCTGGCGATGACCGTCGTGGTCACCGCGATCGTGGTGGCCGTGGCGGTGCCGCTCGGCGTGCTCGTCACCCGGCCCTGGGCGAAATGGGCGGCGCCGGTGTTCCTGGCGATCGCGAACATCGGCCAGGCCGCGCCCGCGCTCGGTGTGCTGGTGCTGTGGTTCATCGTCACCGGCGCGACCGGCGGACTGTGGGTCGCGGCGCTGCCGCTGGCGTTCTACTCGCTGCTTCCCGTGCTGCGGAACACGATGGTCGGCTTGCAGCAGGTCGACCCCTCGCTGATCGACGCGGGGCGCGGCATCGGCATGTCGGCCTCCGGCGTGCTGTGGCGGGTCGAACTCCCGCTGGCCGTCCCGCTGATCCTGGCGGGCCTGCGGACCTCGCTGGTGCTGGCCGTGGGCACGGCGACGTTCGGCATGTTCGTCAACGCCGGCGGTTTCGGCCTGCTCATCGACACCGGCTACAAGCTCAACCTGACGAAGGTGCTGATCACCGGCTCGGTGCTCGCCGTCGCGCTGGCGCTGCTGGTGGACTGGCTCGGCGCGGTGGCGGAACAGTTCTTCGGACCGAAGGGACTGCGCTGACATGCGACTCAAAGCGATCCTGGGCGCTGTCCTGTTGTGCGGCACGCTTTCCGCGTGCGGACTCGAGGTCAACACCGCGCTGCCGTACAAGATCGAACCCGGTTCGATCAAACCCATCGAATCCCTCAAGGGCGTCAAGGTGACGGTGGGGTCGAAGGACTTCACCGAGAACATCATCCTGGGCTACATGGCCGAAATGGCGCTTTCCGCGGCGGGCGCGGACGTCGTCGACCTGACCGACATCAAGGGCTCGAACTCGTCGCGGCAGGCGCTGCTCGCCGGCCAGACCGACGTCACCTGGGAGTACACCGGCACCGGCTGGATCAACTACCAGGGCAACGAACTCCCCGTCCCCGGCGGGGAACAGGCCCAGTACGAAGCCACGAAGACGGCCGACGAGGCGAAGTTCGGCGTCACCTGGCTGAACTACTCGCCGCTCAACGACCAGTACGCCTTCGCGGTCACGGAGGCCTACGGCGCGGCGAACAACCTGAAGACGACGTCGGACCTGGCGGAGTTCCTGAAGCGGAAGCCGGACCAGAACGTGTTCTGCCTGGAGACCGAATTCACCAGCCGTCAGGACGGTTTCCCGGCCGCCGTGCGGGCGTACGGGTTCCAGAACCCGGTGATCAAGAACTTCGGCATCGGCACGATCTACTCGGCCGTCGCGAGCGGGACCTGCCCGATCGGCGAGATCTTCACGACCGACGGCCGCATCGCCGGACTCAACCTGCGCGTCCTCGAAGACGACAAGAAGGCGTTCCCGCAGTACAACGCCGTGCCCACGTTGCGCACGGACTTCCTCAAGCAGTACCCGGAACTGCGCGGACCGCTGGAAGCCGTCGGCGCGGCGCTGGACAACAAGCAGATGATCGAACTGTGCAAGCAGGTCGACGTCGACGGCCGGGACCAGGGCGAAGTCGCCTACGAGTGGATGAAGTCGAAGGGGTTCATCTCTTAGCCGCCAGGTGTGTCATGAGGGGTCCCCATGAGACGAAATTCGTCTCATGGGGACCCCTCATGACATCCGGCGAGGCGGAGGTGAGTCAGATCCCCAGCCGGTGCAGCAGCTTCCCCTCCAGCTGGTCCAGCTCCCCGGCCACGGCCCGGTGCGCCGCCTTCCGCCGCGCGGCGGGCATCCGCTCCGAAGCGCGGACGGTCGCCGAGAGCTGCTCCAGCGTCCCCTGAGTGTCCTTCGCGAAGGCCGCGTCGGCGTCCGTCGCCTTCGCGGACCTCTTCAGTTCCGCGAGCCCCTGCGTCAGCCCCGCGATCCGCGCGTGCAGCGCGGCACCGCGTCCGCTGAACTCGCCGAGCTGGTCGACGGCCACGCCGAGCTTCTTCGCCTGATAACGGTCGTATAGCTCTCGCGCGGCACCCGCCGCTCGAACGGCGTACGGCGCGATCACCGGCAGTACGGCCGGCCCGAGTACTTTGGCCACCGCGACGGCGTTCTTCGCCTTCTTCGGGGTGATCCTGCCTTCGCCCTCGATGGCTTTGGCCTTGCGCGCCATGGCACCTCCCACGCTGTGTCACTGACGAACTTACTGGTCCCCGAAGTGGCGGGCATGTCGGCTTGCCGGTGGCCTTCTAGAGTGTTGTCCGTGAGTAACGAGGTGCTACTGGACGCGGGAGCGGTGAGCCGCTGCCGGCGTCGCGTGCACCTGGAACACGACCCGGCGATGCGCGAGGTCCCGCTCGCCCCGCCCGACCCCGCCGCGCAGCAGCGGATCGCCGACGCGTCAGCGCATCGCGACGCGATCGTGCGGCGGCTCATGGACGCGACGGGCCCCGACGCGGGCTGGGTCAAGATCTCCCGCGACCTCCCGGCCGCCGAGCGCGTGCAGCTCACCGAAGAGGCCTTCGCCGCCGAAGCGCGCTACATCTGGGGCGGGCTGCTGCCGGTGGATCGCGCCGGTCACCGGCGTGGTGGTTCCGAACTCCTGGTCAACACCGGCTCCGGCTACGTGCCGGTGCTGGTCGTGCGGCACCGCATCACCGATCGCGGTTCGGGCGCGCCGACCACGGTGATGACCGATCTCGACCCGGCCAACCGGCTGCCGGACGCGGCACGGAAGGTCCGTTCGCAGCCGCGGGACCAGATGCGGCTCGCGCACCTCTACCGGATGCTCGAAGCGCTCGGAAAGCACGAGGGGCACCGCGCCATCGGCGGCGTCATCGGCCTCGACGCGGACGTCGTCGTCTGGCACGACCTGTCCGCGGGCACCTGGCCGGGCGGGAAAAGCGCGCTGACGGAGTACCAGAGCCGCTTCGCCGACAGGCTCGCCATCGCGAGCGCGGCCGCCGAAGGGGAAGAGGCGCTCGCCGAACCGTCCCGGGTGCTGGAATGCCGTCGCTGCCCCTGGTGGCCGACGTGCGAGGTCGTGCTCACCGAGACCCGCGACGTCAGCCTGGTCGTGCGCGGCGAGGACGCGATGGAGCTCCGCCGCGCCGGAGTGTCCACAGTGGACAAGCTGGCCGCGCTCGATCCCGCCGACGAACCCCCGCCGATGAACTGGACCGGCGGCACCTTCGCCGATTCGATCATCCTCGCGCGCGCCTGGCTCGCCGATCTCACGATGGTGCGCAAGGTCGACCGCGTCGAGGTCTCGCGCGGCGACGTCGAGGTCGACGTCGACATGGAGAGCTTCGGTGATTCCGGCGCGTATCTGTGGGGTTCGCTGCTGACCGGCGCCGACATCGGGATGGAGCAGGGCTACCGGGCCTTCGCGACGTGGGAGCCGTTGCCGACCGCCGACGAGGCCCGGTCGTTCGCGGAGTTCTGGGCTTGGTTCTCCGAAGTCCGCGAACGCACGCTCGCCGCGGGCCTGACCTTCCGCGCCTACTGCTACAACGCGCTCGCCGAGAACCGCTGGCTCTTCGGTTCGGCAGGCCGGTTCGGCGAGTACCCCGGCATTCCCGCCAAGGCCGAGATCGCGTCCTTTGTGGACTCCGAAGAATGGGTGGATCTCTTCCGCAGCGTCACCGACCAGTTCCTGTGCTCGCAAGGCAAGGGGCTCAAGGTGATCGCCCCGGTCGCCGGGTTCGCCTGGCGTGACCCGGAAGCGGGCGGTGAGGCGTCGATGCGCTGGTACCGCGACGCGGTCGGCATGGACGGCGGAATCCCGGACGACGTCCAGCGGGAACGCCTGCTGCGCTACAACGAGGACGACGTCCTGGCGACGCACGCGCTGCGGAACTGGATGACCGACCACGCGCAGACGTCCGTGCCGTACATGAACGACCTCTGACCTCACGTCGTCTGCCAGGCCGCGTTCAAGAACTTCGTGTGGCCGGTGAAAGCGCTCGACGAGATGTACCGCGTGCTGCGCCCGGGCGGCACGGCCGTGGTGCAGGACACGAACCGCGACGCGACCGACGGCGAGATCGCGCGTGAGGTCGAGAGCATGAAGATCGGGAAGCTGGCGGGGCTCGGCGTGCGGCAGGCGCTCGGCGGGCTCCGGCGGCGTGCTTACACGCCTGTCGACTTCAGCGGACTGGTCGCCGAAACCGCGTTCCGGACCTGTGAGGTCACCACCGTGGGCATCGGTCTGGACGTCCGCCTCACCCGTCCGTAGCGCGCCATGAAAGGTCCTTTCCTTGCAAATTTCGCAAGGAAAGGACCTTTCCTCTCACGCGGGGAAGGCTCAGCGAGGAGCCATGCGCAGCGAGCCGTCCATCCGGATGACCTCGCCGTTCAGGTAGTCGTGGTCGATCAGCGACAGCGCGAGCTGCGCGTACTCGTCCGGCCGCGCGAGCCGCTTCGGGAACGGGACGCCTTCGGCCAGCGAAGCGCGGAACTCGTCGCTCACGGTCGCCAGCATCGGGGTGTCGACGATGCCCGGCGCGATGGTCAGCACCCGGATCCCGTGCGACGCGAGGTCGCGCGCGGCGGGCAGGGTCATCCCGACGATGCCGCCCTTGGACGACGAGTACGCCACCTGCCCGATCTGGCCGTCGAAGGCCGCGATCGACGCGGTGTTGATGATGACGCCGCGCGCGTTGTCGGCCAGCGGTTCCGTCTTCGCGATGGCTTCGGAAGCCAGCGTCAGCACGTTGAACGAGCCGATCAGGTTGATCTGCACGACCTTCGCGTACAGGGCGAGGTCGTGCGGGCCCTTCTTCGAAAGGATCCGGGCGGACGGCCCGATCCCGGCGCAGTTCACCACGGTCCGCAGCGGCACCCCGGATTCGGCGGCGGTCGCGACGGCGGCGCGCACCTGCTCCGGGTCGGTCACGTCGGCCTCGACGTAGGTGATGCCGTCGATCTGCTCGGCGTTGGCGATGGCACCGGCGAGGTCCAGCGCGAAGACCCGCGCGCCCTTCGCCGCGAGCGCCTTCGCGGTGGCGCCGCCGAGCCCGGACGCGCCGCCCGTGACGAGCGCCGCGGTATCGGTGATCTGCATGTTCTCCCTTTCGTCGACAACCGCGTCTAGGTTAACGCTCGTTCGCATCGGGGTAGCGCGTGTGTTGTCTCACGTCGGTGGGCGGCATGTCGTGAGGAGTATTCGGGCCTGAAGCATTCCGTTCGCTCGGAGGTCAACTCCGGCTGTCACCTTCAGCAGCATGAGCGCTGCTCGGATCGTGGTGGTGGGGACCGGTTACGTCGGATTGACCACGGGGGCCTGCCTGGCCGGCCTGGGGCATCGAGTCACTTGCGTCGATGTCGACCAGGCGAAGGTCGCAAGGCTCTCCGCCGGACGCGTGGACATCCTGGAGCCGGGATTGTCCGAGCTGGTGTCGAGGGGGCTGACCAGCGGAAGACTCAATTTCGTGGTGGGCGCGCGCGACGCCGTCCGGGACGCGGAGGCCGTCTTCCTCTGCGTGCCGACGCCGATGGGCGCGGGCGGCTCGGCGGATCTGCGGGCCGTCGAGGCCGTGACCAACGAGATCGGCGACGTCATCCCCGCGGGGTGCGCGCTGATCACCAAATCGACCGTTCCGGTGGGCACGTCGAAGCGGATCCAGGCGATGCTCGGCCGCACGGACGTGCCGGTCGTGTCGAATCCGGAGTTCCTGCGCGAGGGCACCGCGGTGGAGGACTTCCTCGGCCCGGACCGGATCGTCGTCGGTTCGGACGACGTCGCGGCCGCCCGCTGGGTCGGCGACCTCTACGCCGACCTCGCCGCCCCGGTCGTCGTCGCCGACGCGGCCAGCGCGGAACTGGTGAAGTACGCGGCGAACTGCTTCCTCGCGATGAAACTGTCCTATGTGAACTCGATCGCCGAACTGTGCGAACGCCTCGGCGCGGACATCGACCTGGTCACCGAAGGCATGGGCTACGACCGGCGCATCGGCCGCTCGTTTCTCAAACCCGGCCCCGGCTGGGGCGGCTCGTGCCTGCCAAAGGACACCAGCGCGCTGGTCCGGGTCGCCGAGTCGGTGAACTACGACTTCACGCTGCTCACCTCGGCGATCGAGGAGAACATCGCGCAGCGGGACCGCATCGTCGCGAAGATCGCCGGCGCCGTCGGCGGCACCCTCGCGGGTTCGCGGATCGGCGTCCTCGGGCTGGCGTTCAAGGCCGGGACGAACGACCTGCGCGACTCGCCCGCCCTCGCGGTCGCTTCCGTGCTGGGCGCGCTCGGCGCGGACCTGACCGCCTACGACCCGGCCGTCGGCGGCCAGATCGCCGGGATGACCGTGGTCGACGACCCATATCAGGTCGCGAAGGCGGCCGACGCCGTCGTCGTGCTGACGGAATGGGACGAGTTCAAACGGCTCGACTGGACCTATATGGCCGAGCAGATGGACGGCGACTCGGTCGTCGACACCCGCAATCTCCTGGAGCCGCAACGGATCCTGGACGCCGGCCTGTCGTGGCAGGGCGTCGGGCGGCCGCGGGCGGCGCTGCGGCGGAAGGTCGCCGTCTCCTGACCCACCTGCCTCCCGCGGGTGTCATGAGGGGTCCCCTTAGGACGAAATCCGTCTTAAGGGGACCCCTCATGACACGCGGGAGACGAGCGCCATCAGCCCGTCCACGACCTCCTCGGCCGTCGGAGCGTTCTCCGGGTCGAGCATGTGCTGCAGCATCACGCCCGAGTTGAGCGCCGTCGCGACCGCCCCGATCCGGCGCTCGTCGGCCTCGGTGAGCGTGTCCTCGTCGATCCCCAGGATGCCCGCCGCCATCCCGCGCCGTCCCTCGCGCTGTGCCGCGGCGAGCTGCTTCCGCAGCTCAGGGTGATGTTCGGACTGGGTGAACGCCTCGATCGAGGCGATCCACAGCTGCCGGTTGCGGCCGTAGGAGTCGATCATCGCGCGCCAGGACGCGACGTACTGCTCGGCCGCCGTCGCCGCCGGGTCGACAGCGCTCCGCATCTCCAGCTGGATCTCTTTGCCCCAGTCGTCCATCGCCTGCGAGAACGCCGTCAGCAACAGGGCTTCGCGCGATCCGAAGTGGTAGCCGATCGCCGCGTGGCTGACCCCGGCCGCCGTCGCGATGTCGCGCACCGTCGTGCGTGACCAGCCTTTTTCCTTCAAGCACTGGATGGCACCCGCCATCAGGTCCTCGCGATTACCCATGTCCGGGATCGTAGACCACGCGGTTTATCCAAATGGTTTAACCAAGCGGCTTGACCAAGCGTGCAAATCTGCCGTACGGTCGTTCTCGACACCACGAACCCCTGGGAGCAGCCATGACGACCACCGTTCTGATCTCCGGCGCCGGCATCGCGGGCCCGGCCCTCGCCTTCTGGCTACGCGAGCGCGGCTTCGCGCCGACAGTCGTGGAGCGCGCCCCGGCGCTGCGCGAAGGCGGCAGCGCGGTCGACTTCCGCGGCGAGCAGATGACCCTGCTGGAGCGCATGGGGATCCTCGAGGACATCCGCGCGAAGGAAACCGCGATGGGAGCGCAGGTCATCGTCGATCCGAACGGCAAGAAGGTCGCTCAGATGCCGTCGGTCTTCTTCAGCGGCGAAGTCGAGATCGAGCGCGGGGACCTCACGCGCATCCTGTACGACCACACGAAGAACGACGTCGAATACGTCTTCGGAGACTGGATCACCGGGCTGGACGAGGTTCCGGACGGCGTCGACGTCAGCTTCGCCCATGGCGCGTCACGCAAGTTCGACCTGGTCGTCGGCGCGGACGGGCTGCACTCGGGCGTACGACGGCTCACATTCGGCGACGAAGAACAGTTCCGGACCGACCTCGGTTTCCAGACGGCGGGTTTCACCGTGCCGAACCACTTCGGCCTCGATCACCTCGGCTTGATCTGCAGCGTTCCCGGCCGGACCGTGATGGCCGCCAGCGGACGCGACGGTGCGGCGCTCAACGTCAGTTTTCTCTTCACGTCCGGCACGGTGGACGTGCACCGGCGCGACGTCGAAGGCCAGAAACGCCTGGTCGCCGAGCGGTTCGCCGACTTCGGCTGGGAAGTTCCGGCGCTGTTGGATGGCCTCGGCGACGTCGACGCGCTGTACTTCGATTCGCTGAGCCAGATCCATCTCGACAAGTGGTCGAAGGGCCGTGTCGTGCTGCTCGGTGACGCGGCTTGGTGTGCCGGTCCGGGCGGCTCGGGCACCGGGCTCGCGATGATGGGCGCGTACACGCTGGCCGGGGAACTCGCCGCCGCGCGCGGTGATCACGAGGTCGCTTTCGCGCGGTACGAGGAGAAACTGCGCGGACCGGTGAAGATCTCGCAGAAGCAGGCGGCCGGGATCGGCACGTTCCTCATCCCGACGTCGCGGTTCGTGATGGGCTACCGGAACTTCATGTACCGGGTGCTGGGTTCGAAGCCCATGACCAAGGTGTTCACGTGGATCACCTCGCGTGCGGCGAACGCGGCGACGCTCGAAAACTATGACGTTCCGGTCGCCGCGCGGGGATAGTTTCGGCGGGTGACGGACCAGAAGGAGTTTCGCCGGGCCTGCTACGAGGCGGCCCGGCGGACGCGCGGCAAGGTCACCCGGTTCGTGCCCTCCGAGGTGGCACGGAACTTCGAAACCGGCGAGATCGCGTTTGACCATCGAACCGTCGCGGTGCTGTGGACGCAGGACGGGGACGAGGGCGGAAGCCGGGAGATCCTCGGCATCGCCGACGCGTTCATCACCTTCGGAACGATCACCTTCGTCGACGAGCCGGGGTTGCTGGCCGTCTTGGGAGAGCTTCTTCCCGGGCACCGGTTGTACTCCCGTGCCGAACTCGAAGCGCCGATCGACCTCACGGCGCCGCGCTGGAGGAACCACTACGACGCCCAGTACTGGAAGCCCGACTGTCTCGGCAAGGTTCTCTTCAGCTGCTGGGACTGAAAAGGTACTCAGCCTGACGGAATCGTCACGACCGTCACTTGCCCATCCATCAGGCATTCGATGAGCACTGAACCGCCAAGCGGGTGGATCCAGAAGTGTGGCCCGGCGTCCAGGATGTCCCGCGCGTGCCGCACCGCGACATCAACGGGCATGGTCACGGTCGGCATCAGATAGTTGCCCCAGATGACGGCGATCCGCTCATCCCGCTCCGCGTACGAGGAGAACAGCTCCGCCGCCATCCTGGTCCAGTGCTCCTCATCGTCCCACCAGAGGCGGTCTTCGAACGGGGTGGACCCGAAGTCGATCACGTCGCCGGTAGCAGCAGGGAATCTGCTCAGTGTCGCTGCCGCCAGCGCGCGGTTCTCGGCGAAGTCCAGCTTCGTCACTTGCCGGCCGTCGTCGTCACGAGGGTCGTTCATGAAGTCCGGAAGATATTCCGGATGACTCCCGTAAGAACTGCCGTCGGTCATACGTTCCGCCTCGACTGGGACTGAAAAAGTACTTAGCAAAGCGTAGTATCGGCCGGGTGTTCACGACCAGGCCGGAACTGGCCGGCACCCACGGCATGGTGGCATCGACGCACTGGCTGGCTTCGGCCACCGGCATGGCGGTGCTGGAAGACGGCGGCAACGCCTTCGACGCGGCGGTAGCGGCCGGGTTCGTCCTGCAGATCGCCGAGCCGCATCTGTGTGGTCCGGCCGGGCAGGTCCCCGGCATCTTCGTCACCGCCGAGGACCGAACCCCGCGAGTCCTCGCGGGTCAGGGCGTCTCACCTGCGGCGGCGACGCCCGAGCACTTCGCGGACCTCGGGCTCGATCTGATCCCCGGCAGCGGCTTGCTCCCCGCGACCGTCCCGGGCGCTTGGGACGGCTGGCTGCTGCTCCTGCGGGATCACGGCACGAAGTCGTTGCGCGAAGTCCTCGGTTACGCGATTTCCTACGCGCGCAACGGGATTCCGCTGGTCAGCCGGGTCGGTGACACGATCCGCGCGGTCCGGGACCTCTTCACCGAACATTGGCCGACGTCGGCGGCGCTCTGGCTGCCGGACGGCAAGCCCGCCGAGGGCCTGCACCGGAACCCGGCGCTCGCGGACACGTGGGAGCGGCTGGTCGCCGAGGCCGAGTCGGTCAGCGGACGTGAGGCGCAGATCGACGCCGGCCGCCGCGCGTGGTCGCGGGGTTTCGTCGCCGAGGCGATCGAAGCGTTCAGTCGCAAAGCTTTCCGTGACGACTCCGGCCGCGACCACGCCGGTCTCCTCACCGGCGAGGACATCGCGGGCTGGGAAGCGACGTACGAGGACGCGCTGCAAGTCGACTTCGGCGACTGGGGCCTGGTGAAGATGGGCGCCTGGACGCAGGGGCCCGCGTTGCTTCAGCAGGCGCGACTGCTGGACGGCCTGCGCGGCGAATTGTCCTATGTGGACGGAATCCCGACGGAGCGCACCGTGCACTTGGCCGTCGAGGCGGCGAAGCTGGCGTTCGCGGACCGCGAGGCTTGGTACGGGGACTCTCCCGACGTGCCGATCGAGTTGCTGATCTCCCGCGAATACGCGGACACCCGGCGTGCCTTGATCACCGACGAGGCCTCGGCGGAGCTCCGGCCCGGTGGTCCTTCACCGCGGCTGCCCGCGATTCTCGAAAAGCTGCGCGGACTCGAATCCGGTTCCGGCGCGACGGGGGAGCCGACGGTCGGGCCGCTGGGCGAGACCCGGGGCGACACCGTGCACATCGACGTCGTCGACGCGGCAGGGAACATGATCTCGGTGACGCCGTCGGGTGGCTGGTTGCAGTCGAGTCCGACGATCCCGGAGCTCGGTTTCTGTCTCGACTCGCGCGGGCAGATGTTCTGGCTGGAACAGGGCTTGCCGAACTCGCTGGCGCCGCGGAAGCGGCCGCGGATCACGCTTTCGCCGTCGATGGGCCTGCGCGACGGCGAGCCGGTGCTGGCGTTCGGGACCCCCGGCGGCGACCAGCAGGACCAGTGGCAGCTGTGTTTCTGGCTGGCGCACACGCTCGGCGGGCTGAACCTGCAGGAGTCGATCGACTCGCCCGCGTGGCACACCACCGCGTTCCCGAGTTCGTTCTACCCGCGCTCGTGGACGCCGCGGGAACTGGTGGTCGAATCGCGGCTCGGTCAGTCCACAATGGACGCTCTCGCCGTGCGCGGGCACGACGTCGTCGATGCCGGACCTTGGGCGCTGGGGCGGCTTTCGGCCGTTTCGCGTTCCGGTGGCGTGCTCCGCGCCGGTGCCAACGCGCGAGGAATGCAGGGCTACGCCGTCGGCCGCTGACGCTGTTCCGCTCGACTGTCCGTGAAGGCCTCCTTCCCTACCTTGAAGGTAGGGAAGGAGGCCTTCACGGCGCACGGCGTCCTCCCACCCCGTGCCCGGTTGTCCACAATGACCCCCGTCTGTGGACAACTCACGTCAGCTCCCCACCCGACCCCTCATCGGCGATAGACTGGCTTCGGCTCCTTCCGACAGGCCCTCACCGCGCCGAGGAACGTCTCCGACGTCAGCTCCTCGGCGAGGGCGCGATCACCGCACCGGGACAGCAGGTACCCGTAGACCTCCGGCAACGCCGTCTCGTACAGCGAAAGCAGCGCGAAGGCCGGGTCCCGATGCACCCGTGGTTCCGTCACATCCCCATCGTCGCTCGGGGAGCCACAACTCCGACGGGTGAAAGCGAACTTTCTCAGATCCGCGGATCCGGCAGCCGCCGCGCCACCGTGATCACGCCGACCGTCAGCACCGCCTGAATCCCGATGACCAGCACGAACGCGCCTTTCATCCCGAGCGGGCCCGCCCCGACGGACGCGAACAAGGTCCCCAATGTCGCCACTCCCAGCGCCATCGCGGCCTGCTGTGACGTCGTCAGCATCCCGCTGCCGACCCCGGCGATCTCCGGCGGCACCTTGGACAGCACGATCCGGAACACCGTCGTCATCGCGAGCCCCTGACCGAGACCGCACAACAGCATCCCCGGCGCGAAATCGAGCACGCCGAGATCCGGCCACTCCAGCAGCACGGTGCCGATCAGCACCAGGAGCCCGAGCAGCTGGATCGAAAGACCGGCGGCCACCACCCGCTGCCCGAACCGCGTCACCAGACGGCTGCTGACCAGGCACATCGCAAAGAACGCGAGCGAAAGCGGCGCCGTCACCAGTCCCGAATCCAGCGGGCCGAGGTGCAGGCCGTCCTGCAGCGTCACCGCGAAGACGAACATGAACGCGCTGAAGCCGACGAAGAACGGCAACCCGACCATCAACCCTTGCCGCACACTCGGCATCCGCATCACCGACGGCGGCAGCAGCGGAACACCACCCAGCCGCTCCATCCGGCGTTCGACGTGGACGAAGCCCGCCGCGGCGAACGGGAACACGACGAGCAGCGCGACCGTCCACAGTGGCCAGTCCAGGGCCGGCCCTTCCGCCAGCGGCAGCAACAGCGACACCAGGGCGATCGTCAGGAGGACCGTGCCCATGCGGTCGATGCCGAGAGGGTTGCTCGAGCGGCTCTCCGGAACGAGCCGCCGCGCGACCAGCAGACCGGCGATCCCGACCGGGACATTGACCAGGAAGATCGGCCGCCAGCTCGTGCCCCACAGATCGGCGGCGACCAGTGCCCCGCCGAGGAACTGGCCGAGCACCATCGAAAGCCCCGCTGTCGCGCCGTAGAGCCCCAGCGCCTTGCCCCGGCGTTCGCCGGTCGTGGTCGCCTGGATGATCGACAGCACCTGCGGCAGCATCAGCGCGGCGGCCGCCCCCTGCGCGGCCCGCGCCAGCACCAGCGTCAACGCCGTCGGCGCGATCCCACAGAGCAGGGAGGTGAAGGTGAACGAGGCCAGACCGATCAAGAACAGCTTGCGGCGGCCGAAGGCGTCGCCGAGCCGCCCGCCGACGACGAGCAGGACGGCGTAGGCGATCCCGTAGGCCGCGACCACCAGTTCCAAGGTGGCCGACGAAGTGCGGAGGTCGGAGCCGATCGCGGGCAAGGCGATGTTGACGATGAAGAAGTCGATGAGCGGAAGTGCCGCCCCCAGCAGCACGGTGACCAGGCCCGCCGAGGTCAGGGCCGGTCCGGCGGTGACGCGGACAGGCGTCGCCGGAACTTGCGTCGAAGTCATGGATACCACGATCGACCGATTCCCACCCTGGTACCAGGAGTGTGTTTATCCTGGTACCAGCACTACCTGGTAATCGGCTTCGAGCTTTGAGAACCTGCTGAGGTGACCATGACCGTCGATTCGCGAGTGGCCGACGTGCGACGGCACGAACTGGCCGCCTTCCTGCGCAGCCGCCGCGAACGCATCACCCCGGACCAGGTCGGCCTGCCGATCGGCGGCAGACGCCGCACGCCGGGGCTGCGCCGCGAGGAGGTCGCGCAGCTGGCCGGGGTCGGGGTCACCTGGTACACGTGGCTCGAACAGGGCCGCGACATCAACGCGTCCGAGCAGGTGCTGGACGCGATCTCCCGCACGCTGCGGCTCGACCCGTACGAGCACACGCACCTGTTCACCCTCGCCGGCGCGCCCGAGCCGCCGCTGGAGAAGGACTGCAAGCTCCTCAGCGACAACGTCCACCGGATGATGACGAAACTGGAGCCGTTCCCGGTCTGCGTACGCAACGCGCGCTGCGACATCCTCGCCTACAACCGGGCCTACGACTGGCTGATGGGCGGCCTCGACGCGATCCCGTTCGAAGACCGCAACACGATGATCCAGTGCCTGACCAACCCCGAGTGGCGACAGAGGCTCCCGGACTGGGAGCTCAACCTGCCCCGCGTGGTCGCCGGCTTCCGCGCGGCGATGGCCGAACACCTCGCCGAACCGGCGTGGAAGAACCTGGTCAAGCGGCTGCGGCAGGAGTCCGACGTCTTCGAGCGGATGTGGAAGGAACACGACGTCTCGACCGAGCGGATCGTGCTGAAGCGGTACCTGCACCCGGACGTCGGCCTGCTGCGGTTCGAGTTCTCCTACCTGTACCTCGGACGACGCTCCGAGATCTCCCTCGCGACGCTGACCCCGGCGGACGAGGAAACCGCGGCGAAACTGCCCAGCTCCTTCTGACGGGGGAGACGGACCAGGCTCACGAGGGAGTCTTTCCGCCGCGCGAACGCCGACGCTGAATCCATGACCGCAGCGATGGCTCCACCCAAGATCTCCAGCGCCCGCCTGATCGTCTGCTACGCCGCGATCCTGGGGACGCTCCCGTACCTGACCCTCAAGGCGTCCTGGGTCACGGGCGGCAGCCTCGGCCTCCGCGAGCCGTCCTTCATGGACTCCGACATAGTGCTGTTCGCGAACCTCGTCACCGGCGGGATGGACGTCGTCGCGGTGGTGCTCGCGCTGGCGTTCACCTACTCCTGGGGCCGCCGGATCCCCGCGCCGCTCGTGCTGTTCCCGATCTGGATCGGCACCGGACTGCTCGCGCCGATCGTGCTGGACCTCCCGGTGATCGTGGCCGAGCTGACGACGACGCGACTGACCGAAATGCCTCTGGAGAACTGGGTCTGGGCCGTCGTCTACGGCGGTTTCGCCTGGCAAGGGGTCCTGCTGCTCACCGCGTTCGTGCTCTACGCGCGCGACCGCTGGTGGTTCGTCGTCACCGGCACCGTGCGGCCGGGAACACTCGGCGCCGCGGGCAAACTCGGCATCACCGCCGCACTCGTTTCCGCGATCGGCCACTCGATCTGGGCCTTCGGCTCCGGCGGCCTGGCGGCCCGCGGCCAAGACGTCGTGATCGCGCTGCTCGGCGTGCTCGCCGCGATCGCGCTGGCGACCGTTTCACGGGGACGGTTCTGGCCGCGGCTGGTCCTGGTGTGGACCGGCGCCGGGGCGATGGCGGGCTCGGGAGTGTGGAGCCTGTTCGGCGCGTTCACCGCGGGATCCGCGGATGTTGCCCTGGTACTGGTCGTGCAGGTGATCGGCGGGGTGCTGATGATGACGTCGGTCCTGCGGCGGCTACCGCACGCGGCGTAGCCGGTAAGCCGCTTTCCGACGGACGCGGTACGCCTCCGCCCCGGGTAGCTTTCGTCTGTGCTGCTGAAAGAACGGTATTCGTGGAGCCCCTGGGTGGGCCGCGTGCTGCGCGTGGTCCTGCCGCTGGGGTTCGTCCTCGGTGCCACGAGCGGCGCCTCCCGCTGGCAACCGGACACCCCACCGCTGACCACCTTCGGTGGGCTCTGGCTGGTCGCCACCGCGCTGCCGTTGCTGGTGGTCCACCGGTACCCGATGCCGATCTTCCTGCTCACGTCCGCGCTGACCTTGGGCTATTACGCGTCGGGCAACCCGGGCGGGCCGGCGATCGTGCTGCCGACCATCGCGCTGTTCATGCTCACGAAGATCCGGGGGCCGATCGTCGCGAGCGTCACCGGCGGGTCGCTGCTCCTGGCCGCCGGCATCGTGCTGTTCGTCCGGCACGGGTTCGGCACCTTCGACGTCCGCGCCGGGCTGGGGGTGGTCTGGGTGATCGCGGTCGTCGGGATCGGGACCGCGGTGCGCAACGGGCTGGCCGCCGCGCGGGCCCGCCGCGAGCAGGCCGACGAGCACCGGCACCGGATGGCCGAACAGGAACGGCTCACCATCGCCCGCGAGGTCCACGACGTCGTCGCGCACAGTCTCGCGATGATCAACGTCCAGGCCGGGGTCGCGGCGCACGTCGCCGACAGGCGCCCTGAACAGGCGAAAGAGGCTTTGCTGAACATCAAGGAGGCGAGCGCTTCGGCGCTGAAGGACCTTCGCGCGACGTTGGCCGTGCTGCGGTCCGGGGAAGACAAGGCACCCGCGCCGAGCCTCGCCCAGGCCGACGAGCTGTTCGAGCACGCGCGGGCCGCCGGGCTGGAGGTCCGCGTCGACGGCGAGCCGGGCGAGCTGCCCGCCCCGGTCGACGGCGCCGCGTACCGGATCCTGCAGGAATCGCTGACGAACGTGGTCCGCCACGCGAACCAGGCGCGCGGAGTCGTCGTCACGTTCGAGCGGAAAACCGGTGCGCTGACCCTGCTCGTCCGCGACGATGGCCGTGGCGCCGTCGAACCCGCGCCGGGGCACGGCCTGCGCGGGATGTCCGAACGGGCGGCCGCGCTGGGCGGCGCGTTCACGACGTCCGTGGTGGACGGCGGCTTCCAGGTCCGGGTGGACCTGCCCATCAAGGGGGAAGAATGACGATCCGGGTGGTTCTCGCCGACGACCAGGCGCTGGTGCGCGCCGGTTTCCGTGTGTTGCTGGAGACCGAAGACGGCTTCGAGGTCTGTGCCGAGGCCGGCGACGGTGAGCAGGCCGTCGCGGCCGCTGTCGAGCACGAACCGGACATCGTCGTGATGGACATCCGGATGCCCGGCGTCGACGGGCTCGAGGCGACGCGGCGGATCACCGCGAATCCGCAGCTGGCCGGGGTGAAGGTCCTGGTCCTGACCACTTTCGACGTCGACGAGTACGTCTACGAGGCGTTGCGCGCCGGCGCGAGCGGATTCCTGTTGAAGGACACCGATCCGGTGGAGCTCCTGCGGGCGTTGAAGGTGGTCGCCGAGGGGGAGGCGCTGCTGGCGCCGACCGTGACCCGGAGGCTGATCGCGGAGTTCGTCGACCGGCCGGAGAACCGCCGCATCGACGTGAGCGCCGTCCGCGAGATCACCGACCGCGAACGCGAGGTCCTCGGCCTGGTCGCCGGCGGTATGTCGAACGACGAGATCGCGGCGCATCTGGTGATCTCGACGGCCACCGCGCGCACGCACGTCAGCCGCATCATGACCAAGATCGGGGCGCGCGACCGGGCGCAGCTGGTGGTGCTCGCCTACGAATCCGGCCTGGTCAGTCCTCGTCGCGGCTGAGCGAGCCGTGAGGTTCCCCCAAAAAGCTGAGATTGCGGAAAAATCCCGCCTGTCACGGGGAGTCGTCGTAGCGGCCTCGACGCTGACACTCCGTTAATCAGGCGGAGTGCACGTGCAGATGCACGTCCCGGACCAGGGTGGACGGACCTCCGGTCAGGCTCCCGTCGCCGTCTCATCTTCGTCTCCACCAGGGAGTCGAAGAAGTGATCGCGGGATCCCGGCGATCGATCCGAAAGCGTACGCTCGTACTGCAATTCCTGATTTCCTGACGAGTTCAGGGATTTCCCGGCGATTTCGCCCCGATTTCCGTGCACGGAGCGTGACTTTACTCGCGGCCGCCGCGAGGAATGGTCGTCACTTTCCGTCGCGTAATGCCTCCCCGGACCGGGGAGACGGGGAGCGCTTTGCTTTCTCGCGATGCCGCTGAGCACTAGTCTCCGGCTGAACGGCCTGTGGTGCGGTCACCTACCCGAAGTGATTCTCACCCGGCCAGGCAAGAAATCGACGCGCTTTCTTCTCTCACTGGGAGTCACTATTGAGGGCAAAGACTGATCCACTCCGGGTGGTCGGCTGATGGGCGGGGATTTCCTGGCGGCGGTCACCGAACGGCAGCGGCAGCGGCTGCTCGACCTCGGCAAGCACGTGGACCATGTGGCGGGTTCGACCCTGCTCAACCAGGGCGATCCGGCGCCGCCGGTGCTGATCCTGCGCTCCGGATTCGTGAAGGCGCTGCGGGCGGCGCAGGGCGGCACGTCGCCGATGATCGTGGACCTGCTCGGCGCCGGCGACGTCCTCGGCGTCGAAGACTGCCTGGCCAGACGGTCGAGCCAGCTTTCTTACGTCGCCACGAAACCGGCCCGTGTGCTGGAGATCCCGCAGAACGCCTTCCGCGGCTTTCTCGACGACGACAAGCAGGCGATGGCCTTGATCACCGTGGACCTGGCCGTCCGGCTGCGGCTGCGGAACGTCGCGCTGGGGTTCGCGACGGCCAAGGTCCGGAGCAGGCTGACCGCGTACCTGACCAGGCTGCAGGCGCTTCACGGGATCCCGGGTGACGGCGGCGTCGTCATCGACGTGGGGCTCAACCACGCGGATCTCGCCTCCGCGATCGGCGCTTCGGCCGCGTCGGTCAACGCCGTGATGGCGAAACTGAAGAACGAGGGGTTCTTGGCCACCGGCTACAAGACGATCCACGTGAAGAAACGCCTGCGCGAGGACGGCCCTCCGCTTTCCCCCGCCCCCGCGGCCAGGCCGCGGCGGATTCCGCAGATGCGGATAGGGCGGCGGATCGCGATGGGGTGAACGGGGCTTTCACCGCGAAAACCGCTATGAAAGCCCCGTTCTCCTCATTCACTGCGCCGCGGGGTGCGCAAAACGGGGTCAGCCGCGCTTCAGCTGAAGCGCGAGCCGTATGACGAATACGACGGCCAGCACGGCGACCAGGGCGATTTCCCAGGCCATGGCTGTTCCTCCTCGTCCGACAACGTTTCGATGCTCTGCCCCTAAGGCGCATCAGCGGGGGAGGTCGTTCACCGACACGGCCCAACTCACACTTTCGGACTAACGCCACGCCCACTCCCCGTGCAATGAAAGGCCCCTTCATCGCAAAATTTGCGATGAAGGGGCCTTTCATTGCACGGGGGGGCTCAGACGAGCCAGACGGCCGCGTCCGGCGGCAGTTTCCCGTCCACCAAAGGCACGCTCGACAGCAGCACCTCACCCGGCGGCAGCGCGATCGGGCTCGCCGACGTGTTCAGCGCGCACACCAGCCCGCCGCCCCGCCGCCGGAACGCGAAACAGCCCGCCGGGGCGCCGTACCACTCCAGCTCGTCCCCGCCGAAGGCCTTGTGCGTCTTGCGGATCTCGATCGCCCGCCGGTACAGCGACAGCGTCGACGCCGGATCCTCCAGCTGGGCCTCCACGGTGACCGACGCCCACGAGGCGGGCATCGGCAGCCACGTCCGCGGATTCCGCGAGAAACCGAACGGCGGCAAGTCGCCTTCCCACGGCAACGGCACCCGTGACGCGTCCCGGCCGAACTCGGCCCCGGAGGTCTTGGCGCGCGGGTCCGCGAGAGCTTCCAAGGGAAGGTCGACATTGCCGAGCCCCAGCTCCTCGCCGTTGTACAGATAGACCGTCCCGGGAAGCGCGAGTTCGACCAGCGCCATCGCCCGCGCGCGCCGGACGCCGCGTTCCCCGCCGCCGTATCGGCTGACCTGCCGCCAGACGTCGTGGTTGCTCAGCGTCCAGGTGGCGGACGCCCCAGCCGATTTCGGCACCGCCAGGGACCGCTCGATGGCCGTCCGCAGCGCGTCCGCGTCGAAATGCGTGAGCACGAGCCGGAAGTTGAAGGCCAGGTGCAGTTCGTCCGGCCGCAGGTACCGCGCGAGGCGTTCCTCGTCGGTCACCCAGATCTCGCCGACGGCCATCGTGCCCGGGTACTCGTCGAGCACCTTGCGGATCATCTGGTGGATCTCGTGGACGCGGTCGTTGTCGAACCGCGGGTCGTAGAACTCGCTCGGACCCATCGCGTTCACCCGCGGGTCCATGTCCGGCAGGCCCGGCGGTTTCGCCATGCCGTGCGCGACGTCGACGCGGAAGCCGTCGACCCCGTGGTCGAGCCAGAACCGCAGGGTCCGCTCCAGATCCGCGGCCACCTCGTGGTTGGTCCAGTTCAGATCCGGCTGCTGCGGCGAGAACAGGTGCAGGTACCACTGGCCGTCCGGGACCCGGGTCCACGCCGGGCCACCGAACGCGCTGACCCAGTTGTTCGGCGGCTGGTCGCCGCGTTTGCCCAGCCCGTCACGGAAGATGTAGCGATCCCGTTCCGGGCTGCCCGGCGGCGCCGCCATGGCCGATTTGAACCAGGCGTGGGTGTTGCTGGTGTGGTTGGGGACGACGTCGATGGTGACCTTGATACCCCGCTTGTGCGCCTCGGTGCGCAGCACGTCGAAATCACCGAGGGTGCCGAACATCGGGTCGACGTCACGCGGGTCGGCGATGTCGTACCCGTGATCGGCCATCGGCGACCGGTAGAACGGCGTCAGCCACAGCGCGTCGACCCCGAGCAGCTCCAGGTACCCGAGCTTGCCGCGGATGCCTTCGAGGTCACCGACGCCGTCCCCGTCGGAATCGGCGAAGGAGCGTACGTAGACCTGGTAGAAGACCGCCTGGTCCCACCACGCCCCGTCGCGCTTCATCACACGAAACTGTTCATCATGCTGTTGGCGGCCATCTCCAGGTACGCCCACAGCTGCCCGCGGTAGGGCTCCTCGATCTTCTCCTCGTCGACAGCGATCTTGATGCAGCGCAACCAGGCGTCGCGCTCGATCGGGCCGATCTTGAACGGGGCGTGCCGCATCCGCAGGCGCGGGT
The DNA here is from genome assembly GCF_002234405.1 of Amycolatopsis thailandensis. GTDB lineage: Bacteria > Actinomycetota > Actinomycetes > Mycobacteriales > Pseudonocardiaceae > Amycolatopsis > Amycolatopsis thailandensis. Next base: position 28,451 of record NZ_NMQT01000055.1, on the reverse strand, counting down.
GGCCGCGCTGGTCCGAGTAGGTGTGCGGGCCGCCCCAGTACTGCATGAGGAACAGCCGGAAGCGCTCCTCGGCCGGGCCGAGGTCCTCCTCGGGATACAGCGGGCGAAGCACCTCGTCGACCGCCACTTCGGCGTAGAACCGCGCGACGATCCGGGTGAACACCGGCTCACCGCCGATCGCTTCGTACAAGGTGGTGGGGTCAGGTTCGGTCACGGACACAGCTCCATTCTGCCCTTGTCCTACTGCCCGGCGGTGCCGGAGGACATAAAGCGCCCGAGAGGTGGCTCGAAGCCGGCTTCGTCCAGCGCGGCGAGCAGGTGCGCTCGCAGCGCGCGCTGCACGGCCCACTGCTTGCCGGGGCGGACCTTCACCGTGAGGCGGAGTTTGATGCCTTCGGGGGTGACGGTCTCGACACCGAGCATCTCGGGCGGCTCCAGCACGTTCGGTGCGAGCCCTTCGCCTTCCAAGAGCGTCTTCGACTTCTCGGCCATCAGTTCGGTGGCCTTCTCGACGTCGGCGGAGTAGCTGAGCGGGACGTCGACGACGGCCACCGCGAAGCCCTGGCTCGAGTTGCCGACCCGCAGCACCTCGCCGTTGCGGACGTACCAGACAGTGCCGTTGAGGTCACGCAGGGTGGTGATCCGGAGGCCGACGGCCTCGACGGTGCCGGACGCCTCGCCGACGTCGACGACGTCACCCACGCCGTACTGGTCCTCGATCATCATGAAGATCCCGGACAGGAAGTCCTTGACGAGGTTCTGCGCGCCGAAACCGAGCGCGACACCGACGATGCCGGCGGAGGCGATGATCGGCGCCAGGTCGATGCCCAGCTCGCCCAGCACGAGGATGAACGCCAGGCCGTAGATGAACAGTGTCGCCACCGACTTGAGGACCGAGCCGATGGTGGCGGCGCGCTGACGGCGTCGTTCCATCACGGCCGACCCGAGAACTTCGGGAGCCTTCTCCCGCAGCGGTCTCAAGAGGGCCGGCAGCTTCGAGGAGCCGCTGGGCATCCTGGTCACGCGGTTGATCAGGCGCCGCACCACGTAGCGCAGCAGGAACGCCACGGCGACGATCATCACTATCTTGATCGGCTTCGTCAGCAGCCAGCCTGCCGACGCGGAGAGCCATTCGTTGTTTGTGACCTGGAACACCTGGCCGCACAAGGTGCTGGCGTCCTTCGTGCATGCCGGGGGTTCGGTGGGCAGCAGGTTCACGGAGAAGAAATGTCCTTTCGTACTCGGCGGGGATCGCATCCGCTGCTCGGCGCGGCAGGCGCCCCGGCGGAGGCGAAACGGCCGACTTCAGGTGGCCGCCGGGTCGCGCGCATATGACACGTCCAGTAACACACGTGCACTTTGGGGCTGATCTGTGGTCGACTATGCCTGCACCGGTGGAGGTGGTCGAGTGCCAGACCGACAACCCATCCCCCTCGGCGTCCCGAGCCAAGCCTTGGCCGGACAGGCGCCGGAGGTCGTGTTGCGCGCCCATCCGGGAGGTGCCCCCTCGCACGGGGCTCCACCGGGCGGGCCGGGAACGCGGCCAGGAGGTGTTGCCCGCCCGCCCGGACAGCGTAGAGGGCGGGATCCGTCTACCGCGGCGGTACCCACCACGACCACGGCGTCGTCCTGGGGCCGCAGACGGGTATTGCTGTTGAACGCCACGTTCGAGCCGCTCACGGCGCTGCCGTTGCGGCGCGCGGTGGTCCTCGTGATGTGCGGCAAGGCCGAGGTGGTGCACGGCGACCCGGCAGGGCTCGAACTGCACGCCGCCACGGTCTCGCTGCCCGTGCCCTCGGTGATCCGGCTGAGCACCTATGTACGTGTGCCCTACCGCGCGCAGGTGCCGCTGACCCGGGCCGGGCTGATGCATCGCGATCGGTACCGCTGCGCCTACTGCGGAGGGCGGGCCGAGACGATCGACCACGTCGTCCCGCGCAGTCGTGGAGGTCCCCACAGCTGGACGAACTGCGTGGCCTGCTGCGCCAAGTGCAACCACCGGAAGGCGGACAAACTGCTTTCCGAGATCGGCTGGCGCCTGCGCGTCGTGCCGAGGGCCCCGCACGGGCCGCACTGGCGGCTGCTGGCCCATTCCAAGGAGGCCGACCCGTTGTGGCGGCCGTACCTGGGCACGGCGGCCTGATCAGTTCCTGAACACGTCGGCGCCCCGGCTGCCTTTCGGCGGCCGGGGCGGGCCGATGATGCCGTGGTGAAGCTCGCTACCGCTGCAAATCCCCTGCTGGCAGGTCGTGCTCGAAGCTCAGGCGGCGAGAGAGAAGTCGCTCTGGCAGGTGACGCGGGTGCCACGGGTGACGCGCGTGCCGCGAGTGACCCGGGTGCCGCAGGTGACGCGGGTGCCGGCCGTGACGCGGGTGCCGCGAGTGACTCGCGTGCCACGGGTGACGCGGGTTCCGGCGGTGACGCGGGTGCCACGGGTCACTCGGGTGCCGCGGGTGACGCGAGTACCGGCGGTGACCCGGGTACCGCGAGTGACGCGAGTACCGCGCGTAACCCGTGTGCCCGCCGTCACACGCGTACCGGGGACGAATTCAATTTCGAAGAGTGACGAAATGTCGTCGATGATCGCCTGGCCGGGTGTCTGGGTGCTCTGCATGACATGTCCTCCTGCGACCGGTGCGTTACCTGCTGGGGTGGGGGAGCTGGGCGCAAGGCCCGTACAGGTGAAAAAGCTACGAGGATTTCAAGGCTCGGACAAGACGACAGCGCCGGGTGCGGCCGCCCGTACGTTGAGTTGCAACCTTTCGGCCTTGAGGGCTTCGCCCCAACGTGGGAGCGCTTTCGCGGCAAGCGGCGGACGGCGCCCTGCGGACGGTGAGCGGTAGGTGTCGCGGACCACGTCCGCGCGGGTGGGTGCGGCCCAGCGACGGCGATCAGGGTCGGATACGCTCACGCGCGTGAACCTTGTCGAGACGATCCTGGTCTTCGCGGTGATCCCCTTGGTCATCTACGCGCTTTGCGGGGTGGCCACGCTGCGGTCGAAGGGCGCGGGCGTCGCCCGGTACCGGCCGGGGCAGCCGTGGGAGTACCCGGCCATGTGGTGGAGCGCCAACCCCGACGGTGTCGGCGCCAGGCATTCGCACGCGGGCGGCGCGACAGCCGTCGACGCCGCGAACGGAGCTTCGGTGACGGGAGGCGCTCGTGGCAACTGGTGAACTGACCCATTCGTCCACCGCTGTTGACGAAGAGCCCGGTTACGGCGCCGCCGTTACCTCCAGCGGCCGGGTTTCCGCCGCCAAGATGTACGAACCCGCTGGGCCGATCAGCCCATTCACGACCCAGCAGCTTGCCCGGCTGGACGAGGCGCTGACGCTGGCCAGCCGCGAGACCGGCCTGGACTTCAGCGTGTACCTCGGCGACCTCGGCGAGGACACCCGCGCCACCGCCGAGGGCCTGCTGGCCTCGACCGACAACCCGGCCGACGCCGTGGTCGTCGCCGTGTCGCCCGGCCAGCGCGCCATCGAGGTTGTGACGGGCTCGCAGGCCCGGCACCGCCTGCCCGACCGCGGCGCGAAGCTCGCCGTGGCCAGCATGGTGGCCTCCTTCAAGGAAGGCGACCTCACCGGCGGTCTCGTGAACGCCCTCCGCATGCTGAGCGACCAGGCGGGCGCTCCGCAGCACTGACGCTCTTCAGCCGCTTTCAAGCGCAATGAAGGGGCCTTTCATCGCGAAATTTGCGATGAAAGGCCCCTTCATTGCACTCGAGGATTGCGCTCGGGGGCCACAGACCGCTCCCGGACGCTATGAAAGGTCCTTTCCTTGCAAATTTCGCAAGGAAAGGACCTTTCATAGCGTCTTACGGGACTAAACCCCGGCCTGCGAGTCGAACTCCCGGGCGGCCAGCGCCCGCACGATCCCGGCCCGGCCCTCCGACACCAGACGGCGCAGCGCCGCCGGGTGCTCCCCGGCCAGCCACTCGTCCGAAGCCGTGACCGTCGCCGGTTCGACGGCCCACGACGGGTACAGCCCGACCACGGTCGGCTGCGCCCGCTCGCTGGAGCGCCGCTGCCACACCTCGTCGATGACCTCGAAGTAGCGCGTCACGTAGCCGCCGAGCAGGTGCTTCTGCCCCGGGTGGGAGAAACCGGTGATGAGCGAGTCGCTGACCGCGTTGGGCAGCTCGTCGTCGTACACCGCCCGCTGCCACGCGTCGGCCTTCGCCTCGTCGGTCGGCCGCAGCGCCCGCGAGCGCTCCGCCTGACGCCGTCCGGCGGCGGTGTCGTCGTTGGCGAGCTCCGCGTCGATCTCGGGGTTCTCCGCCTTGCCGTGCGCGACCAGCGCGTGCAGCAGCCGCCAGCGCAGGTCGGTGTCGACGGTCAGGCCCTCCAGAGGCGCGGTGCCGTCGAGCCAGCCCGCGATGATCCGCAGCGTCTTGTCGTCGAGCACGCAGCCGGCGAGCGAGTTCACGAACGCGAGCTGGTGGTCCGAACCGGCCTCGGCGCCCTGCACCAGGTCAAGCAGCCGGGCGGAGAACTCCGGCCAGCCCTTGTCCGCCGCCCACGCCGGGTTCGCGTACGAGTTCAGCGCCGTCTGCGCCTGCAGCAGCAGCCGCTGCACCACGCCGACCTCGGTCTCGGTGTGCACACCACGCTGGACCAGCGTGACGAAGTCGCGGGCCTTGAGCTCGGCCTCGCGCGTCATCTCCCACGCCGCCGACCAGCACAGCGTGCGGGGCAGCGGATCGGTGATGTCGGCGATGCGGTCGATCAGCGTGGTCAGCGACGCCGGGTCGAGCCGCATCGTGCAGTAGGTCAGGTCGTCGTCGTTGACCAGCACGAGCTTGCCCGCCGGGAGACCGACCAGTGCCGGCACCTCGGTGCGCTCGCCGTCGACGTCGAGTTCGACTCGGTGCTTCCGGACGATCTTGCCGTTCTCGTCCTCGTCGTAGACGCCGACCGCGACCCGGTGCGTCCGCAGCTCACCGGCACCCGGCTTGGCGCCGGTCTGGGTGACGGCGAACGCGGTGTACTCGCCGTCGGCGCCGATCTCGTAGCGCGGGCTCAGCGAGTTGAGACCGGTGGTCTCCAGCCACTGCGCGCTCCACCACGACAGGTCGCGGCCCGACGCCTCTTCCAGCGCGCCCAGCAGGTCCGCCAGGGTCGCGTTGCCCCAGGCGTGCTTGCCGAAGTAGACCTTCAGGCCTTCGAGGAAGTGCTCGAGCCCGACGTAGGCGACGAGCTGCTTGAGCACGCTCGCGCCCTTGGCGTAGGTGATGCCGTCGAAGTTCACCTCGACCGCGTGCAGGTCGACGATGTCCGCGGCGATCGGGTGCGTCGAGGGCAGCTGGTCCTGCCGGTACGCCCACGACTTCTCGATGTTCGCGAAGCTGGTCCACGCGTTCTTGTACTCGGTCGCCTCGGCCTGGGCCAGCACGCTCGCGAAGGTCGCGAACGACTCGTTCAGCCACAGGTCGTCCCACCAGCGCATGGTGACCAGGTCGCCGAACCACATGTGCGCCATCTCGTGCAGCAGCGTCTCGGCGCGGCGCTCGTAGGCGTAGCGGGTGACGCGGCTGCGGAAGACGTAGTCCTCCAGGAAGGTGACCGCGCCCGCGTTCTCCATCGCGCCCGCGTTGAACTCCGGCACGAACAGCTGGTCGTACTTGGAGAACGGGTACGGGGTCGCGAACTTCTCGTGGTAGAACGCGAAACCCTGCTTGGTCTCGGTGAACAGCTTGTCCGCGTCCATGTGCTCGGCGAGCGAGGCGCGGCAGTAGATGCCCAGCGGGATCGTGCGGTGGGAGTCCGAGAACTCGTCCCGCCACTCGCTGTACGGGCCCGCGATCAGCGCGACCAGGTAGGTCGAGATCCGCTCGGACACCTTGAAAACGGTGCGGACGGCCCCTTCCGGGGTCTCCTCGGCCGACTCGATCAGCGCGTTCGAAATGACCTTCCAGTCCTTCGGCGCGATCACGGTGAGCCGGTAGACCGACTTGAGGTCGGGCTGGTCGAAGCAGGCGAACATGCGCTTGGCGTCGGCGGTCTCGAACTGCGTGTAGAGGTACACGCCGTCGTCGACAGGGTCGACGAAGCGGTGCAGGCCCTCGCCGGTGTTCATGTACCGGCAGACCGCGTCCACGACGAGCTCGTTCGACTCGGCGAGCGCGGGCAGCTCGACGCCCTTGTCCTCGACGTACCCGCTGACGTCGAGGTCCGTCCCGTTGAGGACGGCCGACTCGATCCCCTCGGCGACGATGTCGACCCACGACGCTTCGCCGCTTCTGGCGCTCGCGAACTTGATCGTCGTCTTCGACGTGAAGGTCTTCTCACCGGGACCGCCGCGGCCGTCGGTCAAATCCAGCTCGATGTCGTAGGACTCGACGTCGAGCAGGTCCGCGCGCAGCTTGGCTTGGTCTCGGGTCAGGTTGGGGGCGGGCACTGGCACCTCTGGTCATCGGTATCGGTTTTGGTTTCCAACTACAGGCATCCAATCATGTCCGGGCCGTCGCTGACGACGGGAACAACGCCGACGGCCGTGATGTTGGCTCGCTGTGTAGCACTCTGTGTGTACCGGCCCACCCCAAGACGATGGCACTGGGAGAACCTGATGACCGCCCCGTCCGAGACGACCAAGGTCGACTTCTACTTCGATCCGATCTGCCCCTTCGCCTGGATCAGCTCCCGCTGGATCCTCGAGGTGGAGAAGCACCGCGACCTCGACCTGAGGTTCCGGATCATGAGCCTGTCCGAGCTCAACAGCGGCCGCGAGGACCTGCCTGAGCAGTACAAGGAGCTCCTGAGCCGCGGCTGGGGTCCCGTTCGCGTCGCGACCGCGCTGGCGCAGAAGAACGGCGAGGAGGCCCTGCGCGACTTCTACACGGAGTTCGGCACGCGCCACCACAACCAGGGCGACAAGGACATCCCCAAGGTCATCAAGGAGACCCTGGAAGCCATCGGCGCCCCGGCCGAACTGGCCGAGGCCGCCGAGTCGACCGAGTACGACGAAGCGCTCAAGAAGAGTCACTACGAAGGTATGAATCCGGTCGGAATGGACGTCGGTACCCCGACCATCCACATCGACGGCGTCGCCTTCTTCGGCCCGGTGCTCAGCTCGATCCCGCGTGGCGAGGACGCCGTAAAGGTCTTCGACGGCGCCCGCGCGCTGGCGAGCTACCCGGACTTCTTCGAGCTGAAGCGCACCCGGAGCGGGGACCTGAACTTCGACTGAGTCATCGAAAGGCCAGTATCGCGTGGGTCGCGAGGCCTCAAAATGTCCCCAATGTGGCATTGGGGACACTCAGCGTCCCCAATGCCACATTGGGGGCATCAGCCACGAAGCGATCACGCACTGACCGTGCCAAGCCAGGACACTAAGGGGTTTCCAGCGCGGCCTTGGTGACATCGCCGGGGTAGGAGGACCTCGCGACGGCTTCGTCCGTCGTGAGGTCCCCTGCCGCGATCAGGGCCTTGAGCGCGACGAGTTCGCGAAGGCCGTCACGGTGCTTCTCGATGAACGCGGTGTCGACGGGATCCCCGTGTCCGGCCACGATCGTCTTCGGCTCCAGCGCGAGGATCGCGTCCATCACGGCGGGCCATTCGGCGAGCCAGCTGCCGTCGTTGAAGGAGAACGCGCTGAAGCCCGCTTCGGCGTTCTCGACGGCGTCGCCCGCGAAGATGATGCCCGCGTCCGGCACGTGCACGAACAGATCGTGGTCGGTGTGAGCGCGGCCGAGGAACCGCAGCACGACGGTGCGGCCGCCGAGGTCGATCTCGGCGGTGTCGGTGACGGGCTTGTCCGGCGGGGTGATCACGGTGCGCTTCAGCGCCTCCGCCATCTCCGGCCGGTTTTCGCCGAGGTAGTGCTGCATCCACTTCTGCCGCGCGCCGTCGCCATAGGTGGTCAGTTCGGCCAAGCAGCCTTCGTGTGCCCAGACGTCGCACGGCAGGAACGCCGTCGTGCCGAAGGCGTGGTCGAAATGCGCGTGGGTGTAGACGACCGACCACGGCAGCGGCGTGATCTCCCGGACCGCGGCGGCCAGTTCGGCGCCCTGGTCGACGTCACCGCGGACGTCGACCACCAGGCAGCGGTCGCTGCCCACGACCAGGCCGACGGTCAGGTCCAGCTCCTCGTACCGGCGGGCGTACACCCCGTCGGCGAGTTCGAGCCAAGTCACAGATCCTCCAGAATTCCGTTGCGCAGCACCGGAACCGTGCTGCTCGTGTCGAGCTGTGCGGCGAGGGTCACGTCGTTCCCGTGTCCGGCACTGGCGAGCTCACGCCCTGAAGAACACTCTGTCAGTGCTTCGGCGATGTCGATCGATTTCGCCGCGATGGCGGCGAGACGGGCTTCGGCGGACAGGCGGCCGTAGCCGCTCAGCGCGGCGACGATCGCTCCCGCACCGAGCTGGTCCTCGGCGCACGGCCTCAGTGGTCCGAAGGTTTTCGCGTCGGTATGCATGTCGATCCCCCAGCGTTCCCCCGCCGGGATGACGCCGATCGGCGCGCCGTCCGCCATCTCGGCGGCGCGTGCGGCGACGGCGGTCGCGTTGCGCAGACAGCCCGCCAGGATTTCGGCACCGGTCGTGGCGGCGGCGTCGCAGAGCGTGGCGCCGTTGGGGGAGGGGAGCGCGAGGAGCGTGCCGGAAGGGGTTTCCGTCACAGACGAAGGTCGCAAGGTCCAGTCGCCTTCACCCGCGAGGATGGCGCCTCGCTCTTTCGCGGCTTCTTCGCCGCGGTGATCGCGCCAGCGGACGGGCAGCACGCGGCCGCCGTTGCCCAGGACGAGATCCGTTGTGGTGCAGAAGGAAAGTACGTCGACGATGACGAGAACGGCGCAATCGCGGCCCAAGGCTTCGACGCCTTCGGGTCCCCATTCGAGCCTGATGTCGGATTCGGTCTGGCCCCAGATGTCCACCCCCACAGCATGCTCGTCCCGGAACGTGATGGCAGACTCCGCGCTGTGCGTGTTTACCTTGGCTCTGACCATGCCGGTTTCGAACTGAAGAACCACCTCGTGGCCCACCTCAAGGAGCAGGGCCACGACGTCGAGGACGTCGGCCCCTTCGTCTACGACGCGGCCGACGACTACCCGGCGTTCTGCATCGAGGCGGCTCGCCGCGTCGTCGCGGACGAGGGCAGCCTCGGCATCGTCGTCGGCGGCTCCGGCAACGGCGAGCAGATCGCGGCCAACAAGGTAAAGGGCGCCCGCGCCGGCCTCGCGTGGAGCGTCGAGACCGCGAAGCTCACCCGCGAGCACAACCACGCCCAGCTGATCGGCGTCGGCGCGCGGATGCACACCACCGAAGAGGCCACGGAGATCGTCGAGGCCTTCCTCTCGACCCCGCCGAGCCCGGACGAGCGCCACGGCCGTCGCGTCCAGCAGATCCTGGACTACGAGAACACCGGCTGGCCGCCGCCGCTTCCCGAGCACTGACATGCCCGAGGGGCACACGCTCCATCGCTTGGCACGTCTGCACAAACGCCGTTTCGCCGGTCACCCGGTCGAGGTGAGCAGCCCGCAGGGGCGGTTCACGGGAGAAGCGTCCCGTTTGGACGGCCGGGTGCTGGTGAAGGCCGAGGCGTACGGGAAGCACCTGTTCCACGACTACGGTCCACACGGGACGGTGCACGTCCACCTCGGCCTCTACGGCACGTTCTCCGACGTGCCGCTGCCGGTCGGCGAACCGGTCGGGCAGGTGCGGATGCGGCTGGTCGGCCCGACGCATTCCGCCGACCTGCGCGGCCCGAACCAGTGTGAGCTCCTGGACGTGCCGCAGGTCGACGCGATCAAGGCCCGGCTCGGACCGGACCCGCTGCGCCGGGACGCGAAACCGGACAAGGCGTGGGACCGGATCTCCCGGTCGAAGACGTCGATCGCGGCGCTGCTGATGGACCAGTCGGTGCTGGCGGGCGTCGGCAACGTGTACCGCGCCGAGGTCCTGTTCCGGCACGGTGTCGCCCCGCTCGTCCCCGGCCGCGCGCTCGATCGCGGGCTGTGGGACGACATGTGGGCGGACCTGGTGACGCTCATGAGGCACGGTGTCCGGGTGGGACGGATCGACACCGTCGCGCCGGAACACCTGCCCGAGGCGACCGGCCGCGCGCCGCGGCAGGACCGGCACGGGGGCGAGGTCTACGTCTACCGCCGCGAGGGGCTGCCTTGTCTCGTCTGCGGGACTCCGGTGCTGCGGAGCGACCTGGCGGCGCGGAACCTCTTCTGGTGCCCGACCTGCCAGCCCGCCTGACTCGCTTTTCGGCCAGTACGTGAAGGGCCCTTCACGTACTCGGGCCGGTGGCGGTTTCGCGTGATCGGACGGACGACACCCGTGACGGGATGGACGGCACGTGTGTCCAGATGGACGACACGCGGCGGGGCCCGGTCACGATCGTGGCGTCCCTCTGATCACGGGTGTCGTCCCTCCAAGCACGCGTGTCGTCCGTCTGGTCACGGGTGTCGTCCGTCCAGTCACGCGAAACCGCCGGCTCGGCTCACTCGCGCTCTCACCTGAAGTACATGAAGGCCCCCTTCCTTACGCCTAGCGCAAGGAAGGGGCCTTCATGTACTTGGGAAGTCGTGAATGTCGAGTTTCCTGCAAGAAGACCACGTCTCCATGGGCTGGTCCGCCGCGCGCAAACTGCGCAAGGCCGTCGAGGGGCTCAATGCCGTCCTCGCCATCGAACTGCTCACCGCCGCGCGCGCCCTCGACATGCGCGCGCCCCTGGTCCCGTCGCCGGTCACCGGCCGGGTCCGGGATCTCGGCTGAGCCGCGTGAAGGGGGCCTTCACGCGGCCCGACCCACGATCGGGGCTGAAGGGGACTTTCCCCGCATCAGACGTAGCGAAGGGGCCCTTCACCGCATCGCATGCGGTGAAGGGCCCCTTCAGCCCTCTCTGGATCCGGTGCTAGAAGTCGAAGCCTCCGCCGTCAAAGCCCCCGCCGTCGAAACCGCCGCCATCGAAGCCGCCACCGTCGAACCCACCGGCGTCCCCGCCCATGTCGCCTCCGGCGTCGCCACCCGCGTCACCGCCGGCGCCCGCGTCTTCCTGGCCCGCGTCGTAGCCCGACTCCCAGGCCGACGCGCTCGCGATACCCGCCATGCCGGAGAACATCGCGCTGAACAGCAGCATCGAACCGAGACCCCAGGCGCCGGCGACGAGCGCGGGCTTCCACCACGGCTCGCTGTACCAGCCCTGCGGCACCGGACGGCCCGCCACGCGACCGCCGGGGTAGTAGTGCGGCGTCCGCTGGCTCGGGTCCGGCGAGGCCTCGTAGTGCTCGCCCTCGACGTCGACCGAGCGGTGCTCGGTGACCTTGCCCGCCCTGTCGCGCTCTTCGCTGCCGGGCAGTTCCGGACCGGGGTCCATGCCCATGGCGAGCCGCGCGGCGCGGACGTAGTAGAGGCCTTCGATGGCTGTCTCGCGCACGAGCCGCGCCTGCTCGATGGTCTGCGCCTGCTCCATCTGGGAGCCCGCCGCGGTGAAACGCTCGGACGCGTCCGCCATCGCCTGCTGGGAAGCGGTGTCCGTGCCGGTGAGGTTCATGACCTGACCGCCCAGTCGTTCGACGAGGCGCCGTGCGTCCGCCTTCGCGTCGTCCAGCTGGCGCTTCTTGGCCGCCGCCTGGGATTTCGCGAAGTAGATGCCGCCGCCGACCACGACGACGAGGAGCACGATCAGGAAGATCGCGGTGCCCATGGGTTCAACTCCAGGAATCGTTCGGCCTTTGCTCCGGACAACGTGGACGGCCTGCCCGAGGTTCCCGTCGGTGCTCGCGGTCACCACTGGCGAGGTAAAATAGAACACGTTATAGTTCAGCCCCATGAAGTTCACCCTGTCGATCGCGATGAATCCGCTCGATCAGCTGGGCGAGCTCGCCCGGGCCGCCGAAGAGGCGGGGTTCTCCTCGATCGCGCTCCCGGATTCCCTGTTCTATTCCGAAACGGTCTCGGCCGACTACCCGTACACGCCCGACGGCAGCCGGTTCTGGACCGAGGAGACGCCCTGGGCCGATCCGCTGGTCGCCGCCGCCTCGATGGGCGCGGTCACCGAACGGCTCACCTTCTACACCTCCGTGCTCAAACTCGGCTCCCGTAACCCGGTCCTGCTCGCGCGCCAGGTCAACTCGGTCGCGGCGCTGACCGGCGGCCGTTTCGGTCTGGGGCTCGGCGTCGGCTGGTCGCCGGAAGAGTTCCGCTGGTGCGGCGCGCCGTACGAGAAGCGCGGCAAACGCGTGGACGAGGCCATCGAAGTGCTGCGGCTGATCCTCGACGGCGGGATGGTCGAGTTCCACGGCGAGTTCTTCGACTTCGACAAGCTCCGCATGAGCCCGACACCGCCGTCGAAGGTGCCGTTCTACATCGGCGGCCACACCGACGTCGCGCTGCGCCGGGCCGCTCGCGTCGCCGACGGCTGGTCCTCGGCGATGATGAAGTTCGACGACCTCCGCGACACGATCGCCAAACTGCGCGGACTGCTGGCGGAGCGGGGTCGCGCCGAAGACCCGTTCGAGTACCAGGCCGTCTGCATCGACAAGTTCGGTCTCGACGGTTACCGCGAGCAGGGCGACATCGGCGTCACCGACATCATCACCATGCCGTGGGTGTTCGACGGCCTCGGTTTCGACGCCGAAGTCGGCCCGAAGCTGGATTCCATCAAGAAGTTCGGCGACGAGATCATCGCGAAGATCGGAGACTGAGCATGGGTGTCGACGTCTGCTGGGATCCCGCCGCCGAACAGCCGCCCGCGAGGCAGGCCGCGTTCCGCTCGATGACCGCCGTCACGGCGGGTGACAAGGAAGCCTGGCTCGCGCTCTTCGCCGGTGACGCCGTCGTCGAAGACCCGATCGGCCCGTCGATGTTCGACGAGGAGGGCAAGGGCCACCACGGCCACGACGGGATCAGTGCCTTCTGGGACAAGACGATCGGATGCGTCAACCGCTTCCAGTTCACCATCCGTGATTCCCACGCCGCCGGGGACGAGGTCGCGAACGTCGGCACGATCACGACGTACCTGCCCGGCGGCTATCGCGTCGACACCGACGGCGTGTTCGTCTACCGGGTGCGCGAGGACGGGCTGATCGTGTCGATGCGGGCGTTCTGGGAAACCGAGCGCGCCATGGCCACCGCCCGCAAAGCCGAGGACTAGGAGAGCCGCTCCGCGCGCCGGGTCAGGTACTGCTTCTCGGGTTCGCTCGCGGTCTTGCCAGCGGCCCGGAGGTATGCCTCGCGCGCGGCGACGGCGTCCCCGGCCAGCTCCAGCAGGTGCCCGCGCACGGAATCGAGCCGATGGGTCTGGCTCATCCGGGTGTCGTCGTCGAGCGTGGCGAGCAGTTCGAGGCCTGCTTCCGGCCCGTTGACCTCGGCGACCGCGACAGCGCGGTTGAGCGTCACGATCGGGCCGGGCGACACCTTTTCGAGGACGTCGTAGAGCGCGAGGATCTGGGACCAGTCCGTGTCGGCCGCGGTGGCCGCCTCGTCGTGGACGGCGGCGATCGCGGCCTGCACCTGGTACGGCCCGACAGGGCCTTCCGCCAGGGCCCCGCTCACCAGCGAGACCCCTTCGGCGATCGTTTCCGCGTTCCAGCGCGAGCGGTCCTGCTCGGCGAGAGGGACGAGCGAGCCGTCCTCGCCGGCGCGGGCGTCGCGGCGGGCGTCGGTCAGCAGCATGAGCGCGAGCAGGCCGGTGACCTCGTCCTCGTCCGGCATGAGCCGCCGGAGCAGGCGGGTCAGCCGGATCGCCTCGGCGGTCAGGTCGGCGCGGTGCAGGTCGGGGCCGCCGCTGGTCGTGTAGCCCTCGTTGAAGATCAGGTACAGCACCTGGAGGACGACGCGGAGCCGTTCGGCGAGTTCCGCGGCCGGCGGCAGGACGAATTCGGCGCCCGCCTTCTTGATGGTCTGTTTCGCCCGGCTGATCCGTTGGGCGAGCGTCGATTCCGGGACCAGGAACGCGGCTGCGATCTCGCCGGTGGTCAGACCGCCGACGGCGCGCAGCGTGAGCGCGAGTTGCGACGGCGCGGACAGGGAAGGGTGGCAGCACAAGAACAACACGGTGAGCGTGTCGTCCGTATCGGACACAGTGGACGGTTCGGCCGGGGCCATCAGCGCGTCGTTCTCCTCGCGCCGCCGTCGCGCGCTCTCGCTGCGCCACTCGTCCACCAGCCGCCGGGACGCGACCGTCGCGAGCCAGGACTTCGGGCTGTCCGGGATGCCCTGCTCCGGCCATTGCTGCGCGGCCGAAAGCAGGGCTTCCTGGACGGCGTCCTCGCAGGCGTCGAACTGCCCGTGCTTGCGCACCAGCAACCCGATGACCTGCGGGGCCAGCTCCCTGAGGAGCGCTTCCACCTGACGATCGTCCTTCACGTCGCCAGTCTTACCGCATTTAGTCCTCTGGATGCGGTTGGTACGCATCCAGAGGACTAAATGCGGGGCGTCAGGCGACGGGGGAGTAGTGCGAAGCGTCGCCTTCGAGGGATTCGCTCGGCACCCCGTCGATGCCGACCGGGACGTCGCCCGCCACGGTGACCCGGTTCAGGCGGCGGGGCAGGTCGTCGTAGTTGTCGACGGCGTAGTGCTGGGTGATGCGGTTGTCGAACAGCACCAGCTGGTTCGGCTCCCAGCTCACCCGGACGACGTTCTCCGGCCGCGTCACGTAGGACTGCAGCAGCCGCAGGATGTCCCGCGACTCGCCCTTGGACAGCCCGATGATCCGCTGCGCGAACCCGCCGATGTACAGCCCGCGTTCGCCGGTCACCGGATGCACCCGCACCACCGGGTGGACCGTGCGGAACTTCTGCGAGACGAACACCTTCCGGCGTTCCTGCTCCGCCTCGTCGAGAGTCTCCGGCGCCTTCGCGTAGTCGTAGTCGTTGGTGTGCTCGGCGCGCAGCGTGTCGGCGAACGCCCGGAGCGGCTCCGGCAGGTCGCGGTACGCGGCGGCCGAGTTGGCGATGAGCGTCTCGCCACCGTAGGGCGGTACGACCAGGCTGCGCAGCGTGCTGGCCTTCGGCGGGTTGTGCACGAAGGTGACGTCGGTGTGCCACTGGTTCGCGCGGCCCTGCTCGCTGTCGACCGGCAGGATGGCGGGCTCCCCGTCGACCGACGGGACGGTCGGGTGCGCCTTGGTCAGCTCGCCGAAGTGCGCGGCGAACCGCTGCTGGCCCGCGTCGTCCAGCTCGACGTCGCGGAACACGAGCGCCTTGTGCTCGTGCAGGGCTTCGGTCACGAACGCGACGGTGGCGGCGTCGAGGTCCTTGGCCGGATCGACGCCGATCACCTGCGCGCCGATCCTGCCGGTGATCTTGCGGACCTCGACCTGGGTGTTTAGGGCGGTCATGCGGCATGCTCCTTCACTGCGGTGCGATGGACGGGACGGGCGAGGCCGTAGTGGCCGCGCAAGGTCGTGGCGGTGTACTCGGTGCGAAACAGGCCGCGCCGCTGGAGTTCCGGGACCACGAGGTCGACGAAGTCCTCGAGGCCGCCGGGCAGGGTGGGCGGCATGACGTTGAAGCCGTCCGCGGCGCCTTCGGTGAACCAGTGCTCCAGCTGGTCGGCCACTTGCGTTGCCGTACCGGCGAAGACACGGTGCCCACGCCCGCCCGCGAGCCGTTCGATCAGCTGGCGGATGGTCAGGTTCTCGCGCCGCGCCAGGCCGGTGACCAGCTCGAACCGGCTCTGCGCGCCTTCGGTGAAGGTGCCGACGTCGGGCAGCGGACCGTCGAGCGGATACGGCGTGAGGTCGTGGTCGAGCATGTTCGACAGCTGCCGCACGCCGTACGCGGGGGTGATCAGGGCGTTGAGCTCGGCCTCGCGTTCCTTCGCTTCGGCCTCCGTGCGGCCCAGGATCGGGCTGATCCCCGGCAGGATCTTGATCTCCTCCGGCGAGCGTCCGTACTTCGCGAGTCTTCCCTTGACGTCGTCGTAGAAAGCCTTGCCTTCGGCGAAAGTCTGCTGCGCGGTGAACACCGCCTCGGCGAACCGGGCCGCGTACTCCTTGCCCGTCTCCGACGAACCGGCCTGCACCAGCAAGGGATGTCCCTGCACCGGACGCGGGATGTTCAGCGGGCCGCGGACCTGGAAATGCGGGCCGTTGTGGTCGATCGGATGGATGCGGTCGGTGTCCGCGTAGACCCCGCTCGCCTTGTCGATGACGGCCGCGTCGTCGTCCCAGCTGTCCCAGAGTTTCCTTGCCACCTCGACGAATTCGGTGGCGCGTTCGTAACGCAGCGCGTGCGCCGGCCGGGCGTCGCGGTTGAAGTTGCGGGCCTCGTCCTCGCCCGCCGACGTCACGATGTTCCAGCCCGCGCGCCCGCCGCTGAGATGGTCGAGCGAAGCGAACTTCCGGGCCAGGTGGTACGGCTCGTTGTAGGTCGTCGACGCGGTGGCGATGAGACCGATGCGCTCGGTGGCCCCGGCCAGCGCCGAAAGCAGCGTCAGTGGCTCGAACAGGGTGTGCGAGTTGTAGCGGACGTTGCCCCACAAGGCGACGCCGTCGGCGAGGAACAGCGAATCCAGCTTGCCGCGCTCCGCCGTACGGGCGATGTCGACATAGTGTTTCAGCGTCGCGGCGCGCCGCGGATCCGTGCTGGGATGCCGCCAGGCCGCCTCGTGATGGCCGTTCGGCATCACGAACGCGTTGAGATGCAGGTGTTTCACGCCTTCTCCTTGACACGCCAGGTGGAGAATCGCCGCTCCAGCGCGACGAAGCCCGCGTTGATGGCCAGGCCCAGCACCGACACCGTGATGATCGCGGCATACATCTGCTGGATCTGGAAGTTGACCTGGGAGTTGTTGATCAGATAGCCGAGCCCGGCCTTGGCACCGACCATTTCGGCGGCGATCAGGATGAGGATCGAGTACGCCGCCGCCATCCGGATCCCGGTGAAGATGGTCGGCACCGCCGAGGGCAGGATCACCTTGCGGAACAGGTTCGGACTCGACAGCCCGAGCGAACGCGCGGCCTTGACCAGCAAGGGATCCACGGTGTTCACCCCGGCGATCGTGTTGAGCAGCACCGGCCAGACGCAGGCGTAGACGATCAGCGCGATCTTGGACACTTCGCCGATGCCGAGCAGGAGCGTGAACACCGGCAGCAACGCCAGCGCGGCGGTGTTGCGGGCGAGTTCCAGCAGCGGGTTCAGGAACTCCGCGAGCGGTCGGTACCAGGCGATCAGCAGCCCGAGCGGGACCGAGACGCCCACCGCGATCACGAACCCGGCGGCGGACCGGCCGAGACTCGCCAGCAGGTGATCGGCCAGCTGGCCGTTGAGGATCAGTTCCCAGAGCGCGACGAGGTCTTCCGACAGCGGCGGAAGGAAGGTCCTCGTTCCTTCGTCGAGGATGAACTGGGGAGCGAGTTCCCAGATGGCGAGGAACAGCAGGATCGCCGCCGAGCTGCGGAAAGCCTTGCCCAGCCTGCTTTTCTTACGTGCCTTCTCGACCGGTTTCGGTCCGGTGTGGACAGTCGGCGCTTCGAGTGTCGCGGTCATGCGGCCCTCCGGATCTCGTCGTGCAGGAGTTCCCACAGCCGGTGCCGGTGCGCCACGAACGCGGGCGCCGAGCGCAGATCGTCGTTGGAGCGGTCGCCGAGGTCGATGTCGACGACGTCCTTGAGCCTTCCCGGTCGCGAGGTGAGCACCGCGACCTTCTGTCCCAAGTAGACGGCTTCTTCGATGCTGTGGGTGATGAAGACGATGGTCTTGCCGGTGCGTTTCCAGATCCGCCGCAGTTCCTCCTGGAGCAGTTCGCGGGTCTGGGAGTCGAGCGCGGCGTACGGCTCGTCCATCAGCAGTACGTCGGGGTCGTAGGCGAGGCTCCTCGCGATCGCGACGCGTTGCTTCATGCCACCGGAAAGCTGGTGGGGGAGATGGTCTTCGAAGCCGGAAAGCCCGACCAGGTCGAGGAATTCCCTCGCCCTGTCGGCGCGCTGCCGCTTGGTCAGCGTGCCGCCTTCGAGCCCGAATTCGACGTTGGCGCGGGCGGTGCGCCAGGGGAACAACGCGTACTGCTGGAACACGACCCCGCGGTCCAGGCCCGGTCCAGTGACGGGCTTCCCGTCGATCAGGACCTCGCCGGACGTGGGTTTCGCGAGGCCGCCGAGCAGGTCGAGCAGGGTCGACTTGCCGGAGCCGCTGGGCCCGACGAGGGAGAGGAACGTGCCGTCCTCGATGTCGAGGGAGACGTCGTCCAGTGCGGTCAGGGCGCCGAAGGTCTTGGTGACCGAGCGGAGGCTGATCTTGGCGGTCACGCGCCACCGCCTTCGCGGAAGGGGTTGAACTCGTTGGTGTAGAGCTTCTTCAGGTCGACCTGGTCGTTCTTGATGAACCCGGACTGCTTGAGCCACTCCGTCCAGAGCGTGTAGTCGTTGTCGGAGATCAGCCCGCCCTTGGTGACGCCGACGCTCTTCCAGTACTTGAGCGTTTCGGTGTTCTCGTTGCGGCCGCGGTTCTGGATGATCTTGGTGAACCGGGCGATGACCTCCTCGCGTGGCGTGGTGCGTGCCCATTCGATCGCCTTGGCCACGCCGGTGACGAAGGTTTTCGTGGTCTCCGGGTACTTCTTGATGAAGTCGGTCCGCAGCACGTACGGCCCGCCGTTGTAGGGGCCAAACGCCTCGACGTCCTTCACGATCGCCCGCACCCCGCCGACGGAGAGGGCGCGGTCCTGGAGGACGCCGTTGAGCGCGGCGACGTCGATCTGGCCGTTGCGCAGGGCCTGTTCGGTGTTGATCGGCGGCAGGACGACCAGTTGCACCTGGCCGATCTCGGCGTCGGAGAGTCCGCTGCGCTTGAGCCAGGTGTCGAGGACGGCCTCCAGGTTCGCGCCGACGGTGTTGACGCCGACCTTCTTGCCGATGAGGTCGCGCGGGTTGCGGATCGGGCTGTCTTCCTTGACGTAGAAGCCCAAGAAGGTCTTCTCGTCGGAGCCGTAGTAGTTGACGACGGCCTTGATCGGGGCGCCGGCGTCCACGAGTTTGGCGACCGCGCCGGTGAAGGCGCCGCCGAAGTCGGTCTGATCGGTCGCGGCGGACTGGATGTCCTGCGGCCCGCTGATCGTGTTGCCGACCCACTTGAGTTTGACCGGGCCGAAGTACCCGAGGTCCTCGGCGAGTTCGGGGTAGGTGACGTTGTTCGCCGAACCTTGGTAGCGGAGTTCGAGTTTCTCCGGCTGTCCGGCGGCGCCCGCCGGGGTCGCGGAGGCGCCGCAGCCCGACAGCGCCAATCCGGCGAGGAGCGCGGCGATCAAGGGCACTGGTTTCTTCACGGTGGGCTCTTTCGTTCGGGTTCGCGTCGTCGAAGGAGATTCTTCGCAGGCCCGGCGGAGAGCGTCAATTTTGCGATTAAATGAAGTAACCCGGCTTTACGATACGTTGGCGAGGTGCGTGAAAAGAGGATCTTCGTAGAGGGCGTTCAGCGTGACCGCGCCACCGGCCGTCGCCAGCTCGGTCCCCGGAAAGCTCGACGACACAACGTTTTCGGTCGCGTTCTGGCAGATCCATGAGCGCTGGGAGACCTCGTCCCGGATCGTGGAAAGGCAACCCTCGACGTCGCGTACACTCTGGTCGAGCACGATGAGGATTTCCGGATTGAGGACGTCGAAGAGCAACGCGGCGGCCTGTCCTATTATTCGTGCGCGTTCCTGGAAAATGTCGATGGCGCCTTTGTTTCCCGATGCCGCCAAATGGAGCACTTCGGCGAAAGTCGGTTTTTCGGCGATTCCTGCTTCAACGGCCTTTCGGACGACCGTGCGCTCGGAAACCGTGGCCTCAAGACAGCCGGAACGCCCGCAGCGGCAAGGTTCTTCGCTGTCATCGACCCTTAGATGCGCGACGGCGCCCGCGGCCGAGCGCGGACCGTGGTGGACGGTTTCGCCGGTGGCGAAGGCCGCGTCGACCACGTTGCCGGTGAACAACTGCACCACACTGCTGCGCGCTCTCGGTTGCCCCAGCAGGCGTTCGGCGTGGATGAGCGCCCGCGAATGCCCGTCGACGCGGACGTCGAGCCCGGTCACCTCGGTGAGCAGCTCGCGCAACGGGACCCCTCGCCAGCCGAGCAATCCATGCTCGACCACCGTCCCCGACGCCTCGTCGACCCAGCCGCCGGTCGCCACCCCCAACCCGAGCGGAGTCCGGTCCGGCGCGTGTCCGATGAGGAGGTCGTCGAGCAGCTCCGCGATCTGCGCGACCTGCACGGCAGGCTCGGCGCCGTGATGCGGGGCTTCCAGCTGTGCCAGCACTTTTCCGCGCAGGTCCAGCAGGCCGACGGTGAGATGGTCGACCGCGATATGCGCTCCGCACACCACGAACCGCTCCGTGTCGAGGTCCACCGGCACATGCGGCCTGCCGACCGCGCCCGCGACCTCGGGCAGCTCGGTGAGGAAGCCCCGGCGCATCAGCTCGGCCACATGCCCCGTGACGGCGGCGGCACTCAGCCCGGTGCGGCGCGCGATGGTGCTGCGCGCTATCGCTCCTTCGTCCAGCACCACGCGGAGCACCGCGCTGGCACTGGCGCTCCGCCTGCCGGTCACGGTGCCGATATTCGCAAGTGGGTGCGGGTGGGCCTAGGGCTCTCAGCATCCGGGAGCTGGTCAGGCGGTCAGTTCACGGAAGAACTTGGCGCTGCGCTCGCAACGGTCCTCGTACCCGCGCGCCCGGTAGAAGGCGTGCGCGCCAGTCCGGCGGCGGGAACTGCTGACCTCCATGGCGACACAACCCCACCGCAGCGCCTGCTCTTCGGCGGCGGTGACCAGTTCGCGCCCGACCCCGGTGCCGCGCTGGCTCTCGTCCACCACGAGGGCCACGATCCGTCCCACGGAGCCCTCCCGTTCGAGGAGCGGGATCGCGACCACCGCGATGACGCCGACCACGCCGTCGCCCGACACGGCGACGAACGCGGCGCCTTCGGGGTGGGCGGCCCAGCGTTCGAGCCGGCGGCGGACGTCTTCCTCGTGGTTGTCCGGGTAGCCCAGCTGGGCGAGCAACGGGGTCACGGCGGGGGCATCCGTGGTGCGTGCCTGGCGGATCTCCATGAATCCCATTAAAGCGAGGGGCACGGAGCGCAGGTCGGTCCGGCGGCGCCGTCGGAGCGGGTGGCCGCGCGGCAACCCGCTCCGTGCCGGTCAGGAGCAGCAGGTGGCCGGGGTGGCGAGGGCGGCGCTGTCGGTGCCGAAGGTCTGCGAGTCGGCCTTGACGGTGTAGACCTCCCAGGGTTCCTGGCCGGGACCGTGGACCCAGATCTTGTCCTGCACGGCGTAGCAGCAGGTGGTGTCGTCCTCGGTCAGCGTCTCCAGGCCTTCGCCGGTCAGGCGCTTGCCGGCTTCGCTGACCTGGTCGGTGGACTCGACCTCGACGCCGAGGTGATCCATGACCGTGGCCTGACCGGGCTCCCCTTCGAGGAGCACGAGCTTGAGCGCGGGTTCGGCGATGGCGAAGTTCGCGTACCCGGGACGGAGTTTGGCCGGTTCGGTGCCGAAGAGCTTCGAGTAGAAGTCGATCGAACCTTCGAGGTCCCCGACGCGCAGCGCGAGCTGTACCCGTGACATCGCATCCTCCTTGAATAGACGTTCATCGAAACAGTGACTCGGCTTAGATTGTCCTCTAATTAGAAGTCTGTCAAGATAGACGCATGCCGAAACAGCTGCCGATCGCCGCGATGGACGCCTGTTGCTCGCCACTGGCCCGCGAACCGCTGAGCGAGGACCAGGCCGTCGAGCTGTCGAAGTTGTTCAAGGCGATGGCCGACCCGGTGCGGTTGCGGCTGCTTTCGCTGATCGCCTCCCACGCGGGCGGCGAGGCGTGCGTGTGCGACCTGACCGACGCGTTCGACCTGACCGGCCCGACCATCTCCCATCACCTCAAGGTGTTGCGGGAGTCCGGGCTGATCACCGGGCAGCGGCGCGGCACCTGGGTGTACTACCGCGTCCACCCCGAGGTGCTGGCCCGCCTGTCGGCCGTCCTGGTCCCCGGTGACACCGCGGTCCCGGCATGACCGGCCCGGACACGGGGGTGGTCGGCAAGCTGTCCACCCTGGACCGGTTCCTGCCCGTGTGGATCGCGGCCGCGATGGTCGCCGGGCTGCTCGCCGGACGCTGGATTCCCGGCCTGAACACGGTCCTGTCGGCGGTGCAGGTGGACGGGATCTCGCTGCCGATCGCGCTCGGGCTGCTGGTGATGATGTACCCGGTGCTGGCGAAGGTCCGCTACGACCGCCTCGGCACGGTCACCGGCGATCGGCGGCTGCTGTGGCCCTCGCTGGTGCTGAACTGGCTGATCGGCCCGGCGCTGATGTTCGCCCTCGCCTGGCTGCTGCTGCCCGATCTGCCGGAGTACCGGACCGGGCTGATCATCGTCGGCCTCGCCCGCTGCATCGCCATGGTGATCATCTGGAACGACCTCGCCTGCGGCGATCGCGAGGCCGCCGCCGTGCTGGTCGCGCTGAACTCGGTGTTCCAGGTGATCGCGTTCGGGTTCCTCGGCTGGTTCTACCTTGCGGTCCTGCCCGGCTGGCTCGGCCTCCCGCAAGCCGGCCTCGCGGTGTCCGGCTGGCAGATCGCGAAAAGCGTGCTGATCTTCCTCGGTATCCCGCTCCTGGCGGGCTACCTGACCCGACGCCTCGGCGAACGCGCGAAAGGCCGCGCCTGGTACGAGACCCGGTTCCTGCCGAGGATCGGACCGGCCGCGCTCTACGGGCTGCTGTTCACCATCGTGGTTCTCTTCGCGTTGCAAGGGGAACAGATCACCGCGCGGCCGCTGGACGTCGTCCGGATCGCGGTGCCGCTGCTGGTCTACTTCGGACTGATGTGGGCCGGGTCCTACGCTTTCGGCCGCGCGGTCGGCTTGTCCTACGAGCGCACCACGACACTGGCGTTCACCGCCGCGGGCAACAACTTCGAGCTCGCCATCGCCGTGGCCATCGCGACCTTCGGAGCGACCAGCGGCCAAGCGCTCGCCGGGGTCGTCGGTCCGCTGATCGAAGTCCCCGTCCTCGTCGCGCTCGTCTACGTTTCCCTGGCACTGCGCCGCCGCTTCACCCCAGCCCGCGTGGAGGTCACCCCGTGAACACCCCCGAAGTCCTGTTCGTCTGCGTCCACAACGCCGGGCGCTCCCAAATGGCCGCCGCGCTGCTGCACCACCACGCCGCCGGACGCGTCGCCGTCCGCTCCGCCGGATCCGCCCCCGCCGGCGAGATCAACCCCGCCGTGGTCGCGGTCATGGCCGAACTCGGCATCGACGTCTCCCGCGAATTCCCCAAGCGGCTGACCACCGACGCGGTCGAAGCCGCCGACGTCGTCATCACCATGGGCTGCGGCGACGCCTGCCCGGTCTTCCCCGGCAAGCGGTACCTCGACTGGCAGCTCGACGACCCCGCCGGCCGGGTCGTCGACCAGATCCGCCCGATCCGCGACGAGATCGACCGCCGCGTCCGCGAACTGCTCACCGAGCTGGTCGCCGGATGAAGCCCGCCCCGGTCCCGGTGCGGATTGCGCCCATGGAGGCAGGTCACGCCGAACAGGTGCTGGCGATCTACCAAACCGGACTAGACAGCGGCGACGCCGCCTTCGAGACCGCCGCACCCGACTGGACGACCTGGGACGCCACCCACCTCCAGGCGCACCGCCTGGTAGCGCTCGACGCGGCCGGGAAAGTGCTTGGCTGGGTCGGCGTCAGTGCTGTATCCGACCGGTGCGTCGACGCCGGAGTGGTCGAGCACGGCGTCTACGTCCACCCCGGCGCCCAAGGCCGGGGTGTCGGCCGGGCCTTGCTGACCGCGCTCATCACCTCGACGGAGAACGCGGGGATCTGGACCCTCCAAAGCGGGCTCTTCCCCGAGAACACCGCGAGCAGGGCACTGCACCGCGGCGCGGGCTTCCGGGAGATCGGAATCCGCGAACGCGTCGGCCGGCACCACGACCGCTGGCGCGACGTCGTAATGATCGAACGCCGCAGCGCGATCGCCGGCACCGACAAGGCGGCCACCTAGACCGGACCCCAGCCGCCCTGGGGGACTCGGGAGGTTGATCAATGGGTGCGAACCCAAGCCGGAAGAGACCTCTGATGTTCGGCAAGGCGTGTATAACGCTTTGTACTGAGACGGCGGGTTTGGCTCGTTCGAGCTGGTCCCGCCGTTGTGATGGTGACAAAGTCGGGATGACAGGATTTGAACCTGCGACCCTCCGCTCCCAAAGACCCGGGGGAGCGGTTTCTTGGGGTAGCCCAAGTTGCTTAAGCGCAGGTCGGCGCGATTTGTGCGACTCGTGAAGTGTCCCGACGGGGTACGAACTGAGACGGAATTTGAGACGGGCGCCGCCCCGCGCCCCGTGTCTACGACGCTCGCTCGCCGGAGTGCGGCAACTGTTGGGCTCGCAGCGGATGCGTCAGACTGTTGGACGTGGTCGAACTTGTGCTGACAGACAATCGCCGCAGTGAGCTGGTCGCGCTGCTTGACGATCAGGAACGTCTCCAGAGGGAGTACCCAAAACTCGCCGAGTACTTGGACTTCGCACCAGGCTTGCCAGGCACTGGTGACGACCAGCTCGATGCAGCCTTCGACTTGCGGATGATCCACTACCTGACAGCCAGCGAGTCGGCCAGTAGCAATCCGTACTGGGACATCGTTGCGCCGCTCGTTTCTGAACGCGCCGACCGCCGAGTCGTCGACGGCGGCCGTCCTTCGGGCAGCAGTCGGCTCGCGTTCGCTGCCACGATCTTGCAGTCGAGCTTCGCATACGCCATTCCGTCGCCGGAAACCCTGGAGTGGGTTGCATCAGCCTGCTCGGGACGTGCGGTGGTCGAGGTAGGTGCGGGCCGCGGCTACTGGGCGGCCCAGCTGAGCCAGTCGGGCCTCGACGTTCGTGCGTTCGATATCGCACCGCCCGATGCGACTTTGAACGCGTCATTTGACCATGCAGTGGGGCGGCAAGCCGTCTGGCATTCTGTCCGAAACGTTGAAGAGTTGCGGCCGGATCTCTGGGACGGCGGCAATAGTGCGCTGTTCCTGTGTTGGCCGCCAGGATGGGGCAACTCGATGGCTTCAGAGTCGTTGGCCAAATTCGAGGCGTCTGGCGGCCATCGACTCTTGTTCATTGGCGAGCCATGTGGCGGAAAGACAGGCGATGAGTCATTCTTCGATGCTCTAGCAGCGCGATGGAGTCTTATCGCCGAAGATGATCGATTTGTGTCATGGTGGAACCTGAACGACGTTGCTCAGGTTTGGGAGAGGCGCTAATCAGCGAACGAATGCGGGCCAGACTGCGAAAGCCTGGCCCGCATTCGAGGGTTAATCGCCGGTCGATCTCACCGCAGGGTCATCTTGAACACAAATGCATCATACCTGTCCCGAGGGTAGGAGATGTCAGAAATCATCACCACGTCGCCGTCTTCTGTGATGAATTTTTGATGCACGGTCTTCACGATTTCTCCGGGTTCAACCTTCAGCCATTGGGCGTGTTCCGGAACAGGAAGCCGGTCGGCGTGGGTTTCCTCAAGGTACTTTGCGGTGGATACTCCGGTGATCCCGAGTGGCTGATAGGTGT
Source organism: Amycolatopsis thailandensis (assembly GCF_002234405.1). Taxonomy (GTDB): domain Bacteria; phylum Actinomycetota; class Actinomycetes; order Mycobacteriales; family Pseudonocardiaceae; genus Amycolatopsis; species Amycolatopsis thailandensis. The sequence goes on along the minus strand of NZ_NMQT01000055.1, from coordinate 2,971 downwards.
CGGATATGGAGATCGGCAGCCGCTCTTCAGTCGCTCTCGTAACAACATGAGTCACTATCTCGCCGACCGGCACGTTTAACGCTTCGGCTACTTCGGGGGGCGCAGGAATTTCCTCAGTGTCCCGCTCCACATGTGCCTCTTCGGCCGATTCATGGCCAAAGGTTGTTTCCGCATCTTCGAACTGTCGCTCCAAGGCCACTCGAATGAGGTTTGTTCGGCTCGAAACGAAGACGCCTCGACGTTGAACTGTTCGAACGAGACCCTGGTTCTGCAGAAGCTCGATCGCCTTTCTTGCAACGATCTTTGAGACACCGTTCTCTGCGGAAATCTCAGTGAGACTTGGCAGCTGAACGCCCGGGGGAAGCTGCCCGCTTCGAATTTTTCGAGCGTATTTACCTGCGATGGAAACGTACGCTGGCTCGGGCATTTGTTTCCTTCCATGCATTGGGCGGGCGGACATTTCGCAGAGTATACACAGCTGCGTATACATAGCGCTTCGTTGATGGGTTGCCGTATCGCGACGCCAGTCGCCGTTGGGGGATTGGCGTCGCTTGCTCGAACTCTCGGTCCGGCGTGGGCCGATTTGGTTCGTTGCCTGATCGTTACATTGCACTGTCTTCCCAGGTGGCGGCCACAAAGCCGAACTCTCCGGCGCTGTGCATATCCAGCTGTGCAGCACCAGGTCTGTTGTGCATACACAGTTGCGTATACGCTGCGATCACAGCGACTCCAGAGGGGGTTGCGACCGCAGCAAAAGCAGATGCCCCGGCCAGTGCTGGCACACCGACCGGGGCTTGCACCGGAACCTTGGGAGAAACGATGCAGGTGGAACGTACCCGGCTGTACCGGGTTCGGACGGTCGCGGACAGCTTCGACGTCTCAGTGGCCACGATCTATCGAGCGGTCGAATCCGGAGCGCTACGCGCGATCCGGATTGGCACCGGGAGGGGCGCGGTTCGGATCCCGGGTGTGGCCATCGAGCAGTACATCGCCGCATGTGAGTCCGCCGCGGTGACAAGGGCTGAGCGAGAAGACCAGGACGAAGCTGGGTTCGCGGCTGGGGGTGCGGCCTGATGCGCACGTTCGGGGCTCTTCTGACGGCGGTCGTGTTGATTGCGCTGGGGAATTTGCTGAGCGACTGGCATGTGAAGGCCGCTGTGGTGTGGCCGTGGTTTGTGGTCGCGGGTGTCGCGGCCGGCGTGTTCGGTCTGGCGGAGCTGATTCGGGGGAACTCGGCACGGCTGGTGACGGTCGCGGCCGGGCTGACCGGCTTGTCGATCTGGTTCGCGGGCTGGGTTCCCGCCGAGACGCCGGGCTACGACGTGTGGCCGTTCGGTCTGCTGATCGGCGGTCCGGTGCTCGCCGTGGCGGCGTTCGTGGGTTTGCGTGGCCGGAATGGTTCGTCGGGGTTGATCGGGAAGTGGTCGCGGCGTTCGCGCCGCAATGGTGGTGTGGCGTCGCGGTGGCAGATCTGGCGGGTGGCGTCGAAGTCGGCGATGCGGCGCAAGGCGAAGGTGCTGAAACCGGGGTTGAAGCGGGCGATGTGGTGGACCCGCCGCCAGGTGCCGGTCACGGAGTACGCGACGGCGGTGGCGCGGGTCGGGTTTCAGCGGATCTGGTCGCCGGTGGAGGACGTGACGTTGCGGCTGGGTGGGCCGCGGTCGGGGAAGACGGGGGAGCTGGCGTGCCGGATCCTCGACGCACCCGGCGCAGTGATCGCCACCAGCACGCGGACGGACCTGATCGAGCTGACCGCGCAGCTGCGCGAGCAGCAGCACGGGCCGGTGTTCGTGTTCAACCCGTCGGGGCTGGGGAAGCTGGACTCGACGATCACATTCGACCCGCTGGCCGGATGCGAGAACCCGGTGACCGCGACGCACCGCGCGTCCGATCTCTTGCCCGACGGCGGCAGTGACGAGCGGGAGCACTGGGTGTCGCAGGCCCGCCGCGCTTTGGCGACGCTGATGCACGCGGCCGCCCTGGGCGGCCTGGACATGGTGGATGTGCAGTCGTGGGTGGCGGACCCGGAGGGTGCGGCGGATGAGGTGCTGCGGCTGCTGCGCCGCTCGCCGGAACCGGCGTTCGAGACCACCGCGCGGCAGTTCCTGACCACGAACGACCGCACGAGGTCGTCGATCACGACCACGATCATGCCCGCCCTGGGGTGGCTGACCGACCCGACCGCGCGCGCCGCGGCCACGGGTGGCGCGTTCGACGTCGCCGACCTGCTCGACCAGCGCGGCACCGTCTACATGCTCGGCGCCGAGGAAGGCCACACCGCCCCGCTGGTGGCGGCGCTGACCTCCCACATCGCCCGCGAGGCCCGCCGCATCGCCTCCGAATCGCCCGGTGGACGACTCGATCCCGCGCTGACGATGGTGCTCGACGAGGCGGCGCTGATCTGCCCGGTTCCGTTGGACAACTGGACCTCGGACATGGGTGGCCGCAACATCACCATCCACATCGGTGCCCAGTCCCGCGCGCAGCTGCGCAAGCGGTGGGGCGACACCGGGTGTGCGGCGATCCTGACGAACTCCTCGACGCTGCTGGTGCTGGCCAACCAGAAGGACCCGGACGACCTACAGGCGTATTCGCTGCTGACCTCGGATCGGCACGAGATGGTCGCCACCGAGGACGTCGACGGGCACGTCACCGGCCGGACGCCGCAGCGGGTGCCGGTGCTGTCGCCGGGGCAGATCTCGCAGCTGCCGGAGCTGCACGCGGTGATCGTGCGCCGCGGGATGCCCGCCGCGATCGGGACACTGCAGATGGCGTGGAAGCGCCGCGAGGTGAAGGCGATCGAGCGCCGCTGGCGCCACGCCGAGCTGATGATCCGCTGGGCCGACCGCCGCGAGCTGTGGCTGACCAAGGCCGGGGCGTTCGTGGACATGCTCGCCGACCGCGTCGAGCCGTGGGTGGCTCGTGCGCAGGACTGGGCCGCCGAGCGTCGGGCCGCTCGTGTCGAGGCGGT
>NZ_NMQT01000054.1 GCF_002234405.1 Amycolatopsis thailandensis | reverse complement strand
CGTGGGCGCCGAAACCGTACGGCTCCGGGTCTACGACCACAACGCGAGAGCAAGGGACCTTTACTACCGCCACGGCTTCGCTGAGACCGGCGAACCCGAGATCCTCAGCTGGAGCTTGGGGGTCGTGAGTGGCGAGTGGCTTTGTAGCGGACTCGTATTTACCTACCCACTGGTGTGACTGGCGATCGAGTGGGAGGGATTGGGACGCTGAAGGTCTGGTGTGGTCGACGGGGGAGGATTCCGGCCGTTGAACGACCGGAATCCTCCGTTGGTCAAGCTCCGCAGCTGGGCGGCACCGAGCGACGATGCAGGAATTGGGACATTCAACGTCCCAATTCCTGCATCGTCGAGCCCGGCAACCGCGGAACCGCCACCCTCACGCAGGTCAGGCGCGGGCAGGTAAACGCTGATCCGCTCTATCGACACTTACCACTCACGACCCACTCGGCCGCCCGCTCTGCGGTCCCGCTTAACGTGCGAAGGGCGCGGGTCCGGTCTCGCGTCAGGCGGGGTTGCGAAAGCCACGTTCGCAACGTTGAAGGTTGCGAACGTGGCTTTCGCATCACGAGCACCCCGCCCCGGCGGTCCCGGCGGCATCGAGCCTCGCGAAAGCCACTTTCGGGACACGGGACGTCCTGAAAGCGGCTTTCGCGACACGGCGCAGTGCGTCACCTGAAGGTCCCGGCCGCTGGACTGTACCGACGCGATAGTCCGATCAGGTCACTCTCAGGAAGGTGTGGCAACGTAGGGTCGTGCGAATTCTGGTAGTCGAAGACGAAGAACCCCTCGCCGACGCGATCGCACGCGGCCTGCGGCGCGAGGGGATGGCGGTGGACATCGCGCTCACCGGTGACGACGGGCACGAGAAGGCCACCGTCACCCGGTACGACGTCGTGCTGCTCGACCGCGACCTCCCCGGCATGTCCGGTGACGACCTGTGCCGCGAGATCGTCGCGTCCGGCGAGCTGACCCGGGTGCTGATGCTCACCGCGAGCAGTTCCGTTTCGGACCGCGTGGACGGGCTTTCCCTCGGCGCCGACGACTATCTCGCCAAGCCGTTCGCCTTCCCCGAACTCGTCGCACGGGTACGCGCGCTGGGCCGTCGCGCGACCCCGGCCGCGCCGCCGCTGCTGACTTCGGGCGACGTCGAACTGGACCCGGCGCGGCGGACCGTCCGCCGCGCGAGCGGTCCGGTCGAGCTGACCCGCAAGGAGTTCGGCGTGCTGGAGGTGCTGCTGTCGGCCGCCGGTTCGGTGGTCAGCAGCGAGGAACTGCTCGAACGCGTGTGGGACGAGAACGCCGACCCGTTCACCACCACCGTCCGGGTCACCGTGATGACGTTGCGCAAGAAGCTCGGCGAGCCGGGGATCATCGAAACCGTCGTCGGCTCCGGCTACCGGGTGCCGGAGCAGGGGAACGCGCGGGGGTGAACCTGTCCGGTGCCCGCAGCCTGCGCGCGCGGGTCACGTTGCTCGCGACCGGGCTGGTGGCACTGGTCAGCGTCCTGTTGCTCTGGCTGACCTGGAACCTGGTCGGGGACGCCGTTTCCGCGGTTCCGCAGCTGCCGCCGGGCACCACGGTGCGGGTCGACGGTGTCGACGTCGACGCTTCCGCCGTCACCGAGCATCTGCGGGTGTACGCCCGGAACCGGGTGCTACTGTTCGGCGCGCTCGCGTTCTGTTTCGTCGTGCTGGCGGCGGGGATTCTCGCGTGGACGTTCACCGCGCGGGTGCTGCAGCCGCTGCGCGAGATCACCGGGACGGCGCGGCGGCTGTCGATCGAATCGATGGGCGAGCGGATCGGCGAGGTCCGCACCAAGGACGAACTCGCCGAGCTGGCCGAGACCTTCGACGACATGCTCGACAGGCTGCAAGCCGCGTTCGACGCGCAACGGCACTTCGTCGCGAACGCCAGTCACGAATTGCGGACGCCGCTCGCGGTCATCCGCACCGAACTCGACGTCACCCTGGCCGACGAGCAGGCCGACGAAGCCGAATTGCGGCGGATGGCGGCCGTGGTCCGCGACGCGACCGAACGGGCCGAGCGGCTGGTCGGTTCGCTGCTGCTGCTCGCGCGCACGGACGGCGCGGGACTGGTCGCCAGGGAGCCCGTCGACCTCGCGGTGATCGTCGCGAGCGCGTGGCGGGCGGCCCGGCCGGACGCGGAGAAACGCGGCCTCCGCGTCGAATTCGCGACCCCGGGGGCGCCGACGTTCGGCGATCCCGCGCTGCTGGAACGGATCGCGGGCAACCTGCTGGAGAACGCCGTGCGGCACAACGTCGACGGCGGCTGGCTGGACGTCGTCACGCAGGCCGGTCCACAGTGGTCGGTGCTGCGGGTGCGATCGTCCGGCGGGCTGCTCGACCCGGCGGCCGTCCCCGAACTGTTCGAACCGTTCCGCCGCGCCGGGGTCGCCAGGACCGCCCGCACCGGCGCCGGGCTGGGACTGTCGATCGTGCGGGCCGCCGTCCAGGCCCACGGCGGCACCGTGTCGGCGGAACCCGTTGTGGGCGGTGGTCTTTCGGTGACCGTCCACCTCCCCGCTCTGCCCTGACCCCTCGCCGGGGTTACCGTTCAAGGATGGTTCCCAGTATTCGGCTGAACAACGGAACGTCCCTGCCCCAGCTCGGGTTCGGGGTGTACAAGATCGGCGACGACGAGGTGGTCGGCGCGGTCCGCACCGCCATCGAGGCGGGCTACCGCGCCATCGACACGGCGACCCTGTACGCCAACGAACGCGGCGTCGGCGAGGCCGTCCGCTCCAGCGGGCTGCCGCGCGAGGAACTGTTCGTCACCACGAAACTGTGGAACACCGAGCACGGCTACGACTCGGCGTTGCGCGCCTTCGACACCAGCATGGGCGAACTCGGCCTCTCCTACGTCGACCTGTACCTGATCCACTGGCCGCTGCCGTCGCAGGACAAGTACGTGGAAACGTGGCGGGCGCTGGAGAAGATCGCCTCCGACGGCCGGGCGAAGGCCATCGGCGTGTCGAACTTCCAGATCCCGCATCTGGAGCGGCTGATCGAGGAGACCGGGACCGTACCCGCGGTGAACCAGATCGAGTGCCACCCGTGGCTGCAACAGCCGCTGCTGCGGGACTTCCACGACAAGCACGAGATCCTCACCGAGGCGTGGAGCCCCCTGGCGCGCGGCGGGGACCTGCTCGCCGACGAGAAGATCACCACGATCGCCGGGAAGCACGGCAAGACGCCGGCGCAGGTCGTGCTGCGCTGGCACATCGAGATGAACCACCTGGTGATCCCGAAGTCCGTCACTCCGGACCGGATCAAGGCGAACATGGACGTCTTTGACTTCGCGCTCGACGCGCACGACACCGCCGCGATCGCGACGCTGGAGCAGGGGAAGCGGCTGGGCCCGGACCCGGACAAGCTCTCGTGAGCCACTCCTCCACCGCATTTAGTCCTCTAAATGCGGTGGAGGAGTGGTACCTACCGCACGTCCACGAAGATCGGGTTCCCGTACAGCCACAGGTCTTCGAACGGGTTCGACTGCCCGATCACGTCGGCGCTCGGCTCGATCCCGCCGGGCACGTGCTTCTTGCCGTCCGTTCCGCGTGCCCGCACGAAGAACGGCTCGCGCACGTTGCGGAAGGTGTGCCGGAAGGCGACCCGCCTGCCCGGCGTCCACCGCGGTTCGAAGGAGCGCACCACCCGTGTACCCGGGGCGGTCTGCGTGTCACGGTCGGCGGCCGGGCCGGTCACCGGTCCGGACACGAGGTCGAGCCGCGCGAGCCGGGGGATCGTGCCGCCGCCGTTGGGCCGGGCCGCCAGTTTCGCCGAGACGACGATGGTGACGTCGTCCCCGCGCCGGACCCGGAGCCTGCCGCCCATCGTGGCCGAACTCCAGCCGCTGTACGCGCCGAATTCCAGCTCTTGCGCGAGCCCGCCGTGCACCGCCCAGACGCGTCCCGCGCGCAGGCCCTCCAGCACGCCTTCGTGGCTCCGGCGGGTCACGCCGACGACGGTCCGGCTGAACTCGGCGGGCGCGAAGTCCGCGTACGGGGGCAGATTCTGCGGGACGCCGGTGTCGATCGGGTCCGGGTACGCGCCGTGCTCGTCGTAGTACCCGTCGGGGACGCCGGGCCGGACGTGGGTGTCGCCGCGGTTGTAGTGCGAGTCGGAGTTACTGGTGATCCACCACGGCTTTCCTTCGGCCAGCAGCGAATCCCACAGCCCGCCGAGGGTCGCGGTGCTCCAGTCGAAACCGCCATAGGTGCGGTACGCCGACTCCGGGAAGCCCGGCCACGAGTTCGAGCCGGGGGAGTTGCCGTATCCGCCGCGCGCGCCACCGCCGCTCCCGAGCGGTTTCGGGAAGCCGTCGGCCTGCGCTCCCGGCGCGCCTTCCATGCCGATGACGATGCCCGGCGAGGCGTCGCGCAGCGCGCGGATCTCGTGTGGGGCGATCCGGCCGTTGCGCAGCGGATGGTTGATCACCACCACCGGCGCGTGGATCCGGCGCGCCCGCTCTTCGGCGGCCAGCCAGCGGATCGCCTTGACGGCCAGCGCCTCGTTGTCCGGCGTGCCGCCTTCGGTCCCGGTCAGCCGCCAGTCGAAGGCGCGCTCGAACTCGCGCAGCTTCGCGGCCTGGTTCGCACCCGCTTGGAAGAACAGGGTCGCGTGCTCGGCGCCCGGCACGTTCCACTCCATGCCTTGCCACAGCAGGAGATCGCGGTGTTCGCGCTGCGCGGCCCTGATCGCGGCGTTCGTCCGCTCCACCGACGATTTCTCGTGCGCGGCGTGGCCGTGATCGGTGATCACCGCCCAGTCCGCCCCGTGCCGCCGGGCACCGTCGGCGATTCCGTCCACTGTGTACATCGCGTCGTACGAGTACTGCGTGTGGATGTGGTGATCGCCCACCAGCCACTGGTAGCGATCCCGGCCGAAGAGCCACGAGAGATCGATGCCGAGATCGAGGTCGAGGTTCAGATCGAGGGCGTCCGCCGGCGCGGCGGCGGCGAGCGGCGCGCCCGCGGCCGCGGCGGAGACGAGGCCCGCGCGCTTGAGGAATCCGCGGCGGTCCACGCCCGGTTTTTCGCTGTTCACCGGCGGCACGCTAAAGAGCCTCGCTGAACGGGTGGTGTCCGGACGGCCAACGATCGGCGCTGTGTGATGATCGTCCCTGTGGAGGAAGACGTGCGCGAGCCGAGGGCGTCCAACTGGTTGCTCTGAGTGCTCGGAGCCGTCGCCGCAGGACACGGCGCCCGTTCCGCTGGGGAAGCAGGAACTCTGCGGGATCCGGCTGGTCCTCGCGGATCAGCCGGAGTCTCTGAAGCTGACGACGCCGGACGTGCTTCCCGCGGCGGTGCGTCTCCTGCCCGTCTCGGGAACCGACCCCGAAGTGTGGGCGAGCGCTGAAGACCCGGCTCCCCGGAGGATGGCAGGGGAGCCGGGCTGCCCGGCTAGAAGTCCCGGTTGGCGATCTTCTTCATCGGGTTTCCTCCCAGTTCTCTTCAGTTCTTCCCCAGTGCCTGGAAAACCAGGCGTAGGCCGAGTGTTCCCGAAATCGCAGCACGGCGCCACAAAACTCACGAAAAACGCAAAAGGCCACCGTCGGCGATCGAGGGATCGCCGACGGTGGCCTTCGCTCGGGCTCAGGAGAGCGGCACGCTCGCCACTCCCGGCGCCAGGAACGGCTTGCCGTTGACCTTCTCGGACACGCCCGCCCGGTCCAGGTACGGCGTGATGCCGCCCAGCCAGAACGGCCAGCCCGCGCCGAGGATCAGGCACAGGTCGATGTCCTGCGCCTCGGCGACCACGCCCTCGTCGAGCATGATCCGGATCTCCTCGGCGATCGCGGCCAGCGCGCGGTCACGCACCAGCTCGGACGTCGACGGCGAGTCGCCGCGCTGCCACAGTTCGTCCACCTCGGGATCGACGGTGGCGTTGCCTTGAGCGTCCCACTGCCAGACGCCCTTCTTGCCCGCCTTGACGAAGCGGTCGAGGTTCTCGCTGACGGTGAACCGGTCCGGGAACGTCCCGTGCAGGGTTTCCCCGACATGGAGGGCGATCGCCGGGCCGACCAGCTGCATCAGCGTCAGCGGGGTCATCGGCAGGCCCAGCGGTTCCAGCGCCTTGTCCGCGACCTCGAACGGCGTGCCCTCGTCGACGGTCACCAGCACCTCGCCGAGGAAGCGAAGCAGCAGCCGGTTGACCACGAACGCGGACGCGTCCTTGACCAGCACGCTCGACTTCTTGAGCTGCTTGCCGAGCGCGAACGCGGTGGCCAGCGCGGCGTCGTCGGTCTTCTCCGCACGGACGATCTCCAGCAGCGGCATCACCGCGACCGGGTTGAAGAAGTGGAACCCGACCACACGCTCCGGGTGCTTGAGTTCCGAAGCCATCGCGGTGATCGACAGCGACGAGGTGTTCGTCGCCAGGATCGCCTCGGGGGAGACGTACTGCTCCAGGTCGGCGAACACCTTCTGCTTGACGCCCAGCTCCTCGAACACCGCCTCGATCACGAAGTCGGCGTCGGCGAACGCGGCCTTGTCGAGCGAACCGGTGACGAGCGCCTTCAGCCGGTTCGCGCCGTCCGGCGAAACCCGCTTCTTGGCCAGCAGCTTGTCGATCTCACCGTGCACATAGGACACACCCTTGTCGACCCGTTCCTGGTCGACGTCCGTGAGCACCACGGGCACCTTGAGACGGCGCACGAACAGCAGCGCCATCTGGCTCGCCATCAGGCCCGCGCCGACGATGCCGACCTTGTTCACCTTGCGCGCCAGCGACTTGTCCGGCGCGCCGGCCGGGCGCTTGGCGCGCTTGTTGACCAGGTTGAACGAGTACAGCCCGGCACGCAGCGTGTCGTCCATGAGCAGTTCGGCGAGGCCGTCGGTCTCGGCCGCGTAGCCGCGGTCGAGGTCGTTATCACGGGCCAGCTCCAGCAGCTCGACGGCCTTGGTCGCGCCGGGGGACGCGCCCTTCGTCCGTCCGTCCACAATGGCCTTGGCGCGGCCGATCGCGGCGTCCCAGCCCGCGCCGCGGTCGATCTCGCGGCGGGCGGGGGTGATCTCGCCGTTGACGACCTTCGCCAGCCACAGCAGGGACTGTTCGAGGTAGTCGGCCGAACCGAAGACCTCGTCGACGATGCCGAGCTCGGCCGCCTGCGCGACCTTCAGCATCTTGTTCTGCGCCAGCGCGTTCTCGATGATCACGGTGACCGCGGCGTCCGGCCCGATCAGGTTCGGCAGCAGCTGAGTGCCGCCCCAGCCCGGGAACAGGCCGAGGAAGACCTCGGGGAACGCGATCGCGGCGGTGTTCTCCGAAAGCGTGCGGTAGTGGCAGGAGAGCGCGAGTTCGAGCCCGCCACCCATGACGGCGCCGTTGATGAACCCGAACGTCGGGATCTCGGTCTCGGTGAGGCGCCGGAACACGTCGTGCCCGGTCTGCGCGATCTCCCGCGCCAGTGCCGGATCCGCGACCGCTTCGACGCCGGAGAGGTCGGCGCCGACGGCGAAGATGAACGGCTTGCCGGTGACCGCGATCGCGGCGGGCTCGGCCGCGAACGCGGTGTCGATCGCGGCGTTCAGGCTCACCAGGCCCTGCGGGCCGAAGGTGTTCGGCCGGGTGTGGTCGTGGCCGTTGTCCAGGGTGATCAGCGCGACCGGCTTGTCGAGCCCGGGCACCTTCACCAGACGCGTGACCGCGTTCGTGACGACCTCGTCGGGGAAAGCGGCTTTCGCCTGCTCAGCGGTGAAAGTCATGCTACTTGGCCCCCTCGAACGCCGGGTTCTCCCAGATGACCGTGCCGCCCATGCCGATCCCGATGCACATGGTGGTCAGGCCGTAGCGCACGTCGGGACGCTCGGCGAACTGACGCGAAAGCTGCGTCATCAGCCGGACCCCGGAGGACGCGAGCGGGTGACCGCAGGCGATCGCGCCACCCCACTGGTTGACGCGGGGGTCGTCGTCGGCGATGCCGAAGTGGTCGAGGAACGCGAGCACCTGGACGGCGAACGCCTCGTTGATCTCGAACAGGCCGATGTCGTCGATCGACAGGCCGGTGCGCTTGAACAGCTTCTCGGTGGCGGGCACCGGGCCGATGCCCATGACCTCCGGCTCGACACCGGCGAAGGAGTAGCCCACCAGGCGCATGCCGATCGGCAGGCCGAGTTCGCGGGCGGTGTCCTCGTCGGCGAGCAGTGCCGCGGTGGCGCCGTCGTTGAGACCGGCCGCGTTGCCCGCGGTGATCCGGCCGTGCGGGCGGAACGGCGTCTTCAGCCCGGCGAGCTGCTCGACGGTGGTGCCGGGGCGCGGCGGCTCGTCCTCGGTCGCGAGACCCCAGCCGAGCTCCTTGGACCGGGTGGCGACCGGGACCAGCTCGGGACCGATCTTGCCGGTCTTCACGGCCTCGGCGTACTTCTCCTGGCTGCGCGCGGCGAAGGCGTCGGTGCGCTGCTTGGTGATCGCCGGGAACCGGTCGTGCAGGTTCTCCGCGGTCTGACCCATGACGAGCGCCGTCGGGTCGACCAGCTTGTCCGCGATGATGCGCGGGTTCGGGTCCACGCCTTCGCCCATCGGGTGGCGGCCCATGTGCTCGACGCCGCCGGCGATGGCGATGTCGTAGGCGCCGAAACCGATGCCGCTCGCGGTCGTGGTGACCGCGGTCATCGCGCCCGCGCACATCCGGTCCAGCGCGAACCCGGGCACCGACTTCGGCAGGCCCGCCAGCAGCGCGGCGGTGCGGCCGATGGTCAGGCCCTGGTCCCCGATCTGGGTGGTGGCGGCGATCGCCACCTCGTCGACGCGCTCCGGCGGCAGCTCCGGGTGCCGGCGCAGCAGTTCACGGATGGCGTTGACGACGAGGTCGTCGGCACGGGTGCCGGCGTACATGCCCTTTTCGCCTGCCTTGCCGAAGGGCGTTCGCACCCCTTCGACGAAGGCGACATTGCGTACCGACCGCGCGTTCGGCGCGAGCGGTGTTGCTCCTGCGGCCACGAATGCTCCTGAAGTAGAGGTAGTCCTGACCGCACCCTAGCGCCGGTTACCCGTCGGTAACCAGGATGGTGGCCCGGTCGAGTGGGGGAAGGCACACTCCCGTGTCCGTCCTCGGCCGCTTGGCCGATCCGGCAGGTGTGGAGAAGTTGCTATGTTCGAAGTGATCAGGGGGAGGGATCACGGTGACTGTCACCCGTCGTGCGCTGCTGGGGATGGCGGTCCTCGCGCCGCTGGCCGCCTGTACTCGCGGGACTCCGTCCGCGCCGTCGTCCGTCCCCGCGCCGCCACCACCACCCACCCGGCAGTATCACGACCGGTTGCTGGAGCTGGAGAAGAAGTTCGACGCGAGGCTCGGCGTGTACGCGCTCGACACCGGAGGCGGCGGCACGGTCGAGCACCGCGCGGACGAGCGGTTCGCGTTCTGCTCGACGTTCAAAGGGGTCGCGGCGGCCGCCGTCCTGCAGCGCAATCCGTTGTCCCATCTGGAAACCCGGGTCAGCTATTCCCGGGACGACCTGATGAAACACGCGCCGGTCACCGGACAGCACGTGGCCACCGGGATGACGATCCGCCAGCTGTGCGACGCCGCCATCCGGTTCAGCGACGGCACGGCGGGCAATCTGCTGCTGCGGGATCTGGGCGGCCCCGCCGAACTGACGGCGTTCACCCGCGGTCTTGGCGACACCGTCACGCGGATGGACCGGATCGAGCCGCTGATCACCGAAGCCACCCCCGGGGATCCACGCGACACGACGTCACCGCGGGCGTTCGGCACCGACTACGAGCGGATCCTGCTGGGCGACACGCTGGCGGGCGACAAACGCGACTTCCTCCGTGACCTGCTCCAGCGCAACGCCACCGGCGCCGACCGGATCCGCGCGGGCCTGCCGTCCGGCTGGACCATCGCCGACAAGACCGGGACGGGCGACTACGGGACGCTGAACGACATCGCCGTCGTGTGGCCGCCGGGCAAGCCGCCGATCGTCATGGCCGTCATGTCCAGCAAGGCGGCCAAAGACGCTCCGTACGACCAGGCGTTGCTTGCGGAGGCCGCGAAGTACGTGGTCGAAAAGCTGGGCTAGTCGCCGGTCGCGCGGCGAACTCGCGTGCGCGGAGCCGGATCTCGCGTGTCTGAAGGCGGATCTCGCGTGCTTGAAGCCGGAACTCACGTGGTCGGGCGAGTTCCGCCTTCAATCACGCGAGTTCCGGCTCCAGACACGCGAGTTACGGCTCCAATCACGTGAGTTACGGCTCCGAGCACGCGGGTCACGGGTTAGTTGCCGGTGGCGCTGGGGAGCAGGGCGGGGCAGCCCCCGGTGATCCAGGCCGGGTCGTACTCGAAGTGCCACTTCTCGTTGTCGTAGCGGCGGCACCAGCCGAGCGCGCCGCCGTTCTTGTCCACCCAGGAGGCCGAGTTCAGCGGCTGGATGTCGACGGCGATTCCCTTGACGTGCATGGAGGTCTCCGGCTGCAGCGCCCACTTCTTGGCCTGCTCCACCGAGCCGAATCGCTGGACGGCCTTGTCGAACTCCTGTTGCTGCTGGGCCCGGCTGCGCTTGCCGTCGTTCACGCACAGCGTGATGTTCTGGGCTTTGGCCTTGGCGAGCAGGGCCTTCCATGCCTCGACGACGTCTGGCCGCATACCGGAGGTCGCCTCGTCGACGTACCGTTTGTCGACGGCGCACGTCGGGCCGGTGTCGGGGCCTGGGACCTCTTCGAGGATCGCGAGCGGCTGCCCGCTCACCTGCTTGACGGCGACGCCGGTGGCGCTCAGCGCCACCATCGCGACCCCGGCGAGTCCCAGCGCGACGAACACGCTGATCACGGTCCGGCGGCTGGGGGTGGATGTGGTGGGCACCACTCCGAAGCTACCGCGCGCCTGGCGGGCCGCCAGGGTTTGTGACCTTCTTCCCAGAATGCCCCGGTATGCCAACCAAACCGGAAACGCCCTGGTCCAGGTGGTCTGGCCTGAAGTACATGAAGGCCCCCTTCCTTGCGGTAGGCGCAAGGAAGGGGGCCTTCATGTACTTCAGGCGGGCGAGGCGCGACTCAGCGGCTCAGGTACCCGAGCCACCCGCCGTACCGTGTGATGTCCTCCGCACCCTCCACCGCCAAGGGTTCGCAGACGAACCCGGACACTTCGCTCCCGTCGGCCAGCCGCACCTTCCCGATCGCCAGCGGCGCGGGAACCCCCGCCACGAACTCGCCGAACCCGGCGTAAGGCAGGTCCCACACTTCGGCGGCGATCGCGGAGCCGCCCGAGGCGACCCGGACGAGGCCGGGCTTAGGCGGCACGGTGTCCAGCGCGTAGAACCGGTACTCGGCCGCCGTCGGACCCGCGGAAACGAACCGGCCTCCGCGGGACGTCAGTTCGTGGTTCAGCGGTTGCCCGCGCAGATGCGCGCCGACGACGGCGATCCGCGTCCGCCGCGGCACCAGGCGGGCGACGTCGGCGAGGATCCGGTCGGCGTTCGCGGCGCCGACCAGCATCACCCCGAACGGCAGCCCGCCGACCGTCCCGGCGGGCACGGCCAGCGAGGACAGGCCCAGCAGGTTCGTCGAGTTGGTGAACCGGCCCAGCCGGGCGTTCACGCCCAGCGGGTCGGCTTCGACCTCGGCGATCGTCGGGTGTTCCGTCGTCGTGGGCAGCAGCAGGCAGTCCACAGTGGACAACACTGCCGACGCCTCCCGCGAAAGACCGTCGAGCGTCGCGAGGTCGCTGAACACCCGATGCGCCGGTATGTCCTTCGCCCCACTGATGATCCGCCGCACCGCCGGATCGACGGCGTCCGGATGGGCGTCGACGAACTCGCCGACCGCCGCATACCGCTCGGCCACGAAGGCGCCCTCGTACAGCAGGCGCGCCGCGGCCACGAACGCCGATATGTCGACAGTGACCAGCTCCGCGCCCGCCTCGCCGAACGACTCGGTCGCGGCGGTGAACGCCTCGGCCCACCCGTCCTGGAGAGGGCCCACCTCGGAAGGCACACCGATCCGGAAAGGACGGTGCACGACCGGAAGGTCCCGGGGCTCGCTCAGGCAGGCGAACGCGGCCGTCGCTTCGTCGACCGTCCGCGCGAACACGGTCACACAGTCGATGCTCGCGCACGCGGGGACGACACCGGTCGTCGGCAGCAGCCCCCGCGTCGGCTTCAGCCCGACGATCCCGTTGAACGCCGCCGGGACCCGGCCCGACCCCGCGGTGTCGGTGCCCAGCGCGAGATCCGCGATCCCGAGCGCCACCGCGACCGCCGACCCCGAACTCGACCCGCCCGACACGTACGCCGGATCGATCGCGTTCCGGACCGCGCCGTGCGGACTGCGCGTGCCGACCAGCCCGGTCGCGAACTGGTCCAGATTGGTCGTGCCCAGGATCAGCGCCCCGGCCGCGCGCAGCCTCGCCACTACCGGCGCGTCCTCGGCCGGCTGGTACGCGTACTCGGGGCAGGCCGCCGTCGTCGGCAGCCCGGCGACGTCGATGTTGCCCTTGACCGCGGCGAGCTTCCCGTACAGCGGCAAGGATTCCCCGGCATCGCGGCGGGCTTCCAGCTTCTCCGCGTCGGCGAGCACGTCCGCCTCGGGCCGCAGGTCGATCCAGATCTCGGGCCGGTCGACCCGCGCGATCCGGTGGTACGCGGCGCGCACCCGCTCCGTCACGCTCATCCCGCGCTCCTTCCCAGAACCACCAGCGGGGTGCCGGGGGCGACCTGATCGCCGGGGGAGACGAGCACTTCGACGACCTCCCCGGCGGCGGGCGCGGGGATCCGCGCCTCGGTCTTCATCGCTTCGAGGATCACCAGCGTCTCCGCCGCGCCGACCTGCTTGCCGGGTTCGACGTCCACCCGCCACACGGTCGCGGCGAACGGCGCCTCGACGACGTGCCCGCCGGGCGGGGCCTCGACCTTCGTGGTCGGGACCTTCGCGCCGGCCGGTTCGGGGCGAGGGTCGAACTCGCCCGCCGCCGCCCAGGCCTGCCGCTCCGCCTCGAACGCCGAGCTCTGCTTCTCCCGGAACGCGGCGATGTCGGCGGCGTTGTCGGCCAGGAACCGTTCGTGGTCGGCCAGCGCGAACTCACCGTCGGTGATGTCGAGTTCCAATTCCCCAGCCGAGCTCTGGGCCCGCAGGTCCAGCAGCTCCTCGGCGGTCACCGGGTACCACGAGATCCGGTCGAAGAACCGCAGCAGCCACGGCGAACCCGGTTCGAAGGATCCGCGTTGCCGCCAGCCGCTCCACACCTGCACGGTCCGCCCGACGAACTGGTATCCGCCGGGACCTTCCATCCCGTAGATACACAGGTACGAACCACCGATGCCGACCGAGTTCTCCGCCGTCCACGTGCGCGCCGGGTTGTACTTCGTGGTGACCAGCCGGTGCCGCGGGTCCAGCGGCGTGGCCACCGGCGCGCCGAGGTAGACGTCGCCGAGCCCGAGCACCAGGTACTCCGCGTCGAACACCGTGCGGTAGACGTCATCCACACTGGACAGACCGTTCACGCGCCGGATGAACTCGATGTTCCACGGGCACCACGGCGCGTCGTCGCGCACCCCCGCCATGTACCGCTCGATAGCCTCGCGCGTCGCCGGGTCGTCCCAGGACAACGGCATCCGCACGGTCCGGCTCGGCACCACCAGGTCGCCGGTGCGCGGCAGATCGTGCTCCACCTCCTGCACGAGCCCGAGCAGTTTCGGGACCGGCAGGACGTCCGGGTCGACGTGGACCTGCAGCGAGCGGATGCCCGGCGTCAGGTCGACGACGCCACCGACACCACCGAGGCCCTCCGTGCTCAGCCTGTCGGCCAGCGCGTGGACCCGCATCCGCAGGGCCAGGTCGAGTTTCATCGGCCCGTACTCGATCAGCAGGTTGTCGTCACCGCTGCGCCGGTAGGTGACCTCGGGGTTCTCCTCCGAGGTGGACAGACGGCCGAGGATGCCGCCGTCGTCGATCGGCTTCCGGGTCGCCTTGACCGCCGCGCTCGGAGAGACGCGCAGGGACCCGGCGTGCTCGGTGGTGATCGGCACGAACCGCACGGTGTCACCCGGCCGCAGCTGCCCGAGCTTCCAGCGCTGCCCGGTGACCACTGTCGCCGGGCACACGAACCCGCCGAGGCTCGGCCCGTCCGGGCCCAGCAGGATCGGCAGGTCGCCGGTGTAGTCCACGGCGCCGATCGCGTACGGCGTGTCGTGGATGTTCGACGGGTGCAGCCCCGCCTCACCGCCGTCTTCCCGTGCCCAGCGTGGCCGGGGCCCGACGAGCCGGACGCCGGTCCGCGCGGAGTTGAAGTGCACCTCCCAGCCGGTCGCGTAGAAGGTTTCGACGTCGTCCGGGGTGAAGAACTCCGGGGCCGCGTGCGGTCCCTCGGACGCGCCGATCTCCCAGTGCGTCGTGAACACCGGTCGATCGGCTTGGGGAACCGGGCCCGCGACGGCGTTCTCCGGAACCGGTCCGGGAGAAAGGACGTCGCCGGTCGCCAGCGCGCGTCCGCCGTGCCCGCCGAAGCCGCCGAGCGTGAACGTCGCCGCGCTGCCGAGGAAGTCCGGCACGTCGATCCCGCCGCGGACGAGGACGTACGCGCGGAGCCCGGCGGTGCCGGTACCCACGTCGAGCACGCTCCCGGCGGGGACTTCGACTGGCGTCCACTGTGGAACGTCGTGGCCGTCGACGGTGACCGGAGACGGCGATCCCGTGACGCAAACGATTGCGTCGTCGGTGAACCGCAGCGAGACACCGTCCACAGTGCACTCCAGGCCCGGCGCGCCCTCGGGGTTGCCCAGTGCGCGGTTGCCCAGGCGCAGCGACAGATCGTCCATCGGCCCGTTCGGCGGGACACCCACGTGCCAGAACCCCAGCCGTCCAGGCCAGTCCTGGACGGTGGTCATCGTGCCGCCCCGCAGGACCTCGATCCGCGGCTCGGGATCGGTGATCTCGTCGAGCGTCGCGGTGTCGTGCGTGACGTCGTGCAGCCGCCGATCCGCGGCGACCGCGCGCAGCTGCCCGAGGTTCGTGCGCACCCCGTCCACCCGGCTTTCGCCGAGCGCGGCACCCATCGCGGTCAGGGCTTCGGCGCGGTCCGCGCCGACGGTGATCACCTTGGCGAGCAGGGGGTCGTAGTGCGTCGTCACCTTCGCACCGGCTTCGACCCAGGTGTCGACCCGGACACCTTCCGGGAAGTCGGCGCGGGTCAGCAGCCCCGCGCTCGGCCGGTGCCCGGCGGCCGGATCCTCGGCGTAGACGCGTGCTTCGACGGCGTGCCCGCGCGGTTCCGGCGTGGTGGTGAACATCCCGGTGTCGCCGTCGGCGAGCCGGAGCATCCACGCGACGAGGTCGATGCGATAGACCGCCTCGGTGACCGGATGCTCGACCTGGAGCCTCGTGTTGACTTCGAGGAACGCGGCCTCCTCGCGAACCGGGTCGTAGATGAACTCGACCGTCCCGGCCGACCGGTAGCGCACCGAGGCGCAGAGGTCGACGGCGGCCGAGACCAGTTTCTCGCGCACCGCTTCGGGAAGGCCCGGGGCGGGGCACTCTTCGAGCACCTTCTGGTTGCGCCGCTGCAGCGTGCAGTCCCGCGTGCCCAGCGCCAGCACCTCACCCGCGCCGTCGCCGAACACCTGGACCTCGACGTGCCGCGCGTGGGTCACGAGCCGTTCGAGGAACAGCCCCGAGGTCGAGAAGCTCTTGGCGGCGATGCTCTGCACCGCGTCCCAGGCGTCGCGCAACTCGATGACATCGGCGCAGGCGCGCATGCCGATCCCGCCGCCACCGCCGGTGGCCTTGAGCATCACCGGGTAGCCGATCCCGGCGGCCGCCGTCTCGGCGTCGGCGAGGGTGTCCAGCAGCCCGGTGCCCGGCAGCAGCGGGACACCGGCCTCGACGGCCTTCTCCCGCGCGGTGTGCTTGCTGCCGAAGACTTCGAGATGGTCCGCGGTGGGGCCGGCGAACCGGATCCCCGCCGCTTCCGCCGCCCTGGCGAACGCGGCGTCCTCGGACAGGAAGCCGTAGCCGGGATGGATCGTGTCCGCCCCGGTCTTCAACGCGGCTTCGATGATGGCGTCGGCGAGGAGGTAGCTCTCCCTCGCCGGCGCCGGACCGAGCCGGACGGCTTCGTCGGCAAGCCGTACGTGCGCGGCCGTACGGTCGGCGTCGGAATGGACGGCGACCGTCGGAATGCCCATCTCCCTTGCGGTGCGGATGATCCGGACCGCGATTTCCCCCCGGTTGGCGACGAGCAGTTTCACGCGTCACCGCCGGTGACGACCATGCGGACGGCGGTCGGGTCGAAGCCGTTGCACGGGTTGTTGATCTGCGGGCAGTTCGACACCAGCACGAGCACGTCGGTCTCGGCGCGCAGCTTGACCTCCATGCCGGGCGCGGAGATGCCGTCGACGATGCCGAGCGTGCCGTCCTGTTCGACCGGCACGTTCATGTACCAGTTGACGTTGCTCACCAGGTCCCGTTTGCCGAGACCCCATTTCGCGCCCTCGGTCAGGAAGTTCTCGACGCAGGCGTGCTGGTACCGGGTGTGCTGGCCGTAGCGGAGGCTGTTGGACTCCTTGCTGCAGGCGCCGCCGATCGTGTCGTGCCGCCCGCAGGTGTCCGCGACGACGGTCAGCAGTGGGTCGCCCTCGCCGGTGCGCAGCACGCTGCCGGTGGTGAGGAAGATGTTGCGCTGGGCCGAGATCGTGGCCGCCGCGCTGTACCTCTTCGCCGTGTCGGCCGCGTCGTAGCAGAGGAAGTCGACGGCCTGGTTGCCGCCGAGGTCGATGATCGCGAGTGTCTCGCCCTTGCGCAGCACCGTGGAGTACGGCGCCCGGGCGGCGACCTCGGTGTCGGAAATGACCGTCATGCGATCCCCCTGGCGGTGAGGTAGTCGGCGGTGTTCTCGAAGGCGCGCTGCGCCTCGGGTGACGCTGTCCATTCAGGACTGTCCGGAGTGGACGGCGTGCTCCGCTGGGCGAAGACGCGCAGCGGGGTGACCGTGTAGTCCGGGCGCGGGTCGAGCGGATGCGCCACGTTGGCGATCAGGACGACGACCGGGAGTTCGGTGCGCAGGACGACGGACTTGCCCGGCCCGGCCGAACCGGTGAACGTCAGCCCGCCGTCGGTCTCGACATGGACGCCCTGGAAGAAGGACAGGCTCGGCGGGAGATCGCGAGGGGTGAGCCCGTTCTTGGCCGCGGCGAGCGTGAACAACGCGTTCCCCGACGGCGAGTCGCCCTGAGGGCTCCCGTCGCCGTAGCGCTCGACGTTGCCGTCCACAGTGGACGTTCCGCAGAGGGTGTCGTGCTTGCCGCTTTCGTCGGTGACGACGGTCGCGAGGACGCGAGCCTGATCCGAAAGCAGTGCGATCGCTTCGCCGAGATAGGCGTTCCACTGGACCTTCACCGTGTCCGCGACGTTGAGCCGCTCCCACGGCTGATCGGCGTTGAACAGCAGCAGATGCGCGCAGGCGTCGCCCTCGACGTCGGTCAGCCGCAGTTCGGTGCCGCGGGCGAGGACCTTGTGGGTGTAGCCGCCTCCGGCGACGGTCTCGGCCCAGACCAGCTTCGCCGGGTCGATCCCGGACGGCGGATCCGGCCAGGTGGACGCGGGGATGGCGGGCATCGCCTCGGTCACCGTGCCCGCTTGGGCGCGGGCGTGGTCGCGAGCGCCGTACGTGGTCGATGTCGTGCTCATGGAACCTTCCTTCAGGTCGCGGGGACGGGAACCGTGGTGAGCGCGGAGCGGCGGCGCCAGCAGAGATAGCCGGTGAGCAGCGCGGCGCCGACGAACTCGATCGGGAACAACAGGACCCAGACGGAACCGGTACCCGCCAGGTCGTAGATGTCGGCTCGTGGCCAGGCGATGTTGACGATCATCATCGCGCCGTACCCTACTGCCGCCACGTTGACCGGAATAGCCCATCGCCCCAGGGAGAAATGGCCCGGTTCGGCGCTGAAACGGCCTTGGCGACGCCGGATCAGCAGCGGTCCGGTCACCAGCAGATAGGCGAGGTAGACCACGACCACCGACGTGCCGGTGATGGTGCTGAAAATGGTCGGATTGCCGAGATTGAGCAGCAGCAACCCGATCGCGAGCAGTCCGGACAGCACGGCGGGCGCGATCGGCGTGCCGGTGCGGGCGTTGACCGCGGAAAGGCGTTTGGCGCCGGGAAGCGCGCCGTCGCGGGCCATCGCGTAGAACAACCGGACGGTGCCGGTCTGGATGGTCAGCGTGCAGACGACGACCGCGATCGCGACGTCGGCGAGGAACACCCGGCCCAGCGTGTCACCGAAGACGGCCGTGATGACGTACGGCAGGCCTTTCCCGGCCAGCTGCCCGTCGGTCAGGCTCGGGGCCGCCATCAGAGCGGTGATGACGACGGCGAGCCCGCCGATCCCGGAGATCAGCAGCGCGCGGAGCACGGCGCGGGGTGCGGTGCGGCGCGCGTTCTTGGTCTCCTCGGCGACCGACGCCGCGGTGTCGAAGCCGTACAGGACGTACGCGGCCATCAGCGCCGAAGCGAGAACGCCACCGACGCCCGGGCTTTCGCCCGCGGGCTGGAGCACGACCTGCGGACCGTGGACCGCGAACATCGCGAGACCGATGATCAGCACGAGGACGCCGACGAGTTCGGCCGCGACCCCGACGTCGTTGATCCGCGCCATGAGCCGCACGCCGCCCGCGTTGATCGCGGTGGTGACGACGATCAGCAGGGTGCCGAGCAGGACGGCGTTGCTGGCGCCGGTCGGCGACGTGATCGCCGGATCACCGCCGACGAGCTGGAAGCCGCTCCAGACCGACGGGAGGACGACCTGCAGCGCGATCGCCGCGCCCGCCAGCGCGACGACGCAGCCCACCAGCATCATCCAGCCGGCGAGCCACCCCGCGAATCCGGGGGAGAGGTGTTTCGCCCACTGGTAAACCGATCCTGCCAGCGGAAATCGGGCGGCGAGTTCGGCGAAGTTGAGCGCGACGAGCAATTGCCCGGCGATCACCAGCGGCCATGTCCAGAAGAAGAGGGTGTCACCGAACGAATAGCCGAAGGCGAACAGCTGAAAGACCGTGGTCAGGATGGAAACGAAGGAGAAACCGGCGGCGAAGGCGGAGAAACCGCCCAGCGTCCGGCGCAGTTCTTGACGGTACCCGAAGGCGGAAAGGTCTTCGGAGGGCATTTAGGAGGCTCCTGTCTGGAGGGCCGAATTTCGATCGGTCGACCGAAATTAAGCGCGTGCGGGATCCTTCCGATCTCCGCCCGGTAAGCGCGGTGTTAACAGATACCGGATTCGGTAACCTGGGCCGACCACCGGACGTAACAAAGATCTTCGCGGAGAAATGGCAGGATCGGATAGATGACAAAAACGACCGGGGTGGGCAGACCGAGAGCCAGCGGTGCCGCGGCGAGCAAGCGGGAAGCGCGGCTCGCCGTACTGGACGCCGCGGGGGAGCTGTTCACCGGCGCCGGGTACGCGGCGACGACCACCCGAGCCATCGCCGAACGCGCCGGACTGCGCCAGGCGTCGCTCTACTACCACTTCCCGTCCAAAGAGGACATTCTCGCGGCGCTGCTGGAGGACACCGTCCGGCCGTCACTGGACGTCGCGGGCGGTCTGTCGGCCAAGCTCGCGCCGGTCGGCGCGCGGCTGTGGGCGCTGGCCTACGCGGACATCCATCTGCTCGGCAGCGCGCGGCACAATCTCGGCGCGCTGTACCTGCTGCCGGAGATCTCCTCGCCGAGGCTGGCGCGCTTCCGGGCCGAGCGGGCGGAACTCAAACGCGTCTACGGCTCGCTCGTCGCGGCGGCGGGCGTCCCCGGCGAGCTGCTCGGCATCCGGACCGACCTCGTGTTCGGGCTCGTCGAGAGCATCGCGATCGTCCGGCGTGACCAGCCGGATCTGGACGTCGAAGCGCACGCCGTCGAGGGTGCCGACAGCGTGCTGAGGCTCGCCGGTCTCGGGGAACCGGACGCCGGACTGCGCGACTCGGCGCGGGCGCTACTGGAGGACTGAAGGGGACTTTCCCCGCATGCGGTGAGGTGAAAGCGCCCTTCACCGCGTGACATGCGGGGAAAGCGTCCTTCAGCCCCGGGTCAGGCCGGGGTGGCGTGGAGTGCCTTGCTCAGCGCGGCCACGGTCAGCTCCACCTGCCACGGCCGCGCTCCGGCGTCGCGGAGGACCTGGGCGACGGAGTCCTCGCTCAGGTCCGCGGGCGGGCGCCAGCAGGTGCGGCGCACCAGCTCCGGCAGCAGCAGATTCTCCACCGGCAGCCGCCGGTCCTCCGCGATGGCGGCCAGCGCCGCGCGGGCGGCGGAAAGCCGGGCGGCGGCGTCGGGGTCCTTGTCCGACCAGCGGTTCACCGGCGGCGGGCCGTCGGTCTGCTGCGCGGGCGTTGGCAGTTCGTCGGCGGGCAGCGCGCGGGCTGCTTGCAGATGCCGCAGCCAGCTCGCGGTGTACTTGCGCTGCACCCGGCCGCTGAACACCGGCAGCGCCTGCAACTGCTCGACGGTCTTCGGGTCCGCGGTGACGGCGTTGATGATCGCGCTGTCGGGCAGGATCCGGCTCGGCGCGCGGTCGCGTTTGCGGGCGAGCTCGTCCCGCGCCTGCCACAGTTCGCGGACCGCGGCGAGGCCGCGGGCGCTGCGGATCTTGTGCACCCCGGACGTCCGTCGCCACGGCTCGGCCCGCGGGGCGGGCGGCGGCGCGGTGCGGACGGCCTCGAATTCCTGCTGGGCCCATTCGAGTTTGCCCTGGGCGGCGAGGTCTGCTTCGAGCTTCTCGCGCAGTTCGATGAGCAGCTCGACGTCGAGGGCGGCGTAGTTCAGCCAGTCGACGGGAAGCGGGCGCTTCGACCAGTCGGCGGCGCTGTGCCCCTTCTCCAGCTGGTAGCCGAGAAGGAGTTCGACGAGGGTGCCGAGGGCGACCCGTTCGTACCCGGCGAGCCGTCCGGCGAGTTCGGTGTCGAACAGGCTCTTCGGGTGCAGGTCGAGTTCGGCGAGGCACGGCAGGTCCTGAGAGGCCGCGTGCAACACCCATTCGGCGTCGTTGAGCACTTCCGCGAGGGGCGCGAGCTGCCCTTCGAGCGGAATGGGGTCGATGAGGAAGGAGCCGGCACCTTCGCGGCGCAGCTGGACCAGGTAGGCCTTCGGCCAGTACCGGTAGCCGGACGCGCGTTCGGTGTCCACGGCGATGGCCCCGCTGCCGCCCGCGATCTTCGCGCAGGCTTCGGCGAGGGCTGTCGCGTCGGCGATCACCGGCGGAGTGCCCTCGGCGGGCTCGCGCAGCAGAACCGGTCCACCGGTGTCATCGGTGCCGGTGTTCGGGTCTGCCTGCGGATCTCCGGGTCGGTCGCCTTCCATAGGTGAAGACCCTACGGGACGAGCGGGCCGCGCCTGGTCCGCCCGCCCCGCAGGGCAGTTCGCCTTTGTCAGCGGATCACGCCGGCACGCATCGCCAGCGCCACCATCTGAGCCCGGTCACCCGTGCCGAGCTTGCGCCCGATGCGGGAGAGGTGAGACTTCACCGTGAGAGCGGAGAGGCTGAGTTCCTCACCGATCTCCTTGTTGCTCTGGCCGTCGGCGACGAGTTGCAGCACCTCGACCTCGCGCGCGGAAAGCTCGCGCGGGGTGTTGTCGGTGCCGGCAACCCGCGTGCCGGTGGCCAGGACCGGTGCGACGCTCGGGTCCGCGTAGACGCCGCCCTCGAGCACCCTGCGGACGCCGTCGGTCACTACGACCGGCGATGCCGACTTGAGCAGGTATGCCTGGGCGCCGGCCTGGAACGCCGACCTGACCGCGTACGGGTCGTCTGATGAAGCGAGCACCACAACACGAGGCCAGCCGTGGCTACGGAGTTCCGTAACCAGCTCGATGCCGCTGCCATCCGGCAGTCCGAGATCGAGGATCGCCAGATCACAAGGCCCGGTGGCCTGTGCTCGCGCCCTCGCCTCGGCCACGGTGGCGGCCTCGTGGACGGTGCCCGCACCCATCTGTGCGAGTCTTGCTGAGATTGCCTCCCTCAACAGCGGGTGGTCATCGACCACCAACACGGAAAACAGCTCTTCCCGCGGGTGCGGAACCATGCTCGCCGGCAATGAACCGGCTGGCGTGGATCGGACGGCCTGAGAAATGCCGACGGTAGCCACGTCACTACCTCCCTGGAGTCGGTCGTGCCCCCCGACCGGCACCGGGACTTTCGGCCGTTTAGCCGCGCCAGCTTTAGACCGAAAGTGGTGTCGTCGATGGCACTGTAGCCGCCCTGAGGCCTTCACGGGGGGATCGAATGGGTATCTATCTCAAACGAGTAGTTACTCAGGGAGTTCGTTGTAACACGATCGGGCTAGTACACAGCCGGTGGCTAACGCATCGCCGAAAGAACACGATGCACTGGGGTTACCGGGGTCCAACCGACTGTGCAGATGGAGCGTGCACCTGCCGGTGCCTCTGCTCGGGAGCCTCGGAGGACAGTGTGCGGCAAGCCGGAAACCGCCTCCGGCGTGGGGCTTGATCAACTTCGCGGAGAGTCATGATCGCTTCGCTGGGTGACCGCGATGGTAACGCTCCGGATGCGTTCAGCGGTGTCCGCGAGGGCGTTTCCGGTGGTCTTGATCTTGTTGCGGACGGTGACAGGACGCGTAGCACGAACGGGGTGGTCCAGACCTCTGTATGGACGGCTCCGCGCAGGTGGGAGCTGGTCTAGTCCAGATGGCCCTGAAGGGCCTCTGGGTGGCGTATGGACGCTCTGAGGGGCCCGCGAATGGGGTAAGCGAAGGTGCTCTCGGCCGCTTCGCGGCGCCTTTGCGCGTCGAGCGGTGATCCGTGAAGGCCTCCTTCCCTACTCTCAAGGTAGGGAAGGAGGCCTTCACGGATTCGTGGGCGGGAGCAAGGGACCTTTAGTATCGGCAGGTTTGCTAGCGACGCTAGATGGCCGGAAATCGCAAGATAACCCGAATGCTATGTCTCGATTGATGGGATTCCGGCGTGTCGAGGCGAAGCGCAAGTCCGTGAAGGCCTCCTTGAGAGTCCGTCCATGCCCCCGCCGCCACCCTCAACGGAGACGCTGCGCGCCAATGCATGGATTCAAGTCCCTCAAGCAGGCCTTCACGGACTTGCGGCAGAGCAGCGAGAGAGCGGCAAGGAGCGTCAGGAGGACTGGCGCTGCTCGAACAGCGTCACGCCGACCGGAGGCAGCCCGACGACACTCGCCATCACCTGACAGAAAGCCTGCCCGTGCGGCCGCAAGGCGGCATCCGTCGGCGTCCAGGACGCCCGCAGTTCCAGATCGTCGGTGCGCGCGGGCCCGGAGATGTCGCCGAACCGGGCGGACGACGTCTCGGTGACCGTGCCGCCCAGCGCCGTCCACTCCGCGCCGGAACTCTCCAGCGCGTCGGTCAGCCAGGACCAGCCGACAGCGGGAAGGAAGGGGTCGGTCGCCAGCTCCCGGTCGAGTTCCGCGCGGACGTACATGACCAGCCGCAGGACCCCGTCCCAGCCTTCCTGGCCGTCCGGATCGTGCAGCAGCACCAGCCGCCCCGACGCCAGGACGTCCGCCGGCCCTTCGACCTCGCAGCTCACCGCGTAGGACCACGGCGCCAGACGCTGCGGCGGGCGCATCGTCTCCAGCTGGACTTCGGGGCGGGGCCGGACCGATTGCAACGCCGCGACGGCTTCACGGAAGAGATCGGGTACTGACGTCATCGCGGTCACCAACCGACTGTAAGACGCGATCGTCCGGTTCGGGGCGCAGGCGCGCCGAGAGTAAGGCCTCCGAGCGCACATGGCACCATGAACCGTGATGTCTCCTTCACCTGGTTCCGCCGCGCAGACCGTCCCCGCGGCCCGTCGTGCCCTGCCCGGCTCGCCGTTCCTCGCCGCCGCGCGCGGCGAACGCCCCGCCCGCACCCCCGTGTGGTTCATGCGCCAGGCGGGCCGGTCGCTGCCCGAGTACCGGGCGCTGCGCGAGGGCACTTCCATGTTCGAAGCGTGCTTCGACCCCGAGATGCTCGCCGAAATCACGCTCCAGCCGATCCGCCGTCACGGCGTCGACGCGGCCATCCTCTTCAGTGACATCGTCGTCCCGCTCAAGGCGGCGGGCCTCGACATCGACATCGTCGCGGGCACCGGCCCGGTGGTCGCCGAGCCGATCCGCGACACCGCGGGCGTGCGGGCACTGCCGGTGCTGGACCCGGAGCAGGTGGAGCGGGTCGCCGAAGGTGTGCGGCTGCTGGTCGGGTCGCTGGGCGAGACGCCGCTGATCGGGTTCGCGGGCGCGCCGTTCACCCTGGCCTCCTATCTCATCGAGGGCGGGCCGAGCCGCAACCACGAGCACACCAAGGCGCTCATGCACTCCGAACCGGCGCTGTGGCACGAGCTGGCCGGGCGTCTCGCGGACATGGCGATCACCTTCCTGTCCGCGCAGCTGGACGCCGGAGCCGACGCGATCCAGCTGTTCGACTCGTGGGCGGGCGCGCTGTCGGAGCGGGACTACCGCGAGTTCGTCCTGCCGCATTCGGCGAAGGTGCTGGACGCGGTCGCGGGCTACGGCGTGCCGCGGATCCACTTCGGTGTCGGCACCGGCGAGCTGCTGGTGGCCATGCGCGACGCGGGTGCCGACGTGGTCGGCGTCGACTGGCGCATCCCGCTCGACGAGGCCGTCCGGCGGCTCGGCGGCGGGGTCGTGCAGGGCAACCTCGACCCGGCGCTGCTGCACGCGTCCTGGCCGGTGCTCGAAGCCGAGGTCCGGCGGATCCTCGCCGAGGGCCGCGCGGCCGACGGTCACATCTTCAACCTCGGCCACGGGGTGCTGCCCGGCGTCGACCCGGACGTCCTGACGCGCGTGGTCGGGCTGGTGCACGAGCCGCAGCCGTGACCACGGTGAAGACCGCTGCCGTCATCGGTGGCGGTATCTCCGGACTGACCGCGGCGTACCGGCTGCGGACGCTGCTCGGCGAAGACGCCCGGATCGTCGTCTTCGAGGCGACGGACTCCCTCGGCGGGAAACTCCGCACGATCGAACTCGCCGGGGAGCGCTACGACGTCGGCGCCGAGGCCTTCCTCGCCCGCCGTCCCGAGGCGCTCTCGCTGGTGCGCGAGATCGGGCTTGGCGAAAGCCTCGTCCACCCCACCAAGGCCCGCGCGAAGATCCACGCCGGCGGCTCCGTCCTCGGCCTGCCGCCGGGCACGGTCATGGGCGTTCCCGCCTCGGCCGACGCGGTCGCCGGGGTGCTGTCGGAGAAAGGCCGCGCGCTGGTCGACGCCGAGTCGTCGCTGCCGCCGGTGGAGCTGCCCGCCGGTGACGTGCCGCTCGGCCCGCTGCTGCGCGAGCGGTTCGGCGACGAACTCGTCGACAGGCTCGTCGACCCGCTGCTGGGCGGGGTCTATGCCGGGGGAGCGGACGGACTCGGGTTGCGCGCGACGATGCCCGGCCTCGCGTCCGCGGTGGACCGCGGCGCGCGTTCGCTCACCGAAGGCGCGGCTTCGCTCATGCCCGCCTCACCCAGTACGGCGCCGGTCTTCGGCACCCTGCTCGGCGGCCTCGGCACGCTGATCGCCCGGCTCGCGGAGCTGTCGCGCGCCGAAATCCGGACCGGGACCACGGTGACGGCGCTCGAGCGCACCGCCACCGGCTGGAAGGTCGACGACCTCGAAGCCGGCTCGGTTCTGCTCGCCGTCCCGGCGCCTTCGGCACGACGGCTGCTCGACGGCGTCGCAGGAGTGGCGTCGTCGGCGTTCGCGGAGGTCGAACTCGCCTCGATGGCGGTGATCGCGCTCGCGCTCCCGCCGGGTACCGCACTGCCGGAGTCGTCCGGTGTACTGATCGGCGCGGGTGAACAGGACGCGGCAGGGAAACCCTTCGCCGCCAAGGCGTTCACCTTCTCCTCCCGCAAGTGGGCTCAGTACGGCGAGGGCCCGGTGCTGGTCCGCGGCTCGGTCGGGCGCTTCGGCGAACCGGGCGCGCTGCACGCGGACGACGACGAACTCGTGCGCGTGGTCCGCGACGATCTCGCCCGGCTGACCGGGGTCACCGCCGAGCCGATCGAGACGCTGGTGACCCGCTGGGGCGGCGGCCTTCCGCAGTACGGCACCGGCCACCTCGAACTCGTCGAACGGATCGAACGTGCCGTCGCGGACGTGCCGGGGCTGGCCGTGGCGGGCGCGACGCTGCACGGCGTCGGGCTCCCGGCCTGCATCGCCACCGCCGACGCGGCCGCACGCCGCATCGCCGGGATCACACCGACCCACGAGGGCTCCTGAGCACCGGCAGTGCCAAGATGGCGGTATGGCGCGGCTGAACTACAACGAGCTCAATGACTCCATCCGCTACACCGCCTGGTCGGTCTTCCGGGCCGAGCAGGGAAAGCTCGGCGAGGACCGCGAGAAGGCGACCGCGGAGACCACCGAGTACCTCGACGCACTGGAAGCCAAGGGCGTCGTCGTGCGCGGTGTCTACGACCTCTCCGGCCTGCGGGCCGACGCCGACTACATGGTCTGGTGGCACGCCGAGGAGATCGAGCAGGTCCAGGCGGCGTACAGCGGTTTCCGGCACACCCCGCTCGGCCGCGCCTCGGTGCCGGTGTGGAGCCAGGTCGCGCTGCACCGCCCGGCGGAGTTCAACAAGAGCCACATCCCGGCGTTCCTCGCCGGTGAAGAGGCCCGCAAGTTCATCTGCGTCTACCCGTTCGTGCGCTCCTACGAGTGGTACCTGCTGCCGGACGACGAGCGCCGCAAGATGCTCGCCGACCACGGCAAGGAGGCCCGCGACTACCCGGACGTCCGCGCCAACACGGTCGCGTCGTTCGCGCTGGGCGACTACGAGTGGATCCTGGCCTTCGAAGCCGACGAGCTGCACCGCATCGTCGACCTGATGCGTCACCTGCGCGGCACCGAGGCCCGCCTCCACGTGCGCGAGGAGATCCCGTTCTACACCGGGACCAAGGTGGAACCCGCCGAGCTGATCGCCCTGCTGCCGTAGTGAACGCATCAGTGGACTCACGCGTCTGGACCACCCTCACCGGCGACGAGCTCGCCGAAGACGCCGTCGAGGTCACCGGCCCCGAATCCGTGCTGCCCGGGACCTTCCGGGTCGAGAAGGCGGCGACGACGAGTGTCGCCGTCGCGACGCTGGCCGCCGGGGAACTGCTGCGGCTGCGGGGAATCGAGCCGGGCAAGGTCTCGGTCGACACCCGGCACGCCGCGGCGTCGTTCCGCAGTGAGCAGTACCTCCGCGTCGACGGGGAGCCGGTGCCGTTCAGCGCGCCGCTGTCCGGCGACTACCGCGCGAACGACGGCTGGGTGCGGCTGCACTGCAACTACCCGCGCCACGTCGCCGCCGTGTGCTGGGGTCTCGGTGTGCCCGCGACCCGCGAGGCGTTCGAGAAGGTCGTGGCGGCCAAGTCGAAGTTCGAGGTCGAGTCGGCGGTGATCGGCGCCGGCGGTGCCGCGGCGGTACTGCGGAGCCGCGAGGAATGGCTGGCGCACAAGCAAGGACAGGCGGCCAGCGCGCTGCCGGTCGCCGAGATCCGGTCGCTCGGGCCGTCGGAGCCCGTGCGGCTGTTCGAATCCGACCGGCCGCTGGGCGGGGTGCGGATCCTGGACCTCACCCACGTCATCGCCGGTCCGGTCGCGGGCCGGGTGCTCGCCGCGCACGGCGCCACCGTCATGCACATCGGGTCGGCGCAGCTGCCGACCGTGCCGCCGCTGGCCGTCGACACCGGGATGGGCAAGCTCTCGGCGTACGTCGACCTGGAGACCGAAGCCGGGCGCTCGCGGCTGCGCAAGCTGATCGCGCGCGCCGACGTCGTGCTCCAGGGATTCCGGCCGGGATCGCTGGTGGCCAAGGGTTTCTCGCCGGAGGCGATCGCCGAGCTGCGGCCGGGGATCGTGGTCGCGGACCTGTCGGCTTACGGCTGGGAAGGGCCGTGGGCGCGCAGGCGCGGGTTCGACAGCCTGGTGCAGATGACGTCGGGGATCGCCGACGAGGGCGGCAAGACGGCCGGCATCGACGGTCCGGGACCGCTTCCGGTGCAGGCGCTCGACCACGCGACCGGCTGGCTCACCGCGGCGGCGATCATGACGGCCGTCCGCCGGGCCGCCACCGAGGGCGGCGGCCAGCACGTCCGCACGTCGCTCGCCGGGACGGGGGAGTGGCTGAACTCCTTGGGGCGCAAGGAAGCCGGACCCACCGGCTTCGACGGTGCCGAGTTCCTGGAGGACGCCGACAGCCCGCTCGGACGGCTCACCCGGGTCAAGATGGCGGGCACCCTGCCCGGCTCGAATCCCTTCTGGGTGGAGGGGACGCGCGTTCCCGGGAGCGACCGCGCGGTCTGGTGACCGCCGCGTTTCATCCGATTTTCATCTCCCCGGCCTAGCTTCGGGGAGATGACGCGAAACAAGCTGAAACTGGCCTTGGTCACGGCTTCCGCGCTGGTCCTGTGCGCGTGCGGAGTCGACGGGAAGATCGGCGACTACGGCGACACGACGGTGTACTCGGAGCCGAAACCCAACGCGAACGGCGGAGTGAGCCACGACCCGGTCGGCAAGCTGACCACCTTGTCGAAGGTGACCGTCACCTGCCACGAGACGGTCAACGGGTTCGGGTTCTACAAGATCTCGTACTCTGGTGGTTCGGGCTACGTCGACGACTCGACGTCGATCATGAGCGACGACGGCGAAGTCCGCCCCGCCAAGGTGCCCAAGTGCTGAGCCCGCGCTTCGGCTTCGGCACCTCGCCGCGCTCGACGAGCCACGTGCCGAAAGCGTCCGCGTAGGCCCGCGCGCGGATCGTGTCGGTCTTCGGATGCGCTGTCGCGTACTCGCGGAACAGCGCGGCGAACCGGTCACCGAGGGCCTCAGCGAGGTCCGGCCGCAGGTACGCGGCCAGCCTGCGCTGCTTGTTCCGCAACACGTTCGCCTCGATGCGGAGCCTGTCCCCGTCGAACCCCGCCGGGGCCTCGCCGTCGGCGAGGAGTGCCTTGAGCAGTTCGGCCTGCTGCCTGGCGAGCCGCTCGCGGGGCGAAGTCACGCTGACACCGCGTTCCTGAGCGCGGTCAGCTCGGCCGCCAATTCGGCGTCGGTCGGGTAGTCGTCGTCGCGTTCCAGCAGGACCCCCGGCGGGTCCACCCGCTTCCGCAGCTCTCGCAACAGGTCCAGCACCTCCGGGACCACCGGATGGGCGTGTGTGTCGTGGTAGACGCCGTCGCGTTCGACGCCGCCCGCCATATGCGTGTACGCCAGCCGCTCCCACGGGATCTCGTCGAGGAACCGTCCGGGGTCGGTGCCGAGGTTGCGGGCGTTGGCGTACAGGTTGGCGACGTCGATGATCAGCAGGCAGCCGGTCCGGTCGGTCAGCTCCCGCAGGAACTCCGACTCGGTGAACTCGGCGTCAGGCCAGTCCAAGACCGCCGCGATGTTCTCCAGCGCGAACGGGACCCCGACGATGGACTGGGTCAGTTTGACGTTGTCCACCAGGACGTCGAGCGCTTCCCGGGTGCGGGGCAGCGGCATCAGATGCCCCGAGTCGAGGCCGCCCGCGCGCACGAAGCACACGTGGTCGCTGGCCATCGGCGCGCCGAGCTCGCGGGTGACCTCCGCGAGATGCTCGACGCGGGCGGTGTCCAGCGGCTCGGCCCCGCCCAGCGACAGCGAAACCGCGTGCGGAAGGACCGGCATTCCCTTGTCACGCAAGGCGATCAAGGTCTCGGGAAGATGGTCGGCGTGCAGGTTCTCGGCGACGACCTCGACCCAGTCGACGCCCGGCAGCCGCGCGATCGACAGGTCCAGTTCGTGCCGCCAGCCGATCCCGATGCCGAGGCGGCCCGGCCCGTCAGCCACCGCAGCCACCACCCCCGCAGCCGCCACCGCCGCCGCAGGACGAAGAGCTTCCGCTGCTGCACGAGGAACCCGTGCTGCACGTGCTGCCACCACCGGACGAACCACCGCCGCCGAAAGCGCCGGGGACCGGCGGCGGGATCAGCGCCTCGCTCAGCTCCTCGTCCGGGTAGAACGCGAGCCCGCCGAGCGCGACGGCCGCGGCCGCACCGCCCAGCAGGAAGCCGGGACCGACGCCGCCCACGGCCGGCTCGTTGGGGATACCGCGCTTGCGCTCGCGTGCGAGCGCGCTGTTGGCGCTCCCGAGGATCCGGTTGCCCTCACCGGTCGGGCGCGGTCCGGACGTCTTGTTCTTGGCGGAACGGGCGATCAGCGTCGCGACCACGGCCGCGATCAGCAGCGGGACCAGGAAGCCGACGGGGTGGTTCGTGCCGAGCCCGGCGAACAGGCGCACCACACCGAGGACCAACACGGCGACGTACAGGAAGAAGACGACCTGGCGGATGCGCGGCGCCTGGTTGACGACCACGAGTCCCCGCGCTTCGAGGTCCTTGCCGAGCGCCTGCATCGGCCCGGACATGCGGAGCCTGTCGCGCATGCCGCGGGTCGTGGCGTTGTAGCCCGGCTTGGCGCCCTTGGCGACGGCCCTTTCGATCGGGTCCGCGGGCTCGGGGCCTGCCAGCTGGAGCTGCTTCGAGCTGCTGACCCGCAACGTCCCGCGATCGACCAGGGCCGCGATGGCCGTGTCGACCACGCGATCCGGGCCACCGGCGAGATAGGCGAGTTCGTACACGGTCGGCTGCGGTCCGCTCACGGCGGCGCGCGGCGCCTTGCGTCCCAGCTTGACCGCGATCGTCCACAAGAGACCGACGGCCAGCGGAAGCACCAGCAAGACGGCGTAGATCGCCAGGAACGTGGGTCCGGGGATGCCCCAGGTGTCTTCCATCGCACGGGCCTTTCACGAGCAGGTGCACTTACCGTAGTCGGACGCTGTTCCGTCCGGTCGTGGTTCCCTCGAACCATTCGATCAGCCGGGCGAGCAGTCCGTGACGTCCGTTAGACCGTCATCAGGGCTGCTGATGGCGACCCGGGTTCTGGCCCCGGCTGGTGGCGCCAGGGTCAGGAGCCGAACCGACCGCCGATCCGGATGGGCGTCGAGGCCGCCCAAGGCCACCGCGCCCCTCACGCCGGTGACGAGCCCCGGATCCTCCCTCGCCAGGGACAGCGCCTGTCCGCCCGCTTTGCTCGCCCACGACCCGCGCCGCCGAACCCGGCGCCAGTGGATCGCCGGGACGAGCAGGCCGCCGGTCAGGAGTTCCGCTCGCAGCGAGCGCATCGGTTCCGACTCGCGCAGGGCTTCGCGCACCCGCGCGATCCGTACCTTGGGCAAGGTCTCCACGACCGCCAGCACGAACGGATCGGCGGGCTTGGCGGAACTCCGGTGCAGGACACCGGACTTGTCGAGCCGGACGGCCTTCCGTTCGAGGGCTTCCGCGACGGCGGTGTCCGTGACCCGGTCGGGGCCGCCGGTGAGGTACGCGACCTGGTAGATCGTTTCGAGCCGGTTCATGGTCATCCTCCGCACCCTCCGCCACCGCAGGAAACGCCGCCTCCGCCACAGGAGTAAACGGGGGCGTAGGACACGCCTCCGCCGTCGGTGCTCGCCGTGCCGCCGAACAGCCTGCCTTTCGTGGCGACGGTCTTGATCAGCGTGATCGCCACGGCCTGGTCCGGGAAGACCTGCAACCCGTCGAGAGCCACCCGCCCGGTCGTGGTGCGCGCCAGGTCGCGGTCCCAGTCGCCGTGGTGGAGCGCCAGCTTGCCCGCGGTGGTCGCGCGGCCGGACCGGTCCGGCCATTGCCGCCACACGGTCAGGCCGAGGGCGCCGACCGCACAGACGATCAAGACGACGAGGACGGTCGTCGGACGCTCAAGAGGTACCGCGTTCGCCAGCCGTGCGATCCCCAGCGCGAGAACGGCCACGTAGGCGGCCAACGCGCACTGCCAGCCTGTCCGTCGCCGGTTTTCGGCGACGGACAGGCCGTTTTGTGCCAGCTCGGCGCGCAGCAGAAGGACGACCGGATGCCGCGCCATCCTGGCGCGCAGCTCGCCCAGGCCGATCCCGTTGCCGTGCACGAGCGTGACGAGGGCGCGCTCGAAGGGGTCGGCCGGGACCGGCCTGATCGGGTGCAGGAGCCCGCGCCCGTCGGGCCGGAGACGGTGCCGTTCGAGAAGACCGGCGACGGCGGTGTCGGTGACCCGTTCCGTGCCGCCCGCCAGCGCGGCCAGGTGGTAGAGGCCGGGCACCTTCCTGGCGCCGGTGTCACGGCGCAGCCACAGTTCGTACACCACGGCGAGTGCCGCCGGCAGGACGACGCAGGCACCGTAGAGCCAGGCGAAAGCCGGTCCGGAAATCCCCCAGGGTCCGTTCACAAAACACCGCCCTCCCCGACGCTGTTCCAGTTCTCTGTGAACGCGTCGGAGAGGGCGGTGGTTCGCCGGGTTCGGTTACGACTCGGACTCGGGAACGAGCTTCAGCGAGATCGAGTTGATGCAGTACCGCTGATCCGTCGGCGTGGCGTAGCCCTCGCCTTCGAAGACGTGCCCGAGGTGGCTGTGGCACGACTTGCACAGCACCTCGATCCGGCGCATCCCCATCGCGGTGTCCTCGCGGAGGAGGACGGCGTCGGTGTCGGCCGGGTCGTAGAACGACGGCCAGCCGCAATGGCTCTCGAACTTCGTGTCACTGCGGAACAGCTCGGCGCCACAGGCGCGGCACTGGTAGACACCGGTGGTCTTCTCATCGGTGTACTCGCCGGTGAAGGGACGCTCGGTGCCCGCCTGGCGGAGCACGGCGTACTCGTCGGGGCTGAGCTGTTCCCGCCATTCCTGTTCGGACTTGACCACGCGCGGCGTGGCTCCGACAACGGGTTTCATACCTTTCACTGGTTCCACGTTACCCCGCGAGCCACGCGATGGCCCGGCCGATGATGTCCCATGCGGTGACCATCACGCCGAGCACGATGAGGACCACGACCAGCGCCGAAATCCACCAGCGCAGACCGCCGAGACGGTTGCTGGAGTCGGCGAAATCGGAGACACCGTCGATGCAGGCTTCCACGGTGAAGTTCGGGCCGCAGCGCTCGATGCGGTCCAGATGCTCGGCGAAGGCACGGGCTTCGGGGTCGTACGGGTCGAGGCCTACCAGGTCCTCGTCGAAACGAGGATTCTGGCCAGGTCCGAAAGGTCCGCTATCGGCCATACCGGCAACAGTAAGCCACGAGCGGCGATTGGCCTACCACCAGCGAGGCGGGTCTCACCACCGCCACGCTGCGTCAGTTGCCGAGTACTCGCGTGTCGGCGTCGATGTAGTACTGCCCGCCGACCTGGACCACACGCAGCGCGGGACGGGTGCCCTTGTTGAGCGTGATGTTCATGTCGATCGAGCCGTCGGGGTTGCCGCCGCCCTTGTCCGCTCGCGCGGTGTCGGCACCGGTGACCTTGTGCGTGCTCCAGTAATCGGCGAAAGCCTGCTCCGAGCCGTAGACCTCTTTCGCGGCGTCCGTGAGCTTGTTCCAGCTCGCGGCCGTCCCGATCTTGTCCGTGTCGAAGAAGTCGAGGACGAAGCCGCCGACACTCGAGTAGCTCGTGACCTTCTCGCTCGGGGTCTTCCCCAGGCCCGCCGGGGATGCCTTCGAGGACGACGGAGCGCTCGACTTGGGTGCCGAGGTGCCCGGCGGCGGGTTCACCCCGGCGTTGTCGCCGCCCTGGTTGCCGTTCGTCCCGTTGCCGGAGTTCAGCACCAGGAACACGATCACGGCGATCACCACGACCGCGGCGCCGGCGCCCGCGAACAGGACGGCTTTGCGCTTGGCGTCGGTGCTCTTGGCCTGGGACGGCCGCATCGGGGCGGCCGCGGACGGCGGTGGGCTCACCGCGGCGACCGGGCGCGGCGGCGTGTTCGGCGGGGCGTCCTGCGAGCGCATCGGGATGAACGCGGCCGTCGGCGTGTGCGGTTTGGCGGGCGGAGGCGGCGGTGTCGCGCCGGCCGACTGGGCAGGGCTGCCGGTGCGCTGGCCCGGCGGCCCCTCTCCGGGGGGCTTGCCGGCGGCCGGCGGGTGGGGGGGGGGACGCTGGGCAGAG
>NZ_NMQT01000053.1 GCF_002234405.1 Amycolatopsis thailandensis | reverse complement strand
GTCCGGACGGCTCACCCCGGCCGGACGAGGCCGGGGATCCGATCGAGACACCGAACAACGTCCAGGGTGTCGTGGTGCGCGACGACGAGTTCATCTTCTCGTCCTCCGACGGGCACAGCGGCAAGTTCTACCGGCAGGACCGGACGCCGGAGTGGTACGACTTCAACGATCGCGAGGAGATCGAGCTGAAGGGCGGCGAGCCGGGCAACGAGGACGGCTACGACTCCCACGGCGTCGAGGAAGCCGTCGAGATCGACGGGGAAATCGTGCTGGCGCACGAATCCGGCGCCTACGGCTACCAGAAGAACCCTGGCTCGAAGTGGGACGAACCGGAGCTGACCAGGATCTCCCTGGAGGAACTCGGTCTCGACCCCGACGGCGCGCTCTCCCCCGGCGACGCCGGATACGAAACCGATCCCGACTCGCTGGTCGGTGCCGCGGGCGTACTGGACGGGGCGACGTCGACGTTGAGCACCGCGGCCGGCGCGATGTCGCGGCTGCAACTGGTGCCGCATCTGCTCGGCGACGTGCCCGCGGCGACCACCTTCAGCCACACGCTGACCAAGCACGTCACGATGGCGGGCGACCGGCTGACGGCCGGGGTGGAAACGATCGGCGGCATCGCGGACAGCCTGGTCACCGGGGCGGACACGTACCGGCGCATCGAGGCCGGGGTCAAGGAAGGGCTGGACAAGCTCGGCGAAGTCCTCTCCTGAGCCGATGAAGTCGCGGGGATCTCACCGGTTCGTCGGAACCTACGTCAGGTCACGCTTCGCGGGTCCCTGCTGTGTCGTCACCGAGAAGGATTCCCAGCAGGTCGTTTCGTAGTGGTGCCGACGGTTCCTCTGTCGCGGCGAGGGCGCGTTGGCGAATGCGAGACAGCGTCGCCGCGCTCTGATCGTGCAGTGCCTGGGATTGGGCGAGGTGAAGCCGGACCGCTGA